>NZ_JAAMQZ010000003.1 GCF_013522825.1 Stutzerimonas stutzeri
GGATCGCATTCAGGACATCCAGGTTCGACAAGCTGACATTGCCGCGCTGGCGCGGGAAGCAATGTTCAATGGCGGAGAATTGTTCGGGTGTGATCATCATGCGCGAAGTATCCCGCATTACTCGCCGTCAAGCCAGTAGCGTTAACAGGCCCTAGCCGCAGACGTAATCCGACGAGTAAAGCATCGGCCTGTCTCGCCGGGCCGATAAAGCGTGACCGCCCTACGGCCAGGTTTCTGCAGGCACAAAAAAGGCGCTGCCGGGCAAACCTGCAGCGCCTTTCTCATTTCGACGATATCAAGCCAGGATCGAACCCTTGAGCTTGTTCATCGCATTCTTTTCCAGCTGGCGAATGCGCTCGGCAGAGACGCTGTACTTGGCCGCCAGGTCATGCAGGGTGGCCTTCTCTTCGCTCAGCCAGCGCTGTTGCAGGATATCGCGGCTGCGCTCGTCCAGCGTTTCCAGCGCCTCGTGCAGACTGGAATTGGAACTGTCGCTCCAGTCGGCATCCTCCAGTTGGCGAGCCGGATCGTAGCGGTGATCCTCGAGATAATGCGCTGGCGACTGGTAGGCGCTGTCGTCGTCGGCATCGGCCGCCGGATCGAACGCCATGTCATGACCGGTGAGCCGGCTTTCCATCTCGCGCACTTCGCGCGCCTCGACACCAAGGCTGTCGGCTACGCGCTCGACTTCCTCGTTATTCAGCCAGGCCAGGCGCTTCTTCTGGCTGCGCAGGTTGAAGAACAGCTTGCGCTGCGCCTTGGTGGTGGCGACCTTGACGATGCGCCAGTTGCGCAGGATGAACTCGTGAATCTCGGCCTTGATCCAGTGCACCGCGAAGGACACCAGGCGCACACCCATTTCCGGGTTGAAGCGCTTGACCGCCTTCATCAGGCCGACGTTGCCTTCCTGGATCAGGTCGGCCTGGGCCAGACCGTAGCCCGAATAGCTGCGAGCGATATGGACGACGAATCGCAGGTGGGCAAGAACCATCTGGCGAGCGGCTTCGAGATCCTGCTGATAGAACAGGCGTCCGGCCAGATCGCGTTCCTGCTCGACCGTCAGCAGCGGAATGCTGTTGACCGTCTGCACATAGGCTTCGAGATTGCCTCCCGGAACCAGCGCCTGAACAGGTTGCAGAGTAGATGTCATGCAGATCCTCCGATAGTGAAGCTGCAGCAGTTTAACATTGCCCGATAAGACTGCAAGCCCGTGTAAAAGTTCACTTACAGGGCAGCAAAGTCTTTATATAACAGTCACTTATCAGCGCGGAGCCAGTTCATTCAGATGCCGTGCCACCGCCAGCCAGGCACCGATATAGCCCAGCAGCAGCGCACCAAGCACCAGTGACAGAGCATCCTCGGTGGGCACGCCGGCCAGCCCGAAATCACTGCCGTAGAGCCCCGCCAGATCCATCACCGCCTCGTTCAGCCAGCCCAGCCCATAGGCCAGCAGCAGCCAGGCGATCAATCCCGCGCCCAGGCCATAGAGTGCCCCCATGTAGAGAAACGGACGACGCACGTAGCCATCGGTGCCACCGACCAGCTTGACCACCTCGATTTCGGTGCGCCGATTCTCGATGTGCAGGCGGATGGTGTTGCCGATCACCAGCAGCAGGGTGGCGATCAGCAGCAGCGTCAGGCCGAAGACGAAGCGGTCGCCCAGCTTGAGAATCGCCGCCAGCCGTTCGACCCAGAGCAGATCGAGCTGGGCCTGCTCGACGCCGGGCAGTTCGGCCAGGCGCTGGCGCAGCGTTTCCAGCTTGGCCTTGTCGACTTCATTGGGCGTGACCACGACGACACCGGGCAGCGGGTTGTCCGGCAGCTCGCGCAACGCCTCGCCCAGGCCCGACAGCTGCTGGAATTCCTCCAGCGCCTGCTCGCGACTGATCCATTCGGCATCGGCGACATCCGGCATTTGCAGAATCTGCTCGCGCAGCGCCTGGCCGGCGGCGGCATCGGTCTCCAGCTGCATGTACAGGGAAATCTGCGCCGCGCGCTGCCAGGAACCGCCCAGGCGCTCGACGTTATCCAACAGCAGCGCCAGACCCATGGGCAGACTCAGCGCGACGGCCATCACCAGGCAGGTGAAGAAGCTGCCGATCGGCTGCTTGACCAGCCGCCCGACGCTGTCTACCAGACTCGCGCGATGGCTTTCCAGCCAGGCATGGAACAGGGTCTTGAAGTCCGGCTCGTCGGGATTGTGCTGCGGCGCTTTCTTTACCGTGCCGCCCACGCGCTCGGCGGTACTCGGGTTGGATTTGCGTTCGGCGCTCATCGGGCGGCCTCCCCGTCGCCGATCAGGCGGCCACGCTGCAGGGTGAGCATGCGATGGCGCATGCGGGCGATCAGCGCCAGGTCGTGACTGGCGATCAGCACCGTGGTGCCGAGGCGGTTGATGTCCTCGAACACGCCCATGATCTCCGCGGCCAGGCGCGGGTCGAGGTTGCCGGTGGGTTCGTCGGCCAGCAGCAGCGCCGGACGATGCACCACGGCGCGGGCGATGCCGACACGCTGTTGCTGTCCGGTGGACAGGTCCGAGGGATATTGCAGCGCCTTGTCCTTGAGGCTGACGCGCTCCAGCGCGGTCATCACCCGCTGGCCGATCTCGCGCTTGTTCAGGCCGAGGATCTGCAGTGGCAAGGCGGCATTGTCGAACACCGTACGGTCGAACAGCAGCTGGTGGTTCTGGAACACCACGCCGATCTGCCGACGCAGGAAGGGAATCTGCGCATTGCTGATGCGCGACAGGTCCTGCCCGGCCAACAGCAGCTTGCCGCTGGTGGGTCGCTCCATCGCCAGCAGCAGACGCAAAAGTGTGCTCTTGCCAGCGCCGGAATGGCCGGTGACGAACAGGAACTCGCCACGCTGCACCTGGAAGGACAGTTCATGCAGTCCGACATGACCGTTGGAGTAGCGCTTGCCGACCTGGTCGAAACGAATCATGACGGGGGATTACCTGCACTCGTCCCTTTCTCGGCGAACAGCGCACTGACGAAGGCGTCAGCCTCGAAGGCGCGCAGGTCATCGATGCCCTCGCCCACGCCGATATAGCGGATCGGCGTGCCGAACTGCTTGGCCAGGGCGAAGATCACCCCACCCTTGGCGGTGCCGTCGAGCTTGGTCAGCACCAGCCCGGAGAGTTCCACCGCCTGGTTGAACTGCCTGGTCTGGTTGATGGCGTTCTGGCCGGTGCCGGCGTCGAGCACCAGCAGCACTTCGTGCGGGGCCGTCTCGTCCAGCTTGCCCATGACCCGGCGGACCTTCTTCAGCTCCTCCATCAGGTTGTCCTTGGTGTGCAGGCGGCCGGCGGTATCGGCGATCAGCACGTCGATGCCACGCGCCTTGGCGGCCTGCACGGCATCGAAGATCACCGAGGCGGAATCGGCGCCGGTGTGCTGGGCGATCACCGCGATGTTGTTGCGCTCGCCCCAGACCTGCAGCTGCTCCACGGCAGCGGCACGGAAGGTGTCGCCAGCGGCGAGCATGACCTTCTTGCCTTCGAGTTGCAGCTTCTTGGCCAGCTTGCCGATGGTGGTGGTCTTGCCGACGCCATTGACGCCGACCACCAGGATCACGAACGGCTGCTTGCCGGAGTCGATCCGCAGCGGCTGCTCGACCGGTTTGAGCAGGCTGGCCAGTTCTTCCTGCAGCGCCTTGTACAGCGCACCGCTGTCAGCCAGTTCCTTGCGGGACACACGGCGAGTCAGGCTCTGCATGATCGCCGTGGTGGCCTCGACGCCAACGTCGGCGGTCAGCAGGCGCGTCTCCAGCTCGTCCAGCAGGTCATCGTCGATGGCTTTCTTGCCCATGAACAGGCTGGCCATGCCCTCGCCGATGCTGGCGCTGGTTTTCGACAGGCCCTGCTTGAGGCGAGCGAAAAAACCCAGCTTGGTCGGTGCTTCTGCTGCGGCGGGAGGGGGCGTCGGTTCGACGACTTCCGCGAGTACCGGGGCTTGCGGCACATCCTCAGGCTCGTCGATTGGTGCTACCGGCTCAGGGTCCGGCTGAGGCACTACTTCCGGTTCAATTTCCGGCTCAGCGGTGGGCTCGGGCTGCTCAAGCTCGGCCTCGGCCAGTTGCTCCCTGGCCTGCTCATCGGGCTCATCTGCAAACGGCTGGCTGTCTTCCAGCGGCTCGGATGGCGGCGGCTCAGCTGCGGGTGCCTGCGGCTTCTTGCGCAGCCAGCCGAACAGGCCTTTCTTCTCGCCAGCCTCGGCTGGCGTCTTCTTATCGTCGTTGGAACCAAACATGGAGAAGATTTTCTCAAGAGGGCGAAACGCCAGCAGCCACGCCGCCAGCCAGACGGGGCTATCCTAGCACCGCGCAACCGACTGCGCTAAGTGCGGCTGTAGGACCGAACCTGTTCGGCCACGGACGTAAAGGCCGAAGAAATTCGGCCCTACGGTCGTCATGGCCACGACGATGCGCGAACACCTGGGGCTTGCGCTCCCGTCACATATCGATTCACGCGCCACTTTGCCCCGATCACGACGCCCCAGTACCATGCCTCGCGTGTTCCCGCCTGCCAACGCCTCTCGGTGGGATTCATTTCAGAACGAGCCTTTCACTATGCCCCCGATGCTACGTCACGCCGCCGCTCTGCTCTTCGCCGCACTCTATCTGCCGCTGGTAACCGCCGCCGACGCCCAGCCAACCCATGAGTTCTTTCTGGACAACGGTCTCAAGGTGATCGTCCGCGAAGATCATCGCGCTCCCGTGGTCGTCTCCCAGCTCTGGTACAAGGTCGGTTCCAGCTACGAAACGCCCGGCCAGACCGGCCTTTCCCATGCGCTCGAACACATGATGTTCAAGGGCAGCCGCACGCTCGGCGCCGGTGAGGCCTCGCGCATCCTGCGTGAACTCGGCGCCGAGGAAAATGCCTTCACCAGCGACGACTACACCGCCTATTACCAGGTGCTGGCGCGTGATCGCCTGGCAGTCGCCTTCGAGCTGGAAGCCGACCGTCTGGCCAGCCTCAAGCTGCCCGCCGACGAATTCGCCCGTGAAATCGAGGTGATCAAGGAAGAGCGCCGCCTGCGTACCGATGACAGGCCCAGCTCGCTGGCCTACGAACGCTTCAAGGCAATGGCCTACCCCGCCAGCGGCTATCACACCCCGACCATTGGCTGGATGGACGATCTCGACCGCATGACCATCGAGGAACTGCGCGCCTGGTACGAAGCCTGGTACGCGCCCAACAACGCCACCCTGGTGGTGGTCGGCGACGTGAAACTTGATGAGGTGCGCACGCTGGCCGAGCGCTATTTCGGCCCGATCGAGAAGCGTCCGATTCCCAGCGCCAAACGCCCGCTGGAGCTGGACGAACCTGGCGAACGCCGTCTGACCCTGCACCTCAACACCCAGGTGCCAAGCCTGATGATGGCCTTCAACACGGCCAGTCTGGCGACCGAGATCGACAATCCGCGACAGATCCATGCACTGCGCCTGATCACCGCACTGCTCGACGGCGGCTACAGCGCGCGCCTGCCGCAGCAACTGGAGCGCGGCGAGGAACTGGTGAGCAGTGCCTCGGTCTGGTACAACGCCCACGCGCGCGGCGACAGCCTGTTCGTCCTCAGCGCCGCGCCCAACACGCAGGAGGGCCGCACCCTCGAAGAAGTCGAGGCGGGCCTCTGGAGGCAACTGGAACAGCTCAAGCAGACGCCGCCTTCGCCCGAGGAACTCGAGCGCGTCCGTGCCCAAGTCATCGCCGGCCTGGTCTACGAGCGCGACTCCATCACCCAGCAGGCCACCACCATCGGCATGCTGGAAACCGTGGGCCTGTCCTGGCGCCTGATGGACGAGGAACTCGCCGCGCTGGAAGCCGTGACGCCGGAAGACATCCAGCAGGCCGCCCGCACCTATTTCACCCGCTCGCGCCTGAGCGTTGCCCATGTTCTGCCCGAGGAGTCCGGTGATGAGTGATCGCACCTTTATGCGCAGCGGCCTGTTCGGCCTGCTCCTGCTCGCACCCCTCGCCCTGACCGCCTGCGACAACAAAGCCGGCGATACGGCTGCCATCATCCCGCCGGCGCAGAACATTGCGACACCGGGCGAATCCGGCCAGGCCATAGCCCGTGTCAAGCAGGATCAGCCGCGCCTGCAATCGCTGGCCGAACTGGACGACCAGCCCCTGCCACGCCGCAAGCTGGATATCCACAGCTGGCAGACCGAAGGCGGCGCCAGGGTGCTGTTCGTCGAAGCCCACGAATTGCCGATGTTCGACCTGCGCCTGACCTTCGCCGCCGGCAGCAGCCAGGACGGCGACAGGCCCGGCCTGGCGATGCTGACCAACGCCATGCTCAACGAAGGCATCGAAGGCCGGGACGTCACCGCCATCGCCGAAGGCTTCGAGGGCCTGGGCGCCGACTTCGGCAATGGCTCCTACCGCGACATGGCCATCGCCAGCCTGCGCAGCCTGAGCGCAGCGGACAAGCGCGAGCCGGCGCTGCAGCTGTTCAGCCAGGTAGTCGGCCAGCCGAGCTTTCCCGAGGACTCGCTGCAACGCATCAAGAACCAGGTGCTCACCGGTTTCGAGTTCCAGAAACAGAACCCCGGCAAGCTGGCCAGCCTGAAGCTGTTCGAGCAGCTGTACCAGGACCACCCCTATGCGCGCCCCAGCGAGGGCACGCCCACCTCCATCCCGGCCATCGATATCGAGCAACTGCGCGACTTCCATTCCAGAGCCTATACCGCCGGCAACGTGGTGATCGCCCTGGTCGGTGATCTCAGCCGTGCCGAGGCCGAGGCGATTGCCGATCAGGTGTCCGCCGCCCTGCCGCAGGGTTCTGCGATGCCTGCACCGGCAGCCCCGACCAAGCCGCCAGCCACTCACGAACACCTCGACTATCCGTCCAACCAGACCCACCTGCTGCTGGCGCAGCTCGGCATCCCCCGAGGCCATCCGGACTACGCCGCACTCTACCTGGGCAACCAGATCCTCGGCGGCGGCGGTTTCGGCACCCGGCTGATGGAAGAGGTACGGGAAAAGCGCGGGCTGACCTACGGCGTCTATTCCGGTTTCAGCCCCATGCAGACCAACGGCCCCTTCATGATCAACCTGCAGACCCGAGCCGACATGAGCGACGCCACCCTGCAACTGGTACAGCAACTGGTGGGGAATTTCCTCGAAGAAGGTCCGACCCAGGCCGAGCTGGAGCGCAGCAAGCGCCAGACCGCCGGCAGCTTCCCGCTGTCCACTGCAAGCAATGCCGACATTGTCGGTCAGCTTGGCAGCATCGGTTTCTACAATTTGCCACTGAGCTATCTGGAAGACTTCATGCAACAGGTCCAGGCGCTGTCGGTCGAAGACGTCAGAGCGGCGATGAGCAGGCACCTGAAGGCGGACGATTTCGTCATCGTCACTGCCGGCCCGCAAGTCGAGCAGAAACCATTGCCGCCACCGAGCGACAAACCCCTCGAACAACCCAGCAGTGTCCCGGAGCATTGATGGCCAACCCACCCATTCGCCCCTCCGCCCACGGCGGCCAGGGTCAATTGCGCATCATCGGTGGCGAGTGGCGCAGCCGGCGCTTCGCCTTTCCCGACGCCGAAGGCCTGCGCCCGACGCCGGATCGCGTGCGCGAAACGCTGTTCAACTGGCTCGCACCCTATATGTCCGGGGCGCGCGTGCTGGACGCCTTCACCGGCAGCGGCGCGCTCTATCTGGAAGCGCTGTCGCGTGGCGCCAGCATGGCGCTGGCGCTGGACCTAAACGCCAATGCCATCGCCAGCCTGCGCAAGCATCTGGACACGCTCAAGTGCGGCCAGGGCCAGTTGCTGCAAAGCGACGCCCTGCGCTACCTGGATACCCAGACACCGACGCCCTTCGACCTGGTGTTTCTCGACCCGCCGTTCAACAAGAACCTGCTGCAACCGGCCTGCGAGCTGCTGGAAAGCAAGGGCTGGCTGGCCGACAACGCCTGGATCTATACCGAAAGCGAAGCCGTGCCATCGAGCCTCGGCCTGCCCGGCAACTGGCGGCTGCACCGGGAAAAGAAGGCCGGCAACGTCCACTATGCGCTGTGGGAGCGCAGCGCCTGACCGCTGCGCGCGCTCTTGCAAGCTAGTTGTAGGTCGGATTAGCCGAAGGCGTAATCCGACGATGCAGTGCGACCATCCATGCCTGAGCGCTCAGCATTTAACGCGCCTGACCGCTCGCTTGTCGGGTCGGTGAAGCGTGACCCGATCTACCCGATGCGACGAACCGCCTGTGGGAGCGGCCTTGGCCGCGAATGGAACCACGCCGATGTACGGGAAGCGCTTCGCGGACAAGTCCGCCCCCACAAAAGCAGGATTGACCCAACAACACGTACCGGGAACATCGGCTAATCACAAGGCTATTCGGTCAGACAATACGCCCGGCACGGCGATGACCTTGGCAGAGGCACCAGTGAGCGCGAACAATGCCGATCACGCCTTCACCGGAATGTCGCCATGCCCGCCCCTGTCGCACAGCTGGACCAGACCAACCCCGAGATCGAACGCCTGCAGTCGCTGCTCGCTCGGCAGCGCCGCGCCTTCCAGATCGCTCCCTATCCGGACGCGGCGGCTCGCCTGCAATGGCTCGACGCCCTGCATCACCTGCTCGCCAGTAATCAACAGGCGATCAGCGACGCCATCAGCACGGATTTCGGCAATCGCTCGGCGGACGAAACCCGGCTGGCGGAACTCATGCCCAGCCTGCACGGCATCCACTACGCCAGGCGCCGCCTGCGCAAATGGATGAAGCCCTCGCGGCGCAGCGTCGGGCTGGCCTTCCAGCCGGCCAGCGCGCGCGTGCTGTACCAGCCGCTGGGCGTGGTCGGGATCATCGTGCCCTGGAACTACCCGCTCTATCTCGCCATCGGCCCGCTGATCGGCGCGCTGGCGGCGGGCAACCGGGTGATGCTGAAGATGAGCGAATCGACGCCTGCCACCGGACAGTTGCTGAAGGATCTGCTGGCACAGGTATTCGCCGAGGACCAGGTGGCCGTGGTGCTGGGCGAGGCGGACGTGGGCATCGCCTTCTCGCGGCTGCCCTTCGATCACCTGTTGTTCACCGGTAGCATCAGCATCGGCCGCCAGGTGATGCGCGCCGCGGCGGACAACCTGACGCCGGTGACCCTGGAGCTGGGCGGCAAGTCGCCGGCCATCGTCTCGGCCAGCGTGCCGCTCGCTGATGCCGCCGAACGCATCGCCTTCGGCAAGACGCTCAACGCCGGGCAGACCTGCGTGGCGCCCGACTACGTGCTGGTGCCGAAGGATCGTCTGGAAAGTTTCGTCGAGGCCTATCGCCAGGTCATCCAGCGTTTTTATCCGCGACTGGCCGACAACCCGGACTACACCTCGATCATCAACCCGCGCCAGCAGGCCCGCCTGCAGGACTATCTGGACGATGCCCAGGCCAGAGGCGCGCGCCTGCTGCCGCTGTTCGAGCAGGGCCAGGGCCGGCGCATGCCGCACCACCTGCTGCTGGATGTGAGCGACGAGATGCGGGTGATGCAGGACGAGATCTTCGGCCCGCTGCTGCCCGTCGTGCCCTATGACGACCTGGAACAGGCGCTGGCCTACGTCAACGCCCGTCCGCGACCGCTGGCGCTCTACTATTTCGGCTACGACAAGGCCGAGCAGCAGGCCGTGCTGGAGCGCACCCATTCCGGTGGCGTCTGCCTCAACGACACCCTGCTGCACGTCGCCCAGGACGACCTGCCCTTCGGCGGCGTCGGCCCCTCCGGCATGGGGCATTACCACGGCCACGAGGGTTTCCTGACCTTCAGCAAGGCCAAGGGCGTGTTCGTCAAGCAGCGTTTCAACGCCTCACGACTGGTCTACCCGCCCTATGGCAAGACGCTGCAGAAGCTGGTCTACAGGCTTTTCGTACGCTGAGGGCAAGCCCTGGCCCTGCTCAGGTTCGACCCGTTCGGCAATGCGGCGTGGCACACCGTCCGGCTTTCCCGTCAACTGGCCGGGCGGATGAACCGAGCAGGCCATGCTTTGATACTTTACGCTGCCAACACCGAGCCGCTACCATCCACCCCCCACGCATGCGTCAGGACGCCGCGATGAACCGAGTGCTGTATCCGGGAACCTTCGATCCGATCACCATGGGTCACACCGACCTGATCGAACGCGCTTCGCGCCTGTTCGACGAAGTGATCATCGCGATTGCTGCCAGCCCGCACAAAAATCCCCTGCTTCCGCTTGAACAGCGTGTCGCACTGGCGGAGGAAGTGACGGCGCATTTGCCCAACGTCAAGGTGCTGGGCTTTTCCACACTGCTGGCGCATTTCGTCGCTGAGCAGAAGGCCAATGTCCTGCTGCGCGGGTTGCGCGCGGTGTCGGACTTCGAGTACGAATTTCAGCTGGCCAACATGAACCGTCAGCTGGCGCCGGACGTGGAAAGCCTTTTCCTCACCCCGTCGGAGAAGTTCTCCTACATTTCCTCGACCCTGGTGCGCGAAATCGCCCGGCTCGATGGTGATGTCTCCAAGTTCGTTCACCCTTCGGTCGTGAAGGCGCTGGCGGAGCGTTACGCCGACAAGTGAACCGTGCCGACATCAACCGCAGCGTGCGCCGAGCGGGCCGATGCGGCAAAATTGGCGCGTCGTTCTTAGAGTGCTGCGGTCCGCGCCGCCGCTGGAGTTAACCGATGTCCCTGATAATCACCGATGACTGCATCAACTGCGACGTGTGCGAGCCCGAGTGCCCGAACAGCGCCATTTCCCAGGGCGAGGAAATCTACGTCATCGACCCCAATCTCTGTACCGAATGCGTCGGTCACTATGACGAGCCCCAGTGCCAGCAGGTCTGCCCGGTGGATTGCATTCCGCTCGATGTGACCAATGTCGAGAGCAAGGATGAGCTGATGCAGAAGTACCTGATCATCACCGGCAAGGCCTGAGTCGCTCCCGCCGTTTCGGCCTGGAGCGCCTGACAGGGCATTCCAGGTCGCGTCAGATCCCCAGAATCAGCGACTCCTCCTGTTCGTCTTCATTTCTCAGCAAACGTGCCAGTTCCGCTCCTTCGCCCAGCAGCAACGCATTGCGCAGGCTCTGGATGATGCGGCTGGCATAACCCAGGTCGTTCATCAGTGAGCTGGTCTGCAGGCCGTCGAGCTGCTTGTTGCGCACCGCCATGAAGAGGCGCTTGCGGAATTCACCATCGAAATCGGCGGCGCAGTCATCCAGCCATTGCAGGCGTTCGCGCCATAGGGTTTCGGGCAGTTCAGCGCGATGCAGGGCGCGCAACTCACGCAAGGTTTCCAGCAGGTGGCGACGCAACTCGACGTAGCTCTTGCGCACCACCGATTCGTCCTGGCGCAGGTAGTGGCCGAGGTTCTTCTGCAGGTGCTTGGCGTCCTTGACCGCATCCACCAACTGCAGCGAAACGACCTGGCAATTCATCCAGAACGTCTGGTGCGCCTCGTCCTGCGGCAGGTGCATGCGCCCCATGAAGCTCAACAGGTCGCTGTACACACCCTTGATGTGATGCTGGTAGAGCACGTCGGCATCCAGCGCATGGGCATCCGGCGGGGCCTGCAGCAAGTGCTCGTCAACAGGCACCTGCCCCAGCTGTTCCACCGGCAGATAGAGTGCATGACAGATCACCTCCATGCTCAGGCGCCCCATGTGCCGCAACTCACGCGTCACCGCACTGGCGGCGGCATCCACCGAGTCCAGCGCCTCTTCTTCGAGGTAACGGGCACGCGTCGTCGACAGCTCCTGCCGCTCCTGGGGGACAACCAGCTCGGCGATCAGGACCTGCGGCTCCTCCGCTTCGGGCAGCCAACGCACCAGGAGATCGGCCAGACGATCCTGCCAGAACCAGAACAGCAACACGCCAAGCACGTTGAACAGAGTATGGAACAGAGCCAGTTGCAGCAGACTGTTGTCGCCCAGCCCCACCAGGCCACTCACCCACAGCACCAGCCAGCTCAGCGGCTGTAGCAGAATGAAGGTCACCAGGGCGGTACCCAGGTTGAACAGCACATGCACCAGCGCCAGGCGCTGACCACTGCGATTGCCGCCCAGCGCACCCACCAGGCCGGTAGTCACGGCGCTGCCGATGTTGGCGCCGATAGCGATGGCCAGGCTCTGCGCCAGATCCACCTGACCACTGGCCAGGGCCGCCAGCGTCAGCATCAGGGTGGCGTGGCTGGACTGCAGCACCATGGTCAGCACAGTGCCCACGGCCAGGAACAGCAATTGTCCGCTCAGCCCATCGGCCCGGTATTCGGTCAGATCCATGCCCGCGCCGAAGGCGTCAAAGCCCTCCTTGATCCCGTCGATACCCAGGAAGATAAAGGCGATGCCCAGCACGATGCGTCCGGCGGCCTTGCTCTTGGGTCCGTTGAAGCCAGCCAGCACGCCGAACACCAGCAGCGGCAGGGCCAATGGACTGAGGCTGATGTTCTGTCCGGCCAGGGCCAGCAGCCAGATACCGAAGCTGGCCCCCAGATTGGCGCCGAACAGAATGGCAATGCCGCCCGCCAGCTGGATCAGCCCGGTACTGATAAAGGCAATGGTCAGCAGCGAAACCAGCGTGGTGGACTGCAGCAACATGGTGCCGCCGATACCGAACAGCAGCGCCTTGCCCGCTGTCGAGGTGCTACGCCCCAGCAGTTCCTCCAGCTTGCCGCCGGCGAGCTCGCGCAAACCCTCTTCCAGGCACTGCATGCCGAACAGGAACAGCGCCAGACCGGCACAGAGCTGCAACCAGCCCTCGCTGGACCAGAATGACCAGGAAAGGACCAGCAGCCCAAGAATGGGTAATGAGAGTTTGAGAAATCGACTGGACACGGCTTTCCGGCTTCGCTCGCAGAATAAGGCGACGAAGCCTACGCCAAGCGCACAAGAGCCGGAAGCCCCTGCGCCTCCGACCTTTGTGGGGCGCTCGGATCAGTCCTGGCGGTTGTAGCCGACGCGGGTGCAGCCCAGGCAGCGGGCGAAGGCAGCGGCGCCAGGCTCGACCACCAGAGCCTGGCCGGTTTCCTTGATGCCGCCGCCCATGGCGGAAAACGGCAGACTGACGACGAACACCCCGGCACCGATGGCGGTTGCAGCAATCAGCAAGGGCCGCGCGATCAGCAGGTCAGCGACGATGGAAAAAGCCTTGGGCGCCTCGACGGTATACATGGGGTCGCCGCTGGCATTCTGTTGCGTCGACTGAGCATGAGCCGGCATCGCCAGCAGGCCAGTGGTCAGGGCCAGGACAACGGCAGTGGAGCGAAACAGTTTCATGGTGTGATCCTTCAGCTGGGCGAAACAGGGCGGTGTTGCTCGCCGGTCACTATAGCAGTGCCTGTCGTACGCTGATCGTGAACGCCGTCAATGCCTGTGGTTGTTGATCCAGGTCGCACTCAGCGCTGACAGCGAAGGCAGTGGACGCTGGCACGCTGACCCAGGCGGATTTCGCGCAGGGTCGAACCACAGGTCTTGCAGAACTCACCGCCGCGCCCGTAGACGAACAGCTCCTGCTGGAAGTAGCCCGGTTTGCCGTCGCCGCCGACGAAATCGCGCAGCGTGGTGCCGCCTCGCTCGATGGCACACGCGAGGATACGTCGGATTTCCTGCGCCAGTTTCAGATAGCGCGCCCGCGACACCGTACCGGCGGCGCGACGCGGGTCGATACCGGCGGCGAACAGCGCCTCGCTGGCGTAGATATTGCCGACCCCGACCACCACGGCGTTGTCCATGATGAACGGCTTGATCGCCATGCTGCGCCCGCGCGACATGCGGAACAGTCGATCGCCATCGAACTCGTCACCGAGCGGCTCCGGCCCGAGGCTGGCGAGCAGCGCATGGCTGAGTGGATCGGCGCTCCACAGCAGCGCGCCGAAACGCCGCGGATCGGTATAGCGCAGCGCCATGCCCGACTCCAGCACGATATCGACATGCTCGTGCTTGAGCGGCGGCAGTTCGGCATCCACCAGACGCAGACTGCCGGACATGCCCAGATGGGCGATCAGCGTACCCGCCTCGGCCCTGATCAGCAGGTACTTGGCACGCCGCTCCACCGCCTCGATACGCTGGCCGGACAGGCGCACGTCGAGATCCTCCGGGATCGGCCAGCGCAGGCGCCGCTCGCGCACGATCACACGGCTAACGCGCTGGCCGACAAGATGCGGTTCGATACCGCGACGAGTGGTTTCGACTTCGGGAAGTTCGGGCATGGCAAAACGGGACAGGGCGAAATTGGCGAATCCTAGCATGGGCGCAAGCATCGAGCTGCCGTGTCCTGTTCTACCCGACGCTCTGCTGCCTGCATGGATGGGCGAACTTTCCCCGCAGCGCGGGTCCCATTTTCAGATGGCCCGCATTCAGTGGGTCCCAACCAACGGAGGCATGCTATGACTCAAGCTCTCACTGGCAAGCGTGTGGCGATCCTGCTGACCGATGGCTTCGAGCAGGTGGAGATGACCGGCCCGCGCGAGGCCCTGGAAAAGGTCGGTGCCAGGATCGAACTCGTCTCGGCCAAACCAGGCAAGGTGCGCGGCTGGAATCACACCACGCCGGCTGATGAATTCCCCATCGACGCTACCTTCGACAGCATCCGCATGGAGGACTATGACGCCCTGCTGCTGCCCGGCGGCGTGGTCAATTCCGACACCATCCGCACCGACGAGATGGCTCAGGAACTGGTGCGCGACGCCGCGCGCGCGAACAAGACCATCGCCGTGATCTGCCACGGAGGCTGGCTGCTGGTCTCGGCCGAGCTGGTCAAGGGCAAGCGCATGACCAGTTGGCCCTCGCTGGCCGACGACCTGAAAAACGCCGGTGCCGAATGGGTCGACGAACAGGTGGTGATCGACGGCCACCTGATCAGCAGCCGCAAGCCCGATGACATTCCTGCGTTCAGCGAGGCGTTGATCAAGGCGCTGTCGGCCTGACGGCTGCAAGCTGCAAGCTGCAAGCTCGGGATGCATGCTTTTCCTTGCACGTTGAGGCTTGCGGCTTGCAGCTCCTATACAATGCCCGCCCCTCATCCGGAGCGCCCCTCATGACCCTGCCCAGCCTGCGCCTAAAAGCCAACGCCGACCGCCGCCTGCGGGCCGGCCATCTGTGGGTCTACAGCAACGAAGTGGACACCGCCGCCACGCCGCTGAGCGGCTTTGCCGCCGGCGATCAGGCCATCCTCGAAGCCGCCGGCGGCAAGCCGCTGGGTATCGTCGGGGTATCGCCAAACAACCTGATCTGCGCGCGCCTGCTGTCGCGCGACCTCAAGCACAGTCTGGACAAATCCTTGCTGGTGCATCGCATCCAGGTCGCGCTGTCGCTGCGCGAGCGCCTGTTCGAGCAGCCCTGCTACCGCCTGATCTACGGCGATTCCGACCTGCTGCCGGGCCTGGTGGTGGACCGCTTCCACGATCATCTGGTGGTGCAGCTGGCTTCGGCGACCATGGAGCGCAACCGGGATGCCGTGCTCGAAGCCTTGGTGCAGGTGCTCAAGCCGCGTGGCGTGCTGTGGAAGAACGACTCCAGCGCGCGCGATGCCGAGGGCCTGGAGCGCTATGTCGACACCGCCTTCGGCGTGGTGCCCGAGTGGGTCGCGCTGGAGGAGAACGGGGTGAAATTCGAAGCGCCGGTACTGCAAGGCCAGAAGACTGGCTGGTTCTACGACCACCGCATGAATCGCGCGCGCCTGGCACCCTACGTCAAGGGCAAGCGCGTACTGGATCTGTTCAGCTATATCGGCGGCTGGGGTGTGCAGGCCGCCGTGTTCGGCGCCAGCGAAGTCTTCTGCGTCGATGCCTCGGCCTTCGCCCTCGATGGCGTCGAGCGCAATGCCGCACTCAATGGCGTGGCCGAGAAGATGACCTGCGTCGAGGGCGATGCCTTCGAGGCCATGAAGGAGCTGAAGAGCGCCGAGGAGCGCTTCGACGTGGTCATCACCGACCCGCCGGCCTTCATCAAGCGCAAGAAGGACCTCAAGAACGGCGAGGCCGCCTATCGCCGCCTCAACGAACAGGCCATGCGCCTGCTCGGCAAGGACGGCATTCTGGTCAGCGCCTCCTGCTCCATGCACCTGCCCGAGGACGATCTGCAGAACATCCTGCTCGGCAGCGCCCGCCATCTGGACCGCAACATCCAGTTGCTCGAACGCGGCGGCCAGGGTCCGGACCATCCGGTGCACCCGGCGATCCCGGAGACGCGCTACATCAAGAGCATCACCTGCCGGATCTTGCCCAACAGCTGACGGCACAAGCCGCCAGCAATGAATGCGAACGACGGCACCCCGTGGGAGCGACTTCAGTCGCGAATGGCTTAGCCAAGGGCTTCTTGGCTGAAGCCCCGGTGCAGCATCACACTTCGCAGGAGCGAGCCATGCTCGCGAAGGCAACCGCGCCGACACCTGAGCCGGTTTCGCGGGCATGGCCCGCTCCCACGAAGATCACGCGCGTGCTCGACAATGACCTGCTCATGCCGACCATCAGCCTTCCCCGACCTCGCCAGCCCGCGTAGAATCGGAGCATTCCTCGCCAGCACCCCGGCGGGCCCGTGAGCCGGGCCGCACGAGCGATACCCGCCTCGTTCAAGCCCCCTGCGCCTGCACAGCCACCTGCCGTTGCACACGGCACAGATGACGCTCACCATAAGCACCATTCGATCAGCCGTTCAGTCGCAGGATTCCGTCATGCCCGATTACCGCTCGAAAACCTCCACCCACGGCCGCAACATGGCCGGCGCCCGCGCCCTGTGGCGCGCCACAGGGATGAAGGACGAAGACTTCAAGAAGCCGATCATCGCCATCGCCAACTCCTTCACCCAGTTCGTGCCTGGCCACGTGCACCTCAAGGACATGGGCCAGCTGGTCGCTCGCGAGATCGAAAAGCATGGCGGCGTAGCCAAGGAGTTCAACACCATCGCCGTCGACGACGGTATCGCCATGGGCCACGACGGCATGCTCTATTCGCTGCCGAGTCGCGAGATCATCGCCGACTCGGTGGAATACATGGTCAACGCCCACTGCGCCGACGCCATCGTCTGTATCAGCAACTGCGACAAGATCACCCCCGGCATGCTGATGGCCGCCCTGCGCCTGAACATCCCGGTGGTGTTCGTCTCCGGCGGCCCGATGGAAGCCGGCAAGACCAAGCTGGCCTCCCACGGTCTGGACCTGGTGGATGCCATGGTGGTCGCCGCCGACGACTCCTGCTCGGACGAGAAGGTCGCCGAGTACGAGCGCAGCGCCTGCCCCACCTGCGGCAGCTGCTCGGGCATGTTCACTGCCAACTCGATGAACTGCCTGACCGAAGCCCTGGGCCTGTCCCTGCCGGGCAACGGCACCATGCTGGCTACCCACGCCGACCGCGAGCAGCTGTTCCTGCGTGCCGGTCGTGTCGCCGTCGAGCTGTGCAAGCGCTACTACGCTGAAGGCGATGAGTCGGTATTGCCGCGCAACATCGCCAGCATCAAGGCGTTCGAGAATGCCATGACCCTGGACATCGCCATGGGCGGCTCGACCAACACCATCCTGCACCTGCTGGCCGCCGCCCAGGAAGGCGAGGTGGACTTCGACCTGCGCGCCATCGATGCGCTGTCGCGCAAGGTGCCGCAGCTATGCAAGGTGGCACCGAACATCCAGAAGTACCACATGGAAGATGTGCACCGCGCCGGCGGCATCTTCTCGATCCTCGGCGAACTGGCCCGTGGCGGACTGCTGCACACCGACGTCTCCACCGTCCACAGCCGGACCATGGCTGAAGGCATCGCCCAGTGGGACATCACCCAGACCGAGGACGAGGCCGTACACACCTTCTTCAAGGCCGGTCCGGCAGGCATTCCGACACAGACCGCATTCAGTCAGGCGACCCGCTGGGACAGCCTCGACGCCGACCGCGAAAACGGCTGCATCCGCTCGGTCGAACACGCCTATTCCCAGGAAGGCGGCCTGGCCGTGCTCTATGGCAACATCGCCCTGGACGGCTGCGTGGTGAAGACCGCCGGCGTCGATGAATCCATCCACGTCTTCGAGGGCACCGCGAAGATCTACGAAAGCCAGGACAGCGCCGTGAAGGGCATCCTCGCCGACGAGGTGAAGCCCGGCGACATCGTCATCATCCGCTACGAAGGCCCGAAAGGCGGTCCGGGCATGCAGGAAATGCTCTATCCGACCAGCTACCTGAAGTCCAAGGGACTGGGGGCCGAATGCGCGCTGCTCACCGACGGTCGCTTCTCCGGCGGCACCTCGGGCCTGTCCATCGGCCACGCCTCGCCGGAAGCCGCCGCCGGCGGCGCCATCGGCCTGGTGCGCGACGGCGACAAGGTGCTGATCGACATCCCCAACCGCAGCATCCAGCTGCAGGTCAGCGATGAAGACCTGTCCCACCGCCGGATCGAGCAGGACAAGCTCGGCTGGAAGCCGGCACAGCCACGCACACGCAAGGTCTCGACCGCACTCAAGGCCTACGCCCTGCTGGCCACCAGCGCCGACAAGGGCGCGGTGCGCAACAAGGCGCTGCTGGACGGTTGAGTTACCCGCGCTAAGACAGAGCCCGGCATCTGCCGGGCTTTTTGTTTCCAGCTCGGTTTCGCTCCCAGAGGCCAGCGAACCGAATCGGCTCTATCGCCTCCTTAGCCTGTTCACAAAATCTGCTTTCGACAAAATTTTTCCTGTCCGCCTTCCTCCCGGAACAGCTGTCAAAATCAGCTTTTTCTTCCTCACCATTCGTCGAACATGAAAAACGGCAGCCAGCGAGCACTTCGTAGATAGACGTAATTACGCTCTATATTTCGATCTTTGACGCTAATGTCAGCTATTTCTCGACAAATAAAAATGTATACAAATGACTGGCAAATGCAGTGACTTTTTGTCTACATTGACCGACACAAGAACAACAGCGAGAACTCACCATGACAGTCTCATCCGTAAGCACCCCTTCGGAGAAGCGTCCAGAGGACGAGAACCTCGGCGTCGGCGCCAACCTGGCCTATGGCCTGCAACACGTCCTGACCATGTACGGAGGCATCGTCGCGGTGCCGCTGATCGTCGGTCAGGCCGCCGGTCTCTCGGCAGCCGAAATCGGCCTGCTGATTGCCGCCTCGCTGTTCGCCGGCGGCGCGGCCACCCTGCTGCAAACGATCGGCCTGCCGTTCTTCGGCTGCCAGCTGCCGCTGGTACAGGGCGTATCCTTCGCCGGCGTGGCGACGATGATCGCCATCATCGGCAACGACGGCTCCGGAGGGCTTCCGGTGGTATTCGGCGCGGTGATCGCCGCCTCGCTGATCGGCCTGCTGATCACACCGGTGTTCTCACGTATCACCAAGTTCTTTCCGCCACTGGTGACCGGCATCGTCATCACCACCATCGGCCTGACCCTGATGCCTGTCGCGGCACGCTGGGCCATGGGCGGCAACAGTCAGGCCGCGGACTTCGGCAGCATGGCCAATATCGGCCTGGCGGGCTTCACCCTGGCGTGCGTGCTGCTGCTGAGCAAACTCGGCAGCGCCACCATTTCCCGGCTGTCGATCCTCCTGGCGATGGTGATCGGCACCGTGGCCGCAGTGTTCTTCGGCATGGCCGACTTCTCCGGTGTACTGGACGGCCCGGTGGTGGCCATGCCCTCGCCGCTGCATTTTGGCGCGCCGGTATTCCAGTTCGCGGCGATCCTGTCGATGCTGATCGTGGTCATCGTCACGCTGGTGGAAACCTCCGCCGATATCCTTGCCGTCGGCGAAATCATCGATACCAAGGTCGACTCCAAGCGACTGGGCGATGGCCTGCGGGCGGACATGATTTCCAGCAGCCTGGCGCCGATCTTCGGCTCCTTCACCCAGAGCGCCTTCGCCCAGAACGTGGGGCTGGTGGCCGTTACCGGCATCAAGAGCCGTTACGTGGTGGCCAGCGCCGGTCTGATTCTGGTGACACTCGGCCTGCTGCCGGTGATGGGTCGCCTGGTTGCCGCGGTGCCCACCGCAGTGCTGGGTGGCGCGGGCATCGTGCTGTTCGGTACCGTGGCCGCCGCGGGTATCCGTACCCTGGCGCAGGTCGAATACCGCAACAACATGAATCTGATCATCGTCGCCACCTCGATCGGCTTCGGCATGATCCCGATCGCCGCGCCGAGCTTCTACCACCACTTCCCGGCCTGGTTCGAGACCATCTTCCACTCGGGCATCAGCTCGGCGGCGATCATGGCCATCCTGCTGAACCTGCTGTTCAACCACCTGACCGCCGGCAACTCCGACCAGCAGTCGGTATTCGTTGCCGCCAGCGAGCGTACCCTGCGCTACCAGGACGTCGCCGCACTGCATGATGGCGACCACTTCCGCAACGGCAAGCTGTATGACGCCGATGGCAACGAGGTTCCAGTAATCAGCCCCGAGGACCACAGCGCGCCCTCACAGGAACCGCACGCCAAGGTGGCGACGGCCGTCCCGAGCAGCGGATAAGGGCGCTACACGAGAGCCCGTTTGAAGACGATGCCCGCCCACCCAGGCGGGCATCGTCTTATGCAGAACACGGTGTTGACGCTGTTGCGCCAAGCGCTAGTCTTCCAACACCTCGCGCAACTCCTCCCTGGCTTCGGCCAGTTTGCGCTCGCGCTTTTCGATCTGCTTCGGATCGCCCTCACGCAACGCCTCCTGCAGCTCGGCTTCACGCTCGCGGATTTCCTCTCGCGCCTCGTCGATCTCTTCCTGCCGTTCGGCCTGCAGCCCTGCGTCGGTACAGTGTGCCCGGACCTTGCCCAACGCGGTTTCCAAACCCTCGATACGTCCGGTGTTGCCCTGCTCGCGGGCATGCTCCAGCTGGCGGAGGATGTCCGCTTCCTTGCTGGCACAGCTTTCCTGGGCGTGGGCCAGGCCGGTGACGAGCGACAGCAAGGTCATTGCGATGACGGTTTTCATTCGGGGCACTCCTCGATTGGGTTTCGCTGATTGTAGATGCCGCGGGTTGCGCAAGGGGTGGCCGGAAGGCACTGACACTGTCCGTCGCACATCCCGGCCAGTAGAATCGCGCTCTTTTCGCCTGAAGGCCGGCCATGAGCTCTCCCGACAATCACACCACCCACGAAACACCCGATGAACTGGTCTACGGGCTCAACGACCGCCCCCGGCCCTGGGTCGCCTTTCTCGCCGCACTGCAGCACCTGCTGGCGATCATCGTGCCGATCGTCACGCCGGGTCTGTTGATCTGCCAGGCCATCGGCGTGTCGCCACGCGACACCAATATCATCGTGTCCATGTCGCTGGTGATTTCCGGCATCGCCACCTTCGTCCAGTGCAAGCGCTTCGGTCCGTTCGGCGCGGGACTGCTGATCGTCCAGGGCACCAGCTTCAATTTCGTCGGACCGCTGATCGCCGGTGGCGTGCTGATGGTCCAGCAGGGCACGCCGGTCGAGGCGGTGATGGCGGCGATCTTCGGCGTGGTGATCGCCGGCTCTTTCATCGAGATGGGCGTGTCGCGCGTCCTGCCGTTCGTCAAACGCCTGATCACCCCGCTGGTGACCGGCATCGTGGTGCTGATGATCGGCCTGACGCTGATCAAGGTCGGCCTGATCAGCATGGGCGGCGGTTACGCGGCCATGGGCGACGGCACCTTCGCCAACGGCGAGAACCTGTTGCTGTCCGGCGTGGTACTGGGCGCCATCGTCCTCCTCAACCGCCTGCCGGTGGTGTGGATGCGCAGCTGCGCCATCATCATCGCCCTGGCCATCGGCTATGCGCTGGCCGCCTATCTGGGCCGCCTGGATTTCACCGGCATGCGCGAGGCCAACCTGTTCGAAGTGCCGATGCCGCTGCACTTCGGCCTGGGCTTCTCCTGGAGCCTGTTCATCCCCATGGTGGTGATCTATCTGGTGACCTCGCTGGAGGCCATCGGCGACGTCACCGCCACCAGCAAGATTTCCCGCGAGCCGGTGGAAGGCCCGCTGTGGATGCAGCGGATCAAGGGCGGCGTGCTGGTCAACGGCGCCAACTCGCTGCTGGCCGGCTTCTTCAACACCTTCCCCAGCTCGGTGTTCGCGCAGAACAACGGCATCATCCAGCTCACCGGCATCGCCAGCCGCTACGTGGGTCTGTGGATCGCCGCCCTGCTGGTCATTCTCGGCCTGTTCCCGGCGGTGGCCGGCGTGCTGCAGGCGGTGCCCGAGCCGGTGCTCGGCGGCGCGGCACTGGTGATGTTCGGCGCGGTGGCCGCAGCGGGCATCAACATCCTCGCCGGCATCCAGCTGGATCGCCGCGCGCTGCTGATCATCTCGGTATCGCTGGCGCTCGGCCTGGGCTTTTCGCAGGTACCGGAATTTCTTGCGCACATGCCAGCCGGCCTGCGCAGCGTGCTGGAATCGGGCGTAGCCACCGGCGGCATCTGCGCGCTGGTGATGAACTGGTTCCTGCCGGAGTCGCCCGCCGCCCACCCGGAACCGTGACCGAAAGCCCGATCAGCGCTGCCGAGACGCCGCACACACGGCGCCCGGCCTGGGGTCGAATGGCCTGTCCAGCCCACTCGACCCAGAGGCGTGAACCCGCATGCGCATCGGCCTGATCTCCGACACCCACGGTCTGCTCCGTCCCGAGGCGCTGGCCGCCCTGCGTGGCTGCTCACGGATCATCCATGCCGGCGACATCGGCAAGGCGGCGGTACTCGACGGCCTGCGCGCACTCGCACCGCTGGATGTCATCCGTGGCAATATCGACACGACCGACTGGGCGCTGGCACTGCCCGAGCGGCTGGACCTGCATATCGGCGGCCTCAGCCTGCATGTATTGCACGACCTCAAGCAGCTGGATTTCGATCCGGTCGCAGCCGGCATCGATGTGATGGTGAGCGGCCATTCGCACCAGCCGAAGATCGAACGCCGCAGCGGCGTGCTCTACGTCAATCCCGGCAGCGCCGGCCCGCGACGCTTCAAGCTGCCGATCAGCCTAGCATTGCTGCGGCTGGAAAACGGCACCGCGCAGGCCGAGCTGGTCAACCTGGGTTGACCGGCTGCTGGCGCGACGGCATTCAGCCCCGTTCCCAGGTCTCGAAACGATAGGCCGGCACTTCGCCTTCGGCCTGATGCGCCAGGCTTTCGCGGCAGCACCACTGCGTCTCGTCGAACGCGGGGAAGAAGGCGTCGCCCTGCGGGCTGGCGGCGATGCGCGTCAGGTACAGGCGCCGGGCGCGCTCCAGCGCCTGGCCATAGAGCTGCGCACCACCGATCAGCATGATCTCGTCCACGCCCTGCTCGCGCGCCCAGCATTCGGCGCGCAGCAAGGCCTCCTCAAGGCTGGAAAAGGTTTCCGCGCCTTCGAGCCGCAGATCGGCCTGGCGGCTGACCACCAGATTCAAGCGGCCCGGCAGCGGTCGTCCGAGCGAATCCCAGGTCTTGCGGCCCATGATGATTGGCTTGCCGAGCGTCATCGCCTTGAAGTGCCTGAGATCCGCCGGCAGATGCCAGGGCATTTTGTTGTCGAGCCCGATGACGTGGTTTTCCGCCAGGGCGGCGATCATCGCGAGGGGAAGGGAGGTCTGATTCATGGCCGCGAGAATAACAGAGGGCCGGACGGGCAGTCAGCGGCGTCTTTTCCGCATTGGCGCGGCAGCAGGTATTCTCAGCACTGCTTTCACCACCGGGATAACGTGTGACCGCCCAATCCTCAGCAACGCTTACCTCCCTCGACCGCCTCTGGCTGACCGAAGCCGTGCGCCTGCGCGAAGAGCATGCCGGACCGCTGGACGACGACGAGGCCAATCGCCGGGCGCGCGCCGAGAGCGGCGAGCTGCACCAGCTGATCGAACGCCGCGCACTCTGGCTCGCGCGCCGCGATGGCTTGATCGAAGCGCTGCAACACTGGCGTCAGGGCGCGCGGCTGGCGGCGCTGGCGCTGCTGCTGTTGGCCCTGTTCAGCGGCGCAGGGCTGGCTTGGGCGGCGCTGGGCGACGGTGTGCGCCCGGTGAATGTGTTCTGGGCGCTGGGCAGCCTGCTCGGGCTGAACCTGCTGATGCTGCTGGGCTTTTTCTTCGCCGGCGACAGCGGCGGCGCGCTGGGGCGGCTCTGGCTGTGGCTCAGCGAAAAGCTCGCCCGCGATGCGCGCGCCGTGCAACTGGCGCCGGCGCTGCTGGCGGTGCTGCAGCAGCGCCGGCTCGGTCGCTGGCTGCTCGGGCTGGGCGTGCACGGCCTGTGGTCGCTGGCAATGCTCAGCGCCCTGCTGACGCTGCTGGCCTTGCTGGCCACCCGACGCTACGGCTTCGTCTGGGAAACCACCATTCTCGGCGAAGGCGCCTTTATCGGACTGACCCAGGCCCTCGGCGCGCTGCCCACCTGGCTCGGCTTCAGCATGCCGGACATCGAACAGATTCGCGCCAGCGGAACCCTCACTCACGACTTCGACAGCGCCCGCCAGAGCTGGGCCGGCTGGCTGGTGGGCGTGGTGCTGATCTACGGGCTGCTGCCGCGCCTGCTGCTGACGCTGTTCTGTCTGTGGCGCTGGCGCAGCGGGCGCGCGGCGCTGTGTCTGGATCTGCAACTGCCCGCCTACCGCCTGCTGCGCGAACGCCTGCAACCGGCCAGCGAACGCCTCGGCATTCAGGATGCGGCACCTGCGCATCTGCACAATCCCGGCAACGGTATTCAGCTGGAGGGTGGCGAAGGCGCGGTGCTGGTCGCCATCGAACTGGAGCCGGACCGCAACTGGCCGCCGCCGCTGCCCGCTGGCATCGCCAATGCCGGCGTGCTGGACGACCGCGAGCAGCGCAAGCGCCTGCTGGAACAGCTCACCCATGGCCCGGCCAGACGCCTGCTGATCGCCTGCGACCCACGCCGTTCGCCGGATCGCGGCACCCTGGCGCTGATCGGCGAGCTGTCCCGCTGCGCCGGCGAAACTCGGGTCTGGCTGCTGCCGGCACCAGCGGGCGAGGCACTGAACGACGACCGCCTGCAGGACTGGCAGCAGGCGCTGGATAGCCTTGGCCTGACTCATTCCAGCAGCGCGCCGCTGACCTGGCTGGAGGCGGGCCATGATTGAACGTGTTCAACGTAGGGTGGATGTCGCTTTTTACATCCACCGTTGGCAGTGGTGGATGGGTGAAGCGTCATCCACCCTACAGAACTCGAGGTCTGCCCGATGAGCGCACCCCTGAAACTCGCCCTGGTCGGTCACACCAACGTCGGCAAGACCTCGCTGCTGCGCACCCTAACCCGCGACATCGGCTTTGGCGAGGTATCGCACCGGCCCAGCACCACCCGCCATGTCGAAGGCGCACGGTTGTCGGTGGACGGCGAGCCATTGCTGGAACTCTACGACACGCCCGGCCTGGAAGACGCCATCGCCCTGCTCGACCATCTGGAGCGAATCGAGCGCCCCGACGAGCGTCTGGACGGCCCGGCGCGCACGGCACGTTTTCTCGACGGCGCCGAGGCGCGCCAGCGTTTCGAGCAGGAAGCCAAGGTACTGCGCCAGTTGCTGGCCAGCGATGCCGGGCTCTACGTGATCGACGCCCGCGAGCCGGTGCTGGCCAAGTACAAGGACGAACTGGCGGTGCTCGCCGGCTGCGGCAAGCCGCTGCTGCCGGTACTCAACTTCGTCGCCCGGCCCGGCCATCGCGAAAGCGAATGGCGCGAGGCCCTGGCCCGGCTCGGCCTGCATGCGCTGGTACGTTTCGACAGCGTGGCGCCACCGGTCGATGGCGAGCGGCGGCTGTACGAAAGCCTGGCGCTGCTGCTGGAGTCGTCAAGGCCGCAATTGCAGCGACTGATCGAGGATCACGAAGCCCAGGCCGCCGCGCGCCTGGCCGCAGGCAACCGGCTGATCGCCGAACTGCTGCTGGACGTGGCCGCCTGCCGCCGCAGCGTCGCGGCGCAAGCGGAACTGGAACGCGGCGCGATACGTGAACTGCACGATGCCGTGCGTGTCCGCGAACAGGCCTGCGTCGAAGCCCTGCTGCGCCTGTATGCCTTTCGCAAGGGAGACGCCGCAGCCGCCGACCTACCGCTGCTCGACGGCCGCTGGGGCGATGACCTGTTCAACCCGGAAACGCTCAAGCAGCTGGGCGTGAAAGTCGGCGGTGGCATGGCCGCAGGTGCAGCCGCCGGGGCCGGGGTCGACCTGATGGTGGGCGGCATCACCCTGGGCGCCGCGGCGCTGCTCGGCGCCCTTGCCGGCGGTGGCGCGCAGACGGCGCGGCATTACGGCAATCGCCTGCTGGGCAAGCTCAAGGGCCAGCGCGAGCTGACCGTCGATGATGCCGTGCTGCGCCTGCTCGCCCTGCGCCAGCGGCAACTGCTGACGACCCTCGCCGCCCGCGGCCACGCCGCGCAACAGGCCATCGCACTGGAAACGCCACAGGCCCAGGGCTGGCGCGACGGCACGCTGCCCGAAGCCCTGCAACGCGCCCGCGCCCATCCCGAATGGTCGTCACTCAATGAGGGAGCGCGGCTGGAGCAGCGCGAGCGTCAGGAGCTGATCGGCGAGTTGCTGGCAACGCTGCAGCAGCCAGGGCATTGATTCGTCTGAACGTCCGCATGTCGGGTCGATGGAGCGTGACCCTACCCACACAGCGCAGCGTCACGTTTTGTAGGTCGAATTAGCCGAAGGCGTAATCCGACAATCCGAGGCGTAATCCGACGGTTTGAAGGCTTAACCCGACGACTCGTCCTCAACGCTCCCTGCCGCTCTCCACCTCTTCGGCCATGCGCTTGAGGCCGATGTGGCGCACGTCGGTGCCGCGCACCAGATAGATCACCAGCTCGGCGATGTTGCGCGCGTGGTCGCCGATGCGCTCCAGCGAGCGCAGCGCCCAGATCACGCTGAGCACGCGGGAGATCGAGCGCGGGTCTTCCATCATGAACGTGACCAGTTCGCGCAGGGCGGTCTTGTATTCGCGGTCGACGGTCTTGTCGTACTGGGCCACCGACAGCGCCAGGTCGGCGTCGAAGCGGGCGAAGGCGTCCAGCGCCTCGCGCACCATCTTGCGCACCTGATCGCCGATATGCCGTACCTCGACGTAGCCGCGCGGCGATTCGCCTTCCTCGCACAACTGGATGGCGCGACGGGCGATCTTGGTCGCTTCGTCGCCGATGCGTTCGAGGTCGATCACCGACTTGGAGATGCTGATGATCAGCCGCAGGTCGGAGGCCGCCGGCTGGCGACGGGCGAGGATGCGCACGCACTCCTCGTCGATGTTGCGCTCCATCTGGTTGATCTGTTCATCGACCTCGCGCACCTGCTGCGCCAGGCCCGAATCGGCCTCGATCAGCGCGGTGACCGCGTCGTTGACCTGCTTCTCCACCAGCCCGCCCATGGCCAGCAGGTGACTGCGAATCTCCTCCAGCTCGGTGTTGAACTGCTGGGAGATGTGTTGAGTGTGGTTGTCTTTCATAAAGGCTCCTGAAAAGCCGCTGGAGGCTGGACGCTGAAGGCTGGACGAGACGGAGCCGCTTGTTCGTCCAGCCTCCAGCCTTAAGCGCTGTTGTCGTCTGTTCGCCGTTAGCCGTAACGCCCCGTAATGTAATCCTCGGTCTGCTTCTTGGCCGGGTTGGTGAACAGCGTATCCGTGTCGCCGTATTCGATCAGCTTGCCCATGTACATGAAGGCGGTGTAGTCGGAGACGCGCGCCGCCTGCTGCATGTTGTGGGTGACGATGACGATGGTGTACTTGGCCTTGAGCTCGTAGATCAGCTCCTCGACCTTCAGCGATGAGATCGGGTCGAGCGCCGAGCTCGGTTCGTCGAGCAGCAGCACTTCGGGCTGCACGGCGATGGTCCGGGCGATCACCAGACGCTGCTGCTGGCCGCCGGAAAGGCCGAGGGCCGACTCGTGCAGGCGGTCCTTCACTTCTTCCCACAGGGCCGCGCCCTTGAGCGCCCATTCGACGGTTTCGTCGAGCACGCGCTTCTGCTTGATGCCCTGGATGCGCAGGCCGTAGACCACGTTCTCGTAGATGCTCTTGGGGAACGGGTTGGGCTTCTGGAACACCATGCCGACGCGGCGGCGCAGGTCGGCCACGTCCTCGCCCTTGCGGTAGATGTTGGTGCCGTCGAGGTTGATCGCACCCTCGATGCGGCAGCCGTCGACCAGGTCGTTCATGCGGTTGAAGCAGCGCAGCAAGGTCGACTTGCCGCAGCCGGACGGGCCGATGAAGGCGGTCACGCGCTGCCTGGGGATGTTCATGCTGACGTTGTACAGCGCCTGCTTCTGACCGTAATAAAGGCTCAGGTCCGGCACCTCGATGGCCACCGGCTCGTCGGCCAGGTTGAGGCTGCGCTTGTCGCGGCCAAGGGCGGAAATGTCGATGGAATGGGTTTGCGTCGCTGACATGAATGTCTCCGTGATCGCTGGAGGCCAGAGGCCGAGGCTGGACGCGGTCGGTGCCGCTCGTTCGTCCAGCCTCGGGCCTCCAGCGCTTTTATCGGCTGTTAGTGGTCAAGCGCCTTGTATTTCTCGCGCAGGTGGTTGCGGATGACGACCGCACTGAGGTTGAGCGTCGCGATCACCAGCACCAGCAGCAGCGCCGTGGCGTAGACCAGTGGCCGCGCGGCCTCGACGTTGGGGCTCTGGAAGCCGACGTCGTAGATGTGGAAGCCCAGGTGCATGATCTTCTGGTCCAGGTGCAGGTAAGGATAGTTGCCGTTGAGCGGCAGGCTCGGGGCCAGCTTGACCACACCCACCAGCATCAGCGGCGCCACTTCGCCCGCGGCGCGGGCCACGGCGAGGATCAGGCCGGTCATCATCGCCGGGCTGGCCATCGGCAGCACCACCTTCCACAGCGTTTCCGACTTGGTCGCACCGAGCGCCAGCGAGCCTTCGCGAATCATTCGCGGGATACGCGCCAGGCCTTCCTCAGTGGCGACGATCACCACCGGCAGGGTCAGGATCGCCAGCGTCAGCGACGCCCACATCAGCCCTGGCGTGCCGAATACCGGCGCCGGCGCGGCTTCGGGGTAGAAGATCCGGTCCAGCGAGCCGCCCAGGACATAGACGAAGAAGCCCAGGCCGAACACGCCGTAGACGATCGACGGCACGCCGGCGAGGTTGTTCACCGCGATGCGGATGATGCGGGTCAGCACGCCCTGCTTGGCGTATTCGCGCAGGTAGACCGCCGCGATCACACCGAACGGGGTGACGATCACCGCCATGATGATGGTCATCAGCACGGTGCCGAAGATGGCCGGGAAGATGCCGCCCTCGGTGTTGGCCTCACGCGGCTCGTCGCTGACGAACTCCCAGATCTTGGCGCCATAGAAGCCGAGCTTCTGCGGCACCGACATGGCGTTCGGCTGGTAGGCGCGCACCACCTTGCCCAGGCTGATCTCCAGCTCGCGCCCATCCAGGGTGCGCACGCTGATGCTGTCGCGGTTGAAATCCTGGTGGAGGGCCATCAAGCGGCCTTCCAGCACCCTGTATTCGGCGTTCCAGCCGTCACGCTCGGCGTCCAGCTCGGCCTGGGCGGCGGCATTCAGCTTGTCGTCCAGCTCCAGCTTGCGGGTCTTCAGGCGCAGCCGCTCCAGACCATGGTTGATCCGCCCGATATCGACCTTTTCCAGCTGGCTGATCTGCCCGTGCAGCTGGTCGATACGCTGGATGCGGCGCTGCAGCTCGCCCCAGGCGGCCTCGCCTTCGGCGACCAGGTTGCCGTTTTCCTTGACGCTGAGCAGCGCGCCATAGAAGTTGCCCCACTCGCGGCGCTCCAGCACGACCAGGTCCCTGGGGGTGCGCTCGTTGCTCAGCCACTCGCCCACGACCCAGGTGAAATCCGCGCCGTAGACTTCACGGTTGCCCACCTTGAGCAGCTCGCGGGTCATGAACTCGCCGCCCTCAGCCGCCACCGGCAAGCCACTGGCGGCCAGGCGTGCGCGCGGCACTTCCTCGGCCTGCACACGCTCGCCGGCCAGCACACGGGGCTCGCCACCGGGCACCTGATAATCGGCGACGATGACATCCGCCGGCCAGAAGTGCGCCATGCCGCGAACCGCGATCACCGACAGCAGGCCCAGGGTCATGATCACCGCGATGGACACCGCACCGGCGTTCATCCAGATCCAAGGGGTGCCGCTCTTGATCCAGTTTGTCAGGGAATCCTTTTTCACGGACCGATACCTTTAACGAAATCTTCTCGCAGCCAACGGCTGCATTCTTGCCATACCAGCAGGCCCGGCCTGTTACAGGCTGGCGTACTTGCGGCGCAGACGCTGGCGAATCAGCTCGGCCAGGGTGTTCATCACGAAGGTGAAGATCAGCAGCACCATCGCGGCGAGGAACAGCACGCGGTAGTGGGTACTGCCCACTTCCGACTCGGGCATTTCCACCGCGACGTTGGCCGCCAGGGTGCGCATGCCTTCGAAGATGTTGGCCTCCATGATCGGCGTGTTGCCGGTGGCCATCAGCACGATCATGGTTTCACCCACCGCGCGGCCCATGCCGATCATCAGCGCCGAGAAAATGCCGGGGCTGGCGGTCAGCAGCACCACGCGGATCAGCGTCTGCCAGGGCGTGGCACCAAGCGCCAGGGAACCCAGGGTGAGGCTCTTGGGCACGCTGAACACCGCATCTTCGGCAATCGAATAGATCGTCGGGATCACCGCGAAGCCCATGGCCAGGCCGATCACCAGGGCGTTGCGCTGGTCGAAGGGAATGCCCATCTCGTTGGTCAGCCACAGGCGCATGTCGCCGCCGAACCACCAGTTTTCCATGTGCCCGCTGACTTCCAGCGAGCCGAAGCCCACCAGCAGGATCACCGGGATCAGCAGCAGCGCCTCCCAGCCTTCAGGCACGCGCAGGCGGATGGACTCCGGCAGGCGGCTCCAGAGGTAGGCCGCCAGCAGGATGCCGAACGGCATCAGCAACAGCAGGGCGAAAATGCCTGGCAGGTGGTTTTCCAGATAGGGCGCCAGGAACAGGCCGGCAAAGAAGCCGAGGATTACCGTTGGCAGCGCCTCCATCAGCTCGATCACCGGCTTGACCTTGCGCCGCAGCGCCGGGGCCATGAAGTAGGCGGTGTAGAAGGCGGCGCAGATGGCCAGCGGCGCCGCCAGCAGCATCGCGTAGAACGCGGCCTTGAGCGTACCGAAGGCCAGCGGGGACAGGCTCAGCTTGGGCTCGAAGTCGGTGTTGGCCGAAGTCGACTGCCAGACATGGTCGGGCTCGGGATAGCTTTCGTACCAGACCTTGCTCCACAGCGCGCTCCAGGAAATTTCCGGGTGCGGGTTGTCGATCACGAAGCGCTGCAGTTGGCCACCGGACTCGACCAGCAGACGCGTGGCGCGTGGCGACAGGGTGGCGATGGCCGCGCCTTCGGCTACCGGCTGCTTGAGCAGGGTGCGGTGCGCGGTGCTGTGGAACACACCCAGGTTGCCGCTGTCATCCAGAGCCAGGAAGCCCTTGCGCCGCTCTTCCGGCAGGATCTGCGTGATGGGGCTGTCGCCCAGCTGGAAATTGCGCACGTTCTTCAGCTCGGCCTGGCCATCGGCGCCGCGCACCATGAACCACTGGCCGATACCGCCGTTGGAGTCGCCCACCAGCAGCGAAATGCCGCCCAGCAGAGTCGTGACGTTGGTGACCTCGCCCGTGCCGTTCAGCAGTTTGTAGCGGCCATTGAGCTGCTTGCGGCGCAGGTCGAAGACATCCGCGTTGGCCTTGCCACTGAAGGCATAGAGCCACTGCTGGCGCGGATCGAGCAGCAGCTTGCGGATCGGCTCGTTCACCTGCGGAAGATTGAGGCGCTCCTGCTCGATGCTGGTTTCACCCGTCAGCAGGTTTTCCGTGGTGGCGATACGCAGCGCATGCAGCGCGCTATCGGTGGCGGCGGCGACCAGCAGGGTCCTGCCGTTGCGGCTGATGGCGACATGATCGATGGCGCCGCCCTGAGTATCGAGCTCCAGCGGCGTTTCGCCGAAGGGGTAGTCGATCTGCGGAGAGATGGTCCTCTGGTTATTCGGGTAGCTGACCTTGTAGTTGTGCTCCAGCACCAGCGCCTGGCCATTGTCCAGCCCCAGCACCAGCAGCCGGCTACCGGGCGTGTCCTGACCGATGGCGGTGATGCGCGCCTCGCTCGGCAGCGGCAGGCTGACGCTGGACAGCGCGGCGCCATCCTTGAGGGAGAAGAAGCGCACCAGGCCATCGGCGCCCAGGCGCATCGCCACTTCGTTCTGCTCCTCGACGGCCAGCAGCAGCGGTTCACCGGCCTCGGCCAGCCAGGTCGGCTGCTGCGCATCCCTGGGCTTGACCTCGGCGCCCTGAAACATCGGCAGCACGACCTGGGCGAGGTAGAAAAAGATCAGGCAGATGGCGCCAAGCACCGCCAGACCGCCGATGGAAACATACCAGCGCGCCAGATGGTCCTTGAGCGCGCGAATGCGCCGCTTGCGCTGCAACGCCGGTGTATTGAAGTCCAGCCGTTGCGCATCGGTGTTCGCAGTCATGGGCTCTATATCGTTCATCAAGAGGGTTCCTGAGCCGCCAGGCTCTGACAGGCCGTTGAAAACTACCTGCGTTGGCAATACTTCGTTAAAAACAGGCTCGAACTGCTCATTTAGACGACTAAACTCGTACGCGAGCCCGGTCCGTTCCTCGCCTGTCTTGACTCGCTGCACTCGCCCTTCGGGCCAGCCTTCGGCTGTTACTCCCGTTGGTCGTTGCGCCTCGTCTTGCCTGCCTCGGCTACGTTTTCCAACAGCCTGTGGAGGCGCCTAATCTAATCAAGTCATGTGACAGAAAAATTACAGCCCCTGAACACAACGAAGCCCGCCAGCGCTTGGGGCGTGACGGGCTTCGTGGCACAGGCCTGACGGCACACGCCGTCAGGTCGGCGGCGTGTTACAGGCCCAGTTCCTTCAGAGCCTTGTCAGCCACGTTCTTCGGCAGCGGGATGTAGCCATCCTTGACCACGACATCCTGGCCTTCCTTGGACATCACCAGCTTGATGAACTCTGCATCCAGCGGGCTCAGCGGCTTGTTCGGCGCCTTGTTGACGTAGACGTAGAAGAAGCGTGCCAGCGGGAACTTGCCAGCCAGAGCGTTTTCCTCGTTGGCCTCGAAGGCTTCGCCACCCTTGGACAGCGGTACGGCGCGAACGCTGGAGGTCTTGTAGCCGATACCGGAGTAGCCAATGGCGTTCAGGGTGCTGGAGATCGACTGCACAACCGAAGCCGAACCCGGCTGCTCGTTGACGTTCGCCTTGAAGTCGCCTTTACAGAGGGCCTCTTCCTTGAAGTAGCCATAGGTGCCGGATACCGAGTTGCGACCGAACAGCTGGATCGGCTTGCTCGCCCACTCACCGGTCAGGCCCAGGTCACCCCAGGTCTTGATGTCCTGCGCGCCACCGCACAGGCGGGTGCTGGAGAAGATGCCGTCGATCTGCTCGATGTCCAGGCTCTTGATCGGGTTGTCCTTGTGCACGAAAACGGCCAGGGCGTCGATGGCGACCGGTACGGCGGTCGGCTTGTAGCCGTACTTCTCTTCGAAGGCCTGGATTTCGTTGTCCTTCATGGGACGGCTCATCGGGCCCATGTTGGCGGTGCCCTCGGTCAACGCTGGCGGTGCGGTGGAAGAACCGGCAGCCTGGATTTGAATGTTCACGTTCGGGTAGCTGCGCTTGAACTCTTCAGCCCACAGGGTCATCAGGTTGGCCAGCGAATCGGAACCGACACTGGAGAGGTTGCCGGAGACGCCGGAAGTCTTCTCGTAGCTCGGCAGGGCCGGGTCAACAGCCGCAACCGCGCTGGCTGCGCCTACACCAGCGGCTACAAAGGTCAGGGCCGCCATCAAACGATTCAGTTTCATTCCATGCTCCTAGCAGGGTTGTGTTCGAGTGTGTTGGAACGGAGGCCATTGTCTGCAGGCCTTGTGACCACTCTATGAATCGAATATGACAATCTGGTGACGCTCAACCCTTGATCCATATCGGTCGCTGCCGTCATATACAGCCGCTATACTCGGCCCCGCCCGCGCTATCGCGGGCCTTTTCGCGCCAGAACGACAAGCGCGCCGCGAGCTTATCCGATGAAAGAATACGAACAGGAAGATCCAATTCCCCAGGGCGACCTGGCCCTGCAACTGACGGCCCTGCCGCGTGAAACCAATGGTTTTGGCGACATCTATGGTGGCTGGCTGGTATCGCAGATGGACCTGGCCGGAACCGCCATGGCCAGCCGCGTGGCCTCGGGCCGGGTGGCGACCGTTTCCATCGACCGCATGGCCTTCATGGTGCCGGTGGCGGTGGGCGCGCAGCTGTCCTTCTATACGCAGACCCTGGATGTGGGCCGCAGCTCGATCCGCATGCTGGTGGAAGTCTGGAGCGATGATCCGGTTTCCAGCGAATGGCGCAAGGTCACCGAAGCGGTATTCGTCTTCGTCGCCATCGACAGCACCGGTCGCACCCGCTCGGTAACGCCGCGCCGCTGAGCATCAGCGGCGCAGAACACTTGCGTGTCGCCTGCCGAGCCGCCAGGATTCGGCAACCTGCATTGATGGATGTATCCGTGACCCCGCTCCTGCTCGCTCTCTGGCCCCTGTTCGCCCTGATCGTCGCCGGCTACTTCATGCGCCGGCACGGTTTTCCCAACGATGACTTCTGGCCCGGCGCCGAACGGATCAACTACTTCATCCTGTTCCCCGCCCTGCTGTTCAGCAGCCTGGCCAGCGCACCGCTGGGCAATCCGGCCTTGCCACGCCTGGCGGCGGCCGTGCTGCTCGCCCTGGGTCTGGCCTGGATCGCCCTGCTGGTCACCCGCCGCCTGCGCGGTTGGCCGGCGGCGCGCTTCGGTGCCATCGCCCAGGGCACCCTGCGCTTCAATACCTATCTGGGGCTGGCCGCGGTCGGCAGCCTGTTCGGCAGCGAGGGCCTGGCACTGGCCGCGCTGATGCTGGCGCTGATGGTGCCGACGGTGAACGTCATGTCGGTCTGGGCGCTGACCGCCGAACGCGGCGTCAGCGTCCGTTCGCTGCTGCTGCCGATCATCAGGAACCCGCTGATTCTCGCCTGCCTGGCTGGCGCGCTGGTCAACCTTTCCGGTCTCGGCCTGCCGGGCGGCACCGACCGCCTGCTCGGCCTGCTGGCCGCCGCCAGCCTGCCTCTGGGCCTGCTCTGCGTCGGCGCCGCGCTGAAACCGCAGGAACTCGGCGGTGAAGTACCCGTGCTGGGCTGGAACAGCGCCCTGCGCCTGCTGGCCGTACCGCTGCTGGCTTATGGCGTAGCGCTGGCGCTCGGATTGCCGTCGATGGAAACGACCATCCTGGTACTGTTCTTCGCCCTGCCCACCGCCCCTACCGCCTACGTCCTGACCCGCCAACTGGGTGGCGACAGCCATCTGATGGCCGGCATCATCACCCTGCAAACCCTGCTGGCGGCGGCAAGCCTGCCGCTGGTGCTGTTACTGCTGGGCGGCTGATCCCGCGCGCTCAGCGCACCACCTGGCTCTTGAGCAACCGCACCAGCCCCACCATCATCGCCACACCGAAGGCCAGCATGACCAGCATCGGCCCCGCATGACCGACCAGCTCCTGCAACCCGATCAGGCCTTGGCGCACCAATGTGATGCTGAAGCGCACACGCCCGTCATCCGCAACCACATAGGCGCCCTGCTCCCAAATCTCATACGCGGCCTGCAATGGCAGCAATGACAATGGCAGGAGGATCAGGCAGAGCCAGTAGCCGCCGCGCCGACGCGGCCCCAACAGCCCCCACGGCTGGTAGCAGGCACGGATCAACTGGAAGAAACAGAGCGCGTAATAGCTGGCCAGCAACACCTGAAACCCGCTGACCAGCCCCGGCCTCGCCCACGCCACAACGAGCGCAAGCCCAACCACCAACAGACTGAGCAGCGCCCAGACCACAAAAAAGAAGGTTTTCATTCCCTGCCCCAGACCGTCGATTCACGGCAAAGGCGCATCGGAACAGAATCAGCCGGGCGATACCTTCAACCGCTTCACGAATCCGTGCTTCTTCGCTCGATGGGCGCGCCAAGTTAAAGGATATGGAGCAGGCTAGATACGGTGAGAACCGGCGCTTTGCTCGTCGGATTACGCCTGCTGATCGTCGGGTTACGCCTTCGGCTAACACGACCTACAAAGGCGGGCTCTGCGCTGTTGTAGGTCGGGTCACGCTTCACCGACCCGACAAGCGAGCGGCCAGGCGCATTAAATGCCGAGCGGTCAAACATGGATGGTCGCATTACACCGTCGGATCGTCGGATTACGCCTTCGGCTAATTCGACCTACAACAGCCTGCACCTTGGATATTCGCGGATAAATCCGCTCCCACGAAAGAGGATTGCTCCACCAACACGTAACGGGGACACAGCCTAAAACAAACCCAACTGCTGCCCCTGCTCGGCACTCTTCTTCACCTCGTACTCCTGCGCTTGCGGCTCATTCAGCGCCAACCTCTGCGCCAGCCCGGCGGCGCGTTCGGCACGGGTGGTGACGGCTTCAGCAATGCGTGCAGGCAAGGCCCAGATTTCAACCTTGTCTCTGGCGCGGGTAATGCCGGTGTAGAACAGCGAGCGGGTCAGCAGCGGACCGGGCTGTTCCGGCAGGGCCAGCAGCACTTCATCGAATTCCGAGCCCTGGCTCTTGTGGACGGTCATGGCGAAGGCGCTGTCGTGACTGGGCAGGCGGGCCGGAGCGAAGCCGCGATAGCCTTCGTCGCCCTCGAAATAGACGCGCAGGCCCTGCGCGCTCATCAGGCACAGACCGATATCGCCATTGAACAGGCCAAGGGCGTAGTCGTTCTGTCGCACCATCACCGCGCGCCCCGGATACCAGCGTTCGCGGGGCGCCACGCCGAGGCGGCGCTTGAGCCGTGTTTCCAGTGCTTCGTTGAGGCCGGTGACGCCGAAAGCGCCTTCGCGCTGGGCGGTAAGGGCGCGAAAACCGTTGAATGCGGCGAAGGCCGACGCCGGATAGGCCTGCCGTGCGGCTTGTAGATAAGGTGCATAGCCCTGTTCGAGACGCTCGACGAGGACCGTGGCGTTGGGCGCCGGATTCCAGGCCAGGTCCGGGCGATTTTCCTGCAGCAACTTGACGGTGCCCTTGGCATCGCCGTCATTGATTCGCCGCGCCAGCTCGCCGATACCGCTGTCGCCGGCGAAGCGGTGGCTGTGAGTCAGCAGCACCACGGCATCGCCCAGCCGTGAACGTGGCGCCTCCAGCGGCACGGACTGTCCGGTGATGCGTTGCAGATCGAGGGCGGCCTGGGCATCGAAGCCGCGCCCTTCGCAGAGTTCGGCGAACACCGCGCCGGCCTCCACCGCCGCCAGTTGGTCCTTGTCGCCGAGCAGGATCAGCCGCGCCTTCGGCGGCAGGGCGGCGACCAGCTTGGCCATCAGCGCCAGATCGACCATCGAGGCTTCGTCCACCACCAGTACGTCCAGCGGCAGCGGATTCGCCGCGTCATGACGCACCCTGGGACTGTCGCCGCGACTGCCGAGCAGCCGGTGCAGGGTGCGCGCCTCGTCGGGCAGCACCGCCTTGATCGCATCGCTGACCGGCAGGCCGGCCTTGGCACTGCGGATCGCCTCGGCCATGCGCGCCGCGGCCTTGCCGGTGGGCGCCGCCAGACCGATGGCCAGGCGCTCGCTGCCCGGTTGTTCCAGCAACGCCGCCAGCAGGCGCACCACGGTGGTGGTCTTGCCGGTGCCGGGACCGCCGGAAATCACCGCCAGCCGGCGGCGCACCGCCTGCGCCGCCGCCAGCCGCTGCCAGTCGGGACTTTGCTGGTTGAAAGCGAACAGCCGCGCCAGGCTGTCGCCCAGTTGCGTTTCATCCACCTCCGGCTTATCGGCGGCACGCGCCAGCAGCTGTTCGGCAAGCTGTTGTTCGTAGGCCTGGTAGCGGGCCAGATACAGGCGCTCGGCGTCGAGAATCAGCGGCGCATAGTCGCCCGGTCCACCGACCAGTGGCGAGCCTTGCAGTTGTTTGCGCCAGATATCCAGCGGCGGCAGGCTCGACTCGCTGTCCGGCCAGGGCCGTCTGCCGGCGAAACGCGCCAGCGGTACGCAGACATCGCCCCGGCCCAGCGCCTCGCAGCACAGCGCGGCGGCAATCAATACCGCTTCGGGTGCTTCGGGATCGAGGCGTTGCAGGCTGGCAACGAAGGCACGTTCCAGCGCGCCGAGGGGCAGTTCGGCCAGGCTCATGGCGCAACCTCCGCGACCGTAGGAGCCAGCTTGCTGGCGATCCGTGGTTCTGTGATGAAAGGCATCGCCAGCAAGCTGGCTCCTACAGGGGCAGTGCGCATCATTTGCCTTCCTCGAACAGCCGGTCCAGTGCATCGAGCAGCGAGTCATCGGGACGGGCGAAGTAGACACCGGCCTCGGGCATGCCGCGCAGGAACAGGTAGAAAGCGCCGCCCAGCTGCTCGTCGCGGAAGTCGGCCAAGCGCTGGCGCAGGAAGCGACGCAGAGCGACCAGATAGATCAGGTATTGCAGGTAGTAATGTTCGCCCGCCAGCGCCTGCAGCAATCGCTCGCCGCCGTAGTAGCTGGCGTCCGGGCCGAGCCAGTTGGACTTGTAATCGGCGATGTACCAGCGCCCGTCGTGCTCGAAGGTCAGGTCGATAAATCCCTTGAGAAAGCCGCGCAGGGTATCGAACTCCAACCGTGACGCCGCCTCGCGCAGGGGCCGGGGCAGACCGCTGGCCGGATCGCTCAGCAGCGCGCGCAGCCGCGTGACATCGAGCTGACGCACCGGGAAGGTGAAGCTCAGTTCCGGCAATCTTCGCGTCGGCTGCAGGCCGGCCAGGGTCAGTCCTGCGCCATCGAGGTCGGTATCCAGCACCTGTTGCAACTGCCGGCAGGCGACCTCGCTCCAGTCGGCTGACAGCCCATAGGCCTGCAGACCGGCTTCGACCAGCCCGGCCAGTTGGCCCTTGCCACGCACCCAGTCTTCAAGGATCGCATGCAGGCAGGTGCCGGCACGGGCGCCACGGGGAAAGGCGAAAAAGCCGCTGCCCGGCTCGGCAGCATCGGGCATGGCCAAGGCATCGCGATCCGGCGCTTCCATGTGCATGCCGGCAGCCAGGCCGGAGAAGCTGCCGATGCGCCAGGCACTGTAGAGGCTGCGGTTCAGTTGCGACAGCTGCTGGGGCGCTAGCGCACGGCCCGGCCCCTGGGCGCTGCTTTCACGGGTTTCCAGCGGCAGACAGGCCAGCGTGCCTTCGCTTTCATCCACCAGACGCTCGATGGCGGTGCGCAGGCTGGCGCCGTTCAGATCGGCCAGGTGCTTGCCCAGCTCGTGCAGCGGCTGCTCGCCGGGCAAGCCGCGACCGTGCAGCAGCCAGGCCAGGGCGCTGCTGTGCAGCCCCTCTTCCGGCAGGCTGCCGTCCTTCTTTTCCTTCGGCAGCGCCACCGGCCCCCAGTGCAGCCAGAGCCGATCACGCGCGCGGGTCAGCGCGACGTAGGCCAGGCGCAACTGTTCGGCGAAGATTTCCCGACGCGCACGCTGCAGGTTTTCCTCCAGTTCATCGCTGCCCAGATCCAGCAGCGGCTGGCCCTGCTCGTCATGACAACGGGCGCTGTCGCGGTGCTTGCCCAGCAGCCTGCCGTCCCAGAGGAAGGGACAGAACACCAGCGGGTACTCCAGCCCCTTGCTGGTGTGGATGGTGACGATCTGCACCCGTTCGGCATCGCTTTCCAGGCGCAGCAGGGCATCCTCGCCCCCCCCTTCGCTGCCGCGCTGGGCGTTGAACCAGCTCAGCAGGGGTTCGAGGCCGGGGCGCAGCAGGCTTTCGGCCTGCAGCAGTTCGCCGAGATGCAGCAGGTTGGTCAGCCGCCGTTCGCCATCGACCCGCGCCAGCAGGCGTTCGGCCACGGCCTGTTCGTCCAGCCAGGCACGGAACACGCGCATAAAGCCCTGCTGCTGCCAGAGCTGGTGATAGCGCTCGGCGGCTTCGCGCTCGGCATCCCACTGTTGCTGATCGTCCTGGCAGCGGGCGAGATCGGCGGCGCTGCGGCCCAGCAACCGCGTGGCCAGAGCGTAGCGCAGCAGGCCTTCGCGACCCGGCTCGGCATAGGCGGCCAGCACGGCAGCCAGCTCGCCAGCTTCCTCGCTGCCCCAGACGCTGTCGCGCCCACGGCGCACGCTGGGCACGCCACGCGCGGCCAGCTCATCGGCGATCATCCCGGCCTGGCGATGATTGGCCACCAGTACGGCGATATCACCGCCCTTGAGCGGAGTGAACTGGCCATCCCTGTCGAAACCGGCACGGCCCTCGGCGGCAGCCGCCAGTTGCAGGGCGATACGCCGCGCGCAATCGCTGGCCGCCCGCTCGGCGGCCTCGGCCTTGTTGAGGGCATCGTCATCGAGCCAGATCAGCGACAGCGGCGCCGCTGTCTCCTCCTCATCCAGGCGCAGGGTCGCGCGCGGTTTGTCGGCAGCGCCCACCGGCGGGTATTGCAGATCCGCCTGGGCAAAGGGCTGTGGATGATCGAACAGCAGATTCAGTGCATCGATCAGTTGCGGCGTCGAACGGTAATTGGTCGGCAGGTTGTAGGGTGCTGCGGCCTGTTCGCGGGCCTGGATATAGGTCGCCAGATCGGCGCCGCGAAAGGCATAAATGGCCTGTTTGGGATCGCCGACGAAGCACAGCGAGGCTTCACTGCCCCTGGCGTAGATGCGGTCGAAGATGGCGTACTGGATCGGGTCGGTGTCCTGGAACTCATCGATCAGCGCCAGCGGATAGGTGCTGCGCAAGGAGACCGCCAGATCATCGCCCACCGGCCCCTGCAGCGCCTGATCGAGACGGTTGAGCAGGTCGTCGAAGGCCAGCAGACGCTGCGCCGCCTTGCGCTCGGGCAGCTCGCGATTGAGCCGTTCGAGCAACGCCACCTGCAACGCGATCAGCCGTTGCCGGCCAGCCGGCAGCGCTTCGGCCAGCGCGTCGCTCAGCGTATCCAGCGCTTCGGCCAGCTCGCACAGCGGCGCTGCGTGGCCCTTCTTGCAGGCCTTGCCCAAGGCACGGGCACCGAACTTGAGCAGGCCGTCCGGGGCATCGTAGATCGCCGCCGGGTCGGCGAACCAGGCATCCAGTTCACTCGCCCAGGGTTCGAATTTGATGCTCTTGTGTGTGCTCTGGCTGAGACCACCGTGGGCGTGCAGCTCGTCGATCCAGGCCCTGCCCGTCGCCTGCCAGAGCGCGGCGGCGCGCTGCCAGGCCGGCTCGATGGCGGACAGGTCAGCCAGCACCGGCGGCTCATGCGGCTCGACCCGCAGATAGGGTTTGCCCAGGTGGCTGCGCAGGCGCTGGCGCAACCATGCCGGAGTGATCTTCTGCTTGACCAGAAAGCGTGCCCAGGCCGGATCGGCCTCTGCCAGCTCGCTGCGCCAGGCATCGGCCAGCAGTGCATCGATGATCTCGCGGTCATCGGCGGTCAGCTCGCTGTCGAAATCACCACCGGCCTCGAAGGCGGCGTCCTGCAGGGCGCGCTGACAGAAACCGTGGATGGTGAAGATTGCCGCCTCGTCGAAGCCATGCACCGCCAGCAGCAAGCGCCGCCGCGAAGCCTCGTCGGGATGGCGGGCATGCAGGCGGTTGAGAAAGGCGTCCTCGCTTGGCGTGCCCTCGTAGACCGCCAGCAGTTCGGCCAGCCGCGCACGGATGCGCTCGCGCAACTCGGCGGTGGCGGCGGTGGTGTAGGTGACGACCAGAATCTGCCCCACCGACAGCTGCCGTTCCAGCAACAGCCGGGCGTAGAGCGCGGTGAGCGTCCAGGTCTTGCCGGTGCCGGCGCTGGCTTCGATCAGCCGGCGACCGTCGAAGGGCGAATCGAGCAGATCGAGTTCAAGATGCATGGGCGTCACAACCAGGTTTCACAACGTTTGGCAGCCTGCTCCAGCACCCGTCGCGCCGTTTCTTGCTATAGCCCAGCGCGCCGAACCATTGCAGTGCTTCTTTTTCAAGCGGGTCTTCGGTCATTGCTCGATCCTTGATCCATGCACACAGCCGCTTGTCAGTCCACAGCTCATTCGATCACCTGCCAGTGCCCGCCCTTCGCCGGGCCGATGCGGTGCAGTTTGCCGCTGGACTTGAGCTTGGCCAATTGCAATTCAACAGCCCGCGCACTCAACTGCAGCTGCTGCGCGAGTTTGCGCGCACTCAGAGTAGGTTCGCCACGTAGCAGAGCAAGGATGCGAGCCGCCGTGTCTTCGGTCGTTTTCTCCGAAGTTTTCTCCGGTATTTCCGGCTCCGCAGTGTCTTGCCATTCCATCCGCAGCGACGTCTGGTCATAGGGCTCGAAACTGTCGTTCAGCTCCAGCTGGCCACCTGCGGCCTGCCAGGCCTCACGGATTTTCGGCAAACCGGAGCCGGCGCGCTCACCCAGATTGATCATCAGAAACATCTGCTGCAGCGTGCGGTTGCGGCAGTCGCTCTCTCCCCCCTGCAGCGCCGCCTTGGCCGGCACCCGCAACAATCCGGGGTTGCGAAACTCGAAGCCGGACGGGCGCTTGATGATGCGCACCGAGGCGCGATCCGAGTAGTCGGCATGCACCAGGGTGTTGACCAGTGCCTCGCGCAGCGCCTGATGCAGCGGCGTATCGTCCTGGGCAGGCGCAGTTGGCCGCAGATCGGGCTGCAGGGCGAGCGCGACCGGGAAAACGGGACGTTCAACGAAAGCGCGGATCATTCCTCATCGGCTCCGCATTGTGCCAGCGCATCCAGAATCGGCCCGATCAGCTGTTCGGCCAGCATCTCGAAGCGCTCATCCAGTGGCTCACGGTCGCGGAAGGCCAGGGCATTCCAGGGGTCCAGGCTCTCGCCTTCGATGGGGCTGAACTCGGCGCCGAGCCAGGCTTCGCGGGCGCGCTTGCGCGCCGTGTCGAGCGGTTCGCTGCCGCGACTGGGATGGCGCCAGCCCTTGGCGAAGGCATGACTACTGCGCGGCAACAGCGGCAGCGGTTCGCAGATGGCCTCGCGATAGGCGATCAGCCAGGGTTCCAATAGCTCGGCGGCGTTCGCCAGCGGCCCCAGCTGCCAGTCGCCTGATGGCGACAGCAGCAGGCTGTTGCGCTCGATGCCCGGCGTGGCGGCAAGGTTGAGCAGCAAATGACGCAGCCAGAACGGCGCCAGGTCCCATTCACCGAGGCGACCGAGTTTCCAGCCGAACAAACCACCCGGCGTGACGCCATCGAGCCAGCCGTGGATGCGTACGCCGGCCAATGTGATATCTACCGGCAGCGGCTGCGGCACCTCGCTCGGGCGCAGCTCGAACAGCCGTGGCGCAAAGGCGCGCACCGGGCCACGCAGCTTGCCCCACAGCGCCCGACCGACTTCACCGGGCGGCAGCCAGCCGGCGGCGCAGGCCATGCGGCGCTCCTCGTCATCGCTCCAGCCGTACTCCAGCGCTTGCAGCGACAAGCGTCGCAGGCCGTTCCAGGCGGGCATTTCCAGCTCGAATGGCTCATCGCTGGCCAGCGCCTCACGGCTATCGGCCAGACGCAGACCGAGACGCTGCTCCAGCAGAAAGCGCGACGGATGGCGGAAGCATTGCAGCAGCTGAGAGGGTTCAATGGTCAGCCAGGCTGCATCCGGCTCGGCCAGGCGGCTGGCGAATGGCGGCGGCAGCTGCGGCGGCTCGGCCAGTCGCTGGGCGGCACGGAACCAGGCCCCCGAAAAACCGCCGCTGGCGAAATTGCCCGGTGCGAAAGGCTGCAGCGGATGGGCGATGCCGATGCGCGCACTGGCCTTGCCGCCATCGGCCAGGATCGCGGTCAGGTCGACGGCTTCCAGCACTTCGCTGAGCAGCACCGAGGGCGGCAACTGAGCGTTGTCACGCGGGTCGCGCCCGACATAGGACAGGTACAGGGCATCGCGCGCCGAGAGCAGGGTTTCCAGCAGCAGGTAGCGATCATCCAGGCGCCGCGCGCGGTCGCCACGGCGCGGATGACGACCGATCAGGTCGAACCCCGACGGCGGCGTGCGCCGTGGAAAGACGCCATCGTCCAGCCCCAGCAGGCAGACCAGGCGGAACGGCAGGCTGCGCATCGGCACCATGGTGCAGAAGGTCACCGCGCCGGTGAGAAAGCCCGAGGCGCCGCCGCCCTGTTGCAGCGCGGCACTAAGTTGCTGATGCACCAGTTCCAGCTCGATGGACCGGGTCAGTTCGGCGGCGAGCGCCTGTTCGCGCAGCGCGGTGCAGGCCTGGGACAGTACCAGCAGGGTATCGCCGGCCTCGCGTTCATCGAACAGGCTGTCGATCAGCCGTTGCAGGTCATCCGCCCACTCGGCCAGAGGCCGTGGCCGCGCCAGCTGGTCGGCGAGCTGACCGAGCCGCTCGACGAACGCCACCAGCCGCCCCAGCAGTTGCCCGCGCGCGCCTTCCAGGGCATCCAGCGGCCAGTGCTCGCCCAGCAGCGGCGCGCCATCGCCGGCCAGTTGCGGCGGTGCGGCGAAGCCCAGCAGCAGGCGATCCAGGCCCTGGCGCCAGGTGAAGGCCGCTTCGTCCGGCAGGCCCAGGCGTGCCCGCTGCCCGCCATCGCGGCCCCAGCGCACGCCGGCCTCGCGCAGCCAGTCGCGCAGCAGCGGCAGGTCTTCGCTTTCGATGCCGGCGCGGCGGGCGATGGCCGGCTGCTCCAGCCAGGCGAGGATTTCCTCGGCGGTGAAACGGCTTTGCGCCAGCATCAGCAGTTCGAGGAAGGCCTCGATCAGCGGCACCTCGGCCCGCAGGCTGCGATCGGCCAGGCTGTAGGGAATGCGCGGCACGCCTTCGCGGGCGGCGAAGACGGCTTCGATAAAGGGTGCGTAACGTTCGATGTCCGGCGTCAGCACCACCACCTGGTCGGGACTCAACGTGGGGTCGGCGGCAAAGCGCGCGAGCAACTGGTCATGAAGGATTTCCACTTCGCGCAGTGGCGAATGGGCGATATGCATTTCCAGCGAGCGGTCATCGTCGACCAGGCACAGGCGCTCATCCGGGTGGCGCGTGCGCAGGCGCAGGATGTCGTGCTGCAGGGCGTGCAGCAGGCTGTCATCGCGCAGCTCTTCGTCCTCGGAATACAGCCCGAACTCCTGGCCGTCGAGGCTGAACAGCGCATCGAAGAAATCGCGGCCCTGCTTGCCAAGACTTGCGAGCAGCGGATGGCCGACGTCGAGATACCAGTCCTCAGCGCCGGACGGCTGGGGAGCTACTGCGCTCCCCAACCGCCCGGAATTGGGTAACTGCCGCGCCAGCTCACGGATATCGCGGATATCGCCCCAGGCCTCGCGGCTCGGGTTGAGTGCGCAGACCACCACGTCGATATGCCGCGCCAGGCCGTCGAGCACACGCAGGTGATGCGGCGGCAGGCTGCTGATGCCGAACACCAGCAGGCGCTCGGGCAGGCCGGGCAGCGGCTCGTCGCGGTACAGCCGCTGCAGCAGTTCGCCCAGCAGGCGCGCGCGGTGCGGGTGGCCATCCTTGGTCAGCTCATGCCAGAGCAGCGCCTGCCAGCCTTCATCGGGGCCAAGGTCGAGGGTTTCGCCGCGCTCCCAGGCGGCCAGCCAGTCATCACGATAGAGCAGGTACTGGTCGAAGGTATCGGCGATCTTCGCCGCCAGCGACAGCCGCCGCCGCTCGTCGCCGCCGTCCAGGTACTGCGCCAGACGCGGCGTCAGCTCAAGGTTGGCCGGCTCGCACAGCCAGTCGTAAAGGCGCCAGGTCAGGGTTTGCGGAGCGAAGGCCGACTGCTCGGGGAGCTGGCCAAGCACCGTTCGGCTCAGGTCCCAGACGAAACGGGCCGGCAGCTGCGTGTCCAGTTGCATGGCGATGCCCTGCTTGCGCGCCAGCTCCAGCGTCAGCCAGCGCCCCATGCCCTGGCTCGGCACCACCACCAGCGCCGGCGCGAAGGGATCGGCCAATGGCTTGGCCAGCAGCGTGGTGGCCAGTTCGCCAAGGGTTTCCAGATCGGGAGCGTGATAGAGGCTGAGCATGGGCGGCGGCTTCGCTGAAATCAGTGCGCAAGGGTAGCAAGAAGCGGCGTGCCAGCGGGTTTGGCGATAAGCGCGACATGCGTTACGCAGGCAGCGCGTTCTACTCCTTTCGCACGTCCTTTCCTGTTCTTGTGATCAATACCAATTCCCCTGCAGAGCAATAGGATATTTGCTCAAGGCAATCCCTATGCACGCTGTCGCCGGCCTGATGGCCAGGAGTAATCGATGAAATTGAATAACAGGAAACTGCTGGTCCTCTCCCTTGGCGCAATGCTGGGCGCGACGCCATTCCTCCAGGCCACAGCCGACACCACCCAGGCCAAGGGCTCCATCGAGCGCAGCCATGCACGACAGGCCGGCGCCCTGCTGGACCGCGCCGTCGCACATTTGCAGAGCCATGGCCCCGAACAGTCACTGGCGGCCTTCAATGACCGCAAGGGCGGCTTCGTCGAGGGCGAGTACTACCTGTTCACCCTCGGCCTCGACGGCACCATGCTTTCCAGCAACGGCGCCTCCCGCGCGCTGGTGGGCCTGAACGTGCTGGATCTTACGGATGCCGCCGGCAAGCCCTTCATGCGCGAAATCCTGGACAAGGCCAGGACAGCCGATAGCGGCAAGGTGGCCTATCACTGGCTCAACCCGGTCGACAACAGAGTGGAAGACAAGGTGAGCCAGTTCCGCAAGGTCGGCGAGCATATTCTCGCCGTCGGCTATTACATCCCGCGCGCCTCGGCCGAACAGGCGCGCAGGATGCTCGACAAGGCTGTTGCGCTGATGAAGCAGTCGGGCAGAGAAGCCGCGTTCAGGACCTTCAACGATCCCCAGGGCGGCTTCGTCATCAATGATGAATATGTCTTCGTCATCGGCCTGGAGGATGGCAAATACCGCGCCAGCGGCGCCTCGCCGAATCTGGTCGGCGTCGACGTGCGGGAAATCAATGACGCCGCCGGTACACCGCTGTTCAAGCAGATGATCGCGCTGGCCAGGGACAAGGGCACCGGCACCGTCGATTACGTCTGGCGCAATCCGGCCACCAATGCCGTGGAACGCAAGCATTCGCTGATCCAGCGGTTCGACGACGTGCTGCTCGGCGTCGGCTACTACTCGGCCAACTGATCCTCCTGAACGCGCCTGCAGCTATCCGGCTGTTGACGATCCATTTGCGCATTTCTGATAAACGCAGATGACAATCATGTGAACAGCCGCCTCCGGGCGATGGTCAATCTCTATATCCCTCAGTTCGCTGCCGCCATGGTCTGGCGGGCTGAGGCCATTGATCATCGAACAGCCGGAGCCGAGTCGATGCTGACGCTGCTGCACCTGCTTTCTTCCATTGCCCTGCTGGTCTGGGGAACGCACATCGTGCGTACCGGGATCATGCGGGTGTATGGCTCGCACCTGCGGCGCCTGCTCGGCCAGAGCACCGGCTACTCGCCGCTGGCCTTTGGCGCCGGCATCGGCGTCACCGCCCTGGTGCAAAGCAGCAATGCCACCGCGCTGCTGGCCATCTCGTTCGTTGCACAGGGCCTGATGTCGCTGCCCACCGCGCTGGCCGTGATGCTCGGCGCGGACGTGGGCACGGCGCTCATGGCCCGGGTGCTGACACTCGATCTTTCCTGGCTGTCGCCACTGTTCACCCTGATTGGCGTCTGCCTGTTCCTCTCGCGCAAGCAGTCCCGCGCGGGCCAGCTCGGTCGTGTACTCATCGGCCTGGGGCTGATCATTCTCGCACTGCAGCTGATCGTCTCCACGGCCACGCCGATCACCGAGGCGCGCGGCATGCGAGTGCTGTTTTCTTCCCTGGCTGGCGACACTCTGCTGGCAGTAGTGGTCGGCGCCGCGTTCGCACTGCTTTCCTATTCCAGCCTGGCCGCCGTACTGCTGACCGCGACCCTGGCCAGTGCCGGCCTGATCGGTCTGCCGGTCGCGCTGGGCGTGGTCATCGGCGCGAATATCGGCAGCGGCGTTCTCGCCTGGCTGAACGCCAGCCTGCAACCTGCGCCGGCCCGTCGCGTAGCGCTGGGTAACCTGCTCTACAAGCTCGCGGGATTGGCGGTGCTGCCCTTTCTCGGGCCGCTGGTGGAATGGATGGGCACTCTCGGCTACAGCGCGCAGACCCAGGTCATCGGCTTCCATCTGGCTTACAACACCCTGCGCTGCCTGGCGTTGCTGCCCACCGTGGGGCTTATGGCCCGGCTCTGCGAGTACCTGCTACCGGAACGTGAAACGGTTACCGGCATCGCGCAGCCGCGGTATCTGGACTCCGCCGCTCTCGACACCCCGAGCCTGGCGCTGGCGAATGCCGCGCGTGAAACGTTGCGCATCGGTGACCTGGTTGAGCACATGCTGGCGCGCCTGCAGGATGTTCTGCGCGATGACCGGCCCGAATCCGGCGAGGAAATCCGCCGCATGGATGACGACGTCGATGCGCTATACAGCGGCGTGAAGCTCTACCTGGCCCGTATGTCGCGCGAAGACCTGGCCGAACAGGAAGGACGGCGCTGGGCAGAAATCATCGAGCTGACGATCAATCTCGAACAGGCCGGCGACATCATCGAGCATATGCTGGGCAAGATTCAGCGCATCAAGACCGCCAAACGACGCTCCTTCTCCCATGATGGGCTGGAAGAACTGAATCGGTTGCATGCCCTGCTGAGTGCGAATCTGCACCTGGGTTTGTCCGTGTTCCTCTCCAGCGACCCTCAGAGCGCCAGGCAACTGCTGGAACAGAAACGCCAGTTTCGCAAGCATGAACGGGAGCTGGCCCACGCCCACGTCCATCGCCTGCACCACCGGGTCATGGAAAGCATCGACACCAGCGCCACTCACCTGGAGCTGATTGCCGACATGAAACGGCTCAACTCGCTGTTCTGCAGCCCGGCCTATGCCGCCATCGAAGCAGGCTCGGTACAGCAGGCCGGCAAACGTGACGAAAGAACCGAAAACCCGATGGCGCCAGGTGCATCAGCGGATGGTGCAGCCTTGTAGGCCTCGCATCGGCAGCGGGCGACCTGCGCGAACCTTCGCAGGTCGCCCGTCCACTCAGCTCGGCTGGGGAGGCTGGCCCGTGCCGCCGGCGTTCGGCGTCCGGGTGGCAGCACGCCGCCGCTGCATCCACACAACCAGACCGAACAGCATAAGGCCTGGAAGCCACATCCACTCCTTGGCCCAGCGGTCGGTCGGCGCGCGCACTACCAGGATTTCCTGATCGAACTCCAGTCCCAGATCGGCCGCGACACTGCCAAAAGCCACGCTGTCGATCAGTACCTTGCCGTCTTCTTCATAGGTCGTCAGGCCGATCTTTTCGAGCTTTTCCTCCCCCGTCTCGCCATCAGGAATGGCCAGTAGCAGGCTGAACTCGCGGGGATCGCCCACCGCATCCTCGCCGCGAATACGCATACGCAGCTGGCTATCCGGGTCCACTGCATCGAGTGCCTGCACCAGCTCCGCCGGCGGAATATCCTGGTAGGGATCGTGCACGATGTCCATCCAGAAACCGGGACGGAACAGAGTGAAGGCCACCAGCAACAGCAGCACGCTTTCGTACCAGCGGCTGCGCACCAGGAAAAAGCCCTGGGTGCCGGCAGCGAAAACCAGCATCGCCCCGGTGGCGACGAAGAAGATCAACACCCCATGCCAGAAACTCACATCGATCAGCAGCAGGTCGGTATTGAAGATGAACAGGAAGGGTAGCGCCGCCGTACGCAGGCTGTAGTAGAACGCCTGGATCCCGGTCCTGATCGGGTCGCCCTTGGATACCGCGGCGGCTGCGAACGAGGCCAGCCCCACCGGCGGCGTCACGTCGGCCATGATGCCGAAATAGAAGACGAACAGATGCACCGCAATCAGCGGCACGATCAGCCCGTTCTGCTGGCCGAGCGCGACTACCACTGGCGCCAGCAGGCTGGATACCACGATGTAGTTGGCGGTAGTCGGCAAGCCCATACCGAGGATCAGGCTGAAAATGGCGACCAGCACCAGCATCAGCAGCAGATTACCCATCGACAGCAACTCGACCAGATCCGCCAGCACCAGGCCGACACCGGTCTGTGACACCGCACCGACGATGACACCCGCCGCCGCCGTGGCGATGCCAATGCCGATCATGTTGCGCGCACCGGCGATCATCCCTTCACGCAGATCGATCAATCCGTCCAGCGCAGTGCCGTGAGTCACGCCGCCGTCACCGCGCAACCAGGACAGCAGTGGACGCTGGGTCAGCAGGATGATCACCAGCATCACCGAACCCCAGAACGCCGAAAGGCCAGGCGACAGACGCTCGATCATCAGGCACCAGACCAGCACCACTACCGGCAACAGGAAATGCAGGCCCGACAGCAGTACGGCGCGCGTCTGCGGCAACTCCGTCAATGGCTTGTCCGGGTCTTCAGACGGCAGGGGCGGATTACTTGCAGCAACCTTGAGCAGCGCCAGATAGACAATCGCCAGCAGCACCGAGATGCCCGGTAGCGCGTAGTCGCCAAGCGCCGGCTTGAGCCAACCGAGGCCGTAGTACACCGCCAGCGAAAGGCCGGAGATCAACGCGGCACCGAAAGCGAAGCCGGTCAAACGACGCAGCCAAGGCTTGGGCTGGTGATTGCCGATACGCTGCATGTTCTGCTTGAGCGCTTCGAGATGCACGATGTAGAGCAGCGCAATATAGGAAATCGCCGCGGGCAGGAAGGCATGTTTGATGATCTCGACATAGGGCATGCCCACGTACTCGACCATCAGGAATGCCGCCGCTCCCATCACCGGCGGCATGATCTGGCCATTGACCGAAGAAGCCACCTCCACCGCACCGGCTCTCTCCTTGCTGAAGCCGACCTTCTTCATCATCGGAATGGTGAAGGTACCGGTGGTCACCACGTTGGCGATGGACGAGCCGGAGATCAGTCCGGTCATGCCCGAGGCGACTACCGCCGCCTTCGCCGGCCCGCCGCGCATGTGGCCGAGCAGGCTGAACGCCAGCTGGATGAAATAATGACCCGCGCCTGCGCGTTCGAGCAGCGCACCGAACAGCACGAAAAGAAAGACGAAGCTGGTGGATACCCCCAGGGCGATGCCGAACACGCCTTCGGTGGTGATCCACTGGTGGTTGGCCAGCGCGGTGAAACTCACTCCGCGATGGGCCAGGAAGCCGGGCATATAAGGTCCGGCCAGGCTGTAGATCAGGAATACCAGGGCAATGATTGCCAATGGCGGGCCGAGCGCACGACGCGTCGCCTCCAGCAGCAGCGGGATACCAATGCAGGCAGTCACCAGGTCAGCGGTGGTCAGACTGCCTGGCCGCAACGCCAGCTGCTGGTAGAAGATGAACAGATAGGCGGCACTCGCAGCTGCGACCAGGCCCAGGGCGATATCCACCAATGGCACACGATTACGTGGCGAGCGCTTGAAGGCGGGATAGGCGAGAAATGCCAGCAACAACGCGAATGCCAGATGGATGGCCCGCGTTTCGGTATCGTTGAGTACGCCAATGCGAAAGATGTACGGCAGCGGCGAGGCAATCCACAACTGGAATAGCGACCAGAGCAGCGCCAGCCCGGCGATGACATGGGCCATCAGCCCGTCGGGCAATCTTGCGCCGACATCCTGAGCGATCAGCTCTTCGGTGGAGAGTTCTTTGTCTTGCATGGGGCAGGCCTGTTGGGGAACGGAAACGGCAAAACCCGTGGCCGTCTGGCCACGGGTTTCACGATGCACTGAGCTGCAGGCCTGGCGGCATGCGCCGTCAGGCTCTGGCTGTTACAGCCAGCCACGCTCCTTGTAGTAACGCTCGGCACCTTCATGCAGCGGCGCGGTCAGGCCGACCTTGATCATGTCCTCGGGCTTGAGATCCTTGAACGCCGGGTGCAGGCGCTGGAAGCGATCGATGTTCTCGAACACCGACTTGACCAGCTGATAGACCACGTCGGCATCGACCTTGGCGCTGGTCGACAGCACTGCCTTGCCGCCGATGGATTGGGTAGCCGAGTCATTGCCCTTGTACAGCCCGCCGGGGATCTCGGCCTTGGTGTAGTAGGTTTTCTCGGCCAGCAGTTTGTCGATCGCCTCGCCGGTAATCGGCACCAGCACGGCATCGACGGTAGTGGTCGCTTCCTGGATGGCGCCGTTGGGATGCCCGACGAAGTAGGTCATGGCGTCGATGTTGTTGTCGCTCAGGGCGCTGGCCTGCTCGGCCGGCTTGAGTTCGGAGGCAAGGCTGTAGACCGACTTGTCCCAACCCTTGACCTGCATGATCTCTTCGAGCGTATCGCGCTGGCCCGAACCCGGATTGCCGATGTTGACGCGCTTGCCCTTCAGGTCGTCCAGCCCCTTGATGTTGGCATCGCGGCGAGCGAGAACGGTAAACACTTCGCTCTGCAGGGAGAAGACTGCACGCAGATCACCCATCGCACCTTCTTTCTCGAACGGTGCAATGCCTTCCATCGCCTTGTATTGATGGTCCGACTGCATGATGCCGAAGTTGAACTCGCCGCTACGCAGGCCGTTGACGTTGGCAACACCGCCACCGCTGGCCGGCGCGTTGCACTTGAGGTTTTCGGCATTGCGATTGACGAAGCGGCAGATCGACTGGCCGGCCACGTAATAAACGCCGGTCTGGCCGCCAGTGCCGATGGTGACGAATCGCTCTTGCGCCTGAGCCATGCCGCTCAGACCAGTCCCCGCCAACGCGGCGGAAAATATCCATGCCAAGGATTTGCCTTTCATGGATTCACTCCTTATTGGTTGTTTTGGATTTGTCCCACCCGGCCTCGTGAGCCTTCGCGAGAAGTTCGGAGTCTAGCAGGCCATCGACATTTTACGACCAGCACAATCAAGTCCTGATCGTACCGATCGAGGGGCTCCAGCCGCACATCAGTCTCATCCCGCCTGAGCGGTATGACCCGCCAGCCGTACTGCCGTTCCCCTCATAAACGCGGCCCCGTGAACCATCACAGCTCGCGGACAGCGCAGCTGTCGCCAGAATACTGGCGCATCGACCCTGCACCCACGCTGATATCCATAAAATTGTCACGAGCCCCCTTTAACCTGAAGCGGCAAAAGACGATGATGTGCATGCGAACCTGTTCCGGATGAAGACCATCGAAGTCCCCAATACCCGAAACCAGAGCGCACACGCTTCAACGCAACATCGAAAGATAAAAAGATAAAAAGATAAAAGAACACGCAGCCCATGGCGGGCCTGCGCGTCGCGTAAGAATCGCCTTGCATTCGTCCTCCTCCAACCATGGAAGGTAGCGCCAATATGCGAGTAAACCTGCCGCTCAGCGGACGCGAAATCACCGTCGGTGATAATGCCAATATTCTTTCGACCACCAACCTCAACGGTCAAATCACCTACGCCAACCCGGACTTCATCGATATATGCGGCTTCAATGAGGCAGAGCTGCTCGGCCAGCCGCACAATCTGGTACGGCATCCGGACATGCCGGCAGAGGCCTTCAAGGATCTGTGGCAGAGCGTCCGCGCGGGGCATTCCTGGATGGGCGTGGTCAAGAATCGCTGCAAGAACGGCGATCATTATTGGGTCAGCGCTTTCGTCACACCCATCAGCCGCGACGGCCAGGTGGTCGAATACCAGTCCGTGCGGGTCAAGCCGCAACCCGAGCAGATCCGCGCCGCCGAAGCGCTCTACGGCGATCTGCAAAACAAGCGTCGACCACGCGCCTTGCGCCGCCGCTGGATGCCTGATTTCTGTGCCAAGGCCAGCCTGCTTGCAAGCCTGGGTGCGGCGGGCGGCATTGGTATTGGCGCGCTGCTTGGTGATCTCGCGGCTCTGCCCGCTATCCTCAGCGCCGCCGCCGGTGCGCTGCTGGCCGCCGCCCTGGTGGCGTATGCCCTGACGCCGCTGCGGCGGCTGGCGGCTCAGGCCCGACAGATCGCCAGCAACCCGTACAGCCAATGGGTGTACACCGGGCGCAAGGACGAGATTGGCGAAATCGCCTTCGCCATGAAACTGATGGAAACCGAATCCGGCGCCATGGTCGGGCGCATCACCGATGCCAGCCATCAACTGAGTGACAATGCCCGCACCTTGCTGACCGCCATGCAGAGCAGCAGCCAGAGCGCCACACGCCAGCAACAGGATACCGATCAGGTGGCTACCGCCATCGCGCAAATGGTCGCCAGTATGCAGGAAGTCGCCAACAGCACGCAGCTCACCGCCGAAGTCACGGCGCGGGCACACGACGAGTCGGATGCCGGTCGCCAGGTGGTAAGCCGCACCGGCAGCAGCATCACCCGTCTGGCCAATGATATCCAGCATGCTGCCGAGGCCATTCAGGAAGTGGAAACCCGCAGTCTGGATATCAGCCGCATGCTTGACGTGATTCGCGGCATCGCCGAACAGACCAACCTGCTTGCACTCAACGCGGCCATCGAGGCGGCACGCGCCGGCGAACAAGGCCGGGGCTTCGCGGTGGTCGCCGACGAAGTACGTGGACTGGCCTCACGCACCACGTCGGCAACCGCCGAGATCCAGACCATGATCGCCACCCTGCAGGCGGGCTCGCGACATGCGGTGGACGTCATGCAGCACAGCCGCGAGCAGGCCGAACACAGCGTCGCCCATGCCGGCGAAGCGGATCAGGCGCTGCAGGGCATCAATGCCAGGGTGGGTGAGATCAGCGCCATGGGCGCACGCATCGTCGCTGCCGTACAGCAGCAAAGCACGGCCAGCGAAGCGATCAATCAGCGCGTTGCCAGCATTCGCCAGGGCACGGACACTCAGGTCATGACGGGTTTGCAGAGCCAGGAATGCGCCGCCGACGTGGCCAGGCTGGCCGAACGCATGCAAGGGCTCGCCCTACAGTTCTGGGGGCGTCGGCGCGCCTGAGCGGGGCTGCGAGGCCCGAAGTGCTCGAAGCACACCCCTACGAAGCACTCGGCGCAAAGCGTACCCGCACCAGTAGACCGCCCAGCGGCCCTGCTTCCAGTCCGATGGAGGCCCGGTGGGCACGACTGATCTCGCCGACGATCGCCAATCCGAGCCCCGCGCCCTGGCCGCGGCTGTCGCGGCGATAAAAGCGCGCGAAGACCTTGTCGCACTCGTCCGGCGGGATTCCCGGCCCGTCGTCCTCGACTTCAAGTATTCCCGGCGCACGCACCCGCAACACCACGTTGCCGCCCACCGGCGTATGCGCCAGCGCGTTGTCGACCAGGTTGCTCAACAGCTCGCTGAGCAGCGTCGGCTCACCCCTGATCCACACCGGCTGCTCCGCCTCCAGCGCCAGCGCCACCCCGCGCTCGTGCGCCAGCGCGGCCATTGCCAGGCCAAGTTCGCGGGCCAGCTGCGACAGGTCGAGGCGCTGCGCGCCGCCCTCGGCCACCGCCTGCGCGCCACTCTCGATGCGAGCCAGCGAGAGCAGCTGATTGGCCAGATGGATGACCCGGTCGGTGGTCTGCCCGGCTTCCTCCAGGGTCCTGCGCCAGGTCGCCGGATCGGGTTCGCGCAGCCCCAGCTCGATGCGCGCCTTGAGCGCCGCCAGCGGCGTGCGCAGTTCATGGGAGGCATCGGCGATAAAACGCGCTTGCCGTTCGAACTGCCCGCGCAGGCGCTCGGTGAAATGGTTGAGCGAAGCCACCAGCGGCATCAGTTCCCGCTGTACACCGAGCGGTGGCAAAGGGCGCAAATCGTCGGGCTGGCGCTGTTCGACTTGCTCCCCGAGCTTACCCAGCGGGCGCAACGCCACGCTGATCGCCAGCCACACCAGCAGCAACGCCGCCAGGGCGAGCGAACCGATGCGCCAGAGGGTGCCGATGAGCAGGTCGCGCGCCATGCGCTCGCGCGCACCCTGCGTCTCGGCGACACGGATCTCGGCCATGCCATTGTGGCCCGGCTCGGTAACCGGCTGCAGCAGGCTGACCAGGCGCACGCCCTGTCCTTCGTACTTGCCATCATAGAAGCGCGCCAGCGCCGGATAGTCGTCGGTACGCGGCGTATTCGGTGGCGGCGCCGGCAATTTCTCGTAGCCCGAGACCAGTCGCCCCTGGATATCCAGCACCTGGTAATAGATACGTCCGGCACTGTCGTAGGCGAAGGAATCCAGTGCAACGTAAGGCACATTGGCCCGTAGCTGGCCGTCACTGGCCACCAGCCCGGCGGCGATGGCGCGAGCCGAGGCCAGCAGCGTCCGGTCATAAGCGGTGTCGGCGGCGGCGCGCCCGTTCCAGTAGGCGCTGATGCCCGCGACCAGCATCAACAGCGCCAGGACGACCGTCAGGCGGCGCAGCAGCCCGGCGCGCAAGCTGCCCAGCTTCGGCGGGGTCGCTTCCACCTCACTCATCCGTGGTTTCAAGCAGATAGCCCAGGCCGCGGAAGGTGACGATGCGCACCGCGCCGCCCTCAAGCTTCTTGCGCAGCCGATGGATGTAGATCTCGATCGCATCGGCGCTGGCGTCCTGGTCCAGGCCGAACACCTGCGCCGCCAGCTGATCCTTGCTCATGACCCGCCCGGGCCGTGCGATCAGCGCCTCGAGCACGCCCTGTTCCCGCGAGGTCAGGCTCAGCGGCTGCTGGTCCAGGCTGAAGCGCCGCGCATCCAGATCGTGAACCAGTGCCCCACAACGCTGCTGGCGCTCGCCACCGGCGACGCTGCGGCGCAACAGCGCCTTGACCCGCGCTTCCAGTTCGGCCAGCTCGAAGGGCTTGGCCAGATAATCATCCGCGCCCAGATTCAGCCCGTGAACCCGATCGCTCACCTCGCTGCGTGCCGTGAGCATCAGCACCGGCAGGGTCTTGCCGCGCCCGCGCAGACGCGCCAACACCTGAAAGCCATCCAACCGGGGCAGGCCGACGTCAAGGATCGCCAGGGCGTAGTCCTCGCTGGCGAGGGCGAGATCGGCGGCGACACCATCGTGCAGCACATCGACCGTCCAGCCCGCCGCACGCAACGCTTGGGCCACGCTTTCAGCGAGCTGTAGGTGATCTTCCACCAGGAGAATTCGCATTGGCGCTCTCTGCCTTTCACCGAATCGACGGCCAGTGTAACGGCAAGTCAGCCAGTACTTGCAACGCTGAAAGCCTGGCGAAAGCTTGAGCGCCTAGGATCGCTCACAGGTGGCTCGAACCACCGGATGCGGCGCAGCGCCGCACACTAACAAGAACAATGACGGAGACACCCGATGCTGAAGATCAGCGGATCCACGCAAGCTCGTCTTGCCCTGGCCATTACGACCGCCACCCTGGCGTCACTGGCCCAGGCCGGTTTCATCGAAGACAGCAGCGCAACCCTGCACACCCACAATATCTATCTCAACCGTGACTTCCGTGAAGGCGATGGCCAGGCCAAACGCGAGGAATGGGCGCAAGGCTTGCTGCTCGACATCAGGTCCGGCTATACCGAAGGCGATGTCGGCTTCGGCCTCGACGCGCTGGGCATGCTCGGTATCAAGCTCGACTCAGGGCGCGGGCGCAGCGGTACCGACCTGCTGCCGGTGAGCGAGGATGGCAGTACTCCGGACACGTTCAGCCGCCTGGGGCTGACCGCCAAGGTCCGGTTCTCCGAGACCGAACTTCGCTACGGCTCGCATATTCCCGAGTTGCCGGTGGTCAAGGCCAGCACCAGCCGCACCCTGCCGCAGATCTACGAAGGCGGCCTGCTGACTTCCGACGAACTGCAGAACCTGACCTTCACCGGCGGGCGGCTGGACAAGGTCATCGACCGTTCCTCGACCAATTCCGAAGACCTCGCGCTGAACAACAAGAACAGCCGCTTCGCTCGTAGCGCCCAGGCCGATCATTTGGTCCTGGCCGGTATCGACTACAGGTTCAGCGACAAGATCACCGGCCGCTATTACTTCGCCGACCTCGACGACATCTACCGCCAGCACTTCTTCGGCCTGCTCGCCGAACAGCCCGTAGGGCCCGGTAAACTGAGCGCCGACCTGCGCGTGAGTCTGAGCAAGGACAGCGGTGCGGCCAACGCCGGCAAGATCGACAACCAGGCCTGGAACGGCATGCTCGGCTACAGCCTGAACGGCCACAAGGTCAGCCTCGCCTACCAGCAGATGCGCGGCGATACCGGCTTTGCCTATGTCGACGGCAGCGACCCCTTCCTGGTCAACTTCGTGCAGATCAACGACTTCGCCAATGCCGACGAGCGCTCCTGGCAGGCGCGCTACGACTACAACTTCGCCGCCATCGGCGTGCCCGGCCTGACCTTCCTGACCCGCTACATTTCCGGCGACCATGCCGAGATGGCCGGCAGTACCGCCAAAGGCGGCGAGTGGGAGCGCGATATCGAGTTCAAGTACGTGGTCCAGAGCGGGCCGCTGAAAGACGTCTCCATCCGTCTGCGCAACGCCATGTTCCGCTCCGATTTCGCCCGTGACGCCGATGAGAACCGCTTGATCGTCAGCTACAGCCTGCCGATCTGGTAACACACAGAACAACACTCCAATGGAGAACCGCCCGATGAAAACGCCCCTGTTCGCCACCCTGCTGGCCGCCACCTGCCTGTCCCTCGCCGGCCCCGTCGTCGCCGAGGAACCGCGCCGCCCCGAGTGCATCGCCCCGGCCGCGCCCGGTGGCGGTTTCGACTTGACCTGCAAACTGGCGCAAAGCGCGCTGGTGCAAAGCAAACTGCTGAAGGCGCCGATGCGCGTCACCTACATGCCCGGTGGCGTCGGCGCGGTGGCCTACAACGCCGTGGTCGCCCAGCGCCCATCCGAAGCCGGCACCATCACCGCCTTTTCCAGCGGCTCGCTGCTCAACCTGGCCCAGGGCAAGTTCGGGCGCTTCGACGAAAGCGCGGTGAAATGGCTCGCTGGCGTCGGCACCAGCTACGGTGCACTGGCCGTGCGCAACGACTCCCCGCTCAAGAGCCTCGACGACCTGGTCAAGGCCCTCAAGGACAATCCGGGCAAGGTGGTGATCGGCTCCGGTGGCACCGTGGGCAGCCAGGACTGGATGCAAACCGCGCTGATCGCCCGCGCTGCCGGCATCAATCCGCGTGAACTGCGTTACGTGGCGATGGAAGGTGGTGGCGAACTGGCCACGGCGCTGCTCGGTGGTCATATCCAGGTCGCCAGTACCGACATCTCCGACTCCGTACCGCACATCGAAAGCGGCGACATGCGCATCCTCGCGGTGTTCTCCGAAGAGCGCCTGCCGGGCGATGTAGTGGCCAACATCCCGACCGCCAGGGAACAAGGCTACGAGGTGATCTGGCCGGTGATCCGTGGCTTCTACGTCGGCCCGAAAGTCAGCGACGACGCCTATGCCTGGTGGAAGAGCGCCTTCGACCAGTTGCTGGCGTCCGAAGACTTCGCCAGGCTGCGTGAAGACCGCGAGCTGTATCCGTTCGCCATGACCGGCGACGAACTGGACGCCTACGTGAAGAAGCAAGTCGCCCAGTACAAGGAGCTGGCCCAGGAATTCGGCCTGATCCAGTAACGCCCGACGCCAACCGCATACCACTCTCATCATTCTCTGGGCGACGCCCAGGGAATGCTTTTGCCATGCTCAAGAACGAGGGTTTCCTCATGTCACAACGCATTTTCGGTGCGGTGCTGCTGCTGGCCTGTGCCGGGCTGGGCCTCGTCGCCTGGGGCTACCACGCACCTTTCTCCTACGAGCCGGTCGGCCCACGCGCCTACCCGCTGCTGCTGTTGATCCTCATGGGTCTGGGCGCCCTCTATCTGTTGGTCAAGCCGGCCAGCACGACTTCGCCCAGCGATGAGCCGCCACTGGATAGACATGTAATCGGCAAGGTGATCGGTTGCGTGGCGATATTCACCCTCTACGCGGCCCTGTTCGAGCCACTGGGTTTCGTGCCGGCCAGCCTGATCTTCGGCATCGCCATGGCCCGCCTGTATGAAGGCACCTGGCTCGCCAGTGTGGTTTCCGGCGTGGTGCTGGCGATTGGTCTGTACCTGCTGTTCGACAAGATCCTCGACGTGCCCCTGCCGCTCGGCATCCTTTCCGCCCTGGAGATCTGACCCGATGGATACCTTTAGCTACCTGGGCCAAGGCTTCGGCGTTGCCCTGAGCCCCTACAACCTGTTCACCGCGCTGTGCGGCACCCTGATCGGCACTATCGTCGGCCTGCTGCCGGGCCTGGGGCCGATCAACGGCGTAGCGCTGCTGATCCCGATCGCCTTCGCCCTCGGCCTGCCACCGGAAACCGCGCTGATCCTGCTCGCCGCCGTGTACCTGGGCTGCGAATACGGCGGGCGGATTTCCTCGATCCTGCTGAACATCCCCGGCGAAGCCTCGGCGGTGATGACCACCCTCGACGGCTACCCGCTGGCGCGTCAGGGCAAGGCGGGCGTGGCCCTGTCGATCTCGGCCTGGAGCTCCTTCGTCGGCGGCCTGATGGCCACCTGCGGCGTGGTGATCTTCGCCCCGCTGCTGGCGAAATGGGCGGTGGCCTTCGGCCCGGCGGAATATTTCGTGCTGATGGTGTTCGCCATCGTCTGCCTGGCGGGCATGGCCGGCAACAAACCGATGAAGACCGCGATTGCCGCCTGTATCGGCCTGTTCCTGTCCTGTGTCGGCATCGACTCCAACAGTGGCGTGTACCGTTTCACCTTCGGCAGCCTGGGCCTGGCCGATGGCATCCAGTTCGTGGTGCTGGTGCTCGGGCTGTTCTCGGTCAGCGAAATCCTCGTGCTGCTGGAGCGTACTCACCATGGCCAGAAGGCCATCGAGGCCAAGGGCCGCATGCTGTTCAACCTCAAGGAAGGCCTGTCGGTACTGGCCACCAACCTGCGCAGCGGCGCGGTCGGCTTCTTCCTGGGCATCCTGCCGGGCGCCGGTGCAACCCTGGCCAGCGCCGTGGCCTATATGAGTGAAAAGCGTCTGGCGGTGAAGGACAACACGTTCGGCAACGGCGACCTGCGCGGCCTGGCCGCTCCGGAAACCGCCAACAGCGCCTCGGCCTGCGGCTCCATGGTACCGATGCTGACCCTCGGCGTGCCTGGCTCCGGCACCACCGCGGTGATGCTCGGCGCGCTGACGCTGTACAACATCACCCCCGGCCCGCTGCTGTTCCGCGACCAGCCGGACATCGTCTGGGGTCTGATCGCCTCGCTGTTCGTCGCCAACATCATGCTGATCGTGATGAACGTGCCGATGATCAAGGTCTTCACCAAGATCCTCGCCGTGCCGTATTGGGCACTGGTGCCGGCCATCGCCATCATCACCTCGATCGGTGTCTACGCAGTGCACGCCACCGCATTCGACCTGTTTCTGATGATCGGCATCGGTATTGCCGGCTACATCCTGCGCAAGATGGACTTCCCGCTGTCGGCGATCCTGCTGGGCTTCATCCTCGGCGGGCTGATGGAGCAGAACCTGCGTCGCGCCCTGTCGATCTCCGACGGCAATCTCGGCATTCTGTTCGCCAGCCCGATCACCTGGGGCGTCTGGAGCCTGGTGGCGCTGATGATCGCCCTGCCGATATGGCGTACCTGGCGCGCCCGCCGCCAGCGGCTGGCTCAACCCATGGGCGCCTGACCCGTAGGGCGGGTTGCAATCCGCCCGCACGCCTCCTGTAGGAGAGCCATACCCGCGAACCTCGGCCATCCAGGTGCATCGCGGGCATGGCCCGCTCCTACCACCAGACAACGCCAAGGAAGCCCAGTGACCACATCCCATTCCGTGCGCCGCCTGCCAAGCTGGTGGCCGACACCGCTGATCGGCGCCGCCGGCGGCTGGCTGGCGAGCATTGCCGACTGGCCGCTGCCCTGGATGGTCGGCTCGCTGCTGGCGGTGATCGCGGTGCGCTGCAGCGGCTGGCTGGTGACCGAAGTGCCGCGCGGTCGCCAGGCCGGGCAGTGGATTGTCGCCAGCGCCATCGGCCTGCATTTCACCGGCGAGGTGATGGTCGAGGTGCTCAGCCACTTCGGCGTCATCCTCGCCGGCGCGCTGATCACCCTGCTGCTCGGCGGGATCGGCATCGTCATCCTGCTGCGCAGCGGCAGCGACCGCGCCACGGCGTTCTTCGCCAGCATGCCCGGCGGCGCCAGCGAGATGGTCAACCTGGCCAGCCGCCATGACGCCGAGCCCGCGCGGGTCGCCGCCGCGCACAGCCTGCGCCTGCTGCTGGTGGTACTGATCGTGCCGGCGCTGTTCACCTGGCGCCTGCCGCCGATGCCGCCACCGCCGACCGCGCCGGTGAGCTGGCCGTGGCTGCTCGCGCTGCTGATCGCCGGCGGCCTGCTGGCGCTGCTCTGGGAGCGCCTGCGCCAGCCCAATCCGTGGATGCTCGGCCCGTTGACCGTCTGCGCGGTGGGCAGCGTCGCCTTCGACCTGCACCTGGGCCTGCCTGGCTGGGCCGGCGCGCTCGGCCAGTGGCTGATCGGCTGTTCGCTGGCCTGCCATTTCGACCGGGCGTTCTTTCGCAGCGCCCCGGCGTTCCTGCTGTGCATCCTGGTCGTCACCCTGCTGGCGATGCTCGCTGCCGCCGGCCTGGCCGAAGCGCTGGGCTGGCTGGCGACGCTGGATCAGACCTCGCTGACGCTGGGAATGATGCCCGGCGGCATCACCGAACTGTGCCTGACGGCCGAGGCGCTGCAGCTGTCGGTGGCGCTGGTCACCGCGCTGCAGGTGCTGAGGCTGTTCCTGGTGATGTTCCTTGCCGAGCCGCTGTTCCGGCTCTGGCAGCGGGTCGCGCCTTGAGTCGTTGCGAGCCGGGGCCTTAACCGTCTTGGGTTAACGACAAGCCAACCAACGCATCAGCCGAAAAACCAGTAGCAAACCAGTATCGCCGCCATCACCCCGGCGAAATCAGCCAGCAACGCACAACCCACCGCATGCCGGGCGCGCTGGATGCCAACGGCGCCAAAATACACGGCCAGTACATAGAAGGTGGTTTCGGTACTGCCTTGCACGGTCGCCGCAACCAGTGCCGGGAAGCTGTCGACGCCATGGTTCTGCATGGTTTCGATCAGCATCGCCCGCGCCGCGCTGCCGGAGAATGGCTTGACCAGCGCGGTGGGCAGGGCATCGACGAAGCGGGTATCCCTGCCCAGCGCCTCGACCAGCCAGCGGATGCCGTCGAGGCCGAACTCCAGCGCCCCCGAGGCGCGCAAGGCGCCGACCGCCACCAGCATGGCGACCAGATAGGGCAGCAGGCTCTTGGCCACATCGAAGCCTTCCTGGGCGCCCTCGACGAAGCTTTCGTACACCGGCACCTTGCGTAGCGCGCCGACCACCAGAAAGGTGATGATCAGGCCGAACAGGGTCAGGTTGCCAAGCAGTGACGACAGCTGCGCCAGTGCCACCGACGACAGGCTGGCCAGCAGCGCCATGAAGGCACCGAGCAACAGCGCGCCGGGAATCAGGTAGGCCAGTACCACCGGATCCCACAATCGCAGGCGCTGCATCAGCGCCACCGACAGCAAGCCGGCCAGAGTCGAGGCGCTGGTGGCGAGCAGGATCGGCAGGAACACCAGGGTCGGGTCTTCGGCGCCCTGCTGCACGCGGTACATGAAGATCGACACCGGCAGCAGCGTCAGCGACGAAGCATTGAGTACCAGAAACAGGATCTGCGCATTGCTCGCCGTGGTACTCGACGGATTGAGTTCCTGCAGGGAGCGCATGGCCTTGAGGCCGATGGGCGTGGCGGCGTTGTCCAGCCCCAGGCCGTTGGCGGCAAAGTTGAGGGTGATCAACCCCAGCGCCGGATGGCCGCGCGGCACCTCGGGCATCAGCCGGGCGAACAGTGGGCCCAGGGCGCGACCCAACAATTCGACCAGCCCGGCCTTCTCGGCTATGCGCAGAAAGCCCAGCCACAGGGTCAGGGTGCCGAACAGCAGGATCATCACTTCCACGGCCAGCCGGGCCATGGCGAACAGGCTTTCCACCAGCGCGGCGAATACCGCCGGATCGCCACCCACCAGCCAGCGCACCAGCGCCGCCACCAGGGCGATCAGAAAGAAGCCTAGCCAGAGGCCATTGAGCATATGGTTTTCCCCGCAGATGATTGCGCGCGATGATAACGGCGCGCAAAGGCGACGGCCATGCGCACGGCTGCTGGCAATTCATGAGGGAATGTAAGAAGGGATGAGCCAACAGGTTCTGGAAAACGGCCTGCCGGGTTGTTACAGGTATTGCAGCCGCCCTTGCGGGCGGCTTGTTGCATCAGACACGCGGCCCACGACCTCGACCGAAGATCAGCGATGCTACGAACAGCACCAGAAAAACCACGAACAGAATCTTGGCGATACCTGTCGCAGTACCTGCGATACCACCGAACCCGAGTACGGCAGCAATGATGGCGATGATCAGGAATGTAATGGCCCAACTCAGCATGGTGTGACTCCTCTTCGGTTCAGAAACAACTTCAGCGGGATCGCCAACTGACGACCAGACTGGCTCTACTACTCAGAAAACCCAGCGCTGCTCCGACCGCAGCGGCATGGTCTCGACCCTGCTCGCTGCCTGTCCGGTTTGCACGATCCCTATTGGTTGAGCGTCGTACATGCGGATTCGTTCCACCGATTCATGAGGTGTCTGGCTGAGCGGTTGTGACATCGGCTGTTCAGCACCAATGAGCAGCGTAACCACCGCAGCGGTGAGAAAACCTTTACTAACCAGTGAGAAACGCGCTTGACGATTCATCCTCAACTCCCTCCAGGCATACGTACAAACTGTCTGTGTTCAGTGGTTCTATTGCAGCCGTCATGCCAGCTCAATTAACTTAATTTTCTTTTATTTATCAACTAGTTATGCAAAACAAAAACGAGACCTCCAACTTAAATTGCACGATAGGACAATCGCTCTCGTGCGCTTTGCATGACCGCTGAAGACCGTCCATTCACGAACCCTGATTGAGCCGGTGCATACGCTCGTGGCAGGCCCGGATTTTCGGTAGTTCAATGGCCAACAGCGCCCGCACATCCGGCTCGGCGGTTTTCAGCGCATCCTCGAAGGCGGCGAGAATGCGCTCCTCGGTCTGGTCGAGCTGATCCACATAGACCGCATCGGCATGCCCGAGACGCGCCTTGGTGTCGGCGTACATTTCGCGCAGTTTTCCAGCCAAGGTGCCGCCCTGCGCCGGCTGCTGCTGATGCGCCGCAACCTTTACCGACAGCGCCTGGATGATATGCGTCTTGGCCTGGGCCATATCTCGAAAAAGATGCTGCAGTTCGACGTCCTTCACCTCCTCCATCGCATGCTGGTAGAAGTGCTGGCCGTCGCGCGTGATCTCGATGAGTTCATTGAGTTGCGTCATGTTCTGGTCCATGGATCCTCCGAATACGAGTGCAAACGCATCGCTGCAGGAGCCGCAAGCTGCATGCCAGCTGAGGAAGAAAAACTTTGCCAGGAAAATCAGAGACTTGGCTTGCCGTTTCGCTTGAAAATGGATTGCATGGTGCGGGAAAGACCCATTTACACCGTGCAACTTGCAAGGGTTTTCGTAGACTAACGCAGGCGCCGCAACATACGCGGCGCAACCAACTGCACCCGACCACTTCCACCCGATTAGCCAGGCAGCGACTTTTACTGCCTGTCTGGAGCATTCATGGATCAAACGACCGATACCGGTGGCCGCATTCTTCTGGTCGATGACGAGGCCGCAATCCTGCGCACCTTCCGCTATTGTCTGGAGGATCGCGGCTATACGGTGGTTACGGCAGCCAGCGCTGCGCAAGCCGAAGCCGTCCTGCAGCGCCAGGTATTCGATCTGTGCTTTCTGGATCTGCGCCTGGGCGAAGATAATGGTCTCGATGTGCTGCAGCAGATGCGCATTCTCGCGCCCTGGATGCGCGTGGTGATCGTCACCGCTCACTCGGCGGTGGATACGGCGGTGGACGCCATGCAGGCGGGCGCGGCGGACTATCTGGTCAAACCCTGCAGCCCCGAGCAGCTGCGTCTTTCCGCCGCCAAGCAGCTCGAGGTGCGGCAGATGGCAGCGCGCCTGGAGGCGCTGGAAGGCGAGATGCGCAAGCGCAACGATGCGCTGGGTTCGCACAGTCCAGCCATGATGGGCGTGCTGGAGACCGCCCGACAGGTGGCCGACACCGATGCCAACATCCTCATCCTCGGCGAGTCAGGCACCGGCAAGGGCGAGGTGGCACGGGCGATCCACACCTGGAGCCGGCGCTCGAAGAAGGCCTTCATCACCATCAACTGCCCCTCGCTTTCCGCCGAACTGATGGAAAGCGAACTCTTCGGGCACAACCGCGGCGCCTTTACCGGCGCCACCGAAAGCACCCTGGGGCGAGTCAACCAGGCCGATGGCGGCACATTGTTCCTCGACGAGATCGGCGATTTTCCCTTGGCATTGCAGCCTAAACTGCTCAGGTTCATCCAGGACAAGGAGTATGAACGGGTCGGCGACCCGGTCACGCGCCGGGCCGATGTGCGCATTCTTGCCGCCACCAACCTGAACCTCGAAGAAATGGTTCGCGAAGGACGTTTCCGTGAAGACCTGCTCTATCGCCTCAACGTCATCACCCTGAACCTGCCACCCATGCGCGAGCGCCCCGAAGACGTGCTGGCGCTGGCCGAGCGTTTCCTGGCCTTCTTCGTCAAGAACTATGGGCGACCGGCGCGGGGCTTCAGCGACACCGCCATAGCCGCGTTGAAAACCTATCGCTGGCCCGGCAACGTGCGTGAGCTGCGCAACGTGGTCGAGCGCGCCAGCATCATCTGTCCGCAGGAAATGATCGAGGTCAGTCACCTGGGCCTGGCGGAGCAGGCCGTCGGCAGCGCGCCGCGCATCGGTGAGCCACTGAGCCTCGAAGCGCTGGAAAGGGCGCACATTGCCGGGGTGCTGAGCAGCAGCGACACCCTCGATCAGGCCGCCCGGACACTCGGGATAGACGCCTCCACGCTGTACCGCAAGCGCAAGCAATACGGCCTATGAAACTTCAGATGAAGCTGAGAACCCGGCTGTTTCTGGGTTTCTCGGCACTGATGACCGTTGCGCTGCTGGGGCTGGTGCTGGCACTGGTCAGCGTGGTGCAGATGGCGCAGAGCCAGGAAAAGCTGATTCGCGACAACTTCAGCGTCATCGAAGTCAACCAGCAGCTGCGCCAGGCGCTCGGCAACCACCTGCTCATCCTGGTGCGCGAACAGTACGACAGCGAAGCGCTCGACGAATCCAGCCAGACCTTCCGGAATGCACTGGCCAAGGGACTGGCCGAAGCGTCGCAGGAAAGCGACTATCAGAGCTACCAGGCCATCGGCGACGCCTACGCCAGCTTCCTCAACGAACTGCAGTCCGCCTCCACCACGAAGCTGACGCTGCTCGAAGACAATACTCTGAGCCAGTCCTTCAATCAGGTGCGCGAACTGATGGTCGCCATGCAGCAGAATGCCTACGACCAGATTCGCGATACCGAAATGCGCAGCCGCGAGCGATCGCAGCTGCTGGCCGGGCTGCTGGGTCTGACCGGCGTGGCGGTGCTGCTGATCGGCTTCGTCACGGCGCACGGCTTCGCACGCCGCCTCGGCGACCCCATCGAGCAGTTGTCGCGAGTCGCCGACCAGATCGGTCGTGGCGACTTCAATATCAGCCTGCCCGCCACCCCCATCGCCGAACTGTCCACTCTGATCCGGCGCTTCGGCCTGATGTCGCAGGCCCTGCATCAGTTCAAGCAGACCAATGTGGAAGCTCTGATCAATGGCCAGCAGCGCCTGCAGGCCCTGCTCGACAGCATCGATGACGGCCTGTTGATCGTCGATCGCCAAGGTCGGCTGGAACATGCCAACCCGGTCGCGCAACGACAGCTGGCGTGGGAGGACGAGCATATCGGCTCGACCCTCGGCCAAGCCCTTGGCTATCCCGAACTGGACGTGGCGGCACAGCAGGTTCTGGCTGACAGGCCGCTGTCCGACCCGCCGCAGGATCTGGTCATCGAGGCCGATGGCGAACGTCGACTGCTGGCCTGGCGCATAAGCCCGGTGAATCATCACAATGGCCGGATCAGTGGAGCCGTGATGGTGCTGCATGACGTCACCGACCAGCGCACCTTCGAGCGTGTGCGCAACGAGTTCGTGCTGCGCGCCTCGCACGAGCTGCGCACGCCAGTGACCGGCATGCAGATGGCCTTCAGCCTGCTGCGCGAACGCACGCAGCATCCGCCGAACAGCCGCGAGGCCGAGCTGTTCGAGACCGTGCATGAAGAAATGCAGCGCCTTGTCACCCTGATCAACGATCTGCTGAACTTCTCGCGCTATCAGAGCGGCCAGCAGAAACTCGACCCCATCCCCTGCGATGCCGGACGGCTGCTCAGCGAGGCCCGGCAACGCTTCCTCGCCACGGCTGCGCCGAACGCCATAGAGATCATCCTGGAACTGCAGTCGCCGCTGCCCACACTGCTGCTCGACCGCCAGCAGATGGAACGGGTATTCGACAACCTGCTCAGCAATGCACTGCGCCACACCCCGGACGGTGGCGAGATACGCCTGCTGGCCCGACACCACGGCGAACGGGTGATCCTGAGTGTCGAGGACAATGGCGAGGGCATTCCCTACAGCCAGCAGGCGCGAATCTTCGAACCCTTCGTGCAGATCGGTCGCCGCCGGGGCGGTGCCGGTCTGGGCCTCGCCCTGTGCAAGGAAATCGTCCAGTTGCACGGTGGCCGTATCGGCGTGCACTCGCGGATCGGCCACGGGACCATTTTCTATATGGCGCTGCCGGTTTAGAGACTGTCGTTGCAGAGCCGTGGTGAGACACCACCGTGGGAGGGGCCTTGGCCGCGAATATTCGGCGCGCAAAAGCTTCGCGGGCATGGCCTGCTACGGTGGGTTGCCCTTCGTGGGAACGGGCCATACCCGTGATGTGATTCCGCATCGAAGCGTGCGCCTTTGTTCGCGGGCATGGCCCGCTCCTACATAAACCTGGATTACGCCTTCGGCTAATCCAGGCTATGACCGATTTTGCCGCGCCAGCGCGGAGCCAGCAGCAAAAGCCCGCGAACTCATTGGGCATGGCGAATCAGGGCTCTGCGCTCAGCGCCGCCAGGATTGCTGCAGTTTCGGCGTCAGGTTCGCCATCGAAACGTGTCGGGCGGTATTTCATCTGGAACGCCGCGATGACGTTGTGCGTCTCCGGGTCCAGATGGCCATGCCCCGGCACTTGGTAACCCTGCGCCGCGAGCTGCGCCTGGAACCAGGCTATATCAGGCAATTGCAGCGCATACAGGCTGCGCTGTCGGGCCACCACGGCGGCATCCGGCCAGGGCACCAGCCCGGCATCGGCCAGGCGCTTCCAAGGAAACAGCGGACCGGGATCGACCTTGCGCTGTGGTGCGATATCGCTGTGACCGACTATCGCGCCTGGCTTGAGCCCGTGACGCTGCATGATGTCCCTGAGCAACAGGATCAGGGCATCGATCTGCGCATCGGAATAGGGATACCAGAGCCGCCCCTGCTCACCTTCGATATAGCCCCGGTTGACCAGTTCGATGCCGATGGAGCTGGAGTTGAGCCAGGTCCGCCCTTGCCATTGGCTGTCGCCGGCATGCCAGGCGCGGCGGTTCTCGTCCACCAGCCGGTAGATGGTCGCGGGCGACTCACCGATCAGATAGTGGCTGCTGACGCCATCACCCTTGAGGATATCCAGCGAGCGTGCCAGGTCGCTTGAGGTGTAATGCACCACGATGAACTGCACGCGGCTGTCATGTCCCACTGAGACATGACGCGTGTCGATGCGCGGGCCGCTGGCGCACCCCGCCAGCAGGATGGACAACGTGACGGCTAGCAGTAGTTTCATCGGCATCAGGCCATTTCGATTCGGTTGCGCCCGGCATCCTTGGCCCGGTAGAGCGCACGGTCGGCACGCTCGAACACCTGCTCCGCGCGCTCCGGTCCGACAAAGGCGGCAAGCCCACCCGAAAGGGTGACTTCGATGCGCTCACCCTTGAAGTGAAACGGGCAGTTCTGAATGCCTTCACGCAGGCTTTCGATCAGTTGCTGCCCGGCATCGAGCGGTGTCTCGGGAAGCAGCAGGGCAAATTCCTCACCGCCGAAACGGGCGATGAAATCAGTCTTGCGCAAGCGTTTGCGCAGCTCGTTGGCGATGATCTTCAGGACCCGATCGCCGGCCAGATGGCCGAAGCTGTCATTGATGCGCTTGAAGTGGTCGACGTCCAGCACGGCCAGCAGCAGTTGACCGCCGTAGCGTTGCTGGCGCGCAACCTCCATTTCCAGGCGTTCGTCCCAGGCCGCCCGATTGGGCAGCTCGGTAAGCGGATCGCGCAGCGCCTTCTTGCGCTGCTCGGCCAGATGCTGACGCATGCCGGTGGCGGCCTGTTCAAGGCTCGCGACTCGCTCGATCAGCGTACTCAGGCGCTCGCCCACCTGTTTTTCATGTTCGCTGCGCTGACGCTCATAGATATCGACGGTTTCCAGCAGGCCATCCAGTCTCGCCTGTACGGCCTGCTTGAGGCTGGACAGGTCACTGGCTTCGAGCATACTGCTCTGCAGCCCGCCAACCTGCTGGCGCAACTCTTCATCCAGTGCCTGTGCGGTTTCCCTGCTGCGCGCATGCCCGTCATGCGTCGCGCCGAGGCTTTCCTGCATGCTGGCCAGACGCTCGTTGAGCAGTTGCAGATAGCTTTCGAACTCTCGCTGGCCCTGATTGGCCACGGCGATCATCAGTTGCGCCAGATCGTCCAGCACCGGGACCAGTTCGTACCAGTTCAGACCTCGCTGAATCCGCTCACGCAGCGCCTGCACCTGGGCCTGCTGCGGCTCGCATTGCTGCATATCGTCGAGCAGACCGAACAGCATCGACTCCACGCGCTCGGCAATGGCGCTGTAAGCCTGCTCCGGCGTTGCAGGCAGCACATAACCCAGCGTCTCGCCGGCACTGGCGAGCAGGGCCGACGTCTGGCTTTCTTCTTCCAACAGTGCAGGCGGCTCGTCGGGATCGGCTACGGCCTGCAAGCCAAGGGACTCGTCATGATCGGGCAGCGTCGGCAAGGGTGCAGGAGCGACCGGCGCCGTCTGGCGTGAGGCACGCACGGCGGTGGCGGCCGCTGTTTCCGGCTCAATCTGCGAGTCGGCGGCCAAGGGCTCTGGCGCAACGGCTGCGCCAGTCACCTCCACAGCAGTGGCTGCATCGGCTTCGCGCTGACCGAACAGCCTGCCGAACAGGCCCACGGGACGCGGGACGCCCGCCATCTGCACGGTCAGCGCCCGATCCTGCAGCTCGCCCAACTCCCCCAGCAGCACGGGCAGCTCGCGCGACTGCGCCGCACGTGTCCGTACTTTTCGCGCATAGGCCTTCAAGGGCTTGCGCACTTCGCTGGGCAACGGCAGCGCCAGCAGCTGCGCAGTCAGACGCTGAAAGCCCTGAGCCAGACGCTCGATACGCTCCTGCTTGTTACGTTCGGTAGCCAGCACGGCACGTTCGAGACGCGGCACCAGCGCCGCCAGGCCATGATCCAGATCATCGTCGCGCAGCACTTCGCGCAAGTCGCGCATGCACTTTTCGACCACAGGATCGGCCCCCTCAACAGCAAGGCTGCTGCGCACCAGGCTGCGCCGCAACAGATCGAGACGGATATTCCAGCGGGCTTCGAGCTGCTCCTGCTGCTCCAGCGAAGCCAGGTATTTTTCCTTCCAGCGAGAAGCTTCTTCGTTCATTTCACCCTATCCTTGGGAATGGGAAACGCATCGCCATGCAGGGAGTCGGGCAGGCGAATTTCCACCGCTACCGGCAGATGATCGGATGTCGCCTGCGCCAGCACATCGACACGTTCGAGGGTCAGGCTGGGGCTCAGCAGGATATGATCCAGGCAGCGCTGCGGGCGCCAGCTAGGGAAGGTCGCCTCGATCTGCGGTGCCTGCAGACCGAGGTCGCGCAGTGGTGAATTCTCCAGCAGATCGCTGGCATGGGTATTCATGTCGCCCATCAGCACCTGATGGCGGTAACCGCCGATCAGCTCGCGGATATAGGCCAGCTGCCGGGTTCGGGTCCCACCGCCCAGCGCCAGATGCATGACCACCACCACCAGGGCATCCTCGCCCTCACCGAACTTGAGCAGAATCGCGCCACGCCCGGACGGCCCCGGCAGTGGATGATCTTCAAGCCCTTGCGGCTCCAGGCGACTGAGCACGCCATTGCTGTGCTGGGCGAAGCGGCCAAGGTTGCGATTGAGTTGCTGATACCAGTAGGGAAAGGCGCCGAGCTGGGCCAGGTGTTCGACCTGATTGATATAGCCTGAACGCAGGCTGCCGCCATCCGCCTCCTGCAGGGCCACCAGATCGTAGTTGCCCAGCAGATCACCGATACGCTGCAGATTGCCGGCGCGCCCCGCATGAGGCAACAGGTGCTGCCAGCTGCGGGTCAGGTAGTGATGGTAACGCTCGGTACTGATCCCCACCTGGATGTTGAAACTGAGCAGACGCAGCCGGCCATCGCAGGGCAGCCCGCTGGCATCCAGGCATTGGGAATTGACTCGCGTCTGGCCGGGACCGGCCAGACGCGGTGAACTCCAGCGACGCAACATCCTGCGCTACCGGGCTGCGCGTTCTTTTTCGATCAGGAAATCGGCAACGTCGAGCGTACGCTGCGGACCACCGGCCGAACCGAGGTCAAAGCGGTACTTGCCATTGACCACCAGCACCGGCACGCCTGTTATCTGATAGGCCATGCCGAGTTTCTTGGCCTGCTCTGCGCGGCCTTTCACACCGAAGGAATTGAAAGCCTTGAGGAAGGCATCGCGGTCAACGCCCTTGTCAGCAAGCAGATCCGCCATTTTTTCCGGTGTATCGAGCTTGTTGCCTTCATTGTGGTAAGCGCTGAACACGGCATCATGCACACTCTGCTCGACATTCATCGACTCAAGAGCCAGAAACAGCTGGCCATGCAGGTTCCAGATGCCGCCGAACATGGCGGGAACCCGCTTGAAATCCACATCCTCGGGCAACTGCTCGACCCAGGGATTGATGACCGGCTCGAACTGGTAGCAATGCGGGCAGCCGTACCAGAACAGCTCCACCACTTCGATCTTGCCGGGCTCGGCCACCGGTACCGGCGCTGTCAGCTCGACATATTCCTTGCCTGCACGAAACGTTTCGGCATGGGCAGACAGGCCGAACAGACTGGCGGCGGCGATGATGGCGCTGAGCATGAATGTGCGCATGGTGACTCCTTGGCTATGAACGACTGAGCGATAGCACGACAGGCTGCCTCAAAGAAGCCCTGCGAGCCAGCGCCTTGTAGCGTCTTTTCAATCTCTTGACGCTCATTGTAGACACCGCCAATGTGAAAAAGGGCGTTCGGCCAAAGCCTGAACGCCCTTCTTTCACCGACAGGAACGCAAGCGCTGTCAGTGCAGACCCTGGATGTAGCTGGACAGGGCTTCGATATCCTTGTTGCTAAGCTTGGCGGCAATGGCGCGCATGATCATGGTATCGCCATCATTGGTGCGATTGCCTTCGCGGAAATCCACCAGTTGCTTGGCAGTATAGGCAGCATGCTGGCCACCCAGATGCGGGAAGGCCGCCAGCTCGTTACCCGCGCCGTTGGGTGCATGGCAACCGGTGCAGGCCGGCATGCCCAGATCAAGTTTGCCACCACGGAAGAGCTGTTCACCCAGTTCGACCAGCGCCGGATCGGCCATGCCGACTGTGCCTTTCTGGCTGGCGAAGTAGGCGGCGATATCTTCAAGGTCCTGATCGCTGTAAGGGTCAAGCATGGCGGTCATTTCCAGAACCTTGCGACCAACACCCTCAGGGGCGCCGGGTGTACTGCCGGCCTTGATATCCTTCAGCTGCTTGAGCAGATAGACCTCGCCCTGACCGGCGAGTTTTGGGAAGTTCGGTGCCGGGCTATTGCCATCGGCCCCGTGGCAAGCGCCGCACACGGCAACTTTGCTCTGACCGGCTTCTGCGTCGCCAGCCGCATGGGCCATACCGGTGATGCCAAGGGTCAACAGCAGACTCACGAGTACTTTGTTCATCAGCTCATCCAACTACGGCTAAGGGTTTAAAGGGAAACTTGTCGGCCACCGGCAGCACGGGCTGCGGCACGCTCGTTATGCTTGCTGGCGCCATCACCCGAAATCGCAACCTGCCGTCCGCTCCTGCAGAAGCGGAAAACCGGAATCAGGGTGTTCATTTCAGAGCAAAGCGCGCACAAAATCTGCGGCATTATATACTGGCAACCGTGAAACGGAAATGAACCATTGCCCCATCGAGGTCCGTGTGACGTTTCGTCGCTCTGACAAGATGCTGCAGCCCAGCTGCCCCACCGGAACCATCATGCTCCCGAAAAACCCGATTCTCGGCCTCTGCCAGCAAGCCACATTCATGACCAGCGCCGCCAAGGTCGATCAGTGCCCGGCTGACGAGGGACTGGAAGTCGCCTTTGCCGGTCGCTCCAATGCGGGCAAGTCCAGCGCGCTGAACACCCTGACCCATGCCAGCCTGGCGCGCACCTCGAAAACGCCTGGTCGCACCCAGCTGTTGAACTTCTTCCGCCTGGATGACGAGCGCCGCCTGGTCGATCTGCCCGGCTATGGCTATGCAAAGGTGCCGATTCCGCTCAAGCAGCACTGGCAGCGCCACCTCGAAGCCTACCTCAGCAGCCGCGAAAGCCTGGCCGGGGTATTCCTGATGATGGACATCCGCCACCCGCTGACCGAGTTCGACCGAATGATGCTCGACTGGTCCGGCGCCAGCGAAATGCCGCTGCATATCCTGCTGACCAAGTCCGACAAGCTGGCCTTCGGTGCGGCGAAAAGCGCTCTGCTGGCGATCCAGCGCGACATTCACAGGGAATGGGGCAACGGCGTCAGCGTACAGCTGTTCTCCGCACCCAAGCGCCAAGGCGTCGAGGAAGCGCAACTCAAGCTTGCCGAGCTGCTGGGGATGTTCGACGAAGAGCCTGAAGCCTGATGCGTTAACGCGCCACCGGCGACAGCCCCGTCGGATTTCACCTGCGTATCGTCGGATTACGCCTTCGGCTAATTCGACCTACGAAGGCATAGCTTGCGCTGCTGTAGGTCGGGTCACGCTTCACCGACCCGACGTGCGCGGCCACGGTGGCTGTAACACCCGACGCTACGCTCCCTGGGGCATCAAGTGCTTCAATCCCGATAATCCTCGACCGGCGCGCAGGCGCAGAACAGGTTGCGATCGCCGAACACGTTGTCGACCCGGTTCACCGCCGGCCAGTACTTATGTGCCAGCGCGTGGGCGCTCGGGGTGACGGCTTCGGCGATGCTGTAGGGCCGCTCCCAGGCGTCGATCACGTCGGCCAGGGTGTGCGGCGCACTCACCAGCGGATTGTTGTCCGCCGGCCAGTCGCCCTTCTCAACGCGGGCGATCTCGGCGCGGATGCTCAGCATCGCTTCGACGAAGCGATCCAGCTCGGCCTTCGATTCGCTCTCGGTGGGTTCGACCATCAGCGTGCCCGGCACCGGGAAGGACATGGTCGGCGCATGGAAGCCATAATCCATCAGGCGCTTGGCGACGTCTTCCTCGCTGATGCCGGTCTGCGCCTTGAGCGGACGCAGGTCGATGATGCACTCGTGCGCCACGCGCCCGTTGCGCCCGCTGTAGAGCACCGGGTAAGCCTCGCCAAGACGCATGGCCAGGTAGTTGGCGCTGAGGATCGCCACTTCCGTGGCTTCGCGCAGCTGCGGGCCCATCATGGCAATGTACATCCAGCTGATCGGCAGGATGCTGGCGCTGCCCCAGGGCGCGGCGCTGATCGCGCTATTGCGCGCATCAGGTCCCTGCAGCTCCACCACCGGATGATTGGCGACGAAGGGCGCCAGATGCGCCTTGACGCCAATCGGCCCCATGCCCGGGCCACCGCCGCCATGGGGAATGCAGAAGGTCTTGTGCAGGTTCATGTGCGAGACGTCGGCGCCGATGTCCGCTGGCCGCGCCAGGCCGACCTGGGCGTTGAGGTTGGCGCCATCCATGTAGACCTGCCCGCCCCGGGCGTGGATCGCCGCGCAGATCTCGCGAACGTTTTCCTCGTACACGCCGTGGGTCGAGGGATAGGTGATCATCAGGCAGGCGAGCCTGCCGCCGGCTTCGGCGGCCTTGCGTTCCAGATCCTGCAGATCGACGTTGCCCCCCCGGTCGCAATCGACGATGACCACCTGCATGCCGACCATCTGCGCCGTGGCCGGGTTAGTGCCATGGGCTGACGAGGGAATCAGGCAGATATCGCGCTGACCTTCGCCACGGCTCTCGTGATATTTGCGGATGGCGACCAGGCCGGCGTATTCACCCTGTGCGCCCGAGTTGGGCTGCATCGAAATCGAATCGAAGCCGGTGATCGCACAGAGCCAGGTTTCCAGCTCGTCGATCATCAGCCGGTAACCCTGGGCCTGCTCGCGCGGAGCGAAGGGGTGCAGGTTGGCGAATTCCGGCCAGGTGATGGGGATCATCTCGCTGGTAGCGTTGAGCTTCATGGTGCAGGAGCCGAGCGGAATCATCGCCTGATTCAGCGCCAGGTCCTTGTTTTCCAGCTGCTTGAGGTAGCGCAGCATCTCGGTTTCGCTGTGGTGCGTGTTGAACACCGGATGGGTCAGGTACGCACTGCTGCGCCGCAATCCGGGCGGGATGCCACTGGCGATTTCGCCGGCATCCAGCGCAGCGATCTCCAACCCGTGATCAGCGCCGAGGAAGATCGCCAGCAGTTGCTCGACGGTCGTCTCGCTGCAGGTTTCGTCGAGGCTGACGCCAAGCCTGCCGCGCCCAAGGATGCGCAGGTTGATCCGCGCTGCCGCCGCGCTTTCGATGATGGCCGTCTGTGCACCGCCCACTTCCAGGGTCAGGGTGTCGAAGAAGTGCCGGTTGAGGCGGACCATGCCCTTGCGCTCCAGCCCGGCAGCGAGCAGCGCCGTCAGCCGGTGCACGCGCTGGGCGATGCGTCTGAGCCCTTCGGGGCCGTGGTAGACCGCGTAGCTGCTGGCGATATTGGCCAGCAGCACCTGCGCCGTACAGATATTGGAGTTGGCCTTCTCGCGGCGGATATGCTGCTCGCGGGTCTGCAGCGCCATGCGCAACGCGGTGTTGCCACGGGCATCACGGGAGACGCCGATAAGCCGGCCCGGCATGGCGCGTTTGAATTCGTCACGGGTGGCGAAATAGGCCGCATGCGGGCCGCCATAACCCATGGGCACGCCGAAGCGCTGGGTCGAGCCGAGCACCACGTCGGCACCCAGCTCACCGGGCGGCGTCAGCAACAGCAGGCTGAGCGGGTCGGCAGCCACGCAGGCCAGCGCCTGCCCGGCATGCAACTGCTCGATGACGGGTCGCAGATCACGAATCTCGCCATGGCTATCGGGATATTGCAGCAGCGCACCGAACAGCGCCTGCCCCTCGATGGCCTCAATGGCGCCAACCACCAGTTCGAAACCGAAGCCCTCGGCGCGGGTCCGCATCACCGAGAGCGTCTGCGGATGGCAGTTCTCATCGACGAAGAAACGATTGCTGGCGCTCTTCGACACCCTTCGGGCCAGCGCCATGGCTTCGGCGGCTGCCGTGGCCTCGTCCAGCAGCGAGGCGTTGGCCAGATCGAGGCCGGTCAGGTCCATGGTCAGTTGCTGGAAATTCAGCAGCGCTTCGAGGCGGCCTTGGGAAATCTCCGGCTGATAGGGCGTGTAAGCGGTATACCAGCCGGGGTTTTCCAGCAGGTTACGCACGATCACCGGCGGGGTGATGGTGCCGTGGTAACCCATGCCGATCAGGCTGGTCCACAGCTGGTTGCGTTCGGCATGACCGCGCAGGCGCGCCAGGGCATCCTGCTCATCCAGCGCCGCCGGCAATGCCAACTCGCCCCGCAGGCGGATCGCCGGAGGCACGGTTTCATCGATCAGTTGCTCGCGACTGCCCAGCCCGAGCGCCTCCAGCATGGCCTCCTGCTCGGGCGCGTCAGGGCCGATATGACGGCGCAGAAAGGCATCGGGTTGCTGAAGCTGGGAAAGAGATGGCATGAACGGCATGGGTAGCTACTCTCGAAAAAGAAGACTATGTTCCAATTACGTATTGGCGGAGCAAACCTGCATTTGTGGGAGCGCTTTTTTGGAACCAGAGCACTCCGCGAATTTCTCGGCTGAAGCCGCTCCCACAAACAGTCCCCCACCCTTCCAGCTGTAGCCCGTAGCCTGGATTAGCCGAAGGCGTAATCCGACGCCCCGAAGGCCTAATCCGATAATCCCTGTCTGCCCCTCGGCATTTAACGCCTCTGGACGCTCGCCTGTCGGGTCGATAAAGCGTTACCCGACCTACCAGGCATGCTCCAGCAACACGTAACGGGGACACAACCAAAAAAGAAAAGCCCCGACAGAGCGGGGCTTGGCGATTGAGCGATCAGGCGTCGGCGTCGCAGGAGGCCTTGTAGGCATCTGCCGTGAGCAGCGCCTCCAGCTCTGCCGGAGCATCCGGCTGCAGACGGAAGAACCAGCTGCCGTAGGGTTCGTTGTTGACCTGCTCGGGCGCGTCGGCGAGCAGTTCGTTGACGGCGATGACGACACCGGAGATCGGCGCATAGATGTCCGATGCCGCCTTGACCGACTCCACCACGCCGGCCTGCTGGCCTGCCTTCAGTTGCTGGCCGACTTCCGGCAGCTCGACATAGACCACGTCTCCCAGCGCCTGCTGGGCATGATCGGAAATGCCCACACTGACACTGCCATCGGCCTCCTGACGGGCCCATTCATGGCTGGCGGCGTAACGCAGATCGCTGGGTAGGTCGCTCATTCATCTGTCCTCATGGCTGTCGGTGCGGGTCGCGCACGGCTGTGGCGCGAAGCGGTCGGGTCGAATTTATACCAGTACCCTGCCGTTGCGCACGAAGGTCGGCTGCACAACGCGCACGGGATACCATTTGTTGCGAATCTCCACTTCGGCACGCTCGGCGGTATTGGCGGGCACGCGAGCCAGGGCGATGGATTTGCCCAGCGTGGGCGAAAAGCTGCCACTGGTGATTTCACCTTCGCCGATGCCGTTGACCCGCACCACCTGATGTGCCCGGAGCACACCGCGCTCTTCGAGCACCAGGCCGACCAGACGCGGCTGCTCGTTGTGCTCGCGCTGCGCCTGCAGGGCCGCGCGGCCAATGAAGTCGCGTTCCGCCGGTTCCCAGGCGATGGACCAACCCATGTTCGCAGCCAGCGGCGAGACGTCTTCATTCATGTCCTGACCGTAGAGATTCAGCCCGGCCTCCAGGCGCAGGGTGTCACGGGCTCCGAGGCCGATGGGCGCGATACCGGCCCCGACCAGCTCGCTGAAGAAGTCCGGCGCCTCCTCGGCCGGCAGGATGATTTCCAGGCCATCCTCGCCGGTATAACCGGTACGTCCGATAAACCAGTCGCCCGCCGTCAGGCCGTAGAAGGGTTTGAGTTCCTGAATCAGGGTGGTGCGGCTCTGGGCGACGATGTCCATCATCCGCGCGCGCGCCTGCGGCCCCTGGATGGCAAGCATCGCCAGGTCGGCGCGCTCGTGCAGCGTGACCTCGAAATCCTCGGCATGGGACTGCAGCCAGACCATATCCTTGTCGCGCGTACCGGCATTGAGCACCAGGCGGTAGCCCTGCTCGGTCAGGTAGACGATCAGGTCGTCGATCACCCCGCCGGCCTTGTTGAGCATCGCGCTGTAGAGCGCCTTGCCGACTTCTCTCAGGCGCGCCACGTCGTTGGCCAGCAGGCGCTGCAGATAGCCCTTGGCCTGAGCACCGGCGACATCGACGATGGTCATGTGGGAAACATCGAATACGCCGCAATCACGGCGGACCTGGTGGTGCTCTTCTACCTGCGAGCCGTAATGCAGCGGCATGTCCCAGCCGCCGAAATCCACCATTTTCGCGCCGAGCGCCAGATGCTGATCATAAAGGGGAGTGCGCTGACCCATGGGTTTCTCCTTCCGGGCAGGTCGCCGAAGCGGCAGAGGTAAAGCCTATATAAAGCCGCCCCGCCAAAGACATGCGACTTTTGAATGGCGCGCATTGTAGCCCCAAGGTTGTGACAGGTCACGGCACATGCGACAGCCGTCTTTCACCCTTTGGCCGAACGCCGGATCAGCAGGATCACCGGCAACAGCCCCACCAGCACAAGCGTCAGCGCCGGCAGTGCGGCACGCGCCCACTCGCCCTCGCTGGTCATCTCGAAGATGCGCACCGCCAGGGTGTCCCAACCGAAGGGCCGCATCAACAGCGTGGCCGGCATTTCCTTGAGCACGTCGACGAATACCAGCAGCGCGGCGCTCAGGGTGCCGGGCAGCAGCAGCGGCAGGTAGACCCGGAAGAACAGTGCCGGACCGCCCACGCCGAGGCTGCGCGAGGCCTGCGGCAGCGATGGGCGGATACGCGCCAGGGCATTTTCCAGCGGGCCGAACGCCACGGCCATGAAACGAATCAGATAGGCCAGCAGCAAGGCGCCGAGGCTGCCGAGCAGGATGGGCTTGCCAGCGCCACCGAGCCAGGCGGAAAGCGGAATGACCAGCTCGCGGTCGAGGTAGCTGAAGGCAAGCATGATCGACACCGCCAGTACCGAACCCGGCAGCGCATAGCCGAGATTCGCCAGCCCGACGGCCGCCCTGATCGAGCGAACCGGCGCCTGCCGCCGGGCGAAGGCCAGCAGCAAGGCCACCGCGACGGTGATCAGCGCCGCAAGCCCGCCCAGATAAAGCGTATGCAGGATCAGCCCGGCGTAGCGCTCATCGAGATCGAAGCGCCCGCGTTGCCAGAACCAGGCCAGCAACTGCAGCATCGGGATGACGAAGGCGCAGAGAAACACCAGCCCGCACCAGCCACTGGCCGCAAGCGCCTTGAAGCCGCGCAGATGATAAAGCGCGGTCGAACGCGCCCGGTCATTGGCCGGCCTGGCCACGCCACGGGCACGACGCTCGCCGTAGAGCACCAGCATCACCGCCAGCAGCAGCAGGCTGGCCAGTTGCGTGGCGCTGGTGAGACTGAAAAAGCCGTACCAGGTCTTGTAGATGGCGGTGGTGAAAGTATCGAAATTGAACACTGAAACCGCACCGAAATCGGCCAGGGTTTCCATCAGCGCCAGCGCCAGTCCGGCGCCAATCGCAGGTCGCGCCATGGGCAGCGCCACGCTCCAGAAGGCCTTCCAGGGCGACTGCCCGAGCACCCGCGCAGCTTCCATCAGCCCCCTGCCTTGAGCGATGAACGCCGAACGCGCCAACAGGTAGACATAGGGATAGAACACCAGCACCAGGACGATGATCACCCCGCCGGTGGAGCGCACCCTGGGGAAGCGCACCCCACTGCCGAACCACTCGCGCGCCAGGGTCTGCACCGGTCCGGCGAAGTCCAGCAGGCCGATGAAAACGAATGCCAGCACGTAGGCGGGAATCGCGAAGGGCAGCATCAGCGCCCAGTCCAGCCAGCGTCGACCGGGGAATTCGCAGAGCGCCGTCAACCAGGCGAGGCTGACGCCCAGCGCTACCACACCGATCCCCACACCCAGCAGCAGCGTCAGGGTATTGCCCAGCAGGCGCGGAATCTGGGTTTCCCAGAGGTGCGACCATATCTCGCCATCGATGTCGCCCCAGCTGATCAACAGGACGCTCAACGGCAGCAATACCAGCGCAGCCACTGTAAATGTGAGGGGATACCAGCGGCGCTCGACGGGGTGGGACACGCAAGCCTCGGAAGCAGAAATGAAAACGCCCCCGGCCAGGCGGGGGCGTCGAGTATAACCGCAGCCGCAGGCAGCTGTAGGTCGGGTTAGCCGAAGGCGTAACCCGACAACAAGCCTGAAGTCCGCGCATCGGGTCGGTGGAGCGTGACCCGGTCTACCTTTACCGCCAGCCCGCCCGATCCATCAGTCTGATGGCTTCCGCCTGGCGCTTGCCGGCGACTTCGACCGGGATGGTATCGGCCTTGAACTCGCCCCACGAGGCCACTTCCGAAGACGGCTTCACATCCGGATTAGCTGGAAACTCCATGTTTGCATCGGCAAAGATGCTCTGCGCCTCGGGCGTAGTCATCCACTCGACCAGCTTGCGCGCGGCGTCGGGGTTCGGCGCATGCTGGGTCAGGCCGATGCCGGACAGGTTGACGTGAACGCCACGGTCATCCTGGTTGGGCCAGAACAGCTTGGCTTTCAGGTCCGGCTTCTGCTTGTGCAGACGCCCGAAGTAGTAGGTGTTGATGATACCGACATCGCACTGACCGGCATCGACGGCCTGGATCAGGGCGGTGTCGTCGGCGAAGACGTCAGTGGCCAGGTTGCCTACCCAACTCTTGATGATTTCCTCGGTCTTCTGCGCACCATGGGTTTCGATCATGGTGGCGGTCAGCGACTGGTTGTAGACCTTCTTGCTGGTACGCAGGCACAGACGGCCATCCCAGCGCTCGTCCGCCAGTGCTTCATAAGTGCTCAACTCACCTTCTTCGACGCGCTCGGGGGAGTAGACGATGGTCCGCGCACGCAGCGACAGGCCGGTCCAGGCATCGGTGGAAGAACGATACTGCGCGGGAATGTTGTCTTTTACCTGCTGGGAATTCATCGGTTGGAGAATACCCATCTGCTCGGCCTGCCAGAGGTTGCCGCCATCGACGGTCAACAGCAGGTCGGCCGGGGTGTTGGCGCCTTCGGCCTTGATGCGTGCCATCAGCGGCGCTTCCTTGTCGGTGATGAACTTCACCTTCACGCCGGTTTTTTCGGTATAGGCATCGAATACGGGCTTGATCAACTCATCGATGCGTGAGGAGTAAACCACCACCTCATCGGCAGCCTGTACGGCGCCGGACAGCGCGGTGAGCGCCAGAGCGGCGAGTAAGCCTTTGCTTGCCTGCATGGATCAGCCTCCGTTGACTCGATAAAAGAGGCCAAATAGTAGTGAATGTCATTTAGTTTCTCAACACGGAAATTTGCGTCAAATCAAGTCAACGCAAAGTTTCATCCACCTACGGCCTTGCCAGATCAGGCAGATCACCGCTCAGCCCCAGCGCCTGGCGCACGAACAAGGCTTTCGCCTCCGGCAGCGCCTCGATGCCTTTCAGCCCGGCGTTGCGCAGCCAGCGCAGCGGCAGGTTATCGGCCTGGAACAGCCGCTCGAAGCTTTCCATCGCGGCCATCATCGCCAGGTTGTGCGGCATTCGCCGACGCTCGAAACGCGCCAGCACGCGCGGATCGCCGGGCTGCATGCCGCGCCTGAGCGCCGCGAGCAGCACCTCGGCCAGCACCGCCGCATCCAGCAAACCGAGGTTGACGCCCTGTCCGGCCAGCGGGTGGATGGTGTGGGCGGCATCGCCGATCAGCGCCAGGCCGGGCTGCACATAACGCTTGGCATGACGCTGGCGCAGCGGGATGCACAGGCGCGGATCGACTTCCAGCACCTCGCCCAGGCGATGCTCGAAGGCACGCCCGAGGGCCTGACGGAAGCATTCGTCGTCCAGCGCCATCAGCCGCCGCGCCTCGCTCTCGGTGGCCGACCAGACGATGGAGCACCAGTGTTCGTCGCCTTCACGCTGCAAGGGCAGGAACGCCAGCGGACCATCATCGGTGAAGCGCTGCCAGGCCGTGCGCTGGTGCGGTTCGGCGCAGCGCACACTGGTGACGATGGCATGGTGCAGGTAGTCCCATTCCCGCGTCTCGCAGCCGGCCAGACGCCGTACCGCGGAATTGGCGCCATCGGCGGCGACCAGCAGACCGGCGTTCAGTTGCTGGCCGTCGTCCAGGGTCAGGTGCCAGCCGGCTTCATCCTGACGCAGCCGTTCGAGGCGCGCCCCGGCGATCAGCTCTACCGAGCCACGCGTCTTGAGCGCCTCCAGCAGCGCATCCTGCACCACGCGGTTCTCGACGATATGGCCGAGCACCTCGGCATGTACCGAGGCAGCGGAAAAATGGATCTGTCCGGTGCCGGAGCCATCCCACACGCGCATGTCACCGTAGGGGCTGGCGCGGCGCTGGACGATGCCCGGCCAGGCGCCAAGGCGTTCGAGAATCCGCTGGCTCGCCGCCGACAGCGCACTGACGCGCGGCTCGAACGGATCGGACGCGGCGAAGGCCTGCGGCTCAAGCGGTCCGGCATCGATCAGCCGGATATTCAGCCCGCAATCCTGCAGCGCCAGTGCCAGCGTGCTGCCGACCATCCCGGCGCCCACGATGATGAGGTCCGCTTGCATCAATTCTCTCCTGCGCATGTACAACGGTCTGCGGCTTGTATGAGGTCTTGCACTCTGGACAGCGCATTCAGCTTTCGCGCACACCCAACCCCATGGCCTGGCGCGCGAACCAGCCCTTGGCCGGTGGCAGCAGGTCCAGCGCGAGCAGGCCGAGATTGCGCCCCGCCGCGATCAGGGAGCCGGAGTCGCCGAACAGGCGCGTCAGCCGATCGGAAAAGCCCACGGTCAGATGCTGGTCCAGGCGCTGGCGGCGCTGGTAGTCCCGCAATACGGCCAGATCGCCCGGCGCAGCACGGCTGTTCAGCAGGGTCGCGGCCAGCACCTCGGCGTCACGCAGCGACAGATTGTAGCCCTGCCCGGCAATGGGGTGCAGGCTGTGTGCGGCATTGCCCAGCACCACCAGACCGGAACGCACCTGTTCCGTCGCCTCGACCAGCGACAGCGGATACAGGTGTCGCGCACCGACCTGCTGGAAGCCACCCAGGCGATAGCCGAAGGCTTGTTGCAACTCGTCGAGGAACTGCGCTTCGTTCAGCGCCACCAGCCGTGCCGCATCCGCTTCCGAGCGGCTCCAGACCAGCGCACAGCGGTTGTCGCGCACCGGCAGCAGGGCCATCGGGCCGTCATCGGTGAAGCGTTCGAAGGCCTGCCCGCCGTGGGGCTTGCCCGGTGTCACGTTGGCAATCAGCGCGGTCTGCCCGTAGGGTGTGCGCCTGACCTCGATGCCGAGCTGCTCGCGCAGCGCGGAGCGACCACCATCGGCCAGCACCGCCAGCGCGCAATCGAGCTGCCGGCCATCGGTCAGGGTCAGCTGCCAGCCATCAGACGTGGGCTGCATGCGCTCGACCTCGGCGGGGCAATGGCGCCGCACCACCTCATCATCCAGCGCCTGCCACAGGCAATGACCGATCCAGGCGTTCTCCACCACATAGCCCAGCGCCGGCACCTGTTCGCTCTGCGCATCGAGCCGGGTGGCGCCGGCGCGGCCACGGTCGGAAACCTGGATATGGGTAATCGGCTCGGCGCACTCGGCAATCCGCTCCCAGACGCCCAACCGCTGGTAGATCAGCCGCGTGCCGTAGGACAGCGCCGTGGAGCGCGCATCGTAGCTGGGCTGGTATTCGCTGCCCGGTTCGAAGGGCTCGATCAGCAGAATCGTCCAGCCGCGCTGCTTCGCGCCCTGCTGCAAAGCCAGCGCGAGGCTGGCGCCAACCAGCCCGCCGCCGATGATCGCCAGTACGCTCATGGTTCAGGCGACCTCGTGCGCAGCGGCCATCAACGCCTCGATCTCGGCGACGCTTTTCGGCACGCCGCCGGTGAGAATCTCGCAGCCGGCCTTCGTCACCACCACGTCATCCTCGATACGCACGCCGATACCGCGCCATTTCTTCGTCACCAGCAGGTTGTCCGCCGCGATATAGATACCCGGCTCGACGGTCATCGCCATCCCCGGTTCGAGCACGCGCCACTCGCCGCCGACCTTGTAATCGCCGACGTCGTGCACGTCCAGGCCCAGCCAGTGGCCGGCGCGGTGCATGTAGAAGGGCTTGTAGGCTTCGCTGGCGATCAGCTCGTCGACGTTGCCCTGCAGCAGACCCAGCTCCACCAGCCCGGTAGTGATGACCCGCACCGTGGCCTCGTGGGCTTCGTTCCAGTGTTTGCCGGGGGCGATATGGTTGAAGGCTTCCTCGTTGGCCGCCAGCACCAGCTCGTAGATGGCCTTCTGCTCGGGCGAGAATCTGCCGCTGACCGGGAAGGTGCGGGTGATGTCGCTGGCATAGCAGTCGATCTCGCAGCCGGCGTCGATCAGTACCAGATCACCGTCCCTGAGCGGCGCGTCGTTCTCGCGGTAGTGCAGGATGCAGGCGTTGCGGCCCGCCGCGACGATGGAGCCGTAGGCCGGCATCTTCGCCCCGCCCTTGCGGAATTCGTAGTCCAGTTCGGCTTCCAGATGATACTCGTACAGTCCGGCGCGGCTGGCCTGCATGGCACGGATGTGCGCGCGCGCGGAAATCTCCGCCGCATGCCTCATCACCTTCACCTCGCTGGCCGACTTGTACAGGCGCAGGTCATGCAGCAGGTGGTCGAGAGCGACGAATTCGTTAGGCGGCTGCGCGCCCTGGCGCGCCTTGGCGCGGATGCTCTTGATCCACTCCATCAGGCGGTGGTCGAAGGCCTCATTGGTGCCGATGGCGTAGTAGACGCGCGAACGCCCCTCGATCAGGCCGGGAAGGATGTCGTCGATATCGTTGATGGGAAAGGCATCGTCCGCACCGAATTCATCGATGGCGCCGTCCTGCCCGGCACGCAGCCCGTCCCACAATTCACGCTCGGGGTCGCGCTCGCGGCAGAACAGCACGTATTCGCCGTGCTCGCGCCCCGGTATCAGCGCGATCACCGCCTCCGGCTCGGGAAAACCGGAGAGATACTGGAAATCGCTGTCCTGGCGGTAGATGTGCTCGACGTCGCGATTGCGGATATACATCGGCGCCGCCGGCAGGATGGCGATGCTGTTGGGTTCCATCTGCGCCATCAGCGTTTTGCGACGGCGGGCATATTCCGATTTCGGGATGCGAGTCATGGGTGAAAGGAATTCCTCAATGCAGGGAGGGCTTGGCTGTCGGCGCCAGCGGCTTGGCGCATTCGGTGAACAGCAGCAGCGGCGCGACACGCAGATACTCCATCACCTCCATGTAATCGCTTTCGCCATCCTCGGATTCTTCCAGCGCGCCCTGCACCTGGGCGATGGCCACCATGTCCTGCAGCACTTCCATGGCTTCGCCGCTCAGCGCGCGATCACCGGCGATCAGCCCGAAACCTGCAAGAAAGCTCTGGCACCATTGTCCCAGCGCCAGCGCACGCTCGGCCAGCGGAGCTTCGTCGGACGGCAACAGCAGCACGATGGCGATATCGTCACCAGCCAGTTCCCCCTTGACCATTTCCTGCAGGCCGATCAGGGCCTGACGCACCGACTCTTCGGGCTCGCCACCCAGCAGTTCGCCGGCATCGAGCAGCCAGGGTTCGATGTCGAAGCCGGCGCCGGCACAACTGCGACCCAGCAACAGGCCATGCAGCTCTGCAGGAGTAACGGTCAGCGGGGTGTCGGCCAGCAATGTGGCGAAGGCAGCATACGGTGAATTCTGAATGGGCATTGGCAGCTAGGCGCACGAGGGCGCTATGTCTAGAATGAAGGCCTCGTATCCTAGCACCGGCGAACGAGCCAAGACCATCGAAGCGAGACCTGCCGGTACTCGCCTCAATCATCGGGAATTCCATGGTAGACGCCGACCTGCAATTGCTGAGCGCCCGGCTGGAGCAACTGATTCAGCGCATCGAGCAGTTGAAAGTACAGAATCGCCTGCTGCTGCACAGCGAACAGGCGTGGCGCGAGGAACGCGCCCAGCTGATTGAAAAGAACGAAATGGCACGCGTGAAGGTCGAATCCATGATTTCGCGCCTGAAAGCCCTGGAGCAGGACTCATGACCCAGCCGAACACCGTTACCGTGCATATTCTGGACAAGGAATACTGCATCGCCTGTCCCACCGAGGAGCGCAGCAACCTGGAAGGTGCCGCGAGCTACCTGGACCGCAAGATGCGCGAGATTCGCAGCGGCGGAAAAGTGATAGGTGCCGACCGCATTGCGGTCATGGCAGCCCTGAACATTACCCACGAATTGCTGCACAAGCATGACCGCCTGGATGCCGAGGCCAACAGTGCGCGCGAACACGTACGCACCCTGCTCGAACGCGTCGACAGTGCGCTGACCGACCCAAACTCTTCCGGCAACTGATGAACGGTTCACGGATTGCGTTATAATCCCCGCACCTCCCTGGCATGTTCGCCAGTCGGCGATGACCCTCTCCCGATAAGCAACATCCTGGAGGCTACATGTGGTGCCGGTGTGCATGTCCGCTTGACGGAAAGCCTTAAGGTATCCTGTAGTCGCCACCTTGAACTCTCGGGTTCAAGGGCCTACGCGGGCAGCGGCATGCTGGGGAGTCTTTTTTCATGATCGCCGCCGAAGGCCTTTCGCGCCTGGCGTTGCGCCGCTTGCTACGGCATGAACGCCGCAACCTTTCACCCACCCAGCAACGCCTCGCCGCACAGCGACTCCATCGCCAGTTGGCACAACATCCCCTGTTCCGCCGCGCACGGCATATTGCCCTCTACCTGCCCAACGATGGCGAGATCGATCCGCGCCCGCTGCTGCGCGCCGCACAGAAAATGGGCAAAGCCACTTATCTGCCGGTCCTCAACGCCTGGCCGCGAACCCGTATGGTGTTCCAGCGCATCCTGCCGGGCGAACGCCTGAAACCCAACCGCTTCGGCATCGCCGAACCGATATTCTGCCAGGCGCGCCAACAACCGGTCTGGACGCTGGACCTGCTACTGATGCCACTGGTGGGGTTCGATGAACACGGCGGTCGCCTGGGCATGGGTGGCGGCTTCTATGATCGCAGCCTGGCGTATCGCTCAAGGCGCAAAAAAAGTCACAAACCGACGCTTTTGGGGCTTGCCCATGAATGCCAGAAAGTTGATCGCCTGCCGCTGGCAAGCTGGGATGTTGATTTGCAGGCGGCGGTAACAGACAGAAGCTGGTACGTGAAACGGGACAGAACGTCCGAAGGAATGTAGCGAGCCGCATCCGTGCGGCGCAGCCGATTCAGCGCTGGAGTTGCTGCGAATGACTGATAGGGATCATTGGTGCCGAGGCTTCAGAGCGCTCCCACAACCCCTGGGTATAGCCCGTGGTGACTACACCCAAACCGAAAACCAGTACCAGGATCCAAAGAATATCCGGCTTGCGTTTCATAATGATGTTCGCCTCCCCCTGCCAGGCGAATAGTCCCTGCCAAGCCATATCATTTTTAGTTTTCAGGCTCGACAACACCCACCTCAAGCGCGGCATTCTCCGCTATGCCTCCATGCAGTGCAAACACGCATCGGGACCGATTGTCGGGGAATGTGCGTTCGAGAACCCTTTCAAGCGAACCACAGCGAGCAAATAGCATGCCCTACTGGCTGATGAAGTCCGAACCCGATGAATTCTCCATTCGCAATCTCGAACAACTCGGCCACGCACGCTGGGATGGCGTGCGCAATTATCAGGCCCGCAACTTTCTGCGCGCAATGGCTCAGGGCGACCGTTTTTTCTTTTATCACTCCAGCTGCGCAACGCCCGGCATTGCCGGAATCGGCAGCATCCTCCGGACGGCCTATCCGGACCCCACCGCTCTCGATCCCGAGAGCCCTTATTTCGACGCCAAAGCCAGCGAGACGAAAAATCCCTGGTGCGCGGTGGAGGTCGGTTTCGTCGAGGTTTTCCAGTCGGTCATGAGACTATCCCGACTCAAGGCCGAACCGGCGCTTGCGCAGATGCCCCTGGTGCAAAAAGGCAGCCGGCTTTCAGTGATGCCTGTCAGCGAGACGGAGTGGCAGGCCATTCTGGCCATGCGCTGAGCGGCGAACGGCTCTCTACTGGATGATCAGGTTGTTGAACAAGAGATCATCCACCAGAGGGCTGCCCTCTTCCTGGGCAAGTACCGCCTGCACCTGCTGCAGGGCTTCCTTGCGCAGGATTTCCTTGGCCTCGACGCTCCCCAGGCTGGCATCGGTCTGCTGCGAAAACAGCATCACCAGTTGATTGCGAATCAGCGGTTCATGGTGCTTGACCCTGGCCTCGGCCTCGCTGGAGCCAATACGCAGGGCAACGTCCGCCTTGTAATACTTCAATTTCCCATCCGCACCGTAGTTGCCAACCAGCGCGGGCACCAGGGTGTAGTAGATGGTTTTTGTCGCTGCCGTATCGGCTGCGGATTTTTCGGCCAGGGCCGGCGTCGCCAGGCCAAGCGCCAGACAGAAAGCAAGGATGCGCGTCACGGGAACACTCCAGGGGAGAACGACCGCCAGCATAACCAGTGCCAGGCGCGGACCCAAGCCCGGCCTTATGTATTGCCATCATGACGGACCATGCTCATTGCGCCCGCAAGGCAGCCTTCTAGACTGAACGAGCCCAAACGTTCTCGAAACCATGAAAAAGGAAGCCCGATGAAAGCCGTTCTGTGCAAAGCCTTCGGCCCGACCGAAAACCTCGTTATCGAAGATGTCGACAGCCCCTCAATCAGGAAAGGCGAGGTACTGCTCGACGTGCATGCAGCCGGGGTCAACTTTCCGGACACCCTGATCATCGAGGGCAAATACCAGTTCAAGCCTGCCTTTCCCTTTTCACCGGGTGGCGAAGCGACGGGCGTGGTGGCCGCAGTGGGTGAAAGCGTCACCCATCTGAAGGCCGGCGACCGGGTGATGGCGCTGACCGGCTGGGGCGGCTTCGCCGAGCAGGTCGCAGTGTCTGGCCAGAACGTGCTGCCGATTCCCGCTGAAATGGATTTCACCACCGCAGCGGCCTTCGGCATGACCTATGGCACCTCGATGCATGCGCTCAAGCAGCGCGCCAACCTGCAGCCCGGCGAAACCCTGCTGGTGCTCGGAGCCTCCGGGGGCGTCGGCCTGGCGGCGGTGGAGATCGGCAAAGCCATGGGGGCTCGCGTGATTGCGGCAGCCTCGACCACCGAGAAGCTGGAAGTCGCCAGAAACGCCGGCGCCGACGAACTCATCAATTACAGCGAAACGAATCTGAAGGAGCAGTTGAAGGCGCTCACCAACGGGCAGGGCGTGGATGTGATCTACGACCCTGTCGGCGGCACGCTGTTCGTGGAAGCCTTTCGCAGCATCGCCTGGAACGGTCGCATGCTGGTGGTGGGATTCGCCGCCGGCGGCGAGATTCCGGCGCTGCCGGCCAACCTGCCCCTGCTCAAGGGCGCCTCGCTGATCGGCGTATTCTGGGGCGCTTTCGCCCAGCGCCAGCCGCATGACAATGCCGCCAACTTCAGGCAATTGTTTGCCTGGTACGCCGAAGGCAGACTCAAGCCGCTGGTCTCGCAGACATTTCCACTGGAACAGGCTGGCAAGGCGATCGCCACGCTCGGCCAACGCAAGGCGGTGGGCAAGCTGGTGGTGCAGGTAAGGTAGGTTGGATTAGCCGAAGGCGTAATCCGACGGACAAGGCATCGGCCTCTAGCGCGCCTGGCAGCCCGCTCGTCGGGTCGGTGAAGCGTGACCCGACCTACAGCCAGCGTAGGGTAGATATCGCTTTTAACATCCACCATGACTCCGCTCGCCGGGTCGCTGAAGCGCGACCTGACCTACAGCCAACCGTAGGTCGGATTAGCCGAAGGCGTAATCCGACGAACAAGGCGCCGGCCTTTACCGCGCCTGACAGCCCGCTCGCCGGGTCGGTGAAGCGTGACTCGATCTACGATCAGTGCGCGGTAGCCTCGCCAGCCTGCTGGATACGCTCCATCTCCTGAGCGTAGAGCGCATCGAAGTTCACCGGCGCCAGCATCAGGGCCGGGAAGGAGCCACGGGTGACCAGGTTGTCCAGCGCTTCGCGGGCGTAGGGGAAGAGGATGTTCGGGCAGAAGGCACCCAGCGTGTGGCTCATGGCCTGGGGCTCCAGGCCCTTGATCAGGAAAATTCCGGCCTGCTGCACTTCGGCGATAAAGGCGACTTCTTCGCCGGTCTTCACCGTGACCGAGAGGGTCAGCACCACTTCATGGAAATCGCCTTCCAGCGTCTTCTGGCGGGTGTTCAGATCCAGCGCAACGCTGGGATTCCATTCCTGACGGAAGATCTCGGGGCTTTTCGGCGCCTCGAAGGAAAGGTCGCGGACATAGATGCGCTGCAGGGAAAACTGTGCGCCCTGCTCTTCCTGAGCGGCGGCTGCGCCGTTGTTTGCTTGTTCAGTCATGTGAAAGCCTTCTCGCTGTGCATGTTGTATTGGATTCCCTGCCCGGACCTGGCATCCGGGCACCCTGTCAGGTCGTTGAAAAAACCACCTGTTGCGGCAAATCAGCCCTGAAGCATCGCATCCAGACGCCCTGCACGCTCCAGCGCGTGCAGTTCATCACAGCCACCGACGTGCCGGCCTCCGATCCATATCTGCGGTACCGAAGTGCGCCCGGCCTTGCTGGCCATTTCGGCACGCAAGGCCGGCTTGCCGTCCACTGGAATTTCATTGAAGGCAACGCCCTTGCGCTGCAGCAGGCTCTTGGCCCGCACACAAAACGGACACCAGGCGGTGGTATAGATGACGACTTCAGGCATGTTTATTTGACCACTGGCAGATTGTCGCCGCGCCAGCTGGACATCCCCCCAGACAGCTTGACGGCAGTGAAGCCCGCCTTCTTCAGCTCGCGACAGGCCGTTCCGGCGTGCTGGCCCATGGCATCGACGACGATGATCGTCCTGGCCTTGTGCTTTTCCAGCTCGCTCAGTCGGCTGACCAGTTTTTCGTGGGGAATGTTCAATGCATCGACGATATGACCCGCATCGAACTCCTTCTTGGCACGCACGTCCAACACCACGCCTTCGTCACGGTTGACCAGCCCCGTCAGCTCCCGGCTGCCCAGGCTCTTGCCACCCTTCTGCGCTTCGGTGATGGCGAGCAGAACGAGCAATGCCAGGAAGATGCTGACAAGTACATAGTTGTTAGAGACGAATTCAATCAGGTTAGCGACCATCTACAAGGTTCCCGGAGGGTAAAATCCCGGCAGTATACACAGCCCCCTTTGCCGGCTGAACCCTGCCAATCGTGTAGAATCGCTGCCCTTATTCGCGCCCTCGTACAAGGAGCCAGATAAATGCCCGCCGCGCCCAAACCCCTGGTACTGATCATCCTCGATGGCTTCGGACACAGCGACAGCCCCGAATACAACGCCATCCATGCGGCCAGCACTCCGGTTTATGACCGTTTGCGCGCTACCCAGCCGCACGGGCTGATCTCCGGCAGTGGCATGGATGTCGGCCTGCCGGACGGCCAGATGGGCAACTCGGAAGTCGGTCACATGAACCTTGGTGCGGGCCGCGTGGTGTACCAGGACTTCACACGCGTGACCAAGTCCATCCGCGACGGTGATTTCTTCGCCAATCCAGCCATCTGCACCGCCGTGGACAAGGCCGTCTCCAGCGGCAAGGCCGTACACATCCTCGGCCTGCTATCGGATGGCGGCGTACACAGCCATCAGGACCATCTGGCGGCCATGGCCGAACTGGCGGTCAAGCGCGGCGCCGAAAAGATCTACCTGCACGCCTTCCTCGATGGCCGCGACACACCGCCCAAGAGCGCGCAAAGCTCCATCGAACTGCTGCAGGCCACCTTCACCCGCCTGGGCAAGGGCCGCATCGCCAGCCTGATCGGACGCTACTACGCCATGGACCGCGACAATCGCTGGGACCGCGTGCAGCAGGCTTATGAGTTGATTGTCGAGAGCAAGGCCGAGTACCAGTCCGACTACGCGGTGGACGGCCTGATCGCCGCCTACGAACGCGGCGAAAGCGATGAATTCGTCAAGGCCACCCGCATTGGCGAGGCGGTACACGTCGAGGACGGCGATGCCGTGGTGTTCATGAACTTCCGCGCCGACCGCGCACGCGAGCTGACCCGCGCCTTCGTCGAGCCCGGCTTCAAGGAATTCCAGCCCGCTCGCACGCCGCAACTGGCCGGCTTCGTCATGCTCACCCAGTATGCCGCGAGCATTCCCGCCCCTGCCGCCTACGCGCCCGAAGCGCTGACCAATGTCCTCGGCGAATACCTGGCCAACAATGGCAAGACCCAGCTACGCATCGCCGAGACCGAGAAGTACGCCCACGTCACCTTCTTTTTTTCCGGTGGACGCGAAGAGCCCTTCGCCGGCGAAGAACGCATCCTGATCCCTTCGCCGCAGGTCGCCACCTATGATCTGCAACCGGAGATGAGCGCACCCGAAGTCACCGACCGCATCGTCGATGCCATCGACAACCAGCGCTTCGATGTCATCATCGTCAACTATGCCAATGGCGACATGGTCGGCCACACCGGCGTATTCGAGGCGGCAGTCAAGGCGGTGGAATGCCTGGACAAATGCGTCGGTCGTATCGTCGAAGCGCTGGACAGGGTCGGTGGCGAGGCGCTGATCACCGCTGACCATGGCAATGTCGAGCAGATGGAAGACGTCATGACCGGCCAGGCACACACCGCGCACACCTGCGAGCCGGTGCCCTTTATCTATGTTGGCAAGCGCGCTTTGAAGATCCGTGAAGGCGGCGTACTCGCCGACGTAGCGCCGACCATGCTGAGCCTGCTGGGGCTGCCGGTTCCGGCGGAGATGACCGGGCGCTCGATTGTTGAACTCGGCTGACGGTTGCCAGGGGGATGCCGCTTCTGACTTCACCGCTGCAGGTCGGGTCGATGGAGCGTGACCCGACCTGCAGCCCGCACCCGGCGATCTACTTTGTAGGTCGGATTAGCCGCAGGCGTAATCCGACGATCTGAAGACGTAATCCGACAACCCGAAGCCTGTAAGGCGGGTTTCACCCGCCTTACAGCTTCCGACTCACTTTTTAGGCATACTACGGCGGTCGTCGACCGCTCGGTTACACCCGCCATGCCCCGTTTAATTCTCGCCTTCGCGTTTTTCTGCCTGCTCGGCCCGGTCGTGGCGGATGAACGCGCAGCAGCGCGCCAGCAGATAGAAGCCGCTCGCAAGGACGTCGCCGAGCTGCAGAAACTGCTCAAGCAGATCGAGCAGGAAAAGTCTGCCGTACACAAGCAGCTGCAGACCACCGAAAGCGAAATGGGCGAACTGGAAAAGCAGGTGGATTCGCTGCAGCAGGAAATCGATCGCAGCGAAGCCGAGCTGGAACGTCTCAACGAAGAAAAGACCACCCTCGAAGGCGCCCGCATCGAACAGCAGCGACTGATCGGCATCCAGGCCCGCGCGGCCTATCAGAGCGGTCGCCAGGAATACCTCAAGCTGCTGCTCAACCAGCAGAACCCGGAAAAATTCAGCCGCTCTCTGACTTATTACGACTACCTGAGCAAAGCGCGCTTCGAGCAGCTCGAACGCTTCAACGAAACCCTGCGGCAACTGGCGACCGTCGAAACCGGCATCGAGCGGCAACAGGCAACCCTGGGCAAGCAGCAGGATGGCCTGAAGCAGCGTCAGGTCCAGCTGGCCGAAGTTCGCAAACAGCGCCAGCAGACCCTGGCCAGACTGGACAAGGACCTGTCCAGCCGCGACCGCAAGCTCAAGGCGCGCCAGCAGGAACAGGCGCAGTTCGAGCGAGTACTCAAGACCATCGAGGAAACCCTGGCGCGCCAGGCCCGCGAGGCCGAGGAACAGCGCCAGCGCGCCCTGGCCCTGGCACGCGAAGAACAGGCGCGCCAGCAAGCATCCGGCAACACCGCAGCAACACCTTCAGGCCCGTTCGTCTCCAGCGCTGGCGCCAGCTTCGGCGGTCCTTTCGCCAATGCCAGGGGCAAGCTGCCCTGGCCCGTCGACGGACGCCTGGTCGCCGGCTACGGCACTCCGCGCGGCGGCGACGCTCGAACCAAATGGGACGGGGTGCTGATCGGCGCCGCCATCGGCACCCAGGTGCGCGCCGTGCACGGTGGCCGCGTGGTGTTCGCCGACTGGCTGCGCGGTGCCGGGCTGCTGGTGATTCTCGACCACGGCAACGGCTATCTGAGCCTGTACGGCCACAACCAGAGCCTGCTGCGCGATGCCGGAGAAATCGTCAAGGCCGGCGACCCCATTGCCACCGTAGGGAACAGTGGCGGGCAGGAAGCCGCTGCACTGTATTTCGCCATTCGTCAGCAGGGTCGCCCGAGCGATCCGGCGCAATGGTGTCGCGCACAAGGCTAGCAGGCCGTTGAAAAATGTAGGCGAGGCAGGCAAGACAAGGCAAAAACAGGCGAGATACGCAGCGCAGCGAAGTAACAGCCGCAGGCTGGCCCGCAGGGTAAGCGCAGCGAATCAAGCGGAGTTTAGTGCTCTAATAAGCATGACTCACTTCGTTCGCCCTTCGGGCCGCGCTGAAGCGCGTTAGCCGCAAGCGGCTTTCCGAGCCTGTTTTTAACGCAGTATTGCCAACGCAGGTAGTTTTTCAACGGCCTGCTAGCAAAGCCAGCGAATGCGCTCTCTCACAACCGGAGTTCGACAATGCTTCACCCGCGCCGTTTTGCCCGCCCTTCAATGCTGATCCTGGCCATGCTGCTGGGCATTCACGGCAGCGCCTGGGCCCAGCAGCCGCCAGCCGACATGGCGCCAGTGCCGGAGGTACGAGGCGCGTCAGCCGCCAAGGCGCCGCTGCCACTCGAAGAGCTGCGCACCTTCGCCGAGGTGCTGGACCGGATCAAGGCCGCCTATGTCGAGCCGGTGGATGACAAGACCCTGCTGGAAAATGCCATCAAGGGCATGCTGAGCAACCTGGACCCCCATTCGGCCTATCTCGAACCCGAGGCCTTCGCCGAGCTGCAGGAAAGCACCAGCGGCGAATTTGGCGGCTTGGGCATCGAAGTGGGCGTTGAAGACGGCTTTATCAAGGTAGTCTCACCCATCGATGACACCCCGGCCTCCAAGGCCGGTATCGAGGCAGGCGACCTGATCGTCAAGATCGACGGCAAGCCGACCAAGGGCATGACGATGATCGAGGCGGTGGGCATGATGCGCGGCAAGCCCGGCAGCACTATCAACCTGTCGCTGGTTCGCGAGGGCGGCAAGCCCTTCGACGTCAAACTGACCCGTGCCATCATCCGGGTCACCAGCGTCAAGAGCCAGCTGCTCGAGCCCGGCTATGGCTATCTGCGCGTCACCCAGTTCCAGATCAATACCGGAACCGAAGTGGGCAAGGCCCTGGCGCAGCTACGCAAGGAAAACGGCAAGAAACTCGACGGACTGGTACTGGATCTGCGCAACAATCCGGGCGGCGTGTTGCAGGCTGCCGTGGAAGTCTCCGATCACTTCCTCACCGACGGTCTGATCGTCTATACCAAGGGCCGCATCGCCAATTCAGAACTGCGCTTCAATGCCGACCCGGCGGACGCCAGCGAAGGTGTATCGCTGGTGGTGCTGATCAACGGCGGCAGCGCCTCGGCCTCGGAGATCGTCGCCGGCGCCCTGCAGGACCAGAAACGCGCCGTGGTGATGGGCACCGACAGCTTCGGCAAGGGCTCGGTACAGACCGTCCTGCCGCTGAACAACGACCGCGCGCTCAAACTCACCACCGCGCTCTACTACACGCCCAATGGTCGATCCATCCAGGCCCAGGGCATCGAGCCGGACATCGAAGTGACCCGCGCCAAGCTGACCCGTGAGCAGGCCTCCGACAGCCTGCGCGAAGCGGATCTGGCCGGTCACCTGGGTAACGGCAACGGCGGTTCTGATCGTCCCAGCGGCAGCAAGACAGCCGGCGATTCACCGCGCCCGCAGGACGAGGATTACCAGCTCGGCCAGGCGCTCAACCTGCTCAAGGGATTGAACCTCACCCGCGGCAAATAAGGGTGCTTCGCGCATCCTTGTGGCTGCTGGTCGGCCTGCTACCACTGCTGTGCCACGCCGCGCCGCCAATCGATGAGACACCCTCCGAGAAACCCCGGCTGGCGCTGATCATCGACGACCTGGGCCAGAACCCGGCGAGGGATGGGCGCGTGCTGGCATTGCCCGGCCCGGTCGCGCTCGCCATCCTGCCGGACAGCCGCCATGCCGCTGCGCTTTCCGAGCGCGCCCATGCCGCCGGCAAGACGGTCATGCTGCACCTGCCGATGGCGCCCGCTGGCGGCCCTTACGCCTGGCGACCGGAACTGCCCCAGAGCGAACTCCAGGCCAGGCTCGACAGCGCCCTCGCGGCAGTACCGCACGCCAGCGGGGTAAACAACCACATGGGCAGCCAGATGACCGACCAGCCGCAGCCCATGGCTATGCTGATGGCGACGTTGCAGCAGCGCCACCTGTTCTTTCTCGACAGCCGTACCAACCCACACACCGTGGCCGCCGCCACCGCCCAACGTTTCGGACTGGCGAGCCTGTCACGGGACATCTTTCTCGATGACGATCCCCGTCCGGAGGCAGTCGCCCGGCAATTCGCCACTGCAATCGGACTGGCCCGCAAACAGGGCTCGGTGGTCATCATCGGCCATCCGCATACCAGTACCCTGGAACTGCTGGAACGCGAACTGCCACGTTTGCAGGCCGCAGGCATCGAATGGGTGGACGTCGCCCAGATGATCGCCACGCGCGGCAACCGCGCCATGGTTGCTCATGGTCGTGGAGGCATCTATCGCTAGGGGAGTCTGGACAGCTACGGGGTTGTGCCAGATTCCCGTCAAGCTTTTCCTCTGGTTTCACCTCCGCTCGTCGGGTCGGTGAAGCGTGACCCGACCTACGGCTGGAAGCTGGACAGGATCGCTCCGGGACAATGCCGATCAAGCTTTTTCGTCCAGCCTTCCAGCTTCAAGTGCTTTTATCGGCTTCTCCGCCCTTCCCCTCAGCGCATCACGATGCCGCAGCTGGCCATGTAGGCCTTGGCTTCGGGAATGCTGTATTCGCCGAAGTGGAAGATGCTCGCCGCGAGCACCGCGTCGGCCTTGCCTTCGAGGATGCCGTCGGCCAGGTGTTGCAGGTTGCCGACGCCACCGGAGGCGATCACCGGGATGCACAGCGTCTCGCTGATAGCGCGGGTCACGCCCAGGTCGTAGCCGCTTTTCACGCCGTCCTGGTCCATGCTGGTCAGCAGGATCTCGCCGGCGCCGAGGTCTTCCATTTTCTTCGCCCAGGCCACCGCATCCAGCCCGGTGGGCTTGCGTCCGCCATGGGTGAAGATTTCCCAGCGCCCCGGTTCGCCCGGTGCCGAGACCTTCTTGGCATCGATGGCGACGACGATGCACTGCGAACCGAAACGCGCCGCCGCCTCGCCGACGAACTCGGGGTTGAACACCGCGGCGGTGTTGATCGAGACCTTGTCGGCACCGGCGTTGAGCAGGTTGCGGATGTCCTGCACGTTGCGCACGCCACCGCCGACGGTCAGCGGAATGAACACCTGGCTGGCCATGCGCTCGACGGTGTGCAGCGTGGTGTCGCGGTTATCGACGCTGGCGGTGATGTCGAGGAAGGTGATCTCGTCGGCGCCCTGCTCGTCGTAGCGTCGGGCGATCTCCACCGGGTCACCGGCATCGCGGATGTTCTCGAACTTGACGCCCTTGACCACGCGGCCGTTGTCCACGTCGAGGCAGGGGATGATGCGTTTTGCCAAAGCCATCTCGGAGTTTCCACCTATGCCGCTGAATACATGATCGCTGGAGGCCAGAGGCTGAAGGCTGGACGAAAAGGCAGCTCGATCATCGTTCAGCCTCCAGCCTCAAGCGCTTTTATTCATCTTTGAACTTGAGGTCGCAAAGCGCCTGCGCTTCGGCCACGTCCAGCGTGCCTTCGTAGATCGCACGGCCGGTGATGGCGCCGATGATGCCAGGGGTGTTGGTGTCGAGCAGCTTCTGGATGTCGCCGATGTTGTGGATGCCACCGGAGGCGATCACCGGAATGCGGCTGGCGTTGGCCAGGGCCACGGTGGCTTCGACGTTGCAGCCCTGCATCATGCCGTCCTTGGCGATGTCGGTGTAGACGATCGCCGAGACGCCATCGGCCTCGAAACGGCGCGCCAGATCCACGGCCTGCACACTGCTGACCTCGGCCCAGCCGTCGGTGGCGACGAAACCGTCCTTGGCATCCAGGCCGACGATGACCTTGCCCGGAAACGCGCGGCAGGCCTCGCCGACGAATTCCGGCTGCTTGACCGCCTTGGTGCCGATGATCACGTAGCTGACGCCGGCGCGCACGTAGTGCTCGATGGTTTCCAGCGAGCGAATGCCGCCGCCGATCTGGATCGGCAGATCCGGGTAGCGCCTGGCGATGGCGGTGACCACCTCGCCATTGACCGGCTGGCCCTCGAAGGCGCCGTTCAGATCGACCAGGTGCAGGCGGCGGCAGCCGGCCTCGACCCACTTGGCGGCCATGGCCACCGGGTCATCGGAAAACACCGTGGCGTCGTCCATCAGGCCCTGACGCAGACGCACGCAGGCGCCGTCCTTGAGATCGATCGCGGGAATAATCAGCATTAGGGATTTCCTCAGAAAATTCGACTTGGCAGCATTCGCTGAAGGCTAAAGGCTGGAAGCTGGACGGAAAGCGGCACGTATTTCGTCCAGCCTCCAGCGTCCAGCCTTGCGCGCAGCGCCGCCCTCACCAACGGCCATCCCAGGCGGCGAAGTTCTGCAGCAACTGCAGGCCGTGGGTGTGGCTCTTCTCGGGGTGGAACTGCACGGCGAAACGCGAGCCATCGGCCAGCGCCGCGGCGAAATCCTTGCCGTAGTGACCGCGCCCGACCACGTGGCGCGGATTGCCGGCCTCGACGTAATAGCTGTGCACGAAGTAGAAGCGACCATTGTCCGGAATGCTGTGCCAGAGCGGATGGTCCACCGCCTGCTTGACCTGGTTCCAGCCCATGTGCGGCACCTTGAGGCGCTCGCCGTCCTCCTCCAGATCCCTGCCGAAGAAGCGCACCTGGCCGGGGAACAGGCCGATGCAATCGACCCCGTCGTTCTCCTCGCTGCGCTCGAGCAGCGCCTGCATGCCGACGCAGATGCCGAGGAAGGGGCGGTCGACGCTGACCTCGCGCACCAGCTCGTCGAAACCCAGGCGGCGGATCTCGGCCATGCAGTCGCGGATCGCGCCGACGCCGGGAAACACCACGCGGTCGGCTTCACGGATGACCTGCGCATCGCTGGTCACCAGCACCCGACCGGCGCCGACGTGCTCCAGCGCCTTGGCCACCGAGTGCAGATTACCCATGCCGTAATCGATGACGGCGACGGTCTGCATTACAGGCAGCCCTTGGTCGAAGGCATCTGCCCGGCCATGCGCTCGTCCAGCGTCAGCGCCATGCGCAGCGCGCGACCGAAGGCCTTGAACACGGTTTCGATCTGGTGATGGGTATTGGTGCCGCGCAGGTTGTCGATGTGCAGCGTTACCAGCGCGTGATTGACGAAGCCCTGGAAGAACTCCTGGAACAGGTCGACGTCGAAACCGCCAACGGTGGCGCGGGTGTAGGGCACGATCATGGTCAGGCCCGGACGACCGGAAAAGTCGATCACCACGCGCGACAGCGCTTCGTCCAGCGGCACGTAGGAATGGCCGTAGCGGGTCATGCCCTTCTTGTCGCCGATGGCCTTGGCGAAGGCCTGACCGAGGGTGATACCAACGTCCTCGACGGTGTGGTGGTCATCGATGTGCAGGTCGCCCTTGCATTCGATGTCCAGGTCGATCAGGCCATGGCGGGCGATCTGATCGAGCATGTGTTCGAGAAAAGGCACGCCTATGGCAAATCGCGCCTTGCCGGTGCCATCCAGATTGATCGAGGCCTTGACCTGGGTTTCCAGGGTGTTGCGCTCGACGAATGCCGTACGTTCGGCCATCACCTGCTCCGCTGATCGTGCAAAAAAAGATCGGCATTATAGGCCCAAATCCCGCAATGGGGCTATGTACCCTGCGCCATCGAAAGCAGCCAGCGCCGTGCGATTGAAAGCCGCCAGGGTTATGCTTGCCGCCATCTTCCAAGAACATCGCCAGGCCAGCATGCCCGTATTCGTCGAAACCATTACCGAACCCAGCCAGCAGGACCTTGTCGATCTGGCGAAGATCTTCGCCGACGCCCCCGCCTGGCTGCTGGCGCCCCACGCCGATGCCGAGGCGCTGATCCAGGCGGCGCTGGCCGATGGCAGCCTGATCGCCGGGCGCTTCAATGACCGCCTGCTCGGCGCAGCCCTGTTGCGACGCGACACACGACACTGGCGACTGTCACACCTGTGCGTGCGCAAGATCACCCGCCGCCGCGGAGTAGGCAAACGCATCATCGACGAGGCCCGGCGCCTGGCAGCCGAAGCAGGAGGGGAGCTGCATCTGGCTGCGCCACCCGAGCAGCTCGAAACCCAGGCCCTGGCGGCGCGCATGCACCTGACGCTGGTCCCGCTCTGAGGGGCTCCGAAGCCACGTCGCCACTGCCCGCGGCGCTATACTCGCCATCTTTCAAGCACGCCACTCATCAAACACGCCAAAAGCAAGGACTTGTCCATGAAAGCGATCGGCAAAATCCTGGGCCTGGTAATCCTCGGGTTGCTTCTGCTCATCGTCGCACTGGGCTTCGCCCTGACTCATCTGTTCGACCCCAACGACTACAAGGATGAGATTCGCGAGCTGGCCCGCAGCAAGGCCGGGCTCGAACTGGATATCCGTGGCGATATCGGCTGGAGCCTCTTCCCCTGGCTGGGCCTGGAGCTGCACGACACCTCCCTGGCAAGCGCCAGCATACCGCAACAGCCGCTCGCTGATCTGCGCATGCTCGGCCTTTCCGTTCGCGTGCTGCCGCTGTTCAGTCGCGAAGTACAGATGAGCGACATCACCCTCAACGGCCTCAACCTGACCCTGACGCGCGATGAAAACGGCGAGGGCAACTGGGAAGGCATTGGCCAACCAGCCCAACAGCAGGCGCAGGCTGAAACAGAACCGGCAGAGCCGGCCAGCGAAACGACCGCACAACCCAGGTCCGGCAAGACCAGCCGCCCCTTGCAACTCGATATCGACAGCCTGACCATCAAGGATGCGCGGGTCACCTATCAGGACGCCCAGAGCGGCCAGCACCTGAGCGCCGAAGGCATTGAGCTGACCACCGGCGCCATCCGCGAAGGCGAGCCTATCCCCCTCAAGCTCAACGCCTTCTTCGGCAGCAACAAGCCGGTCATGCGCGCGCGCACCGAGCTGCAGGGCAACCTGCGTTTCGACAACAAACTGCAGCGCTATCAGTTCGAAGACCTGCGCCTGACCGGTGAAGCCTCCGGTGAACCGCTGCAAGGCAAGACCCTGAGCTTCAGCGCACAGGGGCAACTGCTGGCGGATCTGGCCGCCGACGTGGCCGAGTGGAGCAGCCTCAAGTTCACGGCCAACCAGCTGCGCGGTCTTGGCGAACTCAAGGCCGGCAACCTGCAGGAGCAGCCAACCATCAACGGCACCCTGTCCATTGCCCCCTTCAACCTGCGCGAATTTCTCGACGGTCTCGGCCAAGAACTTCCGGCCATGGCCGACAACAGCAGCCTGGGCAAGGCCGAGCTGATCACCCGGCTGAACGCCACGACCAACAGCCTGAGCCTCGAAGAACTCACCCTGAAGCTGGACGACAGCACCTTTACCGGCCAGCTCGGCATCAGCGACTTCGCCAGACAGGCGCTGCGTGTCGATCTCAAGGGCGACCGCCTCGACCTCGACCGCTATCTGCCGCCGCCCGTCAAGGACGAGACAACCCAAGCACGCCAGAGCGAAGTAAAAGCCAGCGAAACAGCCGCCATCGGCAGCGGCACCACACCTCTGCCGGAAAAACCCACCCAGCAGGCCTGGAGCGAAGCCTCGGTGCTGCCCATCGCGACCCTGCGCACACTGGATACGCGAATCAGCCTCGCCATCGGCAGCCTTACCGCAATGAAGCTGCCGCTGGACAATTTCAGCCTCAAGACCCGCACCAGTGGCGGCCTGCTGACGCTGGAAAGTCTCAAAAGCGGCCTCTACAACGGGCGACTGGACGCCACAGCCAGTCTTGATGCGAGACCAGACATCCCTCTGCTGAATGCGCAGACACACATCGCTCACGTGCCGGTCGAGCGCCTGCTGCAAAGCCAGGGCGAACAGGTCGTAGTCAAGGGCCTGCTCAACCTGGACAGCAACATCCGCACCCAGGGCAACAGCCAGAAGGCCTGGATCGATGGCCTCAACGGCAAGGTCGGTTTCGTCCTCGACAACGGCATCCTCGTCGATGCCAACCTCGAACAGCAGCTGTGCCGCGCCATCGCCACGCTCAACCGCAAGCCGCTGACCAGCGAACCACGCAGCAAGGACACACCTTTCCGCGAACTCAAGGGCAACCTGACCCTGCGTAACGGCGTGGCCAGCAATCCCGACCTCAAGGCGAGCATTCCCGGCCTGACGGTGAACGGCAACGGCGACGTCGATCTGCGCGTACTGGGCATGGACTACCGCATCGGCATCCTTATCGAAGGCGACAAGGGCGCCATGCCGGACGAGGCCTGCCAGGTCAACGAACGCTACGAAGGCATCGAGTGGCCGCTGCGCTGCCGTGGCCCACTGGAACTAGGCGCCAAGGCCTGCCGCTTCGACAATGACGCCCTGGGCAAGGTCGCGGCCCGGCTGGCTGGCGAAAAGCTCAGCGAAAAGCTCGAAGAGAAGCTCGGCGACAAGGTCAGCCCGGACCTCAAGGATGCGATCAAGGGTCTGTTCAAGCGATGAGCCCGGAACAATTCGGCGCAGCGGTCCTCGCCTGGTACGACCGCCACGGACGCAAGGACCTGCCCTGGCAGCAGGGCATCACACCCTACCGCGTGTGGGTCTCGGAAATCATGCTGCAGCAGACCCAGGTCGGTACTGTGCTCGGCTATTTCGACCGCTTCATGACCGCGCTGCCCAGCGTCGAAGCACTGGCCGCTGCCGACGAAGATGAAGTGCTGCACCTGTGGACCGGGCTCGGCTACTACAGTCGCGCGCGCAACCTGCACAAGACCGCCAAACTGATCGTCGCCGAACATGGCGGCGCATTCCCGCAGGACGTGGAAAAACTCACCGAACTGCCCGGCATAGGTCGCTCCACCGCCGGCGCCATCGCCAGCCTCTCCATGGGCCTGCGCGCACCGATCCTCGATGGCAACGTCAAGCGCGTGCTGGCGCGCTACGTCGCCCAGGATGGCTATCCGGGCGAGCCGAAAGTCGCCAGGCAACTGTGGGATGTCGCCGAGCGCCTCACCCCGCAGCTGCGCGTCAATCACTACACCCAGGCGATGATGGATCTGGGCGCCACGCTCTGCACCCGCAGCAAGCCCAGCTGCCTGCTCTGCCCGTTGAAGGACGGCTGCCGCGCCCACCTGCTCGGTCGCGAAACCGACTTCCCGCTACCCAAGCCGCGCAAGACACTGCCGCGCAAGCGCACCCTGATGCCGCTGCTGGCCAACCATGAGGGCGCCATCCTGCTCTACCGTCGCCCCTCCAGCGGCCTCTGGGGCGGCCTCTGGAGCCTGCCGGAACTGGATGACCTGGCCGCCCTCGCCCCCCTCGCCGAACGCCATGCACTGACATTGCAGGAACGCCGCGAACTGCCCGGCCTGACCCACACCTTCAGCCATTTCCAGCTGGCCATCGAACCCTGGCTGGTCAGGGTAGAATCGGCCATCGGTGCCGTGGCCGAGGCCGACTGGCTCTGGTATAACCTCGCCACCCCGCCGCGACTGGGGCTTGCCGCCCCGGTGAAGACGCTGCTCAAGCGCGCCGCCGCCGAACTGAACGCAGGAGAAATCTCATGACCCGCACCGTGAACTGCCGCAAGTACAAAGAAGAACTCCCCGCCCTTGACCGCCCACCCTATCCGGGCGCGAAAGGCGAAGACATCTACAACAACGTCTCCAAGAAAGCCTGGGACGACTGGCAGAAACACCAGACCATGCTGATCAACGAACGCCGCCTGAACATGATGAACGCCGAGGACCGCAAGTTCCTGCAGGCCGAGATGGACAAGTTCTTCTCCGGCGAAGACTACGCCAAGGCTGAAGGCTACGTGCCACCCAGCGAGTGATTCTGACAAACGCCCCGACCGGGGCGTTTTTTCTGGCGAACAAAATACGCCGACAACCCCAACGCCCAAAGCCACACGCCGCCCAAACCCAGCCCGCAACCCGTAGCCTGGATTAGCCGAAGGCGTAATCCGGGTTTGCGAGGCATGTTTTCTCCTAAATGCCTGCCCCCACTAAAAATTTTCCATTCCGCGCTTGACAGTCAAAAGCCAAATCCGTCTAATAGCGCCCCGTTGCCCAGGTAGCTCAGTCGGTAGAGCAGGGGATTGAAAATCCCCGTGTCGGCGGTTCGATTCCGTCCCTGGGCACCACTCATTCTTTTCGAGTGGTGTCGAAACCACCCGAAATTCACAAGAAACCCGCCTAGTGCGGGTTTTTTGTTGCCTGCAATTCCTGCTCGCCGGAGCACTGCGGCCTTTCACCCCCGGCAAGGCAGCGTGCTCGGCTGCACAGCCAGTTCTGGACTAGGCTTGTGGCGGCTGATATGAAATAGCCAGTTGGCAGCCCTACTCCAATAACAATAAGCGTCAGCCATGGAGCGCAAAGCAGTGCGCAGATTTTTCTCGAGCTTATCGATCTGGCTGATGCTGGCCGCCGTGCCGGTGATGGCTGAGCAGTGGACATTCGTGACCGAGGACTTCCCACCCTTTACCCATCCTGCCGAAGATGTCGGCAGCCTGGAGGTCGGTGTGCTGGCGGGTGGGCCGCTGGTGGAAATCGTGCAAAGTGCCTGTGCGCGCCTCGACCGGGAATGCCCGATCATGCTGCACCCCTGGCAACGGGCGCTGCGGATGGCCGAACAGGGCGAGGCGGATGGCATTTTCACCGTGATTCGCTCCCCCGACCGCGAGCGCGCATTTCATATCAGCCGCATGCTGGTGATGTCGCGCTACAGCGTCTTCGCCCGTGACGACAGCAATTTCATTTTCTCTGACCCGGATGATCTGATGGGTCGGACGGTAGGGGTCTACGGACCGTCCGGCACATCCTGGGTGCTGTCCGAACACCTCAAGTCCATCGCCGACGTGCGCATCCACCTGACCCTGAACAACCGGCGCCTGTTGAACATGCTGCAGTCGGGGCGCTTCGGCAAGGAAGGGCTGGCAGTGGTCAATCAGGATGTGGCCTGGCATCTGATCGAGGATGAACAACTCGACGGCCTGCGCGAGGCAGGCGAGCTTGCAGTGGTTCACTACGGCATCGGCCTGTCGCGGAAGCGGATCAGCGAGGAGCAGTTCCAGGCGTTCGAACAGGCTCTGGATGCGGCCATTGCCGATGGCACCGTGCCGAGAATACTGCGCCGCTATCAGCTTGAAGCCGCTTATCCATAGGTTCGACTCGACTCTGCCGGATCAACGCTCGCCAAACTGCGCTGCCGCACTCCTGGTGAGTATTTGGCGACAAACAACCGTCTACTCTCTGAGCGGCGGCCTCACTTCATGCCTCATGACGCCGCCCCATTCACCAGCCAGAGACCAGACGCCCGATGGAATCCCAGAACAAGCTGCCCAAGGCCATCATTCTCTTTCCCGTTTTCATCCCTGCCGTAGTGGTCACGCTGCTGCTGGTGATCGGCACCATCAGCAACCCTGAACTGGCCGGCGAGCTGTTCAGCGAGACGCTGGCGTTCATCACCCGTTCGTTCGGCTGGTTCTACATGCTGGCGGTGGCCTTTTTCCTGGTCTTCATCGTCGGCATCGCGCTGACCAAGTGGGGCAACATCAAGCTCGGGCCGGACCATGCCGAGCCGCAGTACAGCTTTCCGGCCTGGTTCGCCATGCTGTTTTCCGCCGGCTACGGCATCGCGTTGCTGTTCTTCGGCGTAGCCGAGCCGGTGCTGCACTATTCGACGCCTCCGGTCGGCGCGCCGGAAACCGTGGATGCCGCCAAGCAGGCGATGCAGATCGCCTTTTTCCACTGGGGTTTCCATATCTGGGCGATCTACGGCCTGACCGGCCTGGCGCTGGCGTACTTCTCCTTCCGCCACGGCCTGCCACTGTCGATGCGCTCGGCGCTGTATCCGATCATCGGCGAGCGCATCCACGGCCCCATCGGACACGTAGTGGACGTATTCGCCATCCTCGGCACGCTGTTCGGCATCGCCACCACTCTGGGCCTGTCGGTCACCCAGATCAACGCCGGCCTGAACTACCTGTGGCCGCAGATTCCCGTCAGCACCACGGTGCAGATCATTTCCATCGTGGTGATCACCGCCCTGGCGACCTGCTCGGTGGTGGCCGGCATGGACAAGGGCATCAAGAACCTGTCGCTGCTGAACATGACGCTGGCGATCCTGCTGATGCTGTTCGTGTTCATCGTGGGGCCGACCATCTTCATTCTGGAAACCTTCCTGCAGAACACCGGCAGCTACCTGAACAACATCATCGAGCGCACCTTCAACCTGCAGGCCTACACGCGCAGCGACTGGATCGGCAACTGGACGCTGTTCATCTTCGGCTGGACCATCGCCTGGTCGCCGTTCGTGGGTCTGTTCATCGCCAAGATCAGCCGTGGCCGGACCATCCGCCAGTTCGTCTTCGGCGTGATGTTCGTGCCGACGATCTTCACCTTTCTCTGGTTCTCCATCTTCGGCGACACGGCGCTGCACCTGATCATGGTCGAGGGCTATACGGAGCTGATCGGCGAGGTGCAGAGCGACCATGCCATCGCACTGTTCAAGCTCTTCGAGCACCTGCCGCTGTCCTCCATCACCTCGTTCGTCGCAGTGGTGCTGATCGCCACCTTCTTCGTCACCTCCGCCGACTCCGGTGCGCTGGTGATCGACTCGCTGGCCGCTGGCGGCGTGGCACAGACGCCTGTCTGGCAACGGGTGTTCTGGGCGACCACGGCGGGCTTCGTCGCTATCGCCCTGTTGGTGGCCGGTGGCCTGAGTGCCTTGCAAACCATGGCGATCACCAGCGCGCTGCCGTTCGCCGTCATCATGATCATCGCGGCGCTGGGCATGTGGCGGGCACTGGTGATCGAGGGCCATCACGAAGTCAGCCTGCAGAACCACATGCACGGCAGCCGGCTGGCCAGCAATGCCGGGCCGGGCCTGTGGAAAAAGCGTCTGGCCGGACTGGTCAACTTCCCCAGCCGCGAAGAGGCGGAAAACTTCATCGCCACCAGCGTCATCAAGGGCATGCGCCGAGTACAGCGCGCCTTGACCGAACAGGGCTGGCCAGCTGAAGTGCATACCGACGAGCACAACTCGCGGGTTTATCTGGAAGTCATCAAGGAAAACCAGGTCGATTTCATCTACGAGATCCGTCTGGTCGGCTATGCCATGCCCTCCTTCGTGCTCACCGAGGACCCGGACACCAACGAACAGTATTACCGCGCCGAGGTCTTCCTGCGCCGTGGCGGTCAATCCTATGACGTCTACGGTTATGACCAGCAGGACATCATCAGTGACATTCTCGACCAGTTCGAGAAGTACCTGAACTTCCTGCATATCTCGCCCGGCAGCCTGCCGTGGAAGATGGAGGAGCACGATGAGATGCTCAACAACGAACCGGAAGTACCGAAGCCCGAAACCTGATACGGCCAAACCCTGCAAATTCATCTATATAGATAGGAGACGATCCGCCGCACCGCTGTCCGAGCCCTCGATCACGCAGTGACCAACCGGTCACGCTCATGACGGGGGCGTCGTGCTTGGCGCATGCCGCCGCCCATGCTAGGTTTGCGCCCCGCCAGGAAGGCGAGCAGTCAGCCGGAGCGCAATCAATACAGAATCAGGCCCGGCAAAGCGCAGGGTCTGAGAAGAGGAAGTTCAATGGCCGAGGCCATACCTGCACTGGAAATCCGCAACCTGCACAAGCGCTACGGCGAGCTGGAGGTTCTCAAGGGTATTTCGCTGACGGCGCGCGACGGTGACGTCATCTCCATTCTCGGCTCGTCCGGTTCGGGAAAGTCCACCTTCCTGCGCTGCATCAACCTGCTGGAAAACCCTCACGAGGGCGAGATCCTGGTCGCCGGCGAGCAACTCAGGCTCAAGCGCGCCAAAGACGGCGATCTGGTCGCGGCGGACGCAAAGCAGATCAACCGGATGCGCAGCAAACTCGGTTTCGTGTTCCAGAATTTCAACCTCTGGCCGCATATGAGCGTGCTCGACAACATCATCGAGGCGCCGCGCCGGGTACTCGGCCAGAGCAAGGCCGAGGCGACGGAAGTCGCCGAAGCGCTGCTGGCCAAGGTCGGCATCGCCGACAAGCGCCACGTCTATCCCAACCAGCTTTCCGGCGGCCAGCAACAGCGTGCGGCCATCGCCCGCACCCTGGCGATGCAGCCGAAGGTGATCCTGTTCGACGAGCCCACCTCGGCGCTGGACCCGGAAATGGTACAGGAAGTGCTTGCAGTGATTCGCTCGCTCGCCGAAGAGGGGCGCACCATGCTGCTGGTCACCCATGAGATGAATTTCGCCAAGCAGGTCTCCAGCGAAGTGGTTTTCCTCCACCAGGGTCTGGTCGAGGAGCAAGGAACGCCCGAGCAGGTATTTGACAACCCGCAATCGGCGCGCTGTAAACAGTTCATGTCCAGCCATCGTTAATGGAGCAACACCGCATGAAAAGCTATAAGAAGATACTGCTGACCGCCGCTGCATCCCTGATCATCGGCACCCAGGCATTCGCTGCGGAAAAACTGCGCATCGGCACCGAAGGCGCCTACCCGCCCTTCAACCTGATCGACGCCAGCGGCCAGGTCGTCGGCTTCGACCTGGATATCTCCCACGCCCTCTGCGCCAAGATGGAAGTGGAATGCGAAGTGGTGACCTCCGACTGGGACGGCATCATTCCGGCCCTGAACGCGCGCAAGTTCGACTTCCTCGCGGCCTCCATGTCGATCACCGAAGAGCGCAAGAACGCCGTCGATTTCACCGACCATTACTACACCAACAAACTGCAGTTCGTAGCGCCCAAGTCGGTGGACTTCAAGGCCGACAAGGGCTACCTCAAGGGCAAGGTGATCGGTGCCCAGCGCGCGACCATCGCCGGCACCTGGCTGGAAGACAACATGGATGGCGTGGTCGAGATCAACCTCTACGACACCCAGGAAAACGCCTATCTGGACCTGGCCACCGGTCGCGTCGATGGCATCCTCGCCGACACCTTCGTGCAGTGGGAATGGCTCAAGAGCGACGCCGGCAAGGACTTCGAGTTCAAGGGCGAGCCGGTATTCGACGATGACAAGATCGCCATCGCCGTGCGCAAGGGTAACGACCAACTGCGCGAGCGTCTGAACAAGGCACTGGCCGAAATCATCGCTGACGGCACCTACAAGCAGATCAACGACAAGTATTTCCCGTTCAGCATCTACTGATCCAACCGAACCGAAGCCCGGTCGCCACCTTTTCTGGCGGACCGGGCTTCGGTGTTTGAGCTTCTATGATTCCCGACCTTCACGGATTCGGTCCGGCGCTGCTCGCCGGCACCTGGATGACCATTCAACTGGCCCTGGCGTCGCTGGCACTGGGGCTGGTGCTCGGCCTGCTCGGCGCACTGGCCAAGACCTCACCTTACGTAGCCGTGCGCTGGATCGGCGGCACCTACTCGACCATCGTGCGCGGCGTCCCGGAGCTGATCTGGGTGCTGCTGATCTACTTCGGCACCATCAACCTGGTGCGCTGGATCGGCACTCTGGTGGGCATCGACGATCTCGCCCTGAGTCCCTTCGCCGCCGGCACCATCGCCCTGGGCCTGTGCTTCGGCGCCTATGCCACGGAAGTCTTCCGCGGCGCGCTGCTGGCGATCCCCAAGGGCCATCGCGAAGCCGGGCTGGCGCTGGGCCTGGGCAAGCCGCGAATCTTCCTGCGCCTGATCCTGCCGCAGATGTGGCGCCTGGCCCTGCCGGGGCTGGGCAACCTGTTCATGATCCTGATGAAGGACACCGCACTGGTCTCGGTGATCGGCCTGGAAGAAATCATGCGCCGCTCGCAGATCGCCGTAACCGCCAGCAAGGAGCCCTTCACCTTCTTCCTGGTCGCCGCCTTCATCTACCTCGGGCTGACGGTGATCGCCATGATCGCCATGCACTTCCTTGAAAAACGCGCTGGCCGCGGCTTCAGCAGGAGCGCCGCATGACCTGGGAAATCTTCATCAAGTGGCTGCCGAGCTTCCTCGACGGCGCCTGGCTGACGCTGCAACTGGTCGGTGTTTCGGTCATCGCCGGGCTGATCCTCGCCCTGCCGCTGGGCATTGCCCGCTCCTCGCGCCATCTCCCGGTGCGCGCACTGCCCTACGCCTATATCTTCTTCTTCCGTGGTACGCCGCTGCTGGTACAGCTGTTCCTGGTCTACTACGGACTGGCGCAGTTCGATGTGGTACGCCAGAGCGCGCTCTGGCCCTACCTGCGCGATCCCTACTGGTGCGCCATCATCACCATGACCATGCACACCGCCGCCTATATCGCCGAGATCATTCGTGGCGCGATCCAGAACGTGCCCGCCGGTGAAGTGGAAGCGGCCCGTGCGCTGGGCATGTCGCGCAGCCAGACGCTGTGGCACATCATCCTGCCACGCGCCACGCGCATCGGCCTGCCGGCCTACAGCAACGAAGTGATCCTGATGCTCAAGGCCAGCGCCCTGGCCAGCACCATCACCCTGCTGGAGCTGACCGGCATGGCGCGCAAGATCGCCGCGCGCACCTACCTGCATGAGGAAATGTTCCTCACCGCCGGCCTGATCTATCTGGTCATCGCCTTCGTCCTGATGCAGGGCTTCAAGCTGCTGGAGCGCTGGCTGCGGGTGGATGCCTGCCAGGGGCGCTAAGCCGCACGACCTGTAGGATGGATCACGCTTCACCGGGTGGCGCCCCACCGGGGCGTCCCATCGAACGGAGCCACGGTGGATGTAAAAAGCGACATCCACCCTACGATGAAATGCCGCCCTGCGACTGTTGTCAGAGACACATCGGAGCCAACACGAGATCACCCATGTCCGTTGATATCCAACGCATCCAGATGGACCAACTCGCCTGCTGGCGCATTCGCCGTGGCGACGACGAGCTGCTGGTCGCCGAACAGGGCGCACAGGTGCTCAGCTACCGCCAGGGCGATACGCCGCTCATCTGGCTCAGCGAGCAGGCGGCCTTCCAGCAAGGCCAGTCGGTACGCGGCGGCGTGCCAGTGTGCTGGCCCTGGTTCGGTGATCTGAAACGCAATCCCGAAGACGTGCAGGCGGCGTACCGGGGCGAGACCGAAGCACCCTTCCACGGCCTGGTACGGAGCCTGGACTGGCAATTGGAGCAGCAACGCTGCGAGGGCGACACCGGCATATTGGAATTCAGCTGTCCGCAGGCACTGGGTGCGCTGCCGGGCTGGCCACATCGGGTGGAACTGAAACTTCAGATTCGCCTGGACGAGCGCCTGCACATCAGCCTGACCAGCCGCAACCTAGACGATCAGCCCGTGGCCATCAGCCAGGCGCTGCACAGCTATTTCGCCATCGGCGATATCCATCAGGTATCGGTGCTAGGCCTGGATGGCAAGTGCTATATCGAAACCCTGGAAAACTGGCAGCAGCGCCAGCAGCAGGGCGATCCCAGGATCGAAGGCGAAACCGACCGTATCTACCTCGACCTGCCGCCCGAGCTGCACCTGCTGGACCCGGTCTGGAAGCGCCGCATCACCCTGCAAACCCACGGTTCAAGGTCGGCCATCCTGTGGAACCCCTGGACCACCAAGGCGCAGCGCCTCTCGCAATTCGCCGACGACGCCTGGCAGCGCATGCTCTGCATCGAAACCGCCAACGTCATGGATGACCGAATCCGTCTCGAAGCCGGTGCCAGCCATACCCTCGCGGTTTCCATCGGCAGCGAGTCTATCTAGGGAGTGTTTCAGTCTCTGTAGGGCCGAATTTATTCGGCCACCGGCGCGCGCAGATGTACGCAAGGCCGAACAAGTTCGGCCCTACGGATCTTTTCAAACTCTCTTCCAGTACGAAAAGACGGGCTCCGTAAACGGCGCCCGTTCTAAGCGCCCAGCAGTTTCAGCCGCTCTTCGAGCAATGCCGGAAACCGCTTGAACCAGGTCTGGTTCAGCGGCGACGGGTGCGGCAACGGATAGAGCCGGAAGCTGCGCGCCGCACCGTCCTCGGCCTGCAACTCGACCTCGATGGAGGCGCTGAAGCGGTCCTCGCGCTGCCAGAATTGCTCGAGTCGCTGGCGCACTGCCGCGGGCTGGTCGATGCCGAACCAGAGAAAGGCTTCGCGCCCCAGGGTGACGATCGCCTCGCCGTGCCAGCTTTCGACCAGCAACTGGCGCATCAGCGGATGAAAGCGACGCTTGACCTTCATCGACCAGGCCTTGTTGCCGATGGGCTTGTACGGCACGGTATTGATCCAGAAGAAGCGCGTGCCCAGCTCACGCCCAGCCTCGAAGTCGGGCATCGGCTCGCCGTGCAGGTGGCGATAAAGCGCCTTGCGTACGATCTGCCCGCCGCTGCCGATGAAAGGCTCGCCATGGCGAACTTCTTCCCGCCCCGGATCGCGACCGAAGAAGGCAATCGGCGCACCGGCATCGCCCAACCCGATGATCGGCTCCAGCGGGTCCTTGCCGAAGCGCCGGTACACTTCGAGATCGATACCTTCGGTCTGCGCGGCAAGCGTGCGAAAGGCCTGGCGTTGCTCTTCGTCGATCGGCATGGCGGCTGCTCCGGCAAGTCGGTTACAGGTCGTCTTCCTCGACCAGCTCCACCCGCTCGGCTGACAGCGCATAAGCGGCATCGGCCATATCGTTGCTGACCGGTTCGATGTCCAGGGTGCCGTCGACCCACAGTGGTGCGTAGATATCCTCCAGCGCTATCCCCTGCGGGTAGCGCACCAGCACGATCTGGTTCGGCGGCGGTGGCGGCACGTGAATGCAGGCGCCGGGATAGGGCACCAGGAAGAATTCGATGCTGCGCCCGCGACTGTCGCTTTCCAGCGGCACCGGATAACCGCCCAGGCGAATGCTCCTGCCATCGAGGGCGGGCACGGTCTTGGCCGAATACATCACCGCCGGGAGGCCCTCGCTCTGCTTCAGGCCGCCCTGGTCGCTGAAACCATCGGCCTCGGGCGAGTCGTGCTCGATTTCCGGCATGGCCTCCAGCGCCTGTCGATCCTCTTCCGGCATCAGTTCAAGCCAGTCCAGTTCGGCGGGCGCGGCCTGAATGGTCAGCGGCAGGGCAATCAGTAGAGACAGACAGAAACGACGCATGGAGCATGCACACTCGAAATAGGGGGCTAAGGATAGTCCGTAGGGCCGAATTCATTCGGCCACGGCTCAGCAGACCGAATGAATTCGCCCCCTACAACCTGCATCGGCAGAGGCCATGCAGGTCGCAGGATCGATTGGATGAAAGCGTAATCCGCCAGAGCGGTCGAGTCGACTGGGGTCCACTAGCGCTTGCGGCCAGTCACCATGCCATAGATCACCAGCAGAATGATCGCGCCGATCACCGCGCCGATAAAGCCTGCACCCTCTCCCGCCTCGTACAGCCCCAGCGCCTGCCCGCCGTAGCTGGCCAGCAGCGAGCCGCCGATACCCAGCAGGATGGTCATGATCCAGCCCATGCTGTCGTTGCCGGGTTTCAGGAAACGCGCGATAAGCCCCACGATGAGGCCGATGATAATGGTTCCGATGATGCCCATGGGCAGTCCCCCTCAAGTCCGAAAAAATGGCTGTTACCCTTCTTCGGACCGGGAGCGAGCCGGCCAGTTCGCGCCGGCGGCCCGGGAACAGGCCTGTCAGCCTCGCTCGATCAGTGTTTCCACGGCGGTGATCTGCCGGTCCAGGGTGGCGCGGTCCGGACAGCGCAGGGTGGCGTGGCCAACCTTGCGTCCGGCCTTGAACGCCTTGCCGTAATGATGCAGGTGGCAATCCTCGACGGCGATGACCTTGGCCACTGGCGGCACTTCGCCGATGAAATTCAGCATGGCGCTTTCGCCCAGCTTGGCGGTCGAGCCCAGCGGCAGGCCGGTAATGGCCCGCAGATGGTTCTCGAACTGGCTGCACTCGGCACCTTCGATGGTCCAGTGCCCGGAGTTGTGCACGCGCGGCGCGATTTCGTTGGCCTTGAGCCCGCCGTCGATCTCGAAGAATTCGAAGGCCAGCACGCCGACATAATCCAGCTTGGCCAGCACGCGGCTGGCGTAATCCTCGGCCAGCGCCTGCAGCGGATGGCTGCTACTGGCTACCGAGAGCCGCAGAATGCCATCCTCATGGGTGTTGTGCACCAGCGGGTAGAAGCAGGTCTGGCCATCACGAGCGCGCACGGCAATCAGCGAAACCTCGCCGGTGAAGGGCACGAAGCCCTCGAGAATGCAGGGCACGCTGCCCAGCTCGGCGAAGGCGTCGGTGACGTCATCCAGCTTGCGCAGCACCTTCTGTCCCTTGCCGTCGTAACCCAGGGTGCGGGTCTTGAGCACCGCCGGCAGACCGATACGGGCGGCGGCGGCATCCAGATCACCCTGCGACAGGACATCGGCGAACTCGGGAGTCGGAATGCCCAGCTCTTTGAGCATGGATTTCTCGAACCAGCGATCACGGGCGATGCGCAGTGCCTCGGCGCTGGGGAACACCGGCACGAACTGCGACAGGAAAGCTACCGTTTCAGCCGGTACGCTCTCGAACTCGAAGGTCACCAGATCCACTTCGTCGGCCAGCTGGCGCAGGTGATCCGGATCGCCGTAATCGGCCCGCAGATGCTCGCCCAGCGCGGCGGCACAGGCATCCGGCGCGGGATCGAGGAAAGCGAAGTTCATCCCCAGCGGCGTACCCGCCAGAGCCAGCATGCGACCCAGCTGGCCGCCACCGATTACGCCGATCTTCATTTACGCGTTCCTCGGGTCCGGGTTGTCGAGCACGGTTTGCGTCTGCTCATCGCGGAATTGCTTCAGCGCGGCGTGATATTCGGGGAATTCGTGGCCGATGATGCTGGCCGACAGCAATGCGGCGTTGACCGCGCCGGCCTTGCCGATGGCCAGCGTGGCAACCGGCACGCCTGCCGGCATCTGCACGATGGACAGCAGCGAATCGACGCCCGAAAGCATCGACGATTGCACCGGCACGCCCAGCACCGGCAGATGGGTCTTGGCTGCGCACATGCCCGGCAGATGCGCAGCGCCGCCAGCGCCGGCGATGATCACGCGCAGCCCGCGTTCTTGCGCCTGCTCGGCGTACTGGAACAGCAGGTCGGGCGTGCGGTGCGCGGACACCACGGTGACTTCATGGGGAATACCGAGCTTTTCCAGCATTTCGGCGGTGTGGCTGAGGGTGGACCAGTCGGACTTGGAGCCCATGATCACGCCTACCAGTGCGGTCATCGTCGTGCCTCTTCGTTGTGCGCCGCGCGGCGCTACAAAACCGACGAGCCACGCATCGGCAGCGTGGCTCGCATTCAGGGCAAACCAACGAACGCGCTGGTTTGAAGGCGCGGCATTATACCGGAAAGCCACGAAAGTCGCGCCTACAGCCTGGCAGGTGCATGGCAGACAGCTCCGCCGCAATGGCGCCAGCGCCGAACCACATCCAGGCTTGGTATGCTCACCGCGTACTGTGATCGGAGGTGCCGTGTTCTCATTGAAGCGCCAGGGCGATTTCCGCCTGCAATTGACTCGCACGCTGACCAAGCCAGGTCGGCATCGGGTCGAGCTATATCTGTTCACGCCCCATGAGACCACCTTCTCCACCCGCACCCTGACCGAGGAGCAGTTCTTTCACAGCGCCCTGGTCCATCGCTTCCGCCTGCTGGGCCTGCCGACCCAGGACCGGGCCAGCAAGCTGGACACCTCCTTTTCCCTGCTTTCGCCGCACTACGAAATCTTGCACGGCGCCTGGTTCTTCCAGTACCAGGCGTCCCTGGACCGTCTGCGTCAGCAGTTTCAGGGCAAGGCGAGCGCCGAGCCGCTGGCACGCGCCCTGCGCCTCAGCCAGAACTTCGCCCAGCGCCTGCGCAAGGCAGAGCCAAAGGGGAGCAAGCAATCACGCTATTTCCGCCAGTTGAACATCTACTTTTCCTGGCTGGCCGAGCAGTTCCTGCTGGAAAGCATGACTCTGGAAGGCTACGACGCGCTTGATGACGATCTGAAGCTGGCAGTGCAGGAATTCCTGCAGCAGGAGCGGCGCTACCGCGCCGAACGCGACTACCTCGGTGACTTCAAGGGCGCGCCGACCCGCGTGTGGAACCGCATGAGCCTCTATCTGCGGCTGCTGGAGTACCCGGTGGTGCTGCGCCAGAAGATCATCGAACTGGGCGCCGGCACCCGCAAGCTGGTGAAGGCGGCGTCCACCATGCTGATCATGTCGCTGTTCACCTATTTCCTGTTCAACGTGCGCGACGCCAGCCAGAAACTGTCCCTGGCGCTGCTGGTGGGTATCGCGCTCATCTATGCGGTGCGCGATCTGCTGCGCGATGACCTGATCGACACCGTCACTCGCTGGCTGCGCAAGGGCAAGCCGCGCTGGAAGCTGCGCCTGCTGATGCCCTACACCCAGAAATTGATGGCCCAGCAGTTGGTCTGGCTCGATTACCGCAGGCTCTCCGAACTGAGCAAAGCGGTGCGCGAACATTCCGGCAAATGGGCGACCAACGAGGAGCGGCAGATCATCTGCTACCGCTCACGGCTGCTGCTGGACAAGGCAGCCTTGTCTCAGGACGAAATTCAGGAGCGCCTGATTCTGGATTTCGGACCGCTGTCTGCGTTGATCCAGGCCAGTCATCAGCAGCTGTTCGAATGGAAGGAAGAAGAGAACCAGCCGGCAGTCGTTCAAGCCCACGCCATCGAAAAGCAGCACGACTACAATCTGCTGCTGGTGTGCCGGCAGCCGGGGCAGGAGGCGCCCATGGCGCAGCGCTGGACATTGCGACTGGGCACCGGCGGCATCGTGCGCTGCGAGAGCAAGTCGGTGACCTGGCCCGAGCCGCCGTCCCGACGGCGCTGGTGGCGACGCGGCTGAAGGCGCGGCACAAGCGTTCGCCAGAGGGATTTCCCTTCACTGGCATTGGCCCGAGGAAGGGTTAAAGCCTATGGTAACGGGCATCGCGGTCTTTACCGCCTGCCCTGAGTTGAGAAATCTCCATGTCCTCGGCTGCCTCCTTTCGTCTCGAAAAAGATCTGCTCGGCACCCTCGAAGTACCTGCCGAAGCCTATTACGGCATCCAGACCCTGCGTGCGGTGAACAACTTCCGGCTGTCCGGCGTGCCGCTCGCGCACTACCCCAAGCTGGTGGTGGCGCTGGCAATGGTCAAGCAGGCGGCAGCCGACGCCAACCGCGAGCTGGGCCACCTTGGCGAGAGCAAGCACACCGCCATCAGCCAGGCCTGCGCGCAGCTGATTCGTGGCGACTATCACGAACAGTTCGTGGTGGACATGATCCAGGGCGGCGCCGGCACCTCGACCAACATGAACACCAACGAGGTGATCGCCAACCTGGCGCTGGAATCCATGGGCCACGCCAGGGGCGAATACCGCTACCTGCACCCGAACAACGACGTGAACATGGCGCAGTCCACCAACGATGCCTACCCCACGGCGATCCGCCTGGGCCTGCTGCTCGGTCACGACACCCTGCTGGCCAGCCTCGACAGCCTGATCGGGGCCTTCGCCGCCAAGGGCAATGAGTTTGCTCACGTACTGAAGATGGGCCGCACTCAGCTGCAGGACGCCGTGCCGATGACCCTCGGCCAGGAGTTTCGCGCCTTCGCCACCACGCTCGGCGAGGACCTTGAACACTTGCGCCTGATCGCCTCGCAGTTGCTGGTGGAGGTGAACCTCGGCGGCACCGCCATCGGCACCGGCATCAATGCCGACCCCAACTATCAGGCACTGGCCGTGGCGCGCCTGGCCACCATCAGCGGCCAGCCGCTCAAGCCCGCCGTCGATCTGATCGAAGCCACATCGGACATGGGCGCCTTCGTCACCTTCTCCAGCGTCCTCAAGCGCCTGGCGGTGAAACTGTCGAAGATCTGCAACGACCTGCGCCTGCTCTCCAGCGGCCCGCGCACCGGCATCAACGAGATCAACCTGCCGCCGCGCCAGCCGGGCAGCTCGATCATGCCGGGCAAAGTCAACCCGGTTATACCCGAAGCGGTCAATCAGGTCGCCTTCGAGGTAATCGGTAACGACCTGGCGCTGACCATGGCCGCCGAGGCCGGCCAGCTGCAGCTCAACGTGATGGAGCCACTGATCGCCTACAAGCTGTTCGACTCCATCGGCCTGCTGCAGCGCGCCATGGACATGCTGCGCGAGCACTGCATCCATGGCATCACCGCCAATGAGGACCGCTGCCGCCAACTGATGGAAAACTCCATCGGCCTGATCACTGCCCTGAACCCCTACATCGGCTACGAGAACGCCACCCGCATCGCCGGCCTGGCGCTGCTCAGCGGTCGCGGCGTACTGGAGCTGGTGCGTGAGGAAAAGCTGCTGGACGATGCCACCCTGGACGACATCCTGCGCCCGGAAAACATGATCGCCCCGCGCCTGGTGCCGTTGCGTCAATGAACGACAGCAGGCCGCCCCGCGCCAAGCACAGCGGCCTCATCGCCCTAGAGCCGCCAGGCGCGCCGCAGCGCCTCGAGAGCCTGCTCGATCCGAGCCTCCGGCACGGCAGCGAACCCCAGCACCAGCCCCGCTCGATCATCCTCCGGGGTGGCGCTATCGGGTAGCCAGTAGCGGCTCAAAGCCGACATCTCTACACCAACCCGCTCAGCCGCAGCGATCAGCCCGCGCTCGCGAGCCAGGCCGTCCACCCGCACGCACAGATGCAGCCCAGCGTGCACCGGAGGTATCGGCGCACAGCCATCGATCGCGCTCGGCCAGCACGCCAGCAAGGTATCGCGCCGGGCTCGGGCAGCGCCGCGCATACGCCGGATATGTCGCTGGAAGTGCCCGGCAGCGATGAATTCGGCCATCACCGCCTGGGTGCCGATCTCCGGGTGGCGCATATCCAGCGCGCGGCGGCGGGCGAAGGCCTCAGCCAGAGCCGGCGGCAGGACCAGGTAGCCCAGGCGCAGCGCCGGGAAGGCGATTTTGCAGAAGGTGCCGACATACAGCACGCGGCCTTGTCGATCGAGCGCAGCGAGAGGGGCCAACGGCGTACCGCTATAGCGATACTCGCCATCGTAGTCGTCTTCGATGATCAGGCCGTCACTGCGTTGCGCCCATTCCAGCAGCTCCAGCCGCCGCGCCAGCGACAGTGTCACACCGGTCGGGTACTGATGCGACGGCGTCACGTAAACCAGCCTGCAGCCGTCGATCTGCGCCAGCTCGGCGGTATCCAGGCCTTCGCTGTCCACCGCCACCCCGCACAGCTGCGCCCCCGCGACCGCCAGCGCGTGTCCCGCGGCGCGGTAGCCAGGATTCTCCACCGCCACCCGCGCGCCGGGGCTGACCAGTAACTGCGCGCACAGGCTGATGGCCTGCTGTGCACCACTGGTGACCACGATCTGCTCAGGGGTGCAGTGCAGGCCGCGGCTGTTGCGCAGATAGGCGGCGATCAACTCACGCAGTTGCAGATCACCAGCCGGATCACCGTAACCCAGGCGCGCCGGCGACGGTTTGCGCCAGAAGCGTGCGGACAGGCGTGCCCAGATCTCGAACGGAAACAGGTCGAATGCCGGCACGCCGACTCGAAACGCTCTCGGCGGGCCGCTCAGTGGCGGTTGCAGATAATGCGTTTGCAGCAATTGCAGTGCGGCGCTGTGCCTGTTACCGGGTATCTGCACCTGAGCCGAAGAAGTTGCGGCTGTCTGCGCCGTCGCGCTCAACTCGGCGACATAGGTGCCGGCACCGACCCGCCCCTCGACATAGCCTTCGGCATACAGTTGATCGAAGGCTCGGGTCACGGTGTTGCGTGAAATACCCAGCAGGCGCGCCAGGTCACGACTGGCCGGCAGGCGCGTGCGACCTTGCAGACGTCCATCGAGGATACGTTCGCGCAGCGCCTGGTACAACTGGCGCGCCAGCCCCTGCTGCGGGTCCAGGCGGATGCCGGACAGGTCGACCGGCAATGGCGGAGCAGACGGGGCAGGCATGCAGATTGGCTCCATGAAAGTTACTGAAAATGGATCTTACAACAGGCCAATACTCTGCCTAGCATGGCTCCACAGCACCAGGAGCCTGCCCATGTACACGCCCAGCGCCTTTCGCCAGAACGACCTCGCCGCACTGCATCGGCAGATGCGCGCCTGTCGCCTGCCCACCCTGGTCAGCCACGGTACGAACGGCCTGCTCGCCAGTCATCTGCCGCTGCTGCTGGAGCCTGACGAAGGCCCTTGCGGCACGCTGTATGGCCACTTCGCCAGGGCCAACCCGCAATGGCGTGAGCTGGCCAAAGGCAGCCCCGTGCTGGTGATCTTCCAGGGCGCGGACGCCTATATCAGCCCATCCTGGTACGCCGCCAAGGCCGAGCACGGCAAGGTGGTGCCAACCTGGAACTACATCAGCGTGCAGGCCCAGGGCCGCGCCGAAGTGTTCGACGACGCCGAGCGCCTGCTGCAACTGGTCAGCCGCCTGAGTGAGCGGCACGAAGCCGGGCGCCCGCAGCCCTGGGCCGTGAGCGACGCACCCGGCGACTACATCACCGACATGCTGCGCGCCATCGTTGGCTTCGCCCTGCCCATCGAACGCCTGGACGGCAAATGGAAACTCGGACAGAACCGCAGCCAGGCCGACCAGGCGAGTGTGCGTGCGGGCCTGGCAGCCAGCCCCGAGCCCCGTGACCGCGAACTGGTCGCGTCTATCAATCACGATCACTTAGCCAAGGAAGCACCATGAGCATTGAAATCCGTCCCGTGAGCCCTGTCGATCACGCCGCCTGGCTACCGCTCTGGCAGAGTTATCTGGACTTTTACCAAAGCGAACTGCCCGTCGGAACCAGCGAAATGACCTGGCAGCGCTTTCTCGACCCGACCGAGCCCATGCATGCCGCGCTGGCTTGGCAGAGAAGGCGCGCCGTGGGCCTGGTGCATTTCATCTACCACCGCTCCTGCTGGACAGTGGGCGATTACTGCTACCTGCAGGATCTGTTCGTCGCCGACGGCCTGCGCGGCGGCGGCATCGGTCGCAGGCTGATCGAACACGTCTATGCGCAGGCCCGCGCCGCTGGTGCCTCGCGGGTACATTGGCTGACCCACGAAAGCAACAGCGACGCCATGCAGCTCTACGAGCGCATCGCCGACCGCTCGGGCTTTGTCCAGTACCGCAAACTGTTCTGAGCAGGAGCCGCACCATGCCCCAGCTAGCCCCAACCGACTGGCAGCCCGTGCCAAGCCCGTCCCGCGCCCCACTGATGGGGCAGTACGTGCAACTCGAACCACTGGCCCCTGCGCGACACGGCGAGGACCTCTGGAAGGCGCTGCAAGGGTCCGGCGACCCAGCACTGTGGGACTACCTGCCCTATGGCCCGTTCAACGAGCGCAGCGTATTCGATACCTGGCTGGGCGACTGCGCCACCAGCTCCGACCCGCTGTTCTTCGCCGTGATCGACCGGCGCCATCGGCGAGCGGTCGGGCTGCTGAGCTTTCTGCGCATCACACCGGCACACGGCTGCATCGAGATCGGTCACGTCATCTTCGGCCCTTCACTTCAGCGTAGCCCGGCCTCGACCGAGGCGGTCTTCCTGCTGGCCAGGCTTGCCCTGGGTGAGCTGGGCTACCGTCGCCTGGAATGGAAATGCAATGCCGACAACACCCGCTCCATGCGTGCCGCCACGCGCCTGGGCTTCAGCTACGAAGGGTTGTTTCGCCAGCACATGCTGGTCAAGGGACGCAACCGCGACACAGCCTGGTTCTCCATCCTCGATAGCGAATGGCCGGCCTGCAATCGGGCTTTCGAACGCTGGCTGGCAGCGGATAACTTCGATGCCGAGGGACGGCAGAAGCAGAGTCTGCAAACGCTGAGGGAGCAACCATGACGTAGCGGCGAGCCACTCGATCCCGAGCAGGGTCCGGCGAATCTCGGCAACGGCCTGTATCAGCGTTAAGCTGGCGCACCGAGCCATCAGACAGTGAGCCCCGCATGAGCTGTACGAAACTCCTGGTGCTTTACACCGGCGGCACCATCGGCATGCAGCAGAGCGCCGAGGGGCTGGCACCTGCCTCCGGTTTCGACAGCCGCATCCACGCCCGGCAGCAAGAGCAGTCGCTGGATTTGCCGGCCTGGCAGTTTCACGCACTGCTGCCGCCCATCGACAGCGCCAACATGAATCAGCAGCACTGGCTGGCCATGGCCGACGCCATCCGCCACGGCGTCGAGGCCGATGGCTGCGATGGCGTGCTGGTCCTGCACGGCACCGACACCCTGGCCTACAGCGCCGCGGCCCTGAGCTTTCTGCTGCTGGGGCTGCCGGTGCCGGTCCTGCTGACCGGCTCCATGCTGCCGGCGGGCGCGCCCGGCAGCGATGCCTGGGACAACCTGTTCGGCGCCATGCAGGCGCTGCAGACAGGTCTGACGCCCGGCGTACAGCTGTACTTCCACGGCAAGCTGATGCATGGCGCGCGGGTCAGCAAGCGGGGCACGGCAACCCTCGATGCCTTCGCCGTTGCGCCACGCCTGCGCCAGAGCGCGCGCGCCGAAGAGGTCCCGGCTGCCCTGGGCTATCGCCAGTCACGCCAGCCGGTCAACCTGGCCGTGCTGCCGTTGTATCCCGGCATCCGCGCCGCACAGGTGCAGGCGCTGCTCGACACGGGCGTGCAGGGATTGCTGCTCGAATGCTACGGCAGCGGCACCGGACCTGCCGAGGATGACGCGCTGCTGGCGGCCTTGCACAGCGCCCATCAGCGCGGCGTGGTGCTGGTCGCCATCAGTCAGTGCCCGCAGGGGCATGTAGAGTTCGGCCTCTATGCCGCCGGCAGCCAGCTGGCGAGTACCGGGCTGATTTCGGGCGGCGGCATGACCCGCGAAGCCGCGCTGGCCAAGCTGTTCGCCCTGCTCGGCGCGGGCCTGTCACAAGCCGAAGTGGAACACTGGTTTGCGCTGGATCTGTGCGGCGAGAACGCTGACTGAGCACTCGGCCTGTTGCCGTTTCATCGCGCCTGACCGTCCGCCCGTCGGGTCTGTGAAGCGTGACCCGACCTATGAACCCCAGGCATTTGTAGGTCGGATTAGCCGAAGGCGTAATCCGACGGCTTGAAGACATAAACCGACGATGACGGCGTGGCGCCTCAGCATTTATCCCCGGACAGCACCGGCAACACGATCCAGAAGCGGCTGCCAACGCCCGGCTCGCTCCAGACGCCGATATCGCCGTGCATCAGCCGGGCATATTCCAGGCACAGCGACAGCCCGATGCCAGCCCCCAGAATGCTGGAGTTTTCCCGGCCCAGACGCTGGAAGGGCTCGAACATCCGCGCCTGCTGGGCTTCGTCGATGCCCAGACCGCTGTCTTCGACGACCAGATGCACTTGGTCATTCTGCCGCTCGACAGCCAGCAGAACCCGTCCGTCCGGGGTGTTGTACTTGATGGCATTGGACAGCAGGTTGAGCAGTACCTGACGCAGCCGTCGCGGCTCGGCCAGCACCTGCACCGGCGCAGCCGGCAGATCGAACTCCAGATGCAAGCCCTGACGCCGCACATCGAGGGCGACCAGTTCGGCACATTCACGCACCAGCGCGATGACCTCGACCCGCTCCAGCTGCAATCGCGGAGGCTCGGCCTGCAGGCTCGACCAGTCGAGAATATCGCCCAGCAGTTGGTTGAGATGCCGGCTGGCCAGCAGGATTTCGTCGAGATAATCGGCAGCCTCCGGGTCGGCTTCCTCCGAGCAGTCCATGCGCATCAGTTGGGCAAAGCCGAGAATCGCATTGAGCGGCGTGCGCAGTTCATGACTGATGCCGGAGATCAGGTGAGTCTTGGCCTCGTTGGCGGTCTGGGCCTGTACAGTCGCCTGACGCAGGTCTTCCTCGACCCGCTTGAGCGCATCGATATCCACGTAGGTGCCGGCCACCAGCACGGCCTGCCCGGTCTGCGGGTCCCGCTCAAGCACACGACCACGGCTCAACAGCCAGTGGTAATCGCCCAGGGCGTCGGCAAAGCGAAATTCACTTTCGTAACGCAACGCGCCCCCGCGATGCATGCGCTCCAGCTCGGCGCGCATGCGCGGCAGGTCGGCGGGGTGAACACGCTGCAGAAACTGCGCCTCGCTGAGCCGCGACGAAGGCAACCCGAAGCGCGCCGGCAGGCGTCCGCGAAACTGCAGCGTGGCACTGCGCAGGTCGCTTTCCCAGAGGCTTTCGGTAGCGCTTTCCAGCACCAGCTCCAGATGTCGCTGCGCCTGCGAACGCTGTGCTTCGCTGAATTCCAGCTGGCTGCCGATGGCCTGGGTGTGGCGTGCCAGATCGTTCAGCTCGCGGATATCCGAGGCCGCCGGTTGCGGGCGCCAGTGGCCCAGGCCGATCTGCCCCATCATTTGCGAAATGCTGGCGATAGGTGCCAGCAGCGACTCGCTGAGGCGGCGCGCGCGCAGCCACATATAGGCGAAAAACGCTAGGTAGAACAGCACCAGCCCGGCGATCAGCAGATAGCCGATCTGCTGGTAGCGGCTGGCCAGGGCGTTGGTCTGGCTGAAGACCTGGGCTTCATCGACCACGGCCAGCAGATACCAGCCGGTGTGCTCAACTCGGGTCCAGGCGACGAGCTGCTGCTGGCCGCCGAGACTCAAGCGCTGCACACCTTCATCATCGGCGGCAACGGCCTGCGCCAGCTCGCGGGTTTGGGGCCGGCTGCCAAGGCGAAAATCCTCGGGCTTGAATACCTCGCGACGAATCGCTTCCTCGTAGGAGTGGTCGGTCAGTTCGTCGAGTCCGAAGTCCCGTTCACCGGCTTCGGGCAACACCATGATCTTGAGGTCGTGGCTGACCAGCATGGCATAGCCGTTCCACGGCAGGCGCAGGCTGGCTATCTGCTGCAACAGGCCGCTGACAGTGATGTCGATGCCATTGACACCTTCGAGGAAATCGCCGTTGTAGACCGGCGCGATGGCCGACATCATCCAGCCGTGCCCGGCTGGATCCAGGTAGACATCGGTCCAGACGACCTTGCGCATCGGGTTGTGCCAGGCGTTGGCCAGGTAATAGAAGTTGTAGCTGGGAATGTCCATGTCCGGCGGATACTGACCGGCAGTATCGAACCAGGGGTAGATGTGGTTGTAGCTGTCCCAGGTATTGAAATAGAGGCTGGCGATCAGCGGATTGCCGGCGTGCAGTTCCTTCATCAATGAATCGAGGCGTTGCAGCTGCCCGACCTTCTCCAGATCCTGCTGCACAGACGCGGTGGCCGCCGAATAGAAACTCGCCGCGCCGCCTTCGTCGCGCGGGCTGTAACGCACGCCACGACTGTCCAGATTCAGCAGCGCAGGCAAACCACCACCGGCCAGCAGCGCCTGCTGGGTGAGGTTGCGGTACAACTCGGTAGTGGTCGCGACCTGTTGCAACTGCTGGTCGATGATCCGCGCTTCCATATCCACCGATGCCTGCAGATCGGCCAGCGCCGTCTCGCGCAGATGCTCGATCTGCGCATCGCGGATGGCGTTGTTGGTCAGCAGATAGACGGCGATCAGCACCACCTCGACCAGCACCAGCGGGATCAGCGCACTGTGTACGAAGGCGCGCCAGATCCATTGGCGCATGCCAGCCGGTTTTTTTGCAGTCACCACAGCGCTCCCGCGATCACCTCATCCATGGCCTGCACGCAGCCCCCCAACGAACATGCCTCAGCGATTCGCCAGATCGATCAGCTCGCTGCGCCAGTCAACGCCGCGCGGCAGCGCCAGAAAGGACGGGTTGAGGTAGCTCTCACGCGCTTCGTAGGTCAGCGGTGCACCGCTGACGGCCAGCACTTCCCCACCGGCACCTTCAAGCACGCCCTGGGCGGCGGCGGTATCCCACTGAGAGGTCGGTGCCAGTCGCGGATAGCAGTCAGCGGCGCCTTCGGCCAATAGGCACAGCTTCAGCGAGCTGCCGACATTGGCCAGCTCCAGCTCGCCGAAACGCTGGCGCAGCCCGTCGAGCAGGCGCTCCTGCGCTGGGCTGGAATGGCGACGGCTGGCGACTACGGTAAAACCCTGCGCCGGACTGTGGCGCACCTGCAAGGGCTGCACGCCGCCCTCGGTATCGGCCATCCAGGCGCCGAACCCGGTGCCGCCATAGTAGCAGCGACCATTGGCCGGAATGCCCACCACGCCGAACAGCACCCGGCCCCGCTCGATCAGTGCGACATTGACGGTGAACTCTTCGCTGCCGGCGATGAACTCCTTGGTGCCGTCCAGCGGATCCACCAGCCACCAGCGCGTCCAGCCGGCGCGCTCGGCCAGGCTCAGCGCACAGTCTTCCTCGGACAGCACCGGAATGCTCGCATCCAGCGCTCGCAGGCCATCGGCCAGCAGGTGATGCGCCGCCAGGTCAGCCGCCGTGACCGGCGAGGCATCGGCCTTTTCATGCACCTGCACGCCGCTGCGCCAATACGGCAGGATGACGCGCCCCGCCGCTCGGACCAGATCGATCACCGGCGCCAGATAAGGATGGCTCACTGAACGAACTCCCCGCGCTGGGTCAGCAGATCACGCGCCAGATAGAGCGCGGCCAGTGCGCGGCCTTCGCTGAACTGCGGGTTCTGGATCAGGTTCGACAGCTCGCGCAGATCGACCCGGTCGACACGCATCGGCTCCGGCTCGTCGCCGGGCAGCCGCTCGGGATAGAGATCGCGGGCCAGCACCACCTGAATCCTCTGGCTCATGTAACCGGGCGACAGCGACAGTTCGGCGAGCAGCTCCAGCTGGTGCGCGCCGAAGCCGGCTTCTTCCTTGAGCTCGCGGTTGGCAGCGTCCAGTACGCTCTCGCCCGGTTCGATCAGGCCCTTGGGCAAGGAAAGCTCGTAGGTGTCGGTGCCGCCGCAATACTCCTCGATCAGCAGCGCCTGGCCGTCGGCATCGAGCGCGACGATCATCACCGCGCCATAGCCGGCGCCCTTGCCGACCAGCCGTTCGTAGGTGCGCTCGACACCATTGGAAAAACGCAGCTGCAGCTCCTCGACACGGAACAGGCGGCTGGTTGCGACGATCTCACGGGCAAGCACGGTAGGTTTCTGGCGCATGACAGGTTCCTTGAAACGCGATCCGCAATCATAACCCGGCTTGTCATAGGGCCTGTTGACGTTTCATCACATCCGCGCCGGAGCCTGTTTTAGCGCGAAGCAAGGCACGAGGAGCGAAGTTTGGTCGTTCCAAATAAGCGACGAGAAACGCTGCATCGCGCAAAAACAGGCCCGGCCCTCCGGGTTGCGCGGCAAATGTCGCCATGCGGCGTTGCGGGACTTGGCAAGGGAACCACCATTACCTGCGTCCCGCGCCTTGCCTGGCGGCATTTGGCGCAGCAACGCGGATTGTGCTGAAACATCAACAGGCCCTCACTGCGAACGCTTTGCATAGAACCGACCGCTGCCGCACCATTGCACCCTTGCCGAACCACAAGAGCCTGCCATGACCACTTCCCTGCCCTGGTCCGAAATCGATACCGTCCTGCTGGACATGGACGGCACCCTGCTGGACCTGCATTTCGATAATCACTTCTGGCTCGAATTCCTGCCCCGCCGCTATGCCGAGCTGCACGGCATCAGCCTCGCCATGGCCGAGCTGGAACTGGCCCCGCTGTTCAACGCGCATCAGGGCCAGTTGAGCTGGTATTGCCTGGACTTCTGGACGCGCGAACTGAACCTGCCGATCCGCGAGATGAAGCGCGAGATGGCCGACCTCATCGCCCTGCGCCCGGCAGCCGACCAGTTCCTCGCCGCGCTGCGCGAGGCCGGCAAGCGCGTGGTGCTGATCACCAATGCCCATCGCGATTCGCTGTCGCTGAAGCTCGAACGCATCGAGCTGGCGCCCTGGTTCGACCGCCTGATCAGCTCCCATGACTACGGCTTCCCCAAGGAACAGGCGCAGTTCTGGTATGCGCTGAAAACCGACCTGGAATTCGATCCGGCGCGCGCGCTGTTCATCGACGACAGCCTGCCGATACTGCGCAGCGCCCGCGACTTCGGCGTCACGCACCTGCGGGCGGTCAGCCAGCCGGACAGCCGGCGCGGGCAGAAAAATACCGAGGAATTCGCAGCCGTTGGCGATTACCTGGAGCTGATTCGCAGCCTGCAGGGCTATCCTGACTGAACAGTCGCACCCGCTTTACCAATCAATTGCCGAGTCTGCCCATGAATATTCCACGCCCTCCAGCCTTGTCCCCGAAACGCAATACCACGACACCCGTGGGCGCCAGCGGGCAATATCGTTTCCAGGCCATTGGCCAGACGCTGCCGGAAACCGTCGAGCTGGCCGAGGAATGCGCGCTGGCCATCGCCTACAACGGCATCAGCCAGGCGGTGATGATGGTGTCACCCGCCGACCTGGAGGATTTCGTGGTGGGCTTCAGCCTCGGCAGCGGCATCGTCGAGCGGGCCGGCGATATCTACGACATCCGCATCAGCGGCGCGGGCGAGGGCCGCCAGGCCGAGGTCGAGATTGCCAGCCGCGCCTTCTGGGCTCTCAAGCAGCAGCGCCGCCAGCTGCCCGGCAACGCCAGTTGCGGCCTGTGCGGGGTCGAGGCACTGGAACAGGCGCTGCCGCAGTTGCAGGCTTTGCCCGGCGCGCCGCTGCCACCGGCGCACTGGCTGGATGACCTGCGCCAGCGCATCAGCGAATTCCAGATACTCGGGCAGAGCTGCGGCGCGGTGCATGCCGCACTGTTCATGGACGCCCAGGGCGAGATTCGCCTGAGCCGGGAAGACATTGGCCGGCACAACGCATTGGACAAGCTGATCGGTGCCATCAACCGCATCGGCCTGGACATCGTCGGCGGCGTGGCGGTGGTCACCAGCCGCTGCAGTCTGGAACTGATCCACAAGGTCCAGCGCGCCGGCATTCAGACGCTGGTCAGCCTCTCGGCACCCACGGGCCTGGCGACGCGCTGGGCGCAGCGGCACAACCTCAACCTGATCCATATTCCCCATCGCAGTCCGCCACGGGTGTACAGCCCGCTGTCCGCTGTCGGCCTGCGATCAAGGCCCTGACTGCCGGGGCCAGACACCTTCCACGACCGCTTCGCCTTTCAAAAGTTCCTCATATAAATCAACAAGTTAATTAAAGCGAAGGGCATCACACCTTTCGTCCGCCAACGCTTGCACAAGCACCCGTCGACAGCCGAGGATCGCGCCGTCATTCCTTCTGAGGTTTCACCATGAAGTACTCCTCGATCCTGCTGTTGTCCGCCAGCCTGCTCGGCAGCAGCGCCTTTGCCGGAAGCAACACCGAAGCCGCCGTAGGTGGCGCGCTGGGAGGCGCGCTGGGTTCGGTGGTGGGCGAACATCTGGGCGGCTCCACGGGTGCAGCCATCGGTGCAGGCGTGGGCGGTGCAGCCGGCGGCATGGTCGGCGCCGACAAGCGCAGCCGTACGGAGGCGGCCATTGGCGGCGGACTGGGCGCCGCCGGTGGCAACGTGGTGGGCCAGCGCGTCGGCGGCAGCACCGGCGGGCTGATCGGCGCAGCAGTGGGCGGCGGTGCGGGCGGCGCGATAGGCAATGCCTACGGCGACGAGGATGACCACCGCTTCGACCGCCGCCGCGATGACCGCCGCTACTATGGTCCTCCCGGCAAGGCCAAGGGTCATTACAAGCACAAACATAGACACAAGCACGGCCACCGGCACTGAAGCGGGCATGGCGGCAACTGATCACACAGCCCCACCTTGTCCACCGCGCTATCTCGCTGGATCAGCGCGAACCGCAAAAAGCAGAAAGCCCGCCGAAGCGGGCTTTCTCTGACCATTCCAAATCCGTCTGAATTGCCTTCCTGGCGTGGCCGATCATCCATGATCCTGAGCGCGTCCTGCGCTGCAGAGATGGGCATAGATTAAGCCTCGTCCCGCAGCGGCTGAAGCAGCGATAAGCGCGACGGCGTGTAAGCCTTTCGCCATACCGACAGCGCCATCTTCCCGCACGGCCCATGGCCTTCCCAACTCATTGCTCACCGGACGCTCACGTTCGCGTCCCGAAGCGTGCCGGAACCATCCGCTATCATCAGCGCAATTGTTCGCGCAGCAAGTCCATCGACCGCTGCCATCAGTTTCGCATCGATGCATTCTCCTGTCACGAAGCGGGCCATTCCATTCTTTGATCTACGCTGTAGCTGAATCGCTCCGATGCGAACAGGAACACCCTGCCGTTTCTCCACCACCCAGGGAAACAGACGATGCTCGACGTACAGCTGTATCGCTACAACCAGGAACGGGACGCCAAGCCCTACATGCAGTCGATGCAGGCGCCCGAGGAATTTCGCCAGCGCATGGTACTGGATGTTCTGGAATACCTGCGCGAAACGGACCCTTCGCTGGCCTACCGCCGCTCCTGCCGCGAAGGGGTGTGCGGCTCGGACGGCATGAATATCGGCGGCAAGAACCGCCTGGCCTGCATCACACCCGTAGCCGACGCCCTGGATGGCGCGGGCCGCCTGGTCATCCGACCGCTGCCCGGCATGCCGGTGGTGCGCGATCTGGTGGTGGACCAGAGCCTGTTCTTCAAACAGTACGAACGCATCAGACCCTGGCTGATCAATGACCAGCCGGCACCTGGCATCGAACGTCTGCAATCGCCCGAAGAGCGTGCCCGGCTCGATGGCCTGTACGAATGCATCCTTTGCGGCTGCTGTTCGTCGCAGTGCCCGTCCTGGTGGTGGAATCCGGAAAAATATATAGGCCCGGCCGGGTTGCTGCAGGCCTGGCGCTTCATCGTCGACAGCCGGGATACGGCAGCGACCGAGCGGCTGGCGGATCTGGACGATCCCTTCAGCGTGTTTCGCTGCCGCAGCATCGGCAATTGCAGCTGGGTCTGTCCCAAGGGGCTCAACCCCATGGGCGCCATTGGTCATATTCGGCGCGAGCTTTTGCAGCGGGGCACCTGAAGGATATCGCCTCGTCGCAGGGTCTAATCCTTGCCTCGCTCCTCCTGCCGGGCGAGAAACTCCTCCTGCAACAGGGCATCGGTGACCTGCTGTGGCTCCTCTTCGAGCAAGGGATCATCGAGATAGCCGCTGGCGATCACTTTCGCATCGAGCTTGCCCATCAGATGACCGATGGCGCTGTGCATCTTTTCGGCGGCCCCGTCGACCGCCAGCTGCAGCGACTCGGCCTTGTGCGTCACCGAAAGCGGCTGATGACCCTTGGGCCGCGCTTCGATCTGGCAACGCTTGTCAGCGGCGCCGGCCTTCTGCGCGTTCTCGTCGCCGACATGAACTTCCACCCGCATCAGGAAATCGTCGAAACGTTCCAGCCGCTCCTGCACTGCGGCACCAACCCATTGATGGAGCTCGGCACTGCCTTCGATATGGTTGCTTCTCACCTGGATCTGCATTCGCTCACCTCTTTCGTGATACATCTCAAGGTTCGAGGATGCGACCTGCGCCGAGGTTCAGAATGATCGGACGGATCACCTCAGCAATACCAACGAGCCTATTGGCAGGCCGCTCTTATCGCTGCCCGGACGTCCTCGCCTGCCGATCGGCCCTGCCGCCCAGATACCAGCCCAGCACGGCCCAGACCGCTGCACAGCCGGCGCCCACCAGACCAATCAACATGGCACCCTGGCCGAGCATGTCCAGCAATGTCTTGGCCCAACCGCTGAGGGCGTCGCCGCCGCGATAGACCACCGTATCGATTAAATTCTTCGCCTTGTACTTGCTCTCGGCATCCAGTGGCGCAAAGAGCATTTCACGGCCCGGGCGAACGAAGGCGTACTCGCCGATACGTCGCACGATCATCACCGCTGCCAGCACGGCAAACGTAGGCGCCAGCGCCAGGCCGAGAAAGCCCAGGCAGACCAGTCCCGGCACCACCGCCAGCAGCACCCGCACACCGAGCCGCTGGGCGATGTGCCCGGTGATGAACAATTGCGACAGCAACGCACCAGCCTGTACCACGAAGTCGATGGCACCGAATACCCGCACCTGCTCGGCACGGTCGGGAAACAGCTCGGCCACCAGCCGCGCCTGCTCGAAATACAGAAAGGTGCTGGCAGCGGTCAGTAACAGTACGAATGCCGCGATCCCCAACAGGTAGCGCGAACCCAGCACCCGCGTCAGCCCGCTGAAGGGATTGCCTGCCACCGGACGGCGCGGATTTTCCGCTCGTTCGGCATCGGGCCGCCCGGCACCAGCCACTTCCCGCCAGGCCATCAGGTAATGCTTGAGCGCCACGGCCACGGCCAGCAGCAGTGCCGCCAGCAGCATCAGACCGAACGCCCCCATCACACCCACCAGCAGAGCGCTCGTCGCCGGACCGGCGAGACCGCCGACGCTGGCGCCCGCGGCGATGAAGGCGAACAGACGGCGCGCCTGGGGCGCATCGAACACATCGGCCATCAGGCTCCAGGCCACCGAAACCACGAACAGGTTGTAGACCGAGATCCATACATAGAACACCCGCGCCAGCCAGACGCTGTCGCGCAGGACGAAGAACAGCCCGGCGAACAGCAGCAGGTTGACGCAGAAGAAGCCGTAGACCCAATCGATGTAATGGATGCGCGCCACGCGCGAATTGAGCCAGGCGAACAGCGGTACCGCCACCAGCATGGCGAGGAAGGTCGCGGTAAACAGCCACTGCAGGTTTTCCACCCCGCCCTGGATACCCATCGACTCGCGGATCGGCCGTAGCATGAAATAGCCGGAGAACAGGCAGAAGAACAGGCCGAAACCGGCCAGCGCGGCCCTCGATTCGCCGGGTCGGGCGTTGATCAGCCTGGCCAGGCGCAACCGGGTCGAAGCCACAAGCATCGGCCGGGCTCAACCGAAGGCATCGGCGATCAGCTGGCGTTGCCGTGCATCCGGCAGACGGCCCTGCCCGGCCAGCAGATTGTCGGCCATATAGCGCGGGGTCGAAGTCGCCGGAATCACCGCGGTCACCGCCGGCTCGGCGAGAATGAACTTGAGCGCCAGCTGTGCCCAGGAGCTCGCGTCGAGTTCGACCGCCCAATCGGGCAACGGCTTGTTCCTGACCCGCCCCAGCAGGTTGCCCCGGGCGAACGGTCGGTTGATCAGCGTAGCGATGCCGTTGTCGGCGCAGTACGGCAGCAGGCGCTTCTCGGCATTGCGTTCGCCGACCGAGTAGTTGAACTGAACGAAATCCACCTTTTCGCTCTTGAGCACATCGAGCAGCCGCTCATGGGCCGACTCCACATAGTGAGTCACGCCGATATAGCGGATGCGCCCTTGCTCTTTCAGTTCGCGTAGAAGGCCGAGCTGGGTGGCGGTGTCCTGCAGGTTGTGCACCTGGATCAGGTCGATGGTGTCGCTCTGCAACGCCTCGAAGCTGGCCTCGATCTGCGCCAGCCCGCGCTCGCGACCGCTGGAGGAAACCTTGCTGGCGAGAAATACTCGCTCACGCACAGCGCGCCGTGCGACCAGCTCGCCGCTGACCGCTTCGGCATTGCCATAACTTGGCGCGGTATCGATCAGCTTCGCGCCGCCCTCGACGAATATCCGCAGCACCTCCAGCAGCGCATCCATCTGCGAATCATCGAGGCTGACGTCATGGGTGCGCGAAGTACCGAGACCGATCACCGGCAGCATCTCGCCTGTGGCGGGAATCCGTCGCTGGCGCAAGGGCTCCGCCCACGCCAGGGCTGGCAGAAGCGGCCCCAGGGCAGCGAGCGCGGCGACAAGTGTGGAACGCTGAAGTAGTTGACGACGCGTCTGCATGGGCGTGTTCTCCAAAGGGCTGCACGAACCTGGCGATTGAGTATGGTCGACATCGCGAAGGCCATCAGCTGATCGGAGACCAGAGGGTTTTCCTTTTGTTTCAGGCTGCTGCCGCACGCCAGCAAGCAGCCATCTGGCGGGCCGGGCAAGCAGTGCTGGCAATATGCCTCCAGTTCGGTTCTACTGCGACGCGCCATTGGCACCAACGCTACGCAGTATCGAGACAGGCATGCCCAGCCATACCCACAGACCAAGCAGTCAAACCCCGGCAAACCCATCAGCGACCACGCCGTCAGAAGCGCACCGGCAACGGCGAAACAGACTGATCAGCCTCGGCTATGCGCTGGGTTTGTTGCTGATCTTCCTCCTCAGCCTGCTTCTGCTGCCTGCCGATACCGGCTTGGGCAAGCTGCTGTGGGGCTCGCTATAGGCAGGCCCGCACACCGCGGTTGACGACAGCCGGACTCTCCTTTCTGCAACTCAAACGCGAAAGCGTCCAACCAGCCCTGCCAGGCGCTGGGACAAGCCGGAAAGCTCCTCACTGGCGCGCATGCTCTGTGCCGAATTTGACGCAGCCTCGTCGGAAAGGTCGCGGATATCGCTGATGTTGCGCGCAATTTCCTCGGTCACGCTGCTCTGCTCTTCGCAGGCCGTGGCGATTTGCGCAGCCATGTCGTTGATACGGCGCACTGCCTCGGTGGTATCAGCCAGCGTCTGATCCACACCCGCCGCCCGCTCGACGCTGTCACGGGCCTTGCCGCTGCCGGCATGCATCGCCTGAACCGCCCGGCTGACGCCACCCTGCAGGCGCTCGATGCGAACCTGAATATCCTTGGTCGACTCTTGGGTACGCGCCGCCAGCGCCCTGACTTCATCGGCTACCACGGCAAAGCCACGCCCCTGTTCGCCCGCCCGTGCCGCTTCGATAGCCGCGTTGAGCGCCAACAGGTTGGTCTGCTCGGCAATGCCGCGAATGACTTCCATCACATCGCCGATGCTGGATGCTTCCTCGGCCAGCGCTTCGATGGTCTGCGAAGTTCCTTCCACTTCCTGGGCGAGTTGGCGGATCGATTCGATGGTGCCACTCACCACCTGCGCACCCGCGCTGGCCTGATCCTCCGCCTGACGAGCGGCATCCGAAGCGTTCTGCGCGTTGCGCGCCACTTCATGCACGGCGGCGCTCATCTCGGTGGCGGCGGTACTGACCTGATCGACGGCGGCATGCTCGCCGCTGATCAGTTGATCGTTGGCGCTGGCCATGCTGGACATCCCGCGCGCCGCCGCTTCGACCTCGGCAGTCACCTGCCCCACCTCGGCAATCAGCGGCTGCAATTTATCAATAAAACGATTGAAGGCACTACCCAACTGCCCCAGCTCATCGGCCGAACTTACTTCCACCCGCGTGCGCAGATCACCGTCGCCTTCGGCTATCTGCTCGACACGCTGGAGCAGCCGACGCATCGGTCTCAGCACCACCAGCGGCATCCCCAGGATCAGCACAAGACAGCCAAGCATGCCTATCAGCAGGATCGTGCCCTGCTGCGCGGCGACAGCCAGCCCCTCGGCAATCGCCGATTCGCCCTCGCGATTCGCAGCCTGATCCTCCAGCTCGCCAAGCTGGTCGATGGCGTCGCGCATGGCCTCGAAGCGCGCCTCGCTGTCGCCGAAGCTCAGGGCACTGGCTGCCTGCGGATCGCTATTGACCAGCTCGATCACCCGCTGCGAAACCTTCTGCCACTGCTCGAAACCGCGATTGAACTGGTCGACCAGCGCCAGCGCCTCGGCACCCGGCTGCATCTGGACGTATCGTTGCACCCGCTCATGGGCCTGTTGCAGGTTTTCCGCATGACTCAGACGTAACGCCTGGGCGTGCGCTCCGGCACCGGCGCCCAGCAGGCTGCGCTCGGCGATAAACGCCTGGTACAGATCACGGTCGGCATTGAGCAGCAGGCTGATGGCCGGCAGATAACGCGTGGCCAGCGTGTTGCTGGAACCCGCGACCTGATCGATACCACGCATGCCCAGCCAGCCCATCAGCACCAGCAGCACCGCCAGAAAGCTGATCGGCAAGGTGATTTTCCAGCGAAACCCGAGATCGGCGAACAAACGAAACATGGCATCACTCCTTGAAGGTTTTCCTGGTTATCGGCAAGAGGGCTCACGGCAAAAGACCACTCCAGCTGTTGTAACTTCGATGAAACCGCACCGCAATCCGAAGATTTGCACAGCGACAGAGCGCCCCCCTTGAGCGGTATCAAACGGACACCAGGATTTCCTCTCCTACTTAAGTACGAGCACCATGGTTGCATAGCCAGTTCGACCAGCCGCTCGGTAGCCTGAATCGCACCAGGCAGGCGCCGAACGGTATTCCAGAGATGTTGGTCGATGCCGACTGATATCTGTTGACGGGAGGCGCAGCCTCCCGCTTCGCCCTATCGAACTGCGCGAGTACCGCCCATGTTTCCGTTTTCCCACTTCAAGCCGGGCAACAAGCAATCCGATGGCGTACTGAGCCTGCTCGGCAGTTCGCAGCAGTTGGCACAGCAGCTCGCCACGCTGCGCTTCAACCCCACCTACATCGCCGGCTTCGTCTCTCCGCATGTGGATATCGACGCGGTGGCGCGGCGGATCGCCCAGCGCTTCCCGCAGGCAGTGGTCAGCCTGTGTACCACTTCGGGCGAGCTGTCCAGCGACAACCAGCACCTGTATTGCGCGACCGGGGCACACTGGGACCGGGTGGTACTGCAGCTGTTCGACGCCAGCGTGATCGCCGCCGCGGAGATCGTGCAGGTGCCGCTGGAATGCGAGGACATTCGCGCAGCGGGCCAGCGCGTGAGCATGGCACAGCGCATCGCCAGACTGACCGCCTCGATCAAGCGCCTGCAGGTGTCGATGAAGATCGACTACCGCGACACCCTGGCCAATATCTTCTTCGACGGCCTGTCGGCCTCGGAATCCTTCTTCATGGAGGCGCTGTACGAGTCCGGGCGCTTCCCCTGCCTGTTCGTCGGCGGCTCGGCCGGCGGCACGCTGGACTTCCAGAAAACCCAGCTGCATGACGGCCAGCGCGCCTACCAGAACCATGCGCTGATCGTCTTCCTCAAGTGCGCCCGGAACGTGCGTTTCGGCGTGTTCAAGAGCCAGAACTTCGAGCCCACCCCGCTCAGCCTGAGCGTGCTCAGCGCATCCCTGGAAGACCGTTACATCAGCCAGGTGGTGGATGCCAGGGGCAATATACGCAGCATGGTCGCCGCGCTCTGCGAGGCCCTGAAGTGCATGCCGCAGGAGCTGGAGCGGCGCCTGGCAGACTACTCCTTCGCCATCAGGGTGGGCGAGGAAGTCTTCGTCCGCTCGATCTCGCGAATCGATTTCGCCAACGAGCGCGTACACCTGTTCTGCGACGTGGCGCCCGGCGAGGAGCTGATCATGGTCAAGCGTACCCCGCTGGCCGAAGCCACCCGCCGCGACTATGAACGCTTCCTGCGCAACAAACCGGGCAAGCCGCTGGTGGGCGTTCTCAACGACTGCATCCTGCGCCGACTGAACAACGAGCAGGCGCTGAGCAGCATGGACCCGGTGTTCGGCGACGTGCCGGTGGCGGGCTATTCCACCTTCGGCGAGATTCTCGGGCTCAACCTCAACCAGACGCTGACGGCGGTGTTCTTCTTCCGCACCAGCGACAAGGACGACTTCCACGACGAGTACACCGACAACTTCATCGCCTACCACGGCGAATTCAAGGCTTTCTTCCTGCGCCGCCAGATCAAGAAGCTCACCGGCCTGAGCCAGGTGGTGGTCAAGCAGATCGAACAGTTCAAGCGCCAGGACTATGGCAGCGCGGTGGATATCAACGGCCTCGACGAGCATATTCGCCCGGTATTCTCGGGCCTTGCCGACCTGGGCCAGGTACTGTCGCAGGCCGACCACGAGCGCCAGAACATCGCCGGGCAGTTGAATCAGTGCGCCACCGAGCTGCATGGCTCGATGGACGACCTGAGCCTGAACATCAGCCGCCAGGGCCAGGTCATCGAGCAGGCTGCAGGCTCGGTCAAGCAGATGGTCCACCAGGCCGACGAAGTGGTCAGCAGCGCCCGTGATCTGGCGCAATCGAGCCAGCGCATCCAGTCGGTGGTGCAGACCATTCAGCAGATCGCCGGGCAGACCAACCTGCTGGCGCTCAACGCCGCCATCGAGGCGGCGCGTGCCGGGGAAATGGGCCGGGGCTTCGCCGTGGTGGCCGACGAGGTGCGCAAGCTGGCGGAAATCACCGGCAGGAACGCAGAGGAAATCGGCACCGACATCGAACGCCTGGCCAGCGAAATTCGCGCGGTGGCGCAGCATATCGAGGCGCAATCGACCGACGTCGGCTCGCTCACGGGCCTGCTCGATGCACTGGAGCAATCCAGCAACCTCACGGCTGGTACTTCCCGTCAGACCAAGGGTGTGGCCGATATGCTGCTCGGCCTGACGGCACACTGATGCCTCACTCAGGCAGGGGCCGCTGCGAACGCACCACGCGTTCACGCACCTCGGCGTAGGGATAGGCTTCCAGCGATGCGAACCCGGGAACTCCGCGCGCCTTGAGCCGTGTGAACAGCGGCACGCTGATGCCGCAGAGAAAACGTGTCAGGCATTCAGGGCTCGGCGGACTGTTCTTCGACTGCCGATAGCGCTGGCTGAAATCGGCGCAGCGGTCAGCGACATCCACCTCATCCAGCGGCGCCAGCAGCGGCGGCTCGGGCAACTGCGCGACATGTCCCTGACAGACCGAGCAATGCCCGCAGCGCTGCGGCGCCTGGCGATCGCCGAAGTAATCGGCCAGACGGTAGCTCAAGCACTCACTGGACTCGAACAACGCCAGCATCCTGTTGATACGGGTGATCTCGCTGGTTTCGTGCTGCTTGAAATAGCCGTACAGCTCGGCACTCAGCGCGTCGGCATCGAAGCTCGGATCGAGCAGCGCATAGACCTCGGTCATCTGCTTGCTTTCCAGCTCGATCCAGCCCTTTTCCTGAAAGTAGTCCAGCGCCTTGATCACCCGAGGCCGCTCGGCGCCGTGCTGCTGGTAAAGGGCATCGAAATCCAGCGTGCACCAGGTTCGCGCCCGCACCGACGTGTGCACGATGGCTTCGACGAACTGCCGCCGCTCACCCTCGAAGCGTGCGATCAGCACATCGGGCTCGAGCAGGTACTTGAAACGGTATTCGGCGAAATAGGCGAAGCGCGGCGCGATGATGCCGCGCAGTTCCAACTGCACCAGCAGGGTTTTCAGCGGCAGCTGGCGAATATTGCTCTGGTCGGACAGCTGGTTGAGCATCACTTCCCACTGACCGCCCTGGCCAACCTGCAACAGCTCGTCGAGTACGCCGCGAATGCCTTCTTGCTCGGGCGTATCGCCGTAGACGAAGTTCTGCAGCACGTTGAGGCTGTCGCGGTTGGCCAGTACCAGGCAATCGGACGGCTGACCGTCACGACCGGCCCGACCGATTTCCTGGCTGTAGTTCTCCACGGATTTGGGCAGGTCGTAGTGCACCACATTGCGGATATCGGCCTTGTCGATGCCCATGCCGAAGGCGATGGTGGCGACGATGCAGTTCAGTTCGCCGGCCATGAAACGCCGCTGAATGGCTTCACGCAGCTCATGGGCCATCCCGGCGTGATAGGCGCTGGCCGGAAAGCCGTGCTGCGCCAGATGTTCGGCAACCTGCTCGGCGGTCTTCTGCTGGGTGACGTAGACGATGGTCGGCTGACCGGCCTTGTTTTCTAGCCACTGCACCAACCGGCGCTGCTTGTCGAAACCACTTACCGGCTCGACCAGCAGGTTGAGGTTGGATCGGTAGAAGCCGGTGGTGACCACATCTTCGGCGGCAATGCCGAACCTGCCCTGCATGTCGGCGATCACCGGCGGCGGCGCCGTGGCGGTCAGCAGCAACACCTGTGGAATATTGAACTGGCGCTGGTAGTCGGGAAGCTTGAGGTAGTCCGGGCGGAAGTTATGCCCCCACTCGGAAATGCAGTGCGCCTCATCCACCACCAGCAGCGAGATCGGCACCTGACTGATGAAGTGGCGAAAGCGCTCGTTCTTCAGGCGCTCCACCGAGATCATCAGGATCTTCAGCTCGCCGGACCTGGCACGGGCCATGGTTGCGCTGAACTGCTCGCGATCCTGCGCCGAATCGATGCTGGCGGCGGCAATGCCGTGCCGATGCAGAAAGGCCAGTTGATCCTGCATCAACGCCAGCAGCGGTGAGACCACCAGCGTCAGGTGCGGCAGATGCAACGCCGGCAGTTGGTAGCACAGCGACTTGCCGGAACCGGTGGGGAAGATCGCCGCCGCCGAGCGCCCGGCTACCACGGCGCGGATCGCCTGTTGCTGGCCAGGGCGGAAACCGTCGTAGCCAAATACCCGGGCGAGAGTCTGTTCGATCATGCTGAGTCACTCCTTTGACTGGAAGCCCGAGGGTAGCAAAAGGAGAGTCGGCGCAGGGCGGGGCAGCCCACCGACCCACCAAGGGAGCATGGTCTGAGCGCCCGATCAGAACCGGTCGCGAATGACCACCTCATCGAACGGCAGCTTGCCGACACGCGGTTTTGGGTCGGCGGCGCGCTTGCCAACTGCCACCATCATGGCGATGACATGGTTCTCCGGCAGGTTGATCAGCTCGGCCACTGCCTTGAAGTCGAAGCCATCCATGGGGCAGGAGTCCAGGCCCTTGCCGCGTGCGGCCAGCATCAACGTCTGCGCCATCAGGCCACAGCTGCGCATGGTTTCGTCGCGCTGCACCTGCGGCTTGTCACGGTAGTAGTTGTCGATGGCACCGGCCATGTAATCCTGCACCTCAGGAGCCACGCCTTCCCATACGCGGCGAACGTTCTTTTCCCAGCTGTCTACCTGGGCGCAGATCACCACCAGCATCGAGGCATCGGTCATCTGCGCCTGGTTCCAGCCCACCTCACGAATCTGCGCACGCAGCGCCGGGTCGGCCACTTCCACCAGCCGTACATGCTGCAGGTTGAACGCCGAAGGCGCCAGCAGCGCAGTCTTCAGCAGTTCATCCTTTTCTTCGCGGCTGAGCTGGAAGCTGCTGTCATAGAGTTTGACGGCACGACGGCTCTGGATGGCTTCTTCGATATGCATGGGAGAACTCCACTGAGTTGAACGAGGCCGCCATGCTATGCCCCGGCATCGTTCGAATCCATGGGGCTTTGCTGATGGAAACTATCGAGGTTTTCGATCAACAGCTTGCCAACAACCACAAAAAAGCCGCCCGAAGGCGGCTTTCGCTGTGCGGCGCTACAGCTTCAGAGTTGCGGACCCGCAGCCTGAATGGCTTCGGATACGTCGAACTTCTTGAAGTTCTCGATGAACTTGCTCGCCAGTTCTTTGGCCGCTTCGTCATAGGCGTTCGGGTCGGCCCAGGTATTGCGCGGGTTGAGCAGCTGGGTATCGACGCCGGGCACCGCGGTCGGCACATCGAGGTTGATGATCGGCAGGTGCTCGGTTTGCGCACCGATCAGCGCACCGCTCTGGATCGCCGCGATCACCGCGCGGGTGGTCGGGATGTTGAAGCGCTTGCCGACGCCGTAGCCGCCGCCGGTCCAGCCGGTGTTGACCAGGTAGACCTTGGAGCCGAAGGCCTGGATGCGTTTGATCAGCAGTTCGGCGTAGACACCCGCCGGGCGCGGGAAGAACGGCGCGCCGAAGCAGGTGGAGAAGGTCGACTTGATGCCGCTGCCCGAACCCATTTCGGTGGAACCGACCAGTGCGGTGTAACCGGAGAGGAAGTGATAGGCCGCCTGCTCGTTGTTGAGGATCGACACCGGTGGCAATACGCCGGTCAGGTCGCAGGTGAGGAAGATCACCGCGTTCGGCTCGCCACCGAGATTCTTCTCGGAACGCTTCTCGACGTGCTCCAGCGGGTAGGCTGCGCGACTGTTCTGAGTCAGGCTGGCGTCGGCGTAGTCCGGCTCGTGGCTATCGTCGAGCACGACGTTTTCCAGCACGCTGCCGAACTTGATGGCCTTCCAGATGACCGGCTCGTTCTTCTCCGACAGGTCGATGCACTTGGCGTAGCAGCCGCCTTCGATGTTGAACACCACGCCGGTGCCCCAGCCGTGTTCGTCGTCGCCGATCAGGTAGCGCGATTCGTCAGCGGACAGGGTGGTCTTGCCGGTGCCGGACAGACCGAAGAACAGCGTGACGTCGCCCTCTTCGCCGATGTTGGCGGCGCAGTGCATCGGCAGCACATCGGCTTCGGGCAGCAGGTAGTTTTGCACCGAGAACATGGCCTTCTTCATTTCACCGGCGTAGCGCATGCCGGCGATCAGGACCTTTTTCTGGGCGAAGTTGATGATCACGCAGCCGTCGGAGTTGGTGCCGTCACGCTCAGGGGAGCATTCGAAATTGGCGACATTGAGCACCTGCCACTCATCCTTGCCGGCGGAGTTGTACTGCGCCGGATTGATGAACAGCTGGCGACCGAAAAGGTTCTGCCAGGCCGTGGCGGTGGTCATCTTGACAGGCAGGTAGTGGGCTTCGGACGAGCCTACATGGACGTGGGAAACGAAGTGTTCCTGGGCCTTGTTGAAGGCTTCAACGCGATCCCAGAGGGCGTCGAACTTCTCCGCAGGGAACGGACGGTTGATCGGCCCCCAGGCGATGTTGCCCTGGCTACCCGGCTCTTCGACGATGAAACGATCGACGGGAGAACGGCCGGTACGATGCCCAGTCTTGACGACGAGCGCGCCATTGGCGGCCAGTTGGCCCTCGCCACGCTGGATGGCTTGTTCAACCAGTTGGGCGGCGCTGATATCGATGTACACGGCATTGGTGGCTTGCGTCATGAGTTTCCCGTCGGCTCTGGGCCGATTCCTCCATGCTTTTGTAGCCCACCGAGCAGTGGACTACACCGAAAAAAAGTGGGCGCGATTATGACAGAAAAGGCGCGGTGCTGGGTATGAGCACGTGATGGCAAAAAGGTTCAGAGCCTAGTGCCGCGTACCGGAAGGTCCTTCGACACCCGCCCCGGCGAACAACTGGGCGATATCCGCTGCATCGAAGCGATAGCTATGGTTGCAGAACTGGCAGTCGATGGTGATCGCATCACCCTGCTCACGCAACAGCTGTTCGGCATCCGCCTGGCCCAGGCTGATCACGGCCTTGGCCGAGCGCTCGCGCGAGCAGCTGCAGCGGAAGGTGATCGGGCGCGGCTCGAACAGGCGCACCGGCTCATCGTGATAGAGCCGGTGCAGCACAGTCTGGGTATCCAGGCCCAGCAGCTCTTCAGCCGAAAGCGTATCGGCCAGGGTGCGCAGGTGCTGCCAGCTGGCTTCACGCTCCTCGCCATCACGGATGCGGTCGGCGGGCAATTGCTGCAGCAGCAGGCCGCAGGCGCGGCGGCCATCGGCGTTGAGCCAGAAGCGCGTCGGCAACTGCTCGGATGAAGCGAAGTAACTGGACAGGCTGTCCGCCAGGCTGACGCCATCCAGCGCCACGATGCCCTGATAGCGCTGACCGTTGGTCGGATCGACGGTCATCGCCAGCATCCCCTCGGGCATCAACTCGCCAAAGGTGGCGTCCGGCGTCAACTGGTCGGCGTGATAGCGCGCGATGCCGCGCACCTCGCGCTCACTGGAACATTCCACCATTAGCAGCGGTACCGGCCCGTTCGAGCGCGCCTGCAACACCATCAGCCCATCGAATTTCAAGGTGCCGACCAGCAATGCCGCAGCGGCCAGCAGCTCGCCCAGCAACTGGGCAACCGGCTCCGGGTAGTCGTGCTTGGCCAGCACTTCGGCATAACTGCGCTCAAGCCCGACCCATTCGCCACGCACGTCGGTGTCATCGAAAAGGAAACGCTGGGTGTAATCGGAATCGAGCATGTGCAGGACCAGACAGATTGAAGAATGGGAGCCGCGAAGGTTTGGCGGTGAGTCGCCAAACCTTGCCAGCCGATGAAAGAAGGGACCGCATTCTAGGTCGAAAGTGGCCACCGTCCAACCGCAAGGTTACTCGCTGCCCGCCCGAAAGCGCTGCAGATCGCGCCGTTGCTTCTTGCTGGGCCTGCCATCGGTTTCCACACCCAGCGCCCCAGCCTTGCGCATGGCCGCCGCCTGCTCGCGGCGGGCCAGGCTGTCGGCGGTTTCCTCGTAAAGCAGCTGCGCTTCGGGCGCGCCCTTGCGCACCGAGGACAGCGCCCGGATCACCACGGTGCGTTCGTCGAAGCCGGCGCGGATCACCAGTTCCTCACCGATCTTCGGTTCCTTGCCGGCCTTGCAACGCTCGCCCCGGCAGTGCACCTTGCCACCCTCGATGGCGGCCTTGGCCAGGGCGCGCGTCCTGTAGAAGCGCGCGGCCCATAACCATTTATCCAGGCGGACTTTACCGTCGTCTTTTTCGCTCATCGTTCAACTCGGTCAACCGTCGTGTTGTCATAGGGTCGTACAGGTAAGTACGGATGTCATGTACCACGTCTAACAGGCCGTTGAAAAACTCTCTGCGTTGACATACTGCGTCAAAAACAACCTCGGAAAGCCGCTTGCGGCTAACGTGTTTCAGCGCGGCCCGAAGGGCATTTTTTTCCTTGTCTTGCCTGCCTCGCCAACGCTTTTCAATGGCCTGCTAGAATGCGCACAAATCCAGTGGATATGCTTTCTTGAACAATCCCGACCCCCACACCGTCATCGGTTTGCGCGAATGGATCGCCCTGCCCGAACTTGGCGTGGTCGGCCTGCGTGCGAAGATCGACACCGGTGCCAGCACTTCGGCGCTGCATGCCACCGAGATCAGCGAATTCGAGCGCGATGGCAAGCGCTGGGTGCGCTTCACCGCCCACCTGGGCACGCAGGTGCAGCGCCGCCATCGGTGTGAAGCACCGTTGGTGACGCGCAAGCTGATCAAGAGCTCCAATGGCCATACCCAGACCCGCTATGTGGTACGCACACTGCTGGCGCTGGGCGATCACCTGTGGCCGGTGGAATTCACCCTGACCTGCCGCAAGACCATGCGCTATCGCCTGCTGCTGGGCTCCAGAGCCCTGATGGACGGCAAATGGCTGATCGACCCGGCACTGACCTACGTGCAGCAAAAACCCCAGACCCTTACCTCTTCCGGTGCCCCATGAAAATCGCCGTGCTGTCGCGCAATCCTCGTCTGTATTCGACCCGCCGCCTGGTGGAAGCCGGCCAGCAGCGTGGCCATGAGATGGTGGTGATCGACACCCTGCGCGCGTACATGAACATCGCCAGCCACAAACCGCAGATCCACTATCGTGGCCGCCCGCTGGAAGGCTTCGACGCGGTGATCCCGCGCATCGGCGCCTCGGTCACCTTCTATGGCTGCGCGGTATTGCGCCAGTTCGAGATGATGGGCGTGTTCCCGCTCAACGAATCGGTGGCCATCGCCCGCTCCCGGGACAAGCTGCGCTCGCTGCAACTGCTGTCGCGGCGAGGCATCGGCCTGCCGGTCACCGGTTTCGCTCACTCCCCGGACGACATCGCCGACCTGATTCAGATGGTCGGCGGCGCGCCACTGGTGATCAAGGTATTGGAAGGCACCCAGGGCATCGGCGTGGTGCTGTGCGAGACCGAGAAGGCCGCCGAATCGGTGATCGAGGCTTTCATGAGCCTCAAGCAGGACATCATGGTGCAGGAATACATCAAGGAAGCCGGCGGCGCCGACATCCGCTGTTTCGTCGTCGGCGACAAGGTCATCGCGGCGATGAAACGCCAGGCCAAGCCCGGCGAGTTCCGTTCCAACCTGCATCGCGGCGGCACCGCCAGCCTGATCAAGATCACTCCGGAAGAACGCATGACCGCGATCCGCGCCGCCAAGGTCATGGGGCTTTCCGTAGCCGGCGTGGACATCCTGCGCTCCAACCACGGCCCGCTGGTGATGGAGGTCAACTCCTCGCCGGGCCTGGCCGGCATCGAGGAAACCACCGGCAAGGACGTGGCCGGGCTGATCATCCAGTACCTGGAAAAGAACGCCGGCCCGCACCTGACCAGAACCAAGGGCAAGGGCTGAAAGGCCGTGGAGAGGCTGGAGGCTTGCCGCTGTTTCCGGTCCGCCCGTCGGGTCGGTGAAGCGTAACCCGGCTTTATATCTACGGCGGGCACCAGCAATACGGCCGTGTTTCGCGGCAGATGACGGAAGCGCCTTTGGCGATTCCATCCTACAAAACCGGACAGACCGTAGCCTGGATTAGCCGAAGGCGTAATCCGGGTTTCCGAAGGCATAATCCGACAATCAGAAGACGTGGCCCGACCTACGCCACCTCTGCGGCACCGCGCGGCAACAGCAACCCCAGCGGCAGGCTGACCCGAGCCTCAAGCCCCCCGCCGGCGCGATTGCGCAGTTCGATAGTGCCGCCGTGCTGGGCGGCGATGCGCTTGACGATGGCCAGACCCAGCCCCGTACCCTGTCCGCCGCGGGCACGGTCGCCACGGATGAAGGGATTGAAAATCTCGCTCAGCTCATCGGGGTTGATCCCGACACCACGGTCGAGCACGCTCAACACCACATAGGGCGCCTGCCGTTCGCCCGAAACGAAAGCCGCCACCTCGACCCCATGTCCGCCATAACGCAGGGCATTCTCGATCAGGTTGACCAGCAGGCGCTTGATCGACACCCGGCGCAATGCCAGTTGCGGCATGGGCTCCACGCACAGGCGCACGGTTTCCCCATACTGGTTATAGGGCGCCACCACCTCGCACACCAGTTCGCCCAGGTCGATGCTTTCCACCGGCTCGTCGCTGCCATCGCGCACGAAAGCGAGAAACTGGTCAAGAATGGCATCCATGTCCTCGATATCGCGGATCATGTCTTCGGTCAGTTCGGCATCGCTGGACATCAGCTCCAGCGACAGACGCAGGCGCGTCAGCGGCGTACGCAGGTCATGGGAAACCCCGGCGAGCATCAGTTCACGTTCACGCCCGGCCTGCTCGACGTCCTCGGCCATCTGGTTGAAGGCGCGATAGACCTCGGTCATCTCGCTCGGCGTGTCGCTGACCGGCAGGCGCACGCTGCGCCCCTTGCCGATCTGTCGAGCGGCGTAGACCAGACGCTTGAGCGGCAGGTTGAGCTGGCTGACGAAAATCCAGGCCGCGGCGGTGGAGAGCAGCCCGATACCGAGGAACCAGCCCAACACGCTCCAGATCCGCTGACCGCGCAAGGGATAGGCATACAGCGGTACCTGCAGCCAGTCCGGCCCCAGTTGCGGGGCGCGCACCCAGATGGCCGTCTGCGGCTGGATACGCACCCGCACATCGGTTTCGACCCCGAGTTCGGCCTGCATCTGCCGCTGGAAAATCTCCGTATAGGGCCAGTGGTATTCGCTCGGCGGCACCTCCTCGGGCAGTACCCGCAGCAGGCCCGCAGCCATGGCGATACGCTCGCGGTTTTCCTCATCGGCGGCCCAGTAGGCGCGCAGGGTCAGCGCCGCACCATGGCTGTACTGGCGATCGACCATCACATCTTCATTCATCATCAGGTACACCAGCATCAGTACCTTGGAGAACAGGACGACGATCAGCACCATCCACAGCGTGCGGGCGAAGAAGCTTTGCGGGAACCAGAGCGGAGTCTTCATAAATCAAAAACCGACAAGAGCGCTAAAGGCTTGAGGCTGGACGGAAAAGCGCCATCGTTCAGCCTCAAGCCTCCAGCGCTTTTATCGGCTTTTCAGCCCTTGTTTCCGTCTGGCACGAACACGTAGCCCACGCCCCAGACCGTCTGGATATAACGCGGCTTGGACGGATCGGGCTCGATCAGGCGGCGCAGACGCGAGATCTGCACATCGATGGAGCGCTCCAGTGCATCCCATTCACGGCCCCGGGCGAGGTTCATCAGCTTGTCGCGGGTCAGCGGCTCGCGGGCATGCTGGACCAGCGCCTTGAGCACGGCGAACTCGCCGGTGGTGAGCATGTGCACCTGGTCGCCCTTCTTCAGCTCGCGGGTGCCGAGGAACAGCTCGTAGTCGCCGAAGGTCACCGTCTGGTCTTCGCTGCCCGGCGCGCCCGGCACCTGTGGCGCCTGGCGGCGCAGCACGGCACGAATCCGCGCCAGCAATTCACGCGGGTTGAAGGGCTTGGCCAGGTAATCGTCGGCGCCCTGTTCCAGGCCCTGAATGCGGCTGGCCTCGTCGCCCTTGGCGGTGAGCATGATGATCGGAATCTGATTGCCGCTTTCACGCAGGCGATGGCAGGCCGACAGCCCATCCTCGCCGGGCATCATCAGGTCCAGCACCACCAGATGGAACAGCTCGCGACTGAGCAGACGATCCATCTGCTCGGCGCTTTCCACGGTGCGGACACGGTAGCCCTGTTCATCGAGAAAGCGCTCAAGCAGACGCCGCAAACGGGCATCGTCATCGACAATAAGGATCTTTTCGCCTTCGCTGGCGGGCGCAGTGTTGCTCATGGAAACTCCCGAATGTTCGACAGCGCATTATGCGCCTGCGGATATCAAAGCAACTGACAGCCATTGTTAGCAGATTTTTCCTCTGCTGGCGCCGACCATGCACCGTCAAATCACCCGCACAGCACCAGCAACCACACCACCGCGATGCTCACCAACGCCATGAATTGCGCGGCGCTGCCCATGTCCTTTGCACGTTTTGAAAGGGGGTGCAACTCCAGCGAAATCCGGTCAACCACTGCCTCGATTGCCGAATTGATCAGCTCTATCGCAAGCGACAGGAGAATGGGGAGGACAAGGATGGCCCGCTCCAGCGGCACGTCGGTAATGAAAAATGCCACAACCGTGAGAACGGCCCCGAACAGCGCCAGCTGGCGAAAAGCGGCCTCGTGGCGCCAGGCCGCCGCGAAACCGGCAGCGGAGTAGCTTAGCGCCTTCCCTAAGCGCCGCAGTCCCGACTTGGTTTTCAGAGCAGTTGCATCAGCTACTTCATTCAGGGGTTCGCTATTCATCAGCTTCCTCGGCGCAACGGCTCAACGAACGGGCAGAGCAAAATATTGGCAGCTTTGCGTGTCGATGATATTATTTTGACATACCCAGCACGGAAATCCGACAAACTGCCGTGTCACCCGGTCAAGCCAGCCAGTTCCTGACCGATAACAGAGCTGCCCAGCATCACTTTCATACCGCAGGTACCCTCTTGACCGACCGTGTTTTAGAACCACTCTCGGCATCGCTAGGCGCTGGAGACCTGTTGCTGGGCACGATGACCTTCGCCGCAGGCGCCATTCATTGGGTGCAAATCGGGCAATCCTATGACGCCATGCGCCTCTTGCGCCAGACCCTGACCAGCATGAGCCAGGCACGTGCGGTTTTACTCAGTACCAGCCCCTGCCAACAAGAGTTCCTGAACGATCTACCGGCCGACCAGGGGCCTCGCGAACTGGCCTTCCTGACCGTGACACCTTCCCGCATGAGGGCAATGCTGCGGGTGCTGCCCTCGGAGCTGGATCGTGCCACCCGAGTGGAGCATCGCATCATCCTCCTCGCCCTGCCCAGCGAGGCTTTCAGCGATATCCCCCTGAATCGCTGGGTAGAAACCGTCGGAAAATGGTTGACCCGGCGCAGCGCCACGCTAGTGATCCTCTGCGAAGGTGAACCAACTGGTTTTTCCGCCCAGCTGTACGAGCGAACGCCTGGCCTTTCGGGCTTCGCCCAACTCTATCGTGACCGGGCGGCGCCCCGGCTTCTCGTGCACTACTGGCACAGTCAGACAGCGCCTGGGGGATCCAGGGAAGTCCTGCTCACCGAGCAAGCCGATGGTTTTCGAACCCTTCAGCTGCTGGCCAACTCCATACAGGACCACGAAGCAGCGCAGGATCGCCACCAGGTCCATGCCGAACGAACCGCTCTTGCCGGCATCAGGCATGAGCCTTTCGGTTGGCAGGTGTATCCCGACCGTTCTGAGCTGTTGCATCACGCTGCCACAGCCTGTTACGCCACTATTATCCTGGGCGTCAGCCGCAGCGACGAAGTCGATGAGCTTGCAGTGCTCCTCGATCGGCTGCGCCGTAGCTGTGGCAACAAGCTGAAGCTAGTTGTCCGAGAGGTCGCTCCCTGCCTGCGCTACCGCGACGATCAACTGCTGATAGCCGCTGGTGCCTCGCTGATCATGCCTTTCGGCACTCCCCTCGCCCGGTCACTCACGCTCATCGACAGCATCCAAGGCCACACCTGGCAACGTCAAAGTCCGACCGATATCGCTGACAGTCTCAACCGCTCGAAACCTCTTCCGCTGCGCGGACAACTGACGCCCCGCGCCTTCGCCGAATCGGTGCGGCACATGTGGGCCGCCAAACAACACGGCGAGCTGGACCACACGCTATTGCGCATTCGGGTGTTGCCCGGCCTCAGTGTCGAAAGCCTGCTTGGCGAATCCCGCTTCCGCCGTCAGGGCGACATCCTCTGCCTGACTTCGGACGGACTGTACCTGTTCCTGTTCGCCTGTCGCGGCGAAACCGTGGAAGCCGCTCTGGACAACATCTTTCCGGTGAGCTGGCAGGAGCTGTTCATCAGTTTCGAGCGACTCGACGACCTGGATGCACTTGCCAGCCCGCTATTTCTCGAAGAGCGCCAGCCAGCCCTATCCCTGGCGGAGACACCCGGGCCCGACCCTCTGACCAGGACGCTCGCACCTCGGTCCGTGCGGCTCGAACTGGCCGAGGAGCCACTTTCATGACCAGTTCCTGGCTATTCCAACTGGCACTGCTCTTTATCGGCCTGGGCACGCTGCTCGGCTTGCTGCTCGCAACCTACTGGCGACCAGTGCTCAGAATGCTTGATCGGCTGCTACCACCCCGTCATCTCCGGCGCGCGGGTGTTCGTTACCGGTCGCAAGAGCCGGAGCGGGAGGACCGGTAATGAATGTCGCGCTGGCACCCTCGCTGCATACAGGCCGCATGAGCAACTGGCCGGGCCTGGGCCACTGGAATCTGTACTTCATCGCCAAGTTCGTGCTGCTGGCGCTCGGGCTCGTGCAGATCCAGCCCTTGCCGAACCTGGTGCTGGTGGCCCTGCTCTGCATACCGCTACCCGGAAAATGGCTACGCGTTTCCAGGCAGATGATCGCCGTGCCGGCAGCCATCGCATTGCTGTATCGCGAAACCTGGCTGCCTCCGTTCCAGCGCCTGTTGGCGCAACCGGGCATCCTCGATTTCACCCCGGCATACCTCCTGGAATTGGCCGGACGCTTCGTCGACTGGCAGGCGATCGCCATCCTCGTCCTGCTGCTGATCGGCTACAGCTACCTGTCGCAGTGGCTGCGGTTGACCAGCTTCAGCCTGCTCGGCCTGGTCTGGCTTTGGCTGCCCAGCGTCACCCCGGCCCTCGGCACGGCAGCCAAACCCGTAGAGGTCGCCATCGCCGCCAGCGTACCGGTCGAGCGAACCAGCACCGAGGTGAACACCGCGACGCTCGATACCTGGCTACAGCGTTTCTTCGAGAGCGAAGCCGGTCGCCAGACCTTGTTTCCCCCTCGAAACGAAGACGCGGCCGCATTCGATGTGCTGGTGGTAAACGTCTGCTCCCTGGCCTGGGAGGATCTGGATGCCGTAGGCCTCAAAGACAACGCGCTGTTCGGTCGGATGGACGTGATCTTCGACCGGTTCAATTCGGCCACCTCCTACAGCGGGCCGGCAGCGATTCGCCTGCTGCGGGCGAGCTGTGGACAGCCGCGTCACCAGGCGCTCTATCAGCCGGCTCCAGAGCAGTGCCTGCTATTCCAGAATCTGGCCAATCTCGGCTTTCACGCCGAGACCCTGCTCAATCACAACGGACGCTTCGACGGCTTCACGGACGACGTGACAGCCCAGGGCCTGCCGCAGCCCGCGTTGCCGAGCCAAGGCTTCCCGCGCGCCATGGCCGGCTTCGACGGCTCGCCCATCGCCCGCGATCTGGACGTGCTGCGAGGTTGGTGGAAACACCGACAGTCGCTCACCGAATCTCATGTAGGGCTGTTCTACAACAGCATCAGCCTGCACGACGGCAATCGCATTCTTGGGCCTGACGGCAAGGCACAGTCGGCGGACTACAAGCTCCGCGCACAGCGCCTGCTGGACGATCTGGACAGCTTCATCGATGAACTGGAGGGCAGCGGTCGTCGTGTTGCACTGCTCATCGTACCGGAGCACGGTGCCGCCCTGCATGGCGACAGGATGCAGATATCCGGAATGCGAGAGATTCCCCGTGCCTCGATCACTCAGGTGCCGGTGGGCCTGAAGCTGATCGGCATGGGCCCGACGCACGACAACATGCCGCTGCATGTCTCGCAGCCGTCGAGTTTCCTGGCCCTGTCGGAGCTGGTGTCACGCCTCTATGCCGCTCAAGGCACGCAAAGCGCGCCGGATGTGGCAACGCTGGTCGCCGGACTGCCGATAACCGAACAGGTATCAGAGACCGCAGGGGCACAGGTCATCGAGTACGACGGCAAGCCCTACGTTCGCGTCAACGGGCAGGCCGTGTGGCTGCCCTATCCGAATCGTTTCGAGTGAGCCTTCATGTCCCGCTATCCCCTGCCACCACTCGATGATGCCTCAGCCCTTCGGCAGCATCTGCATATGCCGCACCTGAGGTATCTGGATGTCTCGGCCACGAACGCACTGGGCCAGGCGCTGCAACGCTGGCCGCTGCTGGCAGAGACGGAAAGCACCCACGCACTGGATGCCGCGTTGCGCACGCCATCCCTCGACCGTGAGGATACGGTCGCCCAGGCTCAGCGGGCATGAACCGTATTGCATTGCGAGGGCTGTGCGGAGGCGTCGGCACGACTGCAGTGCTGTGCGGTCTTGCCCTGGCCTTGCACGAACAGGGGGAACGGGTACTGCTGATCGACTGCAGCCCTGATGACCTCGCTCGTTTGCATTTCGGCGACGATCTGGCCAACGAATCAGGATGGGGTCGTGCTCAGCTCGACGGCACGTTCTGGAACGACGCACTGCAAGTGCAGCCAGGTCTCCACGTGTTGCCTTACGGTCGTCTCGCACCAGCGGAAACGCGCCAGATCACACAGCTGCTGGAACAGCAGCCGGCCTATTGGCATGCGCGTTTTGAACAGCTCCAGCCGTTCCATGACTGGGTGCTGTTCGATTTGCCGCCCCGAAGTACCAATCCGCCTCTTGCAGAGGTCGAAGACGGTCGTGCCGATCTGCTGATCGACCTGATCACGCCTGCACCAGGCTGCCACGCACTGTTGCACAGGCACTTCGATAGGCAGGCGAACCTGCTGCTGATCAACCGCTTCAATCCGGCCAGTCAGTTGCAGCGTGATCTGGTGCTCCTGTGGCGCACGGCATACAGCCCAAACCAGGCGCCGCAGATCATCCACGAGGACGAGGCCGTCGCCGAAGCCATGGCACACAAACTGCCCGTGGGGCTTTACGCCCCGAAAAGTCAGGCGGCCAGCGACCTTCGCAACCTGGCGTTATGGTGCCTTGCACGCAAGGCAGGGCGTGGACATGCGTAGTCTGTTCGCCTACTACCACCATCTTCGTTTCACGCGCGGCGCGGGTCGCCTTGCGTCTATTCAATGGACGCTGGGTTACCTGCTGGCGGCCCTGCTGCTGCGCCTGGAAAGCCCGGCCTGGCAGGCCGTGCTCAGCGAAAGGCAGCGCTTGTATCCGCACCTTGCCGGGAAGGCGCCTTCCGCTGGCGACCCGTTGCGTCTGCTGCTGCAGACGTTCTGGCTGCTGCTGGTACGCCCGGCCCGCCCGCGCGAAGCGGTGAGCAGGCGCCTGACGTTCCGAAAGCTGCGCTGGCCCAGCCTGCTTCGAGAGGCGCTACGCCACGGCAGACGGCTGGCAAGGCCCCTGACGCCAAGACCGGCCCTCTGGTCGAAGCCAGGCGAGCTGACGAATCGCATGCTCGACACGCTTTCACCGCTATGCAGACGTGCACTTCAGGTCACCGTGGCGGCTATCGCCATGCTGCTCGCACTGCTGTGCGTGACCGAACCGTTCAGCTACGGTGCCCAGGTGGTGTTCGTGCTCCTGCTCTGGGGGCTGGCCCTGATCGTGCGGCGCGTGCCCGGACGTTTTGCCGTCCTCATGCTGATCGTGCTGTCGACGATCATTTCCTGCCGTTACCTCTGGTGGCGCTACAGCGCCACACTGAAATGGGACTCGCCTTTCGATCTCACCTGCGGGGTCATCCTGCTGGTCGCAGAAACCTATTCCTGGCTCGTTCTGATACTCGGCTACGTACAGACCTGCTGGCCGCTGAACCGCCAGCCGGCTCCCCTGCCCGAATCGCCACAGCAATGGCCCAGCGTCGATTTGCTCATCCCGACCTACAACGAGGATCTTTCGGTCGTCCGCACCACCGTACTCGCCGCACTGGGGCTGGACTGGCCATCGGATCGGCTGCGCATTCACCTGTGCGATGACGGTCGCCGCGAAGAATTCAGGCAGTTCGCCGATGAGGTGGGTGTCGGCTACATCACCCGTCCGGACAACCTCCATGCCAAGGCCGGCAACCTCAATCACGCCCTTACGGTGACTTCGGGTGAACTGATTGCCATCTTCGATTGCGATCACATCCCGGTACGGTCGTTTCTCCAGGTCACAGCGGGCTGGTTCGTGCGCGATGAGAAGATGGCCCTCGTACAGACGCCTCATCATTTCTTTTCGCCAGACCCATTCGAGCGAAACCTTGGCTCGTTCCGCCACAAGCCCAACGAAGGAGAGCTGTTCTACGGCCTGGTGCAGAACGGCAACGACATGTGGAATGCGGCGTTCTTCTGCGGCTCATGCGCGATTCTGCGCCGATCGGCCATCGAGAGTATCGGTGGCTTTGCGGTAGAGACGGTCACAGAGGATGCGCATACCGCACTGCGTCTGCATCGCGCCGGCTGGAACTCTGCCTATCTCGGCACTCCGCAAGCCGCCGGCCTGGCAACCGAAAGCCTGTCCGCGCACATCGGCCAGCGCATCCGCTGGGCGCGCGGCATGGCGCAGATCTTCCGTACCGACAACCCACTGCTGGGCAGGGGACTGACAATCTTTCAGCGCCTGTGCTACGCCAACGCGATGCTGCACTTCCTCGTCGGCCTGCCGCGGCTGATCTACCTAACCGCCCCGCTGGCCTTTCTTCTGCTGCACGCATACATCATCTATGCACCGGCGCTGCTGATCGTCCTGTACGTGCTGCCGCACATGATCCATGCCAGCCTGACCAACGCCCGGCTGCAGGGCAAGCACCGGCACTCGTTCTGGGGCGAGGTCTACGAGACGGTTCTGGCGTGGTATATCGCCCGCCCGACCACGGTGGCCCTGTTCAACCCCGGCAAAGGCAAATTCAACGTAACCGCCAAGGGCGGCCTGATGGACGAAAACCAGTTCGACTGGCACATCGCCCGGCCCTATCTGCTGCTGGCGATTCTCAATATCCTCGGGCTGGGCTTCGCCGCCTGGCGGATTATCTACGGCCCTGCTGCAGAGATCGCCACGGTGCTCGTCAGCACGGTCTGGGTCCTCTACAACCTGCTGATCATCGGTACCGCGGTAGCCGTGGCGGCGGAAGTACGGCAGGTACGCCGTTCGCACCGGGTACTGGCGAAGCTCCCCGCCTCGATCCGCCTTCCCGGCGGTCACGTTCACCCCTGCATATTGAGCGACTTTTCCGACTGTGGCGCAGGGCTCGAACTGTCGATGCCGCTACGGGTTTCACCGAACGATCAGCTGCAGTTGCTGCTACGCAGGGGAAAACGCGAATTCGCCTTTCCCGCACAGGTAACGCGACTGTCCGGCATGCACCTCGGCCTTCGCCTCGACGGTCTGGACCTGACCCAGCAAGTCGACTTCGTGCAATGCACCTTCGCCCGTGCGGATGTCTGGCTGAATCGTCACGACCAGTTCGAGGCCGACCGTCCGCTGCACAGTTTCATCGAGGTGCTGCGCCTGGGTGGCCGCGGTTATTACCGGCTGTTCGAATACCTTCCCGCCGGCCTCGACAAACCACTCCGCCCCCTTTTCCGGCTAGCTGCGTGGCTGATCAGCTTCTGCCCGCGCACCCCGGCCCCTCGTCCCCTGGAGAACAGAACATGAAGCTTCGATTGGCACCCTTGCTGATGCTGTGCTCGATGCTCCTCGCGCCAGGCCAGACCATGTCCGCACCAGAAGAGGTAGCAGACCTGACAGTCGCCGTGCCGCCACCGTCCTGGGAAACCAGCCGGAGCTTTTCCGACCTGGGGCGCCCCCAGGACCAGCTGTTGCTCGGTATCCGCAACGCCGAGCAGGTGGAATTCCAGTTGCGCCGCGACCGGATAGCCACCGATGCGCGCCTCCTGCTCGATTACACCCCTTCGCCGGCATTGCTGCCGGTACTGTCACATCTGCGTATCTATCTGAACGATGAGCTGATGCGCACCCTGTCCATCACCGAGGATCAGCTCGGCCAGCGGGTACGTCAGACTGTCAGCCTGGACCCTCTTCTGCTCGGCGATTTCAACCGCGTCAGGGTCGAATTCGTCGGTCACTACACCGATATCTGCGAGGACCCGGCGCATAGCGGGCTCTGGCTCAATCTCGGTCGCCAGAGCCGTATCGTGCTGCAGGAGCAGGCGCTGGACATCGCCAGCGACCTTGCCTGGTTTCCACTGCCCTTCTTCGACCAGCGCGATAGCAGCCCGCTGCGCCTGCCGATCCTCTTCGCCGATGCTCCACCACCCGACACGCTGCGTGCAGCAGGCATCCTGGCCTCGTACTTCGGCGCACGCGCCGCTTGGCGGGGCGCCAGCTTCCCCGTGCACTACGGCGAGTTGCCCGAGGCCATCGAACGCCCGCAGCCTGCCGTCGTGTTCGCCACCAATGACCATCGTCCTCCACTGCTGCGCGAGCACCCGGCAGTGAACGGCCCGGTCGTCGAGCTGATCGACCATCCTGCCGACCGCTATACCAAGCTGCTGCTGGTCATGGGCCGGAACGAGGCCGATCTCGTCCAGGCGGCATCGGCACTGGCCCTCGACCAGGGGCAGCTGCGTGGCAGGCGGGTGACGATCGAGCAGGTCGAGGCCGCGCCGCGCCAGCCCTACGACGCACCGAACTGGATTCGCACCGATCGACCGGTGCTGTTCTCCGAGCTGATCGAGTACCCACAGCAGCTTCAGGCGAGCGGCCTGCAGCCCTATCCGATCTCCCTGGATATCAACCTGCCGCCGGACCTGTTCGTCTGGCGCAACCAGGGCATTCCGCTGGCGACGCGCTATCGCTATACACCCCCTGCAGCGCCCGATGAGTCGCGCTTGAACGTGACGGTCAACGACCAGTACATCAGCAGCATCGCGTTGAAGGCCAGCGACAGCCGCAGCAACGTGGAGAAGCTGCGGCTGTCGGTGCTCTCCTCGGATACTTCGACCGAGAGCGAAGAACTGCTGGTGCCGGCGCTGAAGATGGGGATGCGCAACAAGGTCCGCTTCGAGTTCAACTTCGCCAGCAAGCTCGGCAATGCCCAGCGCGATCATTGCCAGACCTATCTGCCGACCAACGTCCAGGCGGCGATCGACGAAAGCTCATCCATCGATCTGTCCGGCTACCACCACTACATGGCCATGCCGGATCTGAAAGCCTTCGTGCGCAGCGGTTTCCCGTTCAGCCGCATGGCCGACCTTTCCGAGACCCTTGTACTGGTACCGGAGCGAGCGAGTGCATCCGAAGCCGGCACCTTGCTCGATACGCTCGGCCTGATCGGTGCCCAGGTTGGCTACCCGGCACTGGGCGTGCGGATAACCGACGACTGGAGCGATGCCCGCGCCGCAGACGCCGACCTGCTGCTGATCGGCCCGCTGCCCGACTCGCTACGCACCGCCAAGAATCTGCCCATCCTGCTCGAAGCCCCACGCAGCTGGCTCACGCAAGAAGCACCACGTCGCGGCGACAGCAGCGGCACGACGTCCCTTGCAATGCGCGCCAACGCTCCGCTGGCCGCCGTGCTCGGTCTGCAGTCTCCGTTCCATGAACAGCGCAGCCTTGTCGCGCTGTTGGCCAATACTCACGACGATTACCACCTGCTGCGTGAGGCACTGGGTGACGTCGGCAAGCAACAGGCTTTCGCAGGCTCCGTGGCGCTCATCCGTGACAGCGGGGTCAGCAGTCACGCCGTCGGCGAGCCCTACTATGTCGGCGCCCTGCCCTGGTGGCTCCTGCTCTGGTTCCACCTGTCCGAGCATCCGGTGCTGCTGGCCTTTCTCGCCACGCTAAGCATCGTGCTGCTGGCCCTCGTCCTGTGGCGCACGCTGCGCTGGGCTGCCGCCCGACGCCTCTCGGACGGACAGTGAAGCCCTCACGATGAACAGACTGCCCATGCTGTTGCTGCTGCTCTCGTCGGTCTGCTGGGGACAGACCGACGGCCCTCGCGATGGCGCGCAACAAGTGGCCTGGCTGCTCGCACAGACCCGAGCCGGCGAAGCACTCAACCGCGATGATCTGATCGACGATGCCCTGACCCGTCTGCGCCTGGTCGCCCCCGAACACCCGCGCACACTGCTGGCCGAGATGCGTCTTGCGCTACGCCAGCAGGACTTCGTTCGTGTCCGGAGCCTGCATGACAGGTTCCGGTCGGCCAAGCATGACAGCGCATTGGACGTCGAAAAGCAGGCCCGCCTGCTGCTGGTGCTGGCGAACGAACAGACCCAGCAGAGCCTGCAGCAGGCTCGACTGGCCGCCATGGCGGGCCGCCCCGAAGAAGCCTATGCCGGGATGACAGCCATCTTTGGCGACGCACCCCCGACGCTGGAGCTGGCCGTGGAGTACTGGCGTCTGCGCAGTGCCCGTCCGGGGCAGCAAGCGCAGGCCATCACCGCGCTGCGCGAACTGGACGCGCATTACCCCGGAAATCCCCCGGTACGCCAGCTGCTCGCCAACCTGCTGTTCGATGCCGGACAGGATGAAGCCGCACTGGCGCTATTGGCCGTGCTCGGACGCAACCCTACGGCAACGGACGCGGCCGCTCAGCGTGAGTTCGAGTATCTCGCCGCGCAACCGATCAGCGACAGGACGCTCGCAGGCTGGCAGAGCTTTCTTGATCGCTATGCCGGCGGTCGTTTCGCAGACGAAGCCCGACAACACCTCGAACGTGGCCGCACACTCATCGCCGACCCTTTCTGGCGGGCCGGCCAGCGCGGCCTGGAACTCGTTTCGCGCGGTGATGACGAGGCGGCGGAGGTTCAACTGAGGCAGGCCCTCAGGCGCCATCCCCAGGAGCCGGAATTTCTCGGCGGCCTGGGCCGAGCCCTGATGCGACCCGGCCACCGACCGCAAGCCATCCGGTATTTCGAGCGAGCCAAGGCCAACGAGGACGACATCGACAATCTGACCAAGTGGAACGACCTGATCGAGGCGACACGCTACTGGCTGACACTGGAGCAGGCCGACCTGGCCCTTGGGCAGAACAATCACGCCAAGGCCAAGACGCTCTATACCGCTGCCTTGCGTAGACGCCCGGACAGCCTGTTCGCGCGCGCCGGCCTGGCCCGCGTCGCCGAAGACGAGGGCCGGCTCGAACAGGCCGAGCAGGATTACCTGAGTATCCTGGCACTCGAACGCGACAACGGCAGCGCCATACGCGGGCTGGTCAGGATCTACCAGGCCCAGTCGACGGACCGGGCCCTGGCGTTCATCGAGTCACTCGCGCCAGCGCAGCGCCGGGCATTCGCCTCCCTGCGCAACGACCTGCTGCTTGAGCGCTACAAGAGCATCGCCGATCGCGCTCTGCAGGCTCAGGATGCAGCCATCGCCAGCGAAGCCCTGAAACAGGCCAGAACACTGGCGCCGGACGATCCCTGGCTCGCCTATCGACTGGCCAACGTGCTGCACGAACAGGGTCGGACAGGTCAGGCCGACGCGGTCTTCGCCGACCTCCTTCGGCGCCAGGCCGATGACCCGACGTCCCGCTATGCCCACGGTCTGTATCTGGCCGCCGCAGAAAGGGACGTCGCCGCGCTGGCGACGCTGCGTGCCGTTCCAGAGTCGCAATGGAGCGAGGACATGCAGGCGCTCGCCACCCGCGTACAGCGGCGCCAGCTGCTGGCGCGTGCCGAAAAGCTGCGCGAAACAGGTCGCGAGCATGCTGCCATCGAGATTATCGAAACGGCGCTACGCGACAATGGCGGCCCGCCGGAAGATTTCGTCATGCTGGCCAACTGGGCCGAGGCGCGGGGGGAGATCGGCAAGGCGCTCGACTACCTGCAGCAGGCATTGGCAATCGATGGGACACATGCCGGGGCGCGCCTGTCCAGAATCGAAGCGCTCGTGACTGCAGGGCGTATCCCGGAAGCCCGCGAGGCTCTTGAGCGGATGCCGCCCGATCTGGTCCCGGAAGACTTCAACGGCCAGCGCCGACTGGCAAACAGCTGGGCCGCTGTCGGCGAAACCGAAAAGGCCCGCACGCTGCTAACGGAACTCGAACGGCAACAGCGCGCTCCCGATCCTCTGCTGCGTCGCGACACCGCCCGCCTTCTGCGCGCCATGAATCCACGGCAGGCCATCGGGCTCTACCGGCAGGCCATGGTCGATGCCGAGCTGCTGGATGCGGACGCCCACAGTTCGGCAATGACGCAGGCCTCACGTGCTGATGCAGAAGACGACTGGCTTGTGCGTAGTCTGCGCAGCGACCTGGCCGATCTCTATCAGGCGCAGAACACCACCCTGACGCTGCAGCACCACTTCGGCTGGCGCAACGATGATGGCACCCCTGGCATCTCGGAACTGCAAACCAACACGACCCTCCTGCATCTGGAATGGCCTGCCGCTGGTCAGCGCCGATTCCTGCGTGCCGAACGTATCGACCTCGATGCCGGTACGCTCGATGCCGATCCCAACTTCGGCAGCTGCCGGGAAACAGCCCTCTGTGGCGGCAAAACCCAGCAGGCGGACGCCATGATGCTGGCAGGCGGCGTCCAGACAGAGCGGATGGCAGTCGACGCCGGCTTCAGTCAGGGCTTCGAGATCGACAATGTCTTTGCAGGCGTGACCGGCAGCGGCGGTCTGGGTCAGCTGGGCTGGTCGCTCACCGCATCCCGACGCCCAATGAGCAATTCGCTCCTGTCCTACGGCGGCAGCCTCGATCCCGGCACGGGGGTCCGCTGGGGCGCGGTCACCGCCAACGGCGCCAGCCTCGGCCTGAGCTGGGACGAGGGCGGCGCGCATGGTGTCTGGGCCAATCTGGGCCATCACTGGCTGCGGGGCGAGAAGGTTGCGGACAATCGCCGGCTGACCGCCATGACCGGCTATTACTACAAATGGCTCGACCGTATCGATCAGCGACTGAGGTCCGGCCTGAGCTTCATCCACTTCGCCTATGAGCGCGAGCTCAGCGGCCATACGCTGGGACAGGGCGGCTACTGGAGTCCGCAGCAGTACAACTCGATCGGCCTGCCGGTGAGCTACGCCTGGCGCAATCCCGACTGGTCCGTTCTGCTTGAAGGCGGCGTCAGTTGGTCGGTATCGAGTACCGATGACAGTCGGCGCTATCCGCTCGATAGCCTGAACGGCAGATTCGCCGAGGTGATCGGCCCTCAGGCCGCGGCTGAAGAAATAGCCGGATCGACCAGCCGTGGGGTCAGCTACCGGCTCCAGGGCATGTTCGAGCGCCGCCTGACCGACCATTTCGTGCTTGGCGGTGCCCTGAACTGGGTGTACAGCGACGATTACGCGCCGAGCAACGCATTGCTCTTCGTTCGCTACAACTTCGCCCCATGGCGAGGCGACCTGTCCTGGCCCGTCGAGCCTCTGCAGCCCTACGCCGCATTCCGCTGAGCCTTTGCTAGCCGATTCGAAACCGCCGTGCGGCGACCGCAGGTATACTGCCGCCCTTTTCTGGCCGGCCGGCCGTCATTCCGCCCGCAGGACATCACATGGACAGCATCAATTCCCGCATCGCCAACGAACTGGGCGTGCGCCCGCAACAGGTAGCCGCCGCCGTGGCGCTGCTCGACGAAGGCTCCACCGTGCCCTTTATCGCCCGTTACCGCAAGGAAGTGACCGGCAGCCTCGACGACACCCAGTTGCGCAATCTGGAAGAGCGCCTGCGCTACCTGCGCGAGCTGGACGAGCGTCGCGCCTCGATCCTCGCCAGCATCGATGAGCAGGGCAAGCTGACCCCCGAACTGGCCCGCGAGATCAACCTGGCCGACACCAAGACCCGTCTCGAAGACCTTTACCTGCCGTACAAGCAGAAGCGCCGCACCAAGGGCCAGATCGCCCTGGAAGCGGGCCTCGGCGAGCTGGCCGATGCGCTGTTCAGCAATCCGGAACTGAGCCCCGAAAGCGAAGCCGAACGCTTTATCGATACCGAGAAAGGCTTCGCCGACACCAAGGCCGTGCTCGAAGGCGCCAAGTACATTCTCATGGAGCGCTTCGCCGAGGATGCCGACCTGCTGGCCAAGCTGCGCGACTTCCTCAAGCACAACGCCACCCTCAGCGCCCGCGTGGTGCCGGGCAAGGAAGCTGAAGGCGCCAAGTTCAGCGACTATTTCGAGCATGACGAAGTGCTGAAGAACACCCCCTCGCACCGCGCCCTGGCGATATTCCGCGGGCGCAACGAAGGCGTGCTCAGCGTCAGCCTCAAGGTCGGCGACGAAACGCCGGGCGTCGCTACGCCAGGCGCCATGCATCCGGGCGAAGCGATGATCGGCGAGCGCTTCGGCATCGACAATCGCGGTCGCGCCGCCGACAAGTGGCTGGCCGAAGTGGTGCGCTGGACCTGGAAGGTCAAGCTCTACACCCATCTGGAAACCGACCTGCTCGGCGAGCTGCGCGACAAGGCCGAAGACGATGCCATCGGCGTGTTCGCCCGCAACATGCACGACCTGTTGCTGGCTGCACCCGCCGGCCCGCGCGCGACCCTGGGCCTCGATCCCGGCCTGCGCACCGGCTGCAAGGTGGCAGTGGTCGATGCCACCGGCAAGCTGCTGGATACCGCCACCGTCTATCCGCACGCGCCGCGCAATGACTGGGACGGCACTCTCGCTGCACTGGCCAAACTCTGCGCCAAGCATGGCGTGGACCTGATCGCCATCGGCAACGGCACCGCCAGCCGCGAGACCGACAAGCTGGCCGGCGAGCTGATCAAGAAAGTACCGGGCCTGAAGCTGACCAAGGTGATGGTCTCCGAAGCCGGCGCCTCGGTGTATTCGGCGTCGGAGCTGGCGGCAAAGGAATTTCCCGATCTGGACGTTTCGATCCGTGGCGCGGTGTCCATCGCCCGCCGTCTGCAGGACCCGCTGGCCGAGCTGGTGAAGATCGAGCCCAAGGCCATCGGCGTCGGCCAGTACCAGCATGACGTGTCGCAGCTGAAGCTGGCGCGCTCGCTGGATGCGGTGGTCGAGGATTGCGTGAACGCCGTCGGCGTCGACGTCAACACCGCCTCCGCCGCCCTGCTGGCGCGTATCTCCGGCCTCAACGGCACCCTGGCGCAGAACATCGTCGCCTACCGCGACGCCAACGGCGCGTTCAAGTCCCGCAGCGAACTGAAGAAGGTGCCGCGCCTGGGTGAGAAGACCTTCGAGCAGGCCGCCGGCTTCCTCCGCGTGATGAATGGCGACAACCCGCTGGATGCCTCCGCCGTGCACCCGGAGACCTATCCACTGGTCAAGCGCATCGCCGCCGACACCGGTCGCGACATCCGTTCGCTGATCGGCGACTCGGCCTTTCTCAAGCGCCTCGACCCCAAGCAGTTCACCGACGAGAACTTCGGCGTGGTGACCATCGGCGACATCCTCCAGGAGCTGGAAAAGCCGGGCCGCGACCCGCGCCCCGAGTTCAAGACCGCCGAGTTCCAGGAGGGCGTCGAGAAGCTCAGCGACCTCACGCCCGGCATGGTGCTCGAAGGCGTGGTGACCAACGTGACCAACTTCGGTGCCTTCGTCGACATCGGCGTGCATCAGGATGGTCTGGTACACATCAGTGCGCTGTCGGAAAAGTTCGTCAAGGACCCCTACGAGGTGGTCAAGGCCGGTGATATCGTCAAGGTCAAGGTCATGGAGGTGGACATCCCGCGCCAGCGCGTCGGCCTGTCCATGCGCATGAGCGACACCCCCGGCGAGAAGACCGAAGGCCCCCGTGGCGGCAAGCCGCGCGGCAACGCACCGCGCAGCGAGCGCCACGCGCCGCAGGAAAAGCCAGCCCCGGCGAACAATGCCATGGCGGCGCTGTTCGCCAATGCCAAGAACCTGAGGAAGTAGCATGAGCATTCAAGCCGAGGCGGTGGGTAACTCCAGCGCCTTCGGGCGCCTGCTCGGCCTGAAGATCCACAAGGTCGGGAACGGCGAGGCGCTACTGGGCCTGAGCATGCACGACGGCCTGCGCAACCTGCACGGCAAGCTGCACGGCGGCGCGCTGTTCTCGCTGATCGACACCGCCATGGGCCAGGCCAGCCACAGCCTCAACGGCGGCCTGCCGAACAGCGTGACCCTGGAATGCAAGGTCAACTACATCCGCCCGGTGACCGAAGGCGAACTGCAGTGCCGGGCCTGGGTGGTGCACGCCGGGCGGCGTACCCAGGTCCTCGAAGCCGAGGTTCATCAAGACGAGAAGCTGGTGGCCAAGGCACAATCGACCTTCGCCTGCCTCTGAAGGAGCAGCTACAAGCCACAGGCTAGAAGAGAAAGCCGGCGTGCTTATTCTTGACGCTGCGGCTTGAAGCTTGCCGCTCGCCACCCCATATTGGCCTCACTTTCGCGTGAAGGAATCCACAAGTTGAGCGACCTCCTCTCCCATCGCCTGGCATTGCTGGCCGAGCCCCCGAACCTTTCGCTGCTCTCGCAATGCCTGCATGGGATCGAGCGCGAATGCCTGCGCATCGACGGCCACGGCAAGCTGGCCCTGACGCCACACCCGCAGGCACTGGGCTCGGCACTGACCCACCCGAAGATCACCACCGATTATTCCGAAGCGCTGCTGGAGTTCATCACCGGCACCGAAACCGACCCGCAACAGACGCTGACCGAACTGGATACGATCCATCGCTACACCTACAGCAAGCTGGGCGATGAGTATCTCTGGAGCCCCTCAATGCCGGGCCAGCTACCCGAAGAGGCACAGATTCCCATCGCCGAATACGGCAGCTCCAATATCGGTCGGCTCAAGTACGTCTACCGTCAGGGGCTGGCGCTGCGCTACGGCAAGACCATGCAGTGCATCGCCGGCATCCACTACAACTTCTCGCTGCCCGAGGCGCTGTGGCTCCTGCTGCAGGCTGAAGATGGCGACGAGCGCAGCCGCCAGGACTACCAGTCCTCGCGCTATATCGCGCTGATCCGCAACTTCCGCCGCTACAGCTGGCTGCTGATGTACCTGTTCGGCGCTTCCCCGGCGCTGGATGCGAGCTTCATGCGCGGGCGCGGGCACCAGCTCGAACAGCTGGATGAAGACACCCTCTACCTGCCCTGGGCCACCAGCCTGCGCATGAGCGACCTGGGCTACCAGAGCAACGCCCAGGCCGGCCTGACGCCCTGCTACGACAACCTGTCCAGCTACACCGACAGCCTGCACAAGGCGGTTTCGACGCCCTACCCGGCCTACGCCGCGATGGGCACCAAGGACGCCGAGGGCAACTGGCTGCAGCTCAACACCAATGTGCTGCAGATCGAGAACGAGTACTACTCCAACATCCGCCCCAAACGCGTCACCGAAAGCGGCGAGCGGCCACTGCAGGCGTTGCGCGCGCGTGGCATCCAGTACATCGAAGTACGCTGCCTGGACATCAACCCCTTCCTGCCGCTGGGCATCGACCTCGACGAGTCGCGCTTCCTCGATGCCTTCCTGCTGTTCTGCGCGCTGGAAGACAGCCCCTGCCTGGCCGCCGGCGAATGCGGCGCCAGCAGCGACAACTTCCTCAAGGTGGTCAACGAAGGACGCAAGCCGGGCCTCGAACTGCGCCGCTGCGGCGAGCAGGTCGGCCTGCAGGCCTGGGCGCAGGAGCTGCTGGACGAAATCGGCCAGGTCGCCGCACTGCTGGACCAGAGCCAGGGCGGCGAACAGCATGCGCGGGCGCTTGCCGCACAGCAGGCGAAGGTCGCCGACAGCAGCCTTACCCCATCGGCGCAGGTACTCGACGCGCTGAAACGCAGCGGCGAAAGCTTCAGCCAGTTCGCCCTGCGCCAGACTCAGGCCCATGCCGAGTACTTCCGCAGCCAGCCTCTGAGCGCTACCGAGCAGGCCGCATTCGAAACCGCCGCGCAACGTTCCCACGACGAACAGGCCGCGCTGGAAGCCCAACAGGAATCGGATTTCGACCAGTTCGTCGCGGCCTATCAGGCAAGCCTGTTGGCCATCGGCATCTGAGCGCGGTAGTGCGTAGGGCCGAACTTGTTCGGCCATGGCCCACATCGGCCGAATAAATTCGGCCCTACGGCCTCCACCGCTTGGGATCGCAGCTACGCCGCTGTCACGCTTCTCGCTTTTACTTCCAGCTTCCAGCTTCAGGCTTCCAGCTGCTTTTTACAGCTTCTTCTCGAACACCTTCGACTGGCGCTGGAAGTTGTACAGCGAGGCCCGTGCCGCCGGCAGGCGTTCGACGCCGCTGGGCTCGAAACCGCGTTCGCGGAACCAGTGGGCGGTGCGGGTGGTGAGCACGAAGAGGGTTTTCAGGCCCAGCTTGCGCGCGCGCGCCTCGATGCGTTCGAGCAGCTCGTCGCCGCGACCGCCATGGCGATATTCCGGGTTGACCGCCAGGCAGGCCAGTTCGCCCCAGTCCGAATCGGGAATGGGATAGAGCGCGGCGCAGGCGATGATCAGGCCGTCGCGCTCGACGATGCTGAACTGCTCCACCTCGCGCTCCAGCACGTCCCGTGAACGCCGTACCAGGATGCCCTGTTCCTCCAGTGGGGTGATCAGGTCGATCAGCCCACCCACATCCTCAATCGTTGCCTCGCGCAGCTGCTCGAACTGCTCCTGCGCCACCAGTGTGCCCGCGCCATCACGGGTGAACAGCTCGTTGAGCAGCGCGCCGTCATCGGCATAACTGACCAGGTGGCTGCGCCGCACGCCGCCACGACAGGCCTGCGCGGCAGCGTCCAGCAGTTCGGCCTGGTAATCGCTGCCCAACCGCGCCACGTGGGCGGGAATCTGCGGCGGACGCAGTTCGCGTACCAGACGACCGGCTTCGTCCAGCAAACCACGCTCGGCGCCGTAGAGCACCAGTTTGTCGGCCTGCAGATCGATGGCCGCGCGGGTAGCGACGTCTTCGCAGGCCAGGTTGAAAATTTCCCCGGTGGGCGAGTAGCCCAGTGGCGAGAGCAGCACGATGGTGCGTTCGTCCAGCAGACGGCCAATGCCCTTACGGTCGATACGCCGCACCTCGCCGGTGTGCTGGTAATCGACCCCCTCGACCACACCGATAGGCCGTGCGGTGACGAAATTGCCGCTGGCCACGCGCAGCCGCGCGCCCTGCATCGGCGAGGCGGCCATGTCCATCGACAGGCGTGCTTCGAGGGCGATACGCATATACCCGACCGCATCGATTACGCATTCCAGCGCGGCGGAATCAGTGATGCGCAGGCCCTGATGGACGCGCGGCTCGATGCCACGCGCAGCCAGTCGCGCCTCGATCTGCGGACGCGAGCCGAACGCCAGCACCAGGCGCACGCCGAGGCTGTGCAGCAGCACCAGGTCGTGAACGATATTGGCGAAGTTGGGGTGCTCCAGGCCATCGCCCGGCAGCATGACCACGAAGGTCCGCTCACGGTGCGAGTTGATGTAGGGCGAGGAGTCGCGAAGCCAGGTGACGTAGTCGTGCATGTTGCAGAAGCCTTCAGGTGACAGCTTGAGGTCCGGTAGCCGGGTCGGGAGAGCAGGCATGGAGCAGATTCGATTGGCGAAATCTGCTCCTATCCTCGGCTGGCCGGCTGCAGGCAGTAGTGATCGATCATGGCGCGCAGCAGCCTCACGGTAGGTTCGATCCTGTCGAGATCCAGGTATTCGTCCGGCTGGTGGGCGCAGGCGATGTCACCGGGACCGAGCACCAGCGTCTCGCAGCCGAGTTGCTGAAGATAAGGCGCTTCGGTGGCGAACGCCACTGCTTCGGCCTGATGGCCGGTCAGGCGTTCGGCAAGGGTGACCAGCTCACCGCCCGCCGCCTGCTCGAAGGGCGGCACGCTGGGAAACAGCGGCGCCAGCTCGATCGTCACCTGATGCTGCTCGGCCAGCGGTTGCAGACGCTGGCGCATGGCTGCGCGCAGTTGCTCGGGGTCCATGCCGGGCAGCGGGCGCAGGTCGAACTCCAGCGCGCACTGGCCGCAGATGCGGTTGGGGTTGTCGCCGCCATGGATGCAGCCGAGGTTGAGCGTCGGCTGCGGCACGTCGAACAGCGGATTGTCGTACTCCTGCTGCCATTGCCGACGCAGTGTCAGCAGCTCGCCCATCACCGCGTGCATGGCCTCAAGCGCGCTATGGCCGTAGGCCGGGTTGGAGGAATGGCCGCTCTGCCCCTGAATACTGATGCCTTCCATCATGATGCCCTTGTGCAGCCGCACGGGGCGCAAGCCGGTGGGCTCGCCGATCACCGCGGCACGGCCCAGCGGCCTGCCTGCCTCGGCCAGCGCGCGGGCACCGGACATGGAGCTTTCCTCGTCGCAGGTGGCGAGAATCAGCAGCGGCTGTTTGAAAGGCTGATCGAGCAGCGGCAAGACCGCTTCGATGACCAGCGCGAAGAAGCCCTTCATGTCGCAACTGCCGAGGCCATACCAACGGTCGTCGTCTTCGCGCAAGCGCAGCGGGTCGGACGTCCACAACCCGGCATCGAAGGGCACGGTGTCACTGTGCCCGGCCAGCACCAACCCACCGGGGCCACTGCCACGGCTGGCCAGCAGGTTGAACTTGCCGGGCGCCACTTCCTGGGTTTCGCAGGCAAACCCGAGCTCGCCCAGCCAGGCGGCGAGCCGTTCGATCACCGGACGGTTGCTCTGGTCCCAATGCGCCTGGGTACAGCTGACCGAGGGCGCGGCAATGAGTTCGGCGAAACGCTGCTTGAGCGGGGGAAGGGCCACCAGCTACCTCCGTGATTCATCGGGCAATGCCGGCAGTGAAACACGAATCGGCCCGCAATGGAGCCTCACAAGCAAAACGCCCCGTCGACTGGACGGGGCGCTGTGGTACGGGCCTGGCCGCTATCAGACGAAGATGGCCTGGAAAATCAGGAAGAAGACGATCGACAGGCCCGCGCCGACCGGCAGCGTGACCAGCCAGGAGGTGAAGATCTTGCCGATCACCCCCAGGTTCAGTGCGCCGATGCCACGCGCGATACCGATGCCCAGTACCGCACCGACCAGGGTATGGGTGGTGGAGATCGGCAGCCCCATGGCCGATGCGGTCACGACCGTGGTGGCCGTGGCCAGCTCGGCGGCGAAGCCGCGGCTCGGGGTCAGCTCGGTGATTTCACGACCGATGGTGGCGATCACCTTGTAGCCATAAGTGGCCAGGCCGATCACGATACCGACCGCCCCCAGCAACAGTACCCAGCCCGGTACGGCGGACTTGGCGCCAATGGTCATGTCGCCACCGGCCTGGATCGCGCCCACCACCGCTGCCAGCGGACCGACGGCATTGGCCACGTCGTTGGCACCGTGGGCGAAGGCCATGGCGCAGGCAGTGAAGATCATCAGCACGGCGAAGACCTTTTCCACGCTGGCGAAATGGAATGCCCGATCGGCTTCCTCGTCCACCTTGATCCGGCTCAGCAAGGCCATGCCGAGCAGCGCCACCAGCACGCCCATCGCCACCGAGAGCAGCAGGCTCTGCGAGGTGGCCAGGTCGATGCCGACATGCTTGAGGCCCTTGGTGAAGGTCATGAGCGAAACCATGAAGCCGGTCAGGAACATGTATACCGGCACGAAACGCTTGGCGTTCTGGAACGGATTGTCGGTATTGATGATCAGCGCCTGCACGCTCATGAACAGGCCGAAGGCGATCACCCCGGACATGAAGGGCGTCACCACCCAGCTGGCGACGATCGGCCCGATGGCCCCCCAATGCACCGCATCGACCGAGATGCCCACCGCCGCGAAACCGATTACCGCGCCCACGATGGAATGGGTGGTGGAGACCGGCCAGCCCCGCAGCGAAGCGATGAACAGCCAGGTGCCGGCCGCCAGCAGCGAGGACATCATGCCCAGAATGAAGAGATCCGGCGGGATCAGCTCGGCATCGACGATGCCATTCTTGATGGTCTCAGTGACCTGTCCGCCGGCCAGATAGGCGCCGCAGAACTCGAAGACCATGGCGATCAGGATCGCCTGCTTGATGGTCAGCGCACGCGAACCCACCGAGGTGCCCATGGCATTGGCCACGTCGTTGGCACCGACGCCCCAGGCCATGAAAAAACCGAACGCGCAGGCGAGAATAAGGAGTACGAGGCCGTAATCCGTAACAAGAGACATAAAGATTTACCTGTTGAACCCAGAAAAGACGCTGGCGCTCAACGCGCCAGCAGTTGTTCCAGACGGTTACCGACACGCTCGGCGCGGTCGGCCACGTCACCGATCCATTCGATGATCTTGTAGAGGAACATGACGTCTACCGGTGGCAATTCCTTTTCCAGCTTGAACAGCGCACGGCGAACCGTGATCTGCATGCGGTCGGTTTCGCGCTCGATCTCTTCGAGCTCCTCGACCATGCTCTCCACCAGCGTGGCCTCGCGACCGCTGAAGCCGGTTTCGAGCAGCGAATCCAGTTCCTTGAGCGCCTTGAGTGCCTGGCAGCTGGCGTCGACGCTGCGCTGGACGAAGGCCAGCATCTGCGGCTGCAGCGGCACAGGAACAGTCATGCAGCGGCCCAGCATCAGGCCGGCAATGTCCTTGGCGCGGTTGGCGATCTTGTCCTGTACACTCAGCAGCTCCAGCAGATCGGAGCGCGGCACCGGCAGGAACAGGCTCTTGGGCAGGTGCTGGCGAACATTCTTCTTGAGCTTGTCAGCCTCGCTTTCCAGCTGGGCCATCTCTTTCTGGATCTGCTCGACCCGCTCCCAATCTTCTGCCGTGATCGCCTGAAACAACGGCACCAGGTTGGCGGCACATTCATGGGATTTGGCCATATGTTGCTGCATGGGGCCGATTGGCGAACGTCCGAACAGGCTGACGAATGGATTGATTGGCATAGGGAATACCCCGGCTTCAGAAGGCGGCAAGTATACGGACAGGCCATCGCGCCTGCTACCGTATGCCATCAAGCGGTAATACAAACTTGGTATAGGCACCGGTCGGCATCATGCAGAAAGAAACCGAAATCAAACTGCGCGCCAGTCGCGAAACCCTCGCGGCCTTGCGCGACCACCCGCTGCTGAAGAAACGCAACAAGAGCGGCTGGCAGCGCCACGAACTGTTCAATCAGTACTACGACACGCCCGAGCACGAATTGGCTCAGGCGAAAGTCGCGCTGCGCCTGCGGCGTGACGGCGAGCAATTCATCCAGACGCTGAAAAGTCGCGGCCAGAGCGTGGCCGGCCTGTCCGAGCGCAACGAGTGGGACTGGTACCTGGACAAGGCCAAGCTGGACCCGAAGAAACTCACCGACGATTGCTGGCCGGCGGCACTCGCCGGACTGGACAAGAAAACCCTCAAGCCGATCTTCACCACCGATTTCGTTCGCGAGAAGGCCGAGATCGCCTGGGGTCGTGGCAAGGCCAAGGTCGTCATCGAAGCCGCGCTGGACCTGGGCAAGGTCGTGGTCGGCAAGCACAGTGAGGAAATCTGCGAGCTGGAACTGGAGCTGCGCCAGGGCGAGCCCGAAGCGCTGCTGGAACTGGCCGCCGAACTGGCCGCCGAACTGGCGCTGATGCCCTGCGACATCAGCAAGGCCGAGCGCGGCTATCGCCTGCACGATGCCGACAGCTATTCGCTGAGCCTGCCGACACCAACACTTGATGCCACCATGCCGCTGGACGACGCCTTCGCCGCGCTGGCCTGGCACCTGTTGGGCAACAGCCAACGGCTGGCCGAGCAGTACCGCTTCAAGGGCCACTGGAAACTGCTCGACCAGTGGCTGCAGCAACTGGTTGACCTGCGCGCCCTGCTCGGCAGCCTCGGCCAGGCCGCGCCGCGCGCCAGCAGCCGGGAACTGCGCGAACTGCTCGATGCACTGATCGACGACTGGCGCCCACGCATCGAAGCCGGCCAGGACGACGAAGCGATCCGCCAGAGCGCACCCGACGAATTCGCCACCGAACTGGATCAGCCACGCTGGGGCCTGTTCTCGCTGAAGGCCTCGCTCTGGCTATGGCAACGCGGCTGGACCATCGGGCGCAACACGCGCGGCGAGCGCCAGGGTGCCGCCGAACTGGGCAAGTGGCTGCCACGCCAATTGGGTGAAGAGGCGCTGGCATTGCAGCTGCTGCGCTACCAGCAACAACCGGAAGACCTCGCCGAGCAGCGACCGCGCATGGAGCGCCTGCTGGTCTGGCTGCGCCTGGCGCGCAACGTGCTGGAAGTGCCGGAGACCGACCGCCTGTATGGCGAGCTGGTCAAGCTTTACGAACTGGCGCAGCAGCCGTTGAGCGACGAAATACTCGATGCCCGCATCGAACAGGCCCGTACTGTGTGGACGCTCAAGGCCTGGAAGATGCTGACCAAGTAAGCTTTCAAGGCTGGAATTGTAGGGCCGGACTTGTTCGGCCTTTTACCAATCCGTAGCCGAATAAATTCGGCCCTACAGTGCCCGTCTCAAGCGCTTTTATCGGTCTTTCCCAGGAGCCTTCATGCCCGCGTTCGCCCCGTCCGTTGCCGACCGTTTCCTCGACCTCAACGACCTGTTGCGCGATCTGGTGGCCCAGGGCCGACTCCTGCAGGAAACCGCCGAGCAGTGCCTGGCCCTGCGCCGCAGCACGGCGGCCAGCCAGCAGCATCCGCTGGAATTCCTCGCCGCGCAGCAGCTCGACGACCTGGCGCGACCCGGCAAGAAGCTCGACCTGGAAACCCTCACCCTCTGGCTCGCCGAACAGGCCGGGCAGCCCTACCTGCGCATCGACCCGCTGAAGATCAACGTCGCGGCCATCACCCCGCTGATGTCCTACGCCTTCGCCCAACGCCACAAGATCCTCGCCGTGGCGGTGGACAGCTCGGCGGTGACCATCGCCAGCGCCCAGCCCTTCGTGAAGAGCTGGGAAGCCAACCTGACCCACGTGCTCAAGCGCCCGATCAGGCGCGTGGTGGCCAACCCGGTGGAATTGCAGCGCTTCACCGTGGAGTTCTACCGGCTGGCCAAGTCGGTCAGCGGCGCCACCGCCACGGACCAGAAGGTCAGTGGCACCGGCAACTTCGAGCAACTGCTCAACCTCGGCGCCAGCGACCAGGAGCCGGACGCCAACGACTCGCACATCGTCAACATCGTCGACTGGCTGTTCCAGTACGCCTTCGACCAGCGCGCCAGCGACATCCACATCGAGCCGCGCCGCGAACAGGGCACGGTGCGCTTTCGCATCGATGGCGTGCTGCACAACGTCTATCAGTTCCCGCCGCAGGTGACCATGGCGGTGGTCAGCCGGTTGAAGAGCCTGGGTCGGATGAACGTCGCCGAGAAACGCAAGCCGCAGGACGGCCGGGTCAAGACCAAGACGCCGGATGGCGGCGAGGTGGAGCTGCGCCTGTCGACGCTGCCGACCGCCTTCGGCGAGAAGATGGTGATGCGCATCTTCGACCCGGAAGTACTGCTCAAGGGTTTCGACCAGCTGGGCTTTTCCGCCGAGGACCTGCGCCGCTGGCAGAGCATGACCCGCCAGCCCAACGGCATCATCCTGGTCACCGGCCCGACCGGCTCGGGCAAGACCACCACGCTCTACACCACGCTCAAGCAGCTGGCCACGCCAGAGGTGAACGTCTGCACCATCGAGGACCCGATCGAGATGATCGAGGGTGCCTTCAACCAGATGCAGGTGCAGCACAACATCGACCTGAGCTTCGCCAGCGGCGTGCGCGCGCTGATGCGCCAGGACCCGGACATCATCATGGTCGGCGAGATCCGCGACCTGGAAACCGCCGAGATGGCGATCCAGGCGGCGCTGACCGGACACCTGGTGCTCTCCACCCTGCACACCAACGACGCGCCCAGCGCCATCACCCGCCTGCTCGAACTGGGCGTACCGCACTACCTGCTCAAGGCGACGCTGCTCGGCGTCATGGCCCAGCGCCTGGTGCGCACGCTCTGCCCGCACTGCAAGGCGCCGGTGCAGCTGGATGCCGATGACTGGCAGACGCTGACCAAGCCCTGGAATGCGCCGCTGCCGACCCACGCACAGCAGGCGGTGGGCTGCATCGAATGCCGCGACACCGGCTATCGCGGGCGCGCCGGGGTCTACGAGATCATGCTGCTCAACGACGGCATCAAGCCGCTGATCAGCGCCGATACCGACCTCATCGCCCTGCGCCGCCAGGCCTTCAAGGACGGCATGCACAGCCTGCGCCTGTCCGGCGCGCAGAAGATCGCGGCGGGGCTGACCACGCTGGAGGAAGTGCTGCGGGTGACGCCGCAGAGCGAGCAGAAATAGAGCAGCTGCAAGCTGCAAGCTGCAAGCTGCAAGCTGCAAGCTGCAAGCGAGCGTAGGGTGGATGTCGCTTTTTACATCCACCATGACTCCGCTCGTCGGGTCGGAGAAGCGTGACCCGACCTACAGCTGGAGGCTGGAGGCTGGAGGCTGGAGGCTGGAGGCTGGACAGAATCGCTCCGGACAATGCCGGTCAAGCCTTTTCGTCCAGCTTTCCAGCTTCAAGCGCTCTTATCGGCTTTTACAGCTTTTATCCCTGCCGCGCCGCCAGTATCCCCGCCACGCGCGCTGGCTCGCAATTGAGGTAGGCCGAGGACTGCAGCCAGTCCTGATCGGGATACCAGGAGAACATGAACTGGCCGCCCTTGAGGCTATCGACCACCATCCGCGCCACTTCCGGGCGCACTGCCGGGCAACCCTGGCTGCGACCGATGCGGCCCTGAGTGGCGATCCAGGCAGGGTTTACGTAGTCCGCCGGGTGGATGACGATAGCCCGTTCGCGGGCCAGGTCGTTCACGCCGGGTTCGAGCCCGTCCATGCGCAGTGAATAGCCGTGCTTGCCGCTGTAGCTCTCAGCCGTACGGAACAGACCGATGCTCGACTGGTGACTGCCGAGGACATTGGAAAAGCGCGTGGCGTGGTTTTCACCGGATTTCTGCCCATGGGCGACGAATTCTTCGAGCAACAATCGCTTGCGTTGGAGGTCGAAGATCCACAGCCGCCGCTCAGAGGACGGCAGTGAGAAATCAATCACCGCCAGCCGTTGCGCAGGGCTGGCGCCGTTGTTTACGGCACACTGCATGGCCGCTACGGCATGGGTCAGGACCCGTGTGTCCAGAGCGGGCGCTACTCGCGACAGATCATCCAGCAGCGGCTGATAGGAAGGAGCGGCCCAGGCCAGCGGTGCCGACACCAGCAAACCGGCGGCAAGGCACAGGCGCCGAAGCATGACCATCATGTGCTTGATACCTCATCCGGCGCCAATGCTGCGGTTTCCCGCCTGGCCGGCGCCTATAATCGCCATCTAATAGCGAAACAAGTCAGACATGGGCAAAAAACCACCTCTGACAGAACATGTTGTAGTGACCTGAGTGGGCCTGGTTTTCCCAGTGCCGCAGCCGGTTCAGCGGCGAAGTCTAGCAGTCGACGGGTTAGCCTGGAGTGAAGCCTTGTACAAAAAACATGCATTTCGTCTATTCGCTCCGCTTTTGCTCACGCCCCTGCTGGCGTGCGCCGAAGCGGGCAGCGAGTCGCCCGGCTCCATGCACGACGCGCTGCAGATGCTTCCCCAGGCCTGCGGCAAACCGCTGGCCAATATCGATCAGCAGGCGCACGAGCGACTGTCTGCGCTGTATGGCCGCACGCAGTTCGAGCGCTTATGGACCACCTATGCGCAACTCGACGAATTGCTGGTCCAACTCGAGGCGCTGGTCGACGACGGCCTGGAACCTGCGACCTATCACCCCGAGGCCATTCGCCAGGCGATGCAGACCGCAACCGCCGAGCCGTTGCAGCGCGAGTGCGGCGACCTGCTCGCCAGCCACGGCTATCTTCTGGCGCTGCAGCATCTGGCCCTGGGTCGTTTACCCCAGGCGCGCCACGAGCCGATCTGGCGCAGCCCCGATTCCCCTGCACGAAGACAGCACGACGAGCACCTGCTGCAGATCGCGGCGCAGGCGCTGCCAACGCCCCGGCTGGCCTTCGACAAGGCGCGCCCGTCGCTGGAACAGTACCGCAACCTGCGCAAGGCCTATGCACAGCTACGCAGCGCCGAACAACCCGAGCACCCGCCTATCCCGTCCGGCAAGGCCTTGCGCCCCGGCATGTCGGACCCGCGCCTGCCGCTGCTGCGTCAGCGCCTGAGCGACGACAGCTATCTACCGGCGGCTGCCTCCCCGGACGATACGGACAACCGTTACAACGCCTCCGACGAGGCGGCGCTCAAGGCTTTCCAGCGCCATCACGGCTTGCAGGATGACGGCGTTCTGGGCGCCGAAACCCTGGCCGCGCTGAATGTCACGCCGGAGGAGCGACTGGACCAGCTACGGGTGAATCTTGAGCGCTTTCGCTGGTTTTCACGTGATATAGAGCCCCAGTCGCTGCTGGTGGACATTGCAGGCGGACGGGTCGTCCACTTTCATCAGGGCCAGCCGTTGTGGGAAACCCGCGCCCAGGTCGGTCGCAGCAGCCGACAAACGCCGGCCATCAAATCCAGCGTTACCCGCCTTACGCTGAACCCGACCTGGACCATACCGCCGACCATTCTGCGCGAAGACATGCTGCCGAAGATTCGGGAAAACCCCGATTACCTCATCCAGCAGAACCTGCAGGCCCTCGATCACCAGGGCAATCCACTCGACCCGCAACTGATCGACTGGACCAACCCCGGCAATATTCTTCTGCGCCAGGCAGCCGGGCCGGGCAATCCGCTCGGACGGGTGGCGATCCGTTTTGCCAACCCCTACTCGATCTATCTGCACGACACACCGAGCCAGGGCCTGTTTGACCGTTCGCAGCGGGCCTTCAGCTCTGGCTGCGTCCGGGTCGAATCGGTGATGCAACTGATCGACCTGCTGCTGGCTGACAGCGAGTACGAGCGCTTCGAGCGGCTCCTTGAAACAGGCAAGACCTACGAACTTCGACTGACCAAACCCATGCCGATACTGCTTGCTTACTGGACTGCCGAAGCCGACAGTACCGGCCAGCCGCACTATCGCCCCGATATCTACCAGCATGACCGCAGCCTGCTTGCCGCACTGCGGGCCGCCGATCAAGCCAGCCAATGAACAGACCGGCGGCTCTGGCAGATTGCCCGTAGACCGAGGTCTACTTGTTACAAAGTCCAGCCCGAGTATCTTGCGCACCGGCGCAGGCATGCCTGGAGACAACAATGATTTTGCCGACATGGACAGACGAGCAGAAATCTTGAACAACGAAAATCAAGTCAAAGGCCGGGACGAAACTGAGCGACGGGCAGCATTAGCCGATTACGGCATTTTCGAGATGCCCGACGAAGCGGTATTCGATGATCTGGTATCGCTGGCTGCGCAGTTGTGCGGCACAACCAGCGCCGCCATCATCTTTCTCGACGACGAGCGCCAGTGGATCAAGGCCTCGCTCAATCTCGACGATCACAGCCGAGCCTGCGCCGCTGCACTCTGTGCCAGGGCGATGGTGAACGCGCCGGCACTGGTCATCGAAAACCTTGCCACCGATCCGCAGAGCGAGCAGCTGTCCGGCTTTTATGCCGCTGCGCTGCTGCATACCCCGCAGGGGCTGCCGCTCGGCGCATTGTGCGTACTGGATGCCGTACCTCGACCGTTTTCCGAGCAACAGCTGGCGCAATTGCAGACACTGGCACGGCAGGTCATGGCCTTGCTGGAGCTGCGCCGAGGCCAATTTCGGGTCAACAGAACTGAGGGCTGCGCACACATTCGCAACGTAGTGGACCGGGCGAGCCAGGCCCTGCTGGAAGCCGAACAGCGGGTCAGCCTGGCTAATGAAATCGCCTCCATCGGCGTCTGGGAATATGACCTCGAACAGAATGTCCTGCATTGGGACACCCAACTCAAGGCGCTCGCTGGGATCGCCGCCGACGAGCCGGAGCTGAGCGTCAAGGAGTTCCTTGCCAGGGTTCACGACGATGACCGCCAGGCCTTGCTCGGCGCCTTTCGCAGCGCTCTGGAGGGCCAGGGTGACGGCGAGCTCAACCTCGACTATCGGGTTTACGACGCCGCCAGCGACCAGTTCCGCTGGCTGACCAACCGGGGCCGCCGCCTGCAAGGCCCTGACGGCAAGATCCGCCTGCTCGGAACCGCGCGGGAAATCACCGCCGAACGCAACGCGGCACTGAAGCTGCTGCGCATGAATACCCTGCTCGAAGAGCAGATCCGGGACAGAAAGCTCACCGAGCAGCGCCAGACACTGCTCATGGAGCTGGGCGATCTGCTGCGTGGGCAGCCTGACAGCGTCACCATCATCACTGCCGTCGTACAGACGCTGGGGACGACCCTGAGCGTTACCCGCGCCGCTTTTCTGAGCATCAACCCCGGCGGCCATTACGCCACCGTCGAACGCTACTGGAGCGGCGGCGCCCTGGGCGATCATGGCGAACGCATGTGCTTCGCCGATTACGGCGACTTCATCTACGACCTGCAGAACGATGAACTGGTCGTGGTCGAAGACGTGCAGCACGACACCCGCACCGCCGCGCAGGCTGCAGCCCTGCGGCTGCGACACATCCAGAGCCTGGTCTGTGTGCCGCTGCAGGAGCAGGGTCGCCTGAGCGCCGCCCTGATTCTGCTGCAGGATCGCCCGCGCCAGTGGGCCGAAGAGGACATATCCTTCATCCGCGAAGTGGCCGACCGCGCCTGGACCGCTGACGAGCGCATCCGTGCCGAGCGCGCCCTGCGCGCCAGCGAAGAACAGTTCCGCACACTGGCCGACAACATGAGCCAGTTCGCCTGGATGGCCGACCCGACCGGGCACATCTACTGGTACAACAAACGCTGGTACGACTACACCGGCACGACCTACGAAGCCATGCGCGCCCTGAGCTGGCGCGCGGTGAACCACCCCGACCACCACGAACGGGTCAGCGCCTCGATGAGGCGAGCCGTGGCCATCGGCTCGATCTGGGAGGAAACCTTTCCGTTGCGCGGCAAGGATGGCCAGTACCGCTGGTTCCTGTCGCGCGCGCTGCCCATCCGCGATGACTTCGGCCAGGTCACGCACTGGTTCGGCACCAACACCGACATCACTGCCCAGGTTACCGCCGAGGAAGCGCTGCGCGAACTCAACGACAATCTCGAACGCCGCGTCGCCGAACGCACCCGCGAACTGGCGGAGATCAATCATCTGCTGCATCTGGAAATGGGCGAACGCGAGCGCGCCGAGGAAACCCTGCGCCATGCGCAGAAAATGGAAGCCATCGGCCAGCTCACCGGCGGCCTGGCCCATGACTTCAACAACATGCTGAGCGGCGTGCTGGGGGCGCTGGAGCTGATCCAGCGGCGGGTCGCCAGCGGTCGGGTGAACGACCTCGACCGTTATGTCGATGCGGCCACCACCTCGGCCAATCGCGCCGCGGCACTGACCCATCGCCTGCTGGCCTTCGCCCGCCGCCAGTCGCTGGACCCCAAGCCGGTGGACGTCAACCGGCTGGTGCTGTCGATGGAAGACATGCTGCGCCGTACCATGGCCGAGCACATCACCTTCGAAACCCGTCTGCAGGCGGACCCCTGGCTGGCCTATACCGATGCCCACCAGCTGGAAAACGCCCTGCTCAACCTGGTGATCAACGCCCGTGATGCCATGAGCGAAGGCGGCAGGCTGATCATCCAGACCGGCTGTGTGCAGATCGACGACACCCAGCATGACCACCTCGAACCGGGTGATTACATCACACTCAGCGTGGCCGACAATGGCTGCGGCATGCCGGCGGAGGTGATCGCCAAGGCCTTCGACCCGTTCTTCACCACCAAGCCCATCGGCCAGGGCACCGGTCTCGGATTGTCGATGGTTTACGGCTTCGTCAAGCAGACCGGCGGGCATGTGCGCATCGACAGCACCCCCGGCCAAGGTACGCTGATCACCCTGTTCCTGCCGCGCAACCAGGCGCAGGTAGAAGCGCCGGAAGTGCAGGACAGGCCCGCCCTGGAGACACAGGGCGCGTGCATCGGAGAAACCGTGCTGGTGGTGGAGGACGAGGTCGCGGTGCGCATGCTGGTGATCGAAGTGCTGGAGGAACTCGGTTATCGGGTGCTCGAAGCGCTGGATGGCACGACCGCCCTGCCTTATCTGCAAGGCGATCAGCGTATCGACCTGCTGCTCAGCGACATCGGCCTGCCCGGTATCAATGGCCGGCAGCTAGCGGAAATCGCCCGCCAGCTTCGCCCGCAACTCAAGGTACTGTTCATCACCGGATACGCACCCGACGCCGGAGTTCGCGACGAATTTCTTGCGCCGGGCATGGACATGCTCAGCAAACCCTTCAGCATCGACACCCTCGGCGCCAGGGTTCGTGAACTGATCGGGCGCAACGGATAACGCGCGGAGGAACTCCGCCAGTCGCTTGGCAGTCTCTGAAGGAGATCAGACGGAGACACCATCATGCGCACAACACTTCTGGCTGCTCTTGCGATGAGCTGCATACCCTTTGGCATGGCAATGGCGGACGGCAGTTTCGTCCGCCAGATCCTCTCTTCCGGCGCGACTACCGGCTCGACCTATCTGACATTCAAGGACAACAAACTGGTAGCGAACGTCCGCGAAGATGCCGGCAGCTTCGTCGCCAGTGACGGCGCCATTCGCGGCCCCTATCTCGAAGCCATGCTGGTGCAATTGCGCAGCGAGCAGCCGCAACTGCAGGCCAGCGATCTGGAGCTGGCCCGCGCACTTCTTGCCGCCGAACAGCGCTAGCAGCCTGAAAATAGCCAGGTCCGCTCAGGGCTGGCCCTGAACAATCGACTATTCAAAAAACCGGAGGAACCATGAAAAAAACCGCATCCGCCGTCTGGCAGGGCGACCTGAAAAGCGGCAAGGGCACCATCAGCACCGAGAGCGGCGCGCTGAAGGACAATCCATACGGCTTCAACACCCGTTTCGAGGATGCGCCCGGCACCAATCCCGAGGAATTGATCGGCGCCGCCCATGCCGGCTGCTTCTCGATGGCGCTGTCGCTGATGCTCGGCCAGGCCGGTTTCACCGCCGAACGCATCGCCACTCGTGCCGAAGTCACCCTGGACAAGGACGGCGAAGGTTTCAGCATCACCGCCATCGCCCTGACTCTCGACGCCCAGATTCCCGGTATCGATGAAGCGCAGTTCCAGCAGATCGCCAACCAGGCGAAGGAAGGCTGTCCGGTCTCCAAGGTCCTCAACGCCCAGATCAGCCTGACTGCCAACCTGGCGTAGGCTGGCTTTGAAGCCCCGATAAAAAACGCCACCACCGGTTGAAAACCGTGGCGGCGTTTTCTTCAATGCATCCCGCCAAACGATCAGCCGCGGATGTTGTAGATGTCTTTCTCGTTCAACTCGGCATATTCATAGAGACGCTGGAGATAAGCGCTCTGCTGCTCCCACACCTTGCTCGCAACCGGATCGGCGGCAGCGGAGGCATCGACCACTTCGGCGGCGACTTCCTTCAGGCGCGCCAGCACTTCGTCAGGCAGGCGGCGTACTTCAACGCCCTGCTCACGCAACTGCTCCAGAGCTTCCATGTTCTTGGCGTTGTAATCGTCGAGCATGTCGCCGTTGACGTCCCGCGCGGCAGCACGAACGATGGCCTTGAGATCATCCGGTAGCGTTTCCCAGGCCTTGAGATTCACATCCAGCTCGAAGGTGACGTTCGGCTCCTGCCAGCCCGGCGTGTAGTAATACTTTGCCGCCTTGTGCAGCCCCAGCGCCATGTCGTTGTAAGGCCCGATCCATTCGGTGGCATCGATGGCACCTGTCTGCAGCGCAGTGAAGATCTCACCCGCCGGCATGTTCACCACAGTGCCGCCCATCTTGGTCAGCACCTCGCCGCCCAGGCCGGGTGTGCGCATCTTCAGGCCGCGGAAATCCTCGACCGAATTTATTTCCTTATTGAACCAGCCCGCCGTCTGCACACCGGAAGCGCCACAGGCCATCGGCAACACGCCAAACGGCTTGTAGACCTCCTCCCACAGCTCCATACCGCCACCACGATGCAGCCAGGCGTTCATTTCCTGGGCATTGGGACCGAACGGCAAGGCACAGAAGAACTGCGCCGCAGGCACCTTGCCTTTCCAGTAGTAGGGTGCGCCGTGGCCCATCTCGGCGGTGCCACGGGATACGGCATCGAAGACTTCCAGCGCCGGAACCAGCTCGCCGGCGGCATACACCTTGACCGTCAGGCGACCGGCACTCATCTCGTTGACCAGCCTGGCAAAACGCTCGGCACCAACGCCCACGCCGGGGAAATTCTTCGGCCAGGAGGTCACCATCTTCCAGTTGAATTTCTCTGCCGCGGCGCTGGCTTCAGACTTGCCGGCGGTCTCGGCCTCCTTGTTGCAACCGGCCAGGGCCGTAGCGGCCAGCCCCACACCGGCTGCGGCCAGAATTTGACGTCGTTTCATGGGTGACTCCCTATTGTTGTTGTAATGAACCGGATGCCGGAACCCTGCACCCAGTTCACTCTAGCTAACACAGGGCCATGCATCACTCAAGTCCACAATCAGGTCTTCAGACTATTTTCCGAGTGCTGTCAGTTGCGATGCCGTCTGGCAGGCGCCTAGAATCGCGAGCTGCTCAGGGCAATAACAACAAAGGACCTACGATGTCGAAACATGCCCCTCCCCTGCTTGCTTTAGCACGCCTGATCGATACCCTAAACGCTCGTTTCGGCCAAGCCTGCGCCTGGTTGACCCTGTTCCTGGTGCTCGGCACCGCCGTGGTCGTGCTCCTGCGCTACGGCTTCGGCATCGGCGCCACCGCGCTTCAGGAAGCGGTCCTCTATGCCCACGCACTGGTCTTCATGGGCGCCGCCGCCTGGACGCTGCAGCGCAACGGCCATGTGCGCGTCGATATCTTCTACCAGCGCTTCAGCCCGCGCTATCAGGCGCTGGTCGAGGTGTTGGGCACACTGCTGTTCCTGCTTCCCGTTTGCCTGTTTCTTGGCTGGGCCAGCTGGGATTACGTCAGCAACTCCTGGTCGACGCTGGAAGCGTCCAGCGAATCCGGGGGCCTGAAATTCGTCTACCTGCAAAAGAGCATCATCCTGGTTCTGGTGGTCAGTCTGGCGTTGCAAGGCATCGCTGAAATCATCAAGGCCGCCTACCTCGTCGCCGGTCGCCTGCCGATCCCGGAGCAGGAGGTGAAGCATGGCTGAGTTGATGGCAATTCTGCTGTTCGCCTGCATCTGCCTGGCGTTGATGGCCGGCTACCCGGTGGCCTTCACCCTGGGTGGCGTCTCACTGCTGTTCGCCGGTGTCGGCGTACTCACCGGCACCTTCGACGGCAGCTACCTCAGCGCCCTGCCGAACCGGCTGTTCGGCATCATGAACAACCAGACGATGCTGGCCGTGCCGCTGTTCGTATTCATGGGCGTGATGCTGGAAAAAAGCCGGGTCGCCGAAGACCTGCTCGAATCCATGTCGCGCCTGTTCGGCACCCTGCGCGGCGGCCTGGCGATTTCCGTCTGCGTGGTCGGCGCGCTGCTCGCGGCCAGCACCGGCATCGTGGGAGCCACGGTGGTCACCATGGGCCTGCTGGCCCTGCCGACCATGCTGCGCCGAGGTTACGACCCGGCAATTTCCACTGGCACCCTGGCGGCCACCGGCACGCTGGGGCAGATCATTCCGCCCTCCATCGTGCTGGTTCTGCTGGGTGACGTGATGTCCAGCGCTTACCAGCAGGCGCAGCTGAAGATGGGCATCTTCTCACCGAAGACCGTATCGGTCGGCGATCTTTTCGTCGGCGCGCTGCTTCCAGGCCTGCTGCTGGTCGGCCTGTACATCCTCTACATCATCGTGATCGCGGTGCTGCAGCCAAAGAAACTGCCGGCGCTGCCCCAGGAGGAACTCGGCCCCATCGAATGGGGCAAGCTGGTTTACGCTCTGGTGCCACCACTGTTGCTGATCAGCGCCGTCCTCGGCTCGATCCTCGCCGGTTACGCCACGCCTACGGAGGCCGCCGCACTGGGTGCACTGGGCGCGATGCTGCTGGCCTTTTACAAGGGCAAACTCAACTTCACCCAGCTGCGCAGCGTTGCGTACGGCACAACCGAAATCACCGCCATGGTGTTCCTGATCCTGATCGGCGCCTCTCTGTTCTCGCTGGTGTTTCGTGGTTTCGGCGGCGAAGCGCTGATCGAAGACGTGTTCGCTCAACTGCCAGGCGGCGTGCTCGGCGCCTTCTTCCTGGTCATGCTGGTGATCTTCCTGCTGGGCTTCATCCTGGACTTCATCGAGATCACCTTCGTAGTCGTGCCGATCGTTGGCCCGGTGTTGCTGGCAATGGGCCTGGACCCGGTATGGCTCGGCGTCATGATCGCGCTGAATCTGCAGACGTCGTTTCTCACGCCACCTTTCGGTTTCGCCCTCTTCTACCTGCGCGGCGTGACGCCAAAATCGGTGCCTACCAGCACTATCTACAAGGGGGTGATACCCTTCATCCTGATCCAGCTCCTGCTACTGGTGATCGCTTATCTGTTCCCTGGTCTGGTCACCTGGCTACCCGAACAGGTTTACGGTAAATAGCTACGCGCAGACGCCTGTTTCGACAGGCGTCTCGCTGTTCAGCCATCCTCGCGGATTTATCGATGCCCAGCCCCACCAGCCATGCGCAGCTCGCTGAACGCTTTCAGCAGCTCGACACGTTTCTCGTGCAGCATCAGACACTGTGGCAACCACGCCCCTTTACCCATAGCCGACTGCCCTGGGAAACCGATCATCCAGAACTGGCCGCATGGCTGCGCGCGCGCCCGCTGGAGGCAGCTGAATCCGCGCACAACCATCCTGACGCGCTTTTGGCACCGGCCCCCTTCCAGGCACTGGCCAGGCAGGCAACAGCTCTGAGCAGCGTGGCCGAACTACCCATGCAAACAAGCCCGGCAAACAATCCCCGCCAGGCCACGGACGTTCCCGGACGCAAATGGCTGCAGATCCAGTCGTTCAGCGCAGCGCTCGACTTCCGCGAGCGCCCCCGTCACTGGCTTGACTGGTGTGCCGGCAAAGGCCATCTGGGTCGCCAGCTGGCCGGCGACGGCGCAAACCTGACCTGCCTGGAATGGGACCCGATACTGGTCGATGCCGGCGCACAACTCAGCCAACGCCTGGGCATCGACGCAAGCCACCGACAACAGGATGTGATGAGCGATGAGGCCGTCGCACAGCTTGGCCCAGACTCGACCCCGGTCGCCCTGCATGCTTGCGGCGACCTCCATGTCCGCCTGCTGCAACTGGCCATAGCCCAAGGCTGTCGACAACTTGCGCTGGCGCCCTGCTGCTACAACCGCATCCAACACGATCGCTACCAGCCGCTGTCGCGTGCTGCTCAGAGATCTTCACTACGGCTATCGCGCGACGACCTCGGCCTGCCCCTGAGCGAAACCGTAACGGCTGGCGCCCGTGAAAAACGCAACCGCGACCAGTCCATGGCCTGGCGTCTGGGCTTCGATCTGCTGCAGCGCAAACTGCGCGGGGATGACAACTACCTGCCAACCCCCTCACTGCCCAGCGCCTGGCTGAAGAAAAGCTTCGAGCAATACTGCCGCGACCTCGCCGCACTCAAGGGCATCCCTGCCCCCCAGACCGAGCACTGGGCCGAACTGGAACAGCGCGGCTGGCAGCGCCTCGCCGAAGTCCGCAACCTGGAACTGCTGCGCGGCCTGTTCCGCCGCCCGCTGGAGCTTTGGCTCCTGCTGGATCGCACCCTTCTGCTCAGTGAAAATGGCTACAGGGTACGCCTCGGCACCTTCTGTCCCACCCAACTGACCCCACGCAATCTGATGCTGATCGCAGAACGTGAAAATCCACCCGCTACCCTCTCAACGACACCGTCCAGACTGCCCTAAAGAAACAGGTTTACTCGCCGCAACCAATCGCTATAATGGCGCCCATCTTTTCGCCGGTATAGCTCAGCTGGTAGAGCAACTGACTTGTAATCAGTAGGTCCCGGGTTCGACTCCTGGTGCCGGCACCATACAAATCAAAGGGTTACGTGAAAGCGTAGCCCTTTTTTGTGCCTGAAATTTTGTCTGGGGTAGGATTGGGGTAGGGATTTGCCACCGCACCACCACTCGGTTAGAAAAAATCTGCGCCAGCATTACGACCACTCGTCAGCCCAATTCATCCGTCATCACCGATGACGCCCTCTGCATCACATCCCCCGCCATCAGAATCTAGGCACTACCAGCATCTTGAACGCTACTCATGGTCAAAGCCTTTTTCGCCGAGATCCCGTAAAGTGCCACCTTGCAGGGCCTCTGCGGGCAGCATAGGGTGATTGGGCGGGTCGACAGACCTGGCTTCAGGAACACAGCGCCAGAGGATTCTTGTGTCATGGTGGCTGCATGCGGGGCGCTTCGGCGCACCGAGTTCCTTGAGTCTCGGTCTTCCACACCCGCATGCAGCCGCCACCCTTTGTGTGGAAGCGAAGGTGGCGGTCTCTTAAAACTCAAGAGATCACCCTATGCAGCAGACCAATATCCCTTCAAGCACCATCGACTCCGCTCCGCAAGCCCTCGACGCGCTCAATGGCCTGTTCACAGTTCGCAGTGACGTCACCTCCGGCCAACTGCATGACGAAGCCCAGCTTCGCCAAAACGCCGCAGTCGGCATACTCCACGCACTCTCCAGCGCAAGTGACTTGAACACCCTGGAAAACCATTTGCTTCTGGACTGCATCATGGCGCTGCGGCTGCTGTGCTCCGATGCTGCTGCGCTGTATTCGGCAGCATGCGAACGCGGCAAAGCAGAAAACCAGTCCCTGCCTTAATCGCCCTTGCCTACCAACTCGGCCTCGAAACGCTGAACGAAATCAACGAGGCCGATGTTCAGCGCATGGCAGATGTCACGGAGCTGAACGAGATCAATCCGGCGCAAGCCGCGCTCGATATCGCTCGCAAACGACTGCGGGCGCTCCAGCGCCTTAGCGAACTCCGCCTGGGTCAGACCCGCTTCTACTCGGCACTGCTTTAGCAGTCTGAGCAGCACCAGGTTCTCATCCCGATACACCGACTTTTCCAACGGGAACACCTCAAGCTTGACAATCCACTAATGATATATCTAATCTACAGATATCTGATTTACAGATTATCTGGATAAAAGTTCACGGAGCCCGTCATGAATACCATTACCAAGAAGCCGCCGATTGATTCGGAAATCCTGTTTGCGCTCAACAAGCAAGCACAGCAGTCCAGAGTTGAGCTTGGCTCACTGCTCCGCGCGTTCGGCGCCCCCACTACCTTGGCCCAAGCTGCTGCTGTGGCTTGGAAAAACGAGCTCCAAATTAAGGAGGATCCAGATTCAGGATCGCAGCTGTACTACTTACCAATTCAGCGGGCCGCCGACTTCATCGATCTGATTCTTGACCAGTTGGATTCAGATAGCAGAACAGAAGCAGTGCAATTTCGAGATTCCTGCCGAGCCATTGAAGCTAGCGCCAGCAAGATTTCCAGGCTGCAACAGACCAAACCCCACGTCTACGCGGCCTGGCTGCAATGGATGGATTCTGATCAGGCCAAGCAAACAGTGCACAAGATCCTCAGCGGGCAGCACCAACGCACACCGGCCACCTCCTCCAACCATGCAGCTCTGGGAGGTCAGTAGTCCGATGCGTGCAACCAAAATCAAAATCCAGGATCTGTCGATCCCATGCTTAATCAGCAGCGACAATGGGCGTTACTGGCCGATACGCCCCATTTGCGAAGCTATGGGGCTGAACTGGCATGCTCAAGCCGCCAAGCTACAGCCTCCTCGTTATACGCCGACTGAGCATGACGTTGCCCTGCCCGGTGAGCCACTGCTGAAACGGATGCTTTGCCTCCCTCAGTCGGAGTTCGAGTTTTGGCTGAAAAGCCTAAGCTCGCGCAAAGTATCCCCGAGCGCCCGCATGCGACTCGACCAGTTGCGCGCACATTTCTTTGGTGAGCCTATGTCGATGGCAGCGCCGACACTGCCAACTGCAACAGCAGCACCTGCAGTCCTCAAGCGCATTTTGAATTGGCGAGCGCAGCAGGCTGAGCCAGCAAACCGTAAAGCCATGATTAAAGATCTCGCCGATCAATTTAATGCGAAAAACGGTTTTCAAATTGCCGAAACGCAGGAGCACCAATTGCGCGGTGCCGTCGCATCGCTCAGCACGATCATCTATCAGCATGATCGTGCAAGGGCGCCGAGCCAGATGCCTGTCTCACAGCGAGTCGATGCGATCATCAAATCTATCGTGGATGCCCGCCCCCAACGCCTCCACTTACAGGACTCAGACTTCGCGGCTCTGCTGTGCAGCATTGAGCTGGAGGGACAACATCACAGCAACGCTCAGCACGAACAGCCCTAGACCATGGCCACACTTGAAGAGGTGATTGCCGCGCTGTACTCGGCAGGCGAGCCGATGAGCGGCAGTGGCATGAGCGACACTGAGGCCATGGCCTACGCACGGCAGCATTTTGTTTATGGCGGCTACTGCTTGGTGCGCAACTGGCGCTGGCTCGATCTGACGGTCACTGAAAGTCAGCGTCTGCTGCTGGCGCAGACCCGACGACAGCCGGCACTGATCTATGCACACACCGTCATCTATGACAGCGAACGTCGTTGGGACGTAGGAGATTTCGTACGAACCTCTCTTCTGCACCATCACGAGGAGTTCCATTTCAGAACGCTCAATACAGCCTACTTGCTTCTAGGACCAGGCACGCGCATCCAAGTCAGCGCAGACGCCGTTGCGAGCATTTTCTGATCAAGCCGAAGCAATAACTATCTGTCGACATAGCTATGTATACACACCCCATTTTGCTGAAGCTGCTTGAGCAAGTCGACGACCTGCCATTCAGCAAGCCCGTAACTGGCTACCTGGCTGATGCATATATTCGCGGCTCTAGCGGCTACGGGATCACGTATCGGCATGTGAGAGCTGATCGCTTCAGTGACGGCACCTTCATTCATACCTCGGCCATCGTTCAGGTCGAGCGAGAGGGGCCGTTTTGGGTACTGCACACGTTGAGCGGCAGCTTCTACGTAATCCTCAGCTTCAACATTCTGAAGGGGACGCAATCACTGGATGACTACCTGCATCGGCTGCTAACTATGGCTCACCCCGAGCCATGGCAGCTGCATTAAGCAGCAATGTAATCGCCGGTCTGCGACAGAGCCTGCGTATCGCGGGAAGCGCTACGACACCCAGTGAGTGTCGCGGCATACATTGCGACACACGTGGGCTGTCGCACACGCGCGTTGCGACACACTGGCTATATCGCAGCGATACACCAGTCATGTCGCACACGCAGCTTGCGACACCTTTATTGTGCCGGTAGCGGCAGTTTGAGTGCCCAGTACGACGCTGAAAGTGGCCCGAACCGACACCGAGCTGGCCATTTGTGGCGCTCCGCGTGCCAAAACTGGCACTGTTTTTTTTGGTTATATTATCGCTACAACCCTTGAAAACACTGACTTCGGCGACTTTTTTCATAACCAAATCGCCACTGCGTGGCTAGCATTTTTGAATGCCCCTTCTCTTCTGCATCAGCCATGCGACGCTTCGTGCCTTGGCGCTCGACACTTCAGCGCCATCGGCGCTGGCTGCTTTTCGATTTTGATGACAAAACGCTTGCGCGCGCTTTTGCTCACGGCGCACGCTGAATACAGATGAGGCGTGTCGCGTGAGTGAGAGCGCGCATCCCTTACTCGCGGCGCGAGTAAGGGGGCGTTGTGGCAGTTCGGACGGAACGAGAAAAAACGGAGCGAAGGCGGAGTGTTTCAGTGGAGTTCGAGCTGACACAACGCTCTTCGCGTAGCGGCTTAGCTTTGTCATCAAACAATAAGAAGAGACGAGCTATGCACCCCACTACCCTCCAAAAAACCAAAACACGCACCAGCAACTTTTATCGGACTCGCTGCGGCGAGGCAGATCCATCTTCGGCGCAGGTCTGCGCGGCTTTGCTCGCGTGCGCCCCCGAGTTTAGGCCCAATGCATTCAGCACGCTGAAGAGCCAGATCGTGGCCGATCAGTTAGCTCGGGGTCATGTCGAGGCCGCCGAGGAAATCCGACAGCTGATCAATCCTGTCACCGCACCGGGCTCCACACTCGACCGCAAACCCAAGCTAAGCACGGTTAAGAAAGTGTCGAAAGAAGACACCGAACAACTGTTCAAGCATCTCAGAGCCCACGGCCACCAAGACGAAGCCGCTGCGCTGGTCTTGGCCTACTTTCTCGGCGTGCGCCCCTGTGAGATGCGCACGATCCTGGTGGTCGGAAACGAAGTCCGAATTATTGGTGGCAAGAAAAGCGCGCCTCTGCATCGCGGTGCCGACCGGACCCTGCTCATCGAGATACCCAAAATTCTGAAAGCGATCCGATGGGCCGCGAAGAGACTGGCTGAAAGTGAGCGCACCAACACCGCGATCAGAGACCGCCTCCGCCAGGAGTGCCGAACGCTATGGCCAAGGCGCAAGAAGCATCCGACGCTGAAAAGCTTTCGCCACAATTTCAGTGCCGCCCAAAAAGCCGCTGGAGTTGGTACCGAGACAGCTGCCTATGTCATGGGACATCAATCAACAGCCTCACAAGAGGTCTACGGAGACCGTCGCGCCGGTGACGCGAGTCAGATTAATGTCAAGCCGGTGGGGGATGCCGATTTGTCCAAGATACGTAAACCCAAGGCGCATCCCAGATACGGCGCCGGTCGAGTACTGGAGCGGATTGAGGTACCCACCCCAGCGCGCAAGAGTTGTGAGGCAGCGGGGCGCCGAATAGGCGAGAGCGATCAAACATCATGGTGAGCGGTTAAGAGCCACTGAGGCTGTTGACCGCTTGAAATTGCTGATACGACGTATCGTGTGCCGGAAAACGCAGGCAGACACGTACCCAGAGGGAGGTCGCCAATGAAGATCCCAGCGATGGAACAGACCGAGTCAATCCATGATGTCCTGTGCGACGTTTGTGGCGAAAGCACGCGCGTTGAAGGGTATGGGTTGCAATTCGGCACTCTTCACGCCAGTTGGGGTTATGGCTCGACCCATGATGGCGAACGCTATGAGGTCCATCTGCGGATTCCACGGTCATCTGGCCACCCATTCCATGAGCATCTGACCACCGATTCCACGCTGATCCGGCCACCCATTCCACGCGCATCCGGCCACTGATTCCACGGCCATCCGGCCACTCAACCGGGCAGGCAGCTACGCAGG
>NZ_JAAMQZ010000040.1 GCF_013522825.1 Stutzerimonas stutzeri
CGGTTGAGTGGCCGGATGGCCGTGGAATCAGTGGCCGGATGCGCGTGGAATGGGTGGCCGGATCAGCGTGGAATCGGTGGTCAGATGCTCATGGAATGGGTGGCCAGATGACCGTGGAATCCGCAGAGAAAGACAAAGAGCACGATCTTGAGAGATTTCACTATCGGGCCGGATGACGACCCCTGTGAGCTCGACTCAGCCATGAGCGGCATCCTTGGTGATGGTGATTTGGTATCCGGTCCTGCGGCGAATAACACCAGAGGCTTCTTCAAAAGTGAGACCACCCGAGACCAGATGGCTCAGTGCCCGTAGGGCATCAGATTCTTCATCGGCGGCGATGCCTAGGCTCTGGCTGAAATCCAGCCATTTACGCTTGGAGGCAGTGGTAAGCCCATTGGCAATGGCTCGTATCTTGGCTACGCGCCGTAGGTCAGGAAGGGGCTGGTCGAGTAAAGAGGCACAATATCTGGCCATATACTCACCTGCATTCATCCTTGAGTTGATCAGGGCTTTGAGTGCGTCTTCACGACCAGCTGTTCGCATGGCATCGGCATCATCCATGCCACGGCCAAGCGCTATGATGCTCAAGGTTATGCCAACGGCTTCAGCCTCACGGATCGACGATAGTGCACCTTCATAGCCGGCATGATCGCCATCGACCATATGAGCGGCCTCTGTAACTCCTTGGCTGGCTAGGTATGCGGCCTGGGCTGAGTTAATTGATGCTTGCCCAATGGCGCATCCCCAAACCTTGATGAGCTGCAGAGCCCAAGCATCCAACGTCCCTTCCACGCAAACCAGGATGGACTTCTGCCGCTGCTTGAAAAGGTAAGGGATATCTTTGGACGATTTTGGTGAAAAACGGTATTTCGGATTAGACCTGGCTTCACCTTGTCCTGATGGGATCCTGCCCCAGATACGGGCCTCGCCGTCTGGGTGAGGCCAGTAACCGATAACTCGACCTTCCATCCCCGACCAGACAGATGAAGGGGTTTCATCCTCAAAGCTGACGATCCCAATAGAACGGGCTTGCTCCCGGGTAACACCGTGAGCCTGAAGAAGCGAAAGCACTTCATCATTGTTAGTGAATACGCCGAGGCGCAGCGTAGCCATGACCTCGTTTGTATACCCTCGGGATTGCTGGAATTCGTCAAGAATCCCCTTGTTGCGTTGAGCCAGTTGCTGAGTCACCAGAATGATTGCCTGGCCCGTCGTGAGGGGAGGGCGACCACCATTGGCTGCGCGTGACTGCTGCTTGGCTTCGTTGTCCCGGTTGTCAGGGGGTTCAACACCTGCGGACTCACAAAGGGTTTTGACGATATCGCCGTTGCTCATGCCGTTCTGGGCGAGGGCGTCCCACAAAGGCGTGTATGGGCTTGGGCAGTTGTCCTTACGATTGCACTGAATCCCGGACCTGAATGGGTAGTAGAAAGCGCGGTCTTTACCACAGGCTGGACAGTCGAGGACATAGGAGCCATTGGCTGATAGCTTTTTGGGGTGCAGGTGATTAAGAAGGCCACGATCCACTGCATCTAGCTTCGGGTATACGGCGTCTTTGATGAAGTCTGTGATTGATTGCTTCATTCGCCGGCCGCCGCCGTCTCTTTCCCTCTCAGGCTTGCGACGACGCGAGGGCAGATGCCCTGGTCAATCGCTATTTCACCGAGTTTGACCTTGAGTTGGCGACGCACCTTCCATACCTGCTTTTCACTAAGCCCAAGCATCGAGCTCATGTCTACGGAGCAATGTTGCTCAAGAACAGCCAGGCGGAGGATCTGGTGTTCACGATGTGTCAGAAACCTGCGCAGCGTCTCAACGTGAGCATGGCGCTTCTGCAGTCCTTCATCACTGAGCACGATGCCGTCGGACAGGAACTGGGGTAGTGCCGACAGGCTGTCAGTGTAGTTGGACGCAGTGTTGAGGTAATCAGGTTCTAGACCATGAGCGCGCGGCGCATAGTCTAAGCCGTCGAGATCCGCAAAGTTGAATGCGCCAGAACCTGGAACCTCATCGATGACGCGGGCATAACCGTACTTACGTATGTAAGAGGGGAGCCCGCAGAATTCGGAAAAAATCGTACGCTAAGGTTTTCCGACCTGCCGTAGCGGCCTGAATTTACCGTCTTCCAGCTTGCGGCTCTGCCGCCAGACGTAATCGCCGGTCAGGTTAATGTGCTCCCAGCCCAGCGGCGAAAGGTATTGCAACAGGTCGGTGTTCACCGGCTTTCCGGCGTCAGTCAGCCCCTGGGTTGCCCGCTCCAGGTAGACTCCACAGCACAATAGCGGCGGTGATCAGGTTGAGGCCGCTGGCCCGGTAGCGCTGCTGCTCGAAGCTCCGATCCCTGATTTCACTGAGGCGGTCGAAGAACACCGCACTGGCCAGGGAGTTGCGCGCCTCGCCCTTGTTCAACCCGGCATGCACACGACGACGCAACTCGACACTTTGCAGCCAGTCCAGGATAAACAGCGTGCGTTCAATCCGGCCCAGCTTCCGCAGGGCCACGGCCAAGCCATTCTGGCGCGGATAGCTGCCCAGCTTACGCAACATCAGCGAGGCGGTGACGGTGCCCTGCTTGATCGATGCTGCCAGACGCAGAATCTCGTCCCAGTGAGCGCGGATGTGCTTGATGGTGGGGTGCCTCCGATCATTGGCCGCAGTGTCGGGTAGTCCTGGACACTCTGTGGTACATACAGCTTGGTTTCGCAAGGGCGTTTGGTTGCGAATCATGGCGTCACTCGCGGCTGACGCTGATCTGGAGCATCTGATGGTGGATGGCAGCATCGTGCGCGTTCATCAGCATGGCGCGGCAAAAAAACCGATCAGGACGTCGAAGCCATGGGCAAATCCCGAGGGGGACTGAGCACCAAGATTTACGCAGCCGTAGATGCCATGGGCAATCCGGTGCGTCTGCTACTGACGCCTGGTCAAGCCTCGAAATACAGACAAGCCGAAGCGCTGATCGAGGGTTTTACCCCCGAGGCGGTATTGGCTGACAAAGGCTATGACTCTGACGCCTTCATTGGGCTATCCAGCGCAGGGGCGCGGAAGCGGTCATCCCCTCGAAAAGAAATCGCCTGAAACCTCGCCAGCTGGATCGGCATCTCTACAAGGCGCGCAACTTGGTGGAGCGCTTTTTCCAGAAGCTGAAGCAGTTTCGCCGGATCGCAACAAGGTATGAACGACTGGCAAGAAACTATCAGTCGATGTTGAGCCTAGTGTCAGCCGTCATATGGCTGGCCTGATTGAGAACACCACCTAGGCCAGCTGAAAGCGACCGTAAGACGCAATTCCTCCAGCCCCCGCGTTTCGGTGCCGAAATTGTCGCCCAGGTGCTGAGCGATCCCATGCTTTTTGCGTTGTGGTTACAAGAGGTAGAAGCAATACGTCTGCGGATTGCAAGTATGCGGCAGATGTAGGCAGCACTCCTGAGAGAAGCATTGCCCGAACGGAACTTCGATTTTTTTGTTCAGCAGAAGGGCATGTTCAGCTTTACTGGCCTCTCCCATTCGCAAGTGGAACGGTTGCGCGATGAGTTTGGTGTTTATCTCTTTGGCAGCGGTCGCATGTGTATGGCTGGGCTCAACGGGACGAACTTGCCTTGCGTTGCTCATGCGTTGATCGAGGTCTGGAAGGCGTGAAGCCTATTGTGATGCTGATTACTCAGACTTGGTAATCCGCCCCAGCTTTTTGTACAACGTGGTCCTGGAGATACCGAGCTGGCTGGCGGTGGCAGAAATGTTTCCAGCGTTGGCCTGCAGCGCTGATTCGACAGTACGGCGCACGGCGTCCTGCAAATCGCTCCCTCTCTCCTGCTCACTTTCAGCTCGCATATCTGCTGGAAGGTGCTCCAGCAGTATCATCGGTTGGTCACTGGCCAGCGCCGCCGCAAGGCGCAGTGTCTGTTCCAGTTGGCGAATGTTGCCTGGCCAGACCTGGCGGTGCAGAGCCATTAATGCCTGGTGCTCCAGCGGTGGAGCGCCGTAGCGTTGGCGCAGGAGGTCGATCAAGGTGTTCAGATCCTGACGTTCACGCAAGGCCGGCAAGCGGATTTTCAGGCCATTGAGGCGGTAATAAAGGTCTTCACGAAAACTTTTATCAAGCATGCGTTGCTGCAGATCGCAATGGGTGGCACTGATCACCCGTACATCCAGGGCTCGCCGTGTCGTGCTACCCAGACGAGTGATCTCGCGCTCTTGGAGCACCCGCAATAACCGGGTTTGCAGCGCCGCCGGCATATCACCAATTTCGTCTAATAACAGGGTTCCGCCATGTGCAGCTTCCAGTTGCCCGCTGGCCCCGCCTTTGCGCGCACCGGTGAAAGTGCCTTCCACATAACCGAAAAGCTCAGCCTCGATCAGGCTTTCCGGGATCGCCGAGCAGTTGATCGCAACGAAGGGAGCTTGGGCGTTCCATTGATCATGTAAGGCTCGGGCGAATACCTCTTTACCGGTGCCCGTTTCGCCCTGCAGCAAAATGGGGACGCCTGCAGCGAAGGCCTTGCGGGCGTTGTCCAACTGGCGATTGAGCTGAGGGTCGGCGCCCAGTATGGACACGCAAAGGAGCGGGGAGCAGACGTGCAGCGCAGTTGATTCTCGACGTTGCTCAATCACCTGTGCATACAACCGGGAACCGTCGCTGAGGGTCAATTGTTGCTGTGCTCGGTGCAGATCGATAGCGCTGCTTTCTTCGAACAGTTGATCCAGGCGTTTGCCTATGGGGCGAAATTGTTCAAGTCCCAACAATCGCTGGGCAGCGCGATTGGCATTTTGAATGCGTCCTGTCTGGTCAACTGCCAAGAGGCCCTGCAATGGCGTACCCAACAGTCGTGGGTCATGCTGCAGCGACAGGATCCGGCAATCGCCCAGCGTGGTAAAAAAGCGATTTTCGGCCGCCATCGCCGCGTGACTCAATTGTTCCAATACAGCACCAGCCTGACGGTCACCGATCCCCGTGATGTCCAGCACGCCAATCACTTCACCATGCAGGCCCCGGATGGGCACACTCACGCAAAAGAAATGCTCGAAGTCACTGAGGTAATGCTGGTTGCCGATCAGTACCATCGGAACACCTTCGGCCAAGGTGCAGCTGGGTGCTGTGGTGCCAATGTCGGATTCCTGAATGCGACGTCCAATTTGCAACGGCAGCAGTGGCCCGTCGAGCGTGCGTGCTTGGCGCGCGTGGACGATGACCCCCCGCGTATTGACGCAGAAAATTGTCCATGAAGCACCGCCGATTTGCTGCCAGAGTCGGTCGATTTCTGGTCGTACACACTCTGCAAGTTGCTGGTCTGACTCATCAAGCGGCAGCAGACTGTCGTCCTGTTCTGCCAGCCAGGATTGCCAGGGCAACAGGCCGGCTTCACGTGATCGCGCCCAGGAGTGAGCGATGGTGCTCGGCAGAAGATTGGAGGGCAGGGCGACACCTTCGACGAAACGCTGGCGGGCAATTACCAGACGTTGCTGATCGTGCAGGGTGTGGGCATCCATCGAGACACCTTTTTATTGGTTGGAGTCGTGCCGTTGACCGCTATAGGCTGGTCACGACACGCTTTGATGTATACCTTCGTTAAACCAACGTCAAGATCAAAACGGCAGCAGCGCCCTTAGGTTGACGCCTATGTCCTCCTGAAAACCACCTACCACATGGATATCATGGGTTAGCTGCGCACTGAGCTGCACAGTACGACCGACCATTTGCTGGAATTCAGCGCGCACTTGCTGCACCTCGGTTTTTTGCCCGGTGTAATTACCATCTAGATACTGTTTGCCACCCGTGCTGGTGCTGTAGCCCAGAGCCACGCGTTGGGCCGGATTGAAGTCATAGCGCAAGTTGCCTTGTAGCTGATAGGTCGCGTCTTGTTTGAGCGTCTGGTTGCCGGTGCCAGCATCATCATTATGTCCATACACCACGGCATCACCGTACAGCTCCATGGATACCTTACCCCACAGTGGCTCAACCCAGCCCAACTGCAAATCGCCCTTAAAACGGTTCTCGCCAAGGTTCAGTGTGTCGTGTTTGTCATAGCTGCCCCACGGCAGGTATAGAAAAGGGGTAATTCCGAAGTAGCGGCCACTGGCCCCGGCGGCAGGCTGATTGACCAGCCAGAAGGTAGCGCCGATGATCGGGTCGGCCAGACCACTGGCGCTACCCAACGACTGGCCTGCGATACGCGCGTCGTACACATGGCCGAAGGGCAGGAGTATTTGCGGGTCGACGGTCATACCGCCGATGTCCATGAAGTGGATCAATCGCAGGATGCTGATATTCGATTTTAGACTGGTATCCCGCCGGTTATCGGGCGCACCATCAGCGTTGAAGCGATCAGCATGGCTATATTGCTGATACCAGGCGGCGACATTGGTACCGGCGGGCAGGGCGGTGTAGTCGCCAGCATTGACGTCGACGGCCAGAGCTTTTGTTGAACTCAGCGCGAACGCCAGTAAGCCCAAGGAATTTCGGGAAATGATATGCACGAAGGGATTCCTGCTTTTTTTTGTTATTAGAGAAGCACCGGAGCGCTATGCGCTCCGGGTATGTCACTCAGCCGCCAATGCGAATGATCGGTTTGAGAGTGATGCCTTTTTCGCTGTCTTCGGCTGCCTGGTTGATGTCCTCGAAGCTATAGAACTTCACCAGCTTGTCGAAGGGGAAACGCCCTTGCAGGTAAAGGGAGACGAGCTCGGGAATGAACTTCTGCGGCACACTGTCACCTTCAACAATGCCTCGAATAGTCTTGCCTCCCAAGAGCAGGTCATTGACGTCAAACTCCGCTGTGGTACCTAGCGCCGGTGCGCCGACGACCCCCAGACTGCCGCGGCTACCCAGTGCATCGACGGCTTGGCGTAATACCGCTGGGCGACCCGTGGATTCAAGGGCGAAATTGACGCCACCACCGGTGATTTCGCGTATGAATGCCACCGGATCGGCGTCCTTGCTGTTGACCACGTGAGTCGCGCCTAACTCGGTAGCCAGCGCCAGACGCGAAGGGACGACATCGACCACAATGATCGTGGTGGCACCCGCCACCCGGGCCGCCAGCACGGCACTCAGCCCCACCGCGCCACCGCCGAAGGCGGCAAAGCTGCTACCGGGAGTAACCTTGAGTGAGTTGATCACTGCTCCTGCCCCCGTCTGGATACCGCAGCCCAGTGGCCCCAGTAACTCCAGCGGTGCTTCGCGGCTCACCTTCACTGCGTTGTTCTCCCGACTCAGTGCCAGCGTGGCAAAGGAGGACTGGGCAAAGAAGTGATCGTTCAGACGCGCGCCGTCCTTGTCCTGCAGGGCACTTTCACCCTGTGGGTCTGCCCCACTGAAATTACGCCCGAAAAAGTCCTGGCAATATGCGGTGTGGCCACTTCCACAGGACAGGCAATGCCCGCAATAACCTTAACTCATTACTACGTGATCGCCCACTTGAAGCCCTTTGACCAGTGGGCCAATGGCTTCCACTACTCCCGCGCCCTCATGGCCCAGCACTGCAGGCAGCGGCACTGGGTAATACTGATCTCGGACGATCATGTCGGTGTGGCACATGCCGGTGGCGACGATGCGCACCAACACTTCATCGCCCCGGGGATTGCGGATCTGCGCGGCTTCCAGTGCAAAAGGTGCGCCTTTGCCACGAGTGACAGCAGCAGTGATCGGGCGGTAGACAGGTGTGTTCATTATTATTTTTCTCCAGGTTTTTACAGTGGGTAGGCCGGTGCTTCACCCTTGACGGTGAGCCATTGCCATTGCGTGAATTCTTCCCAGTTGGCAGCGCCGCCGATGCTGGTGCCATTGCCTGATGCGCCCACACCGCCGAACGGATTGATGACCTCGTCGTTAACCGTCTGGTCATTGATGTGCAGCAGGCCTACACGCAGTTGCTCACCGAGCTTGAGTGCGCGACCAACATCCCGGGACAGTACGGCAGCAGACAAGCCGTATGCCGTATCGTTGGCCAGAGCAACGGCCTCTTCGTCGGTATCGAAAGGCACAACTACGGCCACAGGGCCAAAAATTTCTTCGTTGAAGGCCGGATTGTCGCGGGTAACGCCTCCGAGCACGGTCGGTTCGAAAAACAGCCCTTCATAACCACCACCTGCTTCCAGCGTCGCACCGGCTTGTTGCGCGGCTTGCACTACGCGGTGAGCGTGATCACGCTGCTGGGCGTTGATCAGCGGGCCCAGGTGTACTTCGCTGGTGGCTGGGTCGCCGACCGTCAGGCTCTTGGCCTTGGCCACTAGGCGCTCAAGGAAGCGGTCATAGATTGCACGTTGTACCAGCAGGCGACCTGTGGACATGCAAATTTGTCCCTGGTGCAGGTAAACGCCCCACGTGGCGTTGGCCAGGGCCAAGTCGAGATCGGCGTCATCAAGCACGATCAATGAGTTTTTACCGCCCAGTTCCAACGAAACTTTTTTCAAATGACGACCTGCAGCTTCACCAACCTTGCGCCCGGCACCGGTCGAACCGGTGAACTGGATCATCGCCACATGCGGATCACTGGTCAGCGCAGCACCCGCATCGACACCGCCAGGCAAAACGTGCAGCAAGCCAGCAGGCAACCCCGCCAGTTCGAACAACCGGGCAATCACGAAACCGCCACATACCGCCGTGCGTGGATCTGGTTTGAGTACGACGGCGTTACCTGTTGCCAGCGCCGGAGCAACCGCCCGAATGGCCAGATACAGCGGGAAGTTGAAGGGCGAGATCACTCCCACCACACCCAGTGGACGGCGGCGAGCAAGGCTCAGACGGCCAGGTACCGAAGGCAACACTTCACCTTGACTACGCGAGGGCAGACCAGCGCTTTCGTGCAGGACTTTGATGCTGATACTGGTTTCGAATGCGGCCTTGGCACGGGTCGAACCGCTTTCACGCACCAGCCAGTCGACGATGGCCTCGAAGTGTTGTTCGGCGATTTTCGCGGCTTTACGGAACAACGCCGCGCGCTCGTCGTAAGGCTGCTGGTGCCAAGAGGTCTGTGCGGCGCTGGCGGTTTTGGCCGAAGCAGCCACTCGCGCGGCATCGGCATTGGCGACGTAGCCCAAGAGGTTGCCGGTGGCGGGTTCGAGTACTTGCGTGGCTGCGATGGGGCCAGCCTCCCAAGTCCCGGTGAACAGGCGATCGTTCCAGAGTTCGGCAGGTAAAAAAATGGCAGGCAAGGACGTGCTACTCATCGGGTATATCCCTCTTTTTTTGATCTTGTGATTTGGGGGCCAGCCGTCATTGGCTGCGATGAAAAACATATAGCAGAGGTCGTGCCAGCTTTCTGGTAGCTACAGACAGTGGTATTTACAGTGTTCTTCGCTGTGTTCGAAGTGGAGTTGTTCAGTTACTGGACAATGCGTGGGGTGGACGGTGGTCAGTATCTGGACATTGTGATGCAAGAGACGGAGACGCAGTCATGACCCCCTGCGCTTCCAGCTCGGCGATGCGCGCTTGAAGCTGCTCGGGGGGGGCTCGGTATTGGTCATGTCGTGGGGGTTCCTTTCTGTTCATTTCGTTAGTGGCGGGTCTGATAGGGAAGCGTCGCTTGCACCTTCAACCCAAGCCCCTCCTGCAATCCCCAAGATAAAGCTAGATGATGGGGTTTGGGGAGCAACGGAACCAACCAACGTAAGGCTTAGTTAGAGTCGCCGTTGCCGAAAACAAAGTCTGGATAACCTGACAGAGCGCTTAGCGTACAAAAATTTCCGTTTTCTCTATTCGCCCCAAATACCTCGATTATCTCGATGGCCAGCCCATGATTCAGGAGCCGGATACTGCCGCAGTGAATCAGTGGCTCGAGCCCTTTGTGCCGAACCTGCAATACCTCGGTTACCCGCGCTGGACGCAGATCGGTCTGGAGGAGTTCGCAAGCCCCTCGGCATACGCGCATTTCCGCGAAAAGAAAACCGAAACCATCGGCGACTTCGACGAGGCGCTGGCCAACACCGAGGCCAAGGCTCGCGAGGTCGAAGCACAACTGAAGCGCTTGCCGGAGATCATCGACCTGACACCGACCCTCGAGCATCCGCGCTGGGACGACGTCACGCTATTTCCCATGCTACGCAGCCTGAGCGTGGTGAAAGCCATCGAGTGGCCCGAGAAGGTGCGCGCCTACACCGTGGCCCAGGCCCAGCGCTGCGGACTCGACACCTTTTTCGACCGGGCGCTCTGAACACATGCGACTGAGGGCGCGAACGGCTGCCGAGTGCGGAAAAAGGAGGCGCGCATTTGCCGGGTTCGGCTCTTAATGATTTATCGCGCGTGCAGTACGGTGATTCGCACGAAGGCAAGATCATGCCAGACGAATATTTATATGAATATTAATGAATTAAATGTTCATTAATATTCGTTGGTTTTATTAAAATCTAGGTTGCACACTTTCCAGGCTTTGTTTGGTCGTCATTTCACATACCTGGCGTTTCCGGTCAGGAATGAGGTGACGAAGGATGATCTTCAACCTGCCTGGAATCGCCATGGTCGACGCTGCTTTTGATGAAACCGCCCCGACATACAACTACGAGGTCGTTCGGCGCTTCACGCTGATGACCCTGTTCTGGGGTGTTGTCGGGATGGGCATGGGCGCGGTCATCGCGGCCCAGCTGGTATGGCCCGAACTCAATTTGGGACTGCCCTGGACCAGTTTCGGACGCATTCGTCCGGTTCATACCAACCTGGTGATATTCGCCTTTGGCGGCGGTGCGCTGTTCGCCACCTCGTTTTACGTGGTGCAGCGCACCTGCAAGGCGCGGCTGATCTCCGATGGGCTGGCGAATTTCGTCTTCTGGGGCTGGCAGATCGCGATCGTGGCGATGCTGGTCAGCTATCCGCTGGGTTTCACCTCGTCCAAGGAGTACGCCGAAATGGAGTGGCCCATCGCCCTGTGGGTCACGCTGGTCTGGGTGGCTTATGCGTACCTTTTCTTCGGGACCATTGCGCGGCGCCGGATGCGACATATCTATGTCGCCAACTGGTTCTATGGCGCTTTCATCGTCGTCACGGCGATGGTGCATGTGATCAATCACGTCGCCATTCCGGTGACGCTGCTCAAGTCCTATTCTTACTATTCCGGGGCGACGGACGCGATGATCCAGTGGTGGTACGGGCACAGCGTGGTGGGCTTCATCCTGTCGGTGGGGTTCCTCGGGATGATGTATTACTTCGTGCCCAAGCAGGCCGAACGCCCGGTGTATTCCTATCGTCTGTCCATCGTGCATTTCTGGGCGATCATCAGCCTTTATATCTGGGCCGGGCCGCACCATCTGCATTACACCGCGCTGCCGGACTGGGCGCAGAGCCTGGGCATGGCGATGTCCGTCGTGCTGCTGGCGCCGAGCTGGGGCGGCATGATCAACGGCATGATGACGCTCTCCGGCGCCTGGCATAAGTTGCGCACCGATCCGATCCTGCGCTTCTTGGTGGTATCGCTGGCGTTCTACGGCATGTCCACCTTCGAGGGGCCGATGATGGCGATCAAGACCGTCAACGCGCTGTCCCATTACACCGACTGGACCATCGGTCACGTGCACGCCGGCGCGCTGGGTTGGGTGGCGATGATTTCCATCGGGACGCTCTATCACATGGTTCCCGCGCTCTGGGGGCAGGAGCGGATGTACAGCGTCCGGCTGATCAATGCGCATTTCTGGCTGGCAACCATCGGCACCGTCCTTTATATCGCCTCGATGTGGGTCAACGGCATCGCCCAGGGCCTGATGTGGCGGGCGGTCAATGATGACGGCACCCTGACCTATTCGTTCGTCGAGGCGCTGGACGCCAGCCATCCAGGGTATGTGGTGCGGCTGGTCGGCGGCGGCACCTTCGTTCTGGGGATGCTGCTGATGGCCTACAACACCTGGCGGACTGTGCGCCAGGCGGCTCCCCGGCAGGTTCTAGAACCTCTGGAAGCGGGTGCGGCGGTATAGATAGAACGTTATCGGCACTGGACAGGCTTTGAGCGGGTCCCGGTATGCGCTGCGCGAAGCCTGCAGCGCAGCGGTGAGCGCCCATCGTGTGCTTTCCTTGTGCCAGGAAAATCAGTCGATTAGGATTCGCCGCCTGTCTGGCGCGTGAGTGTTCGAGTCGCGCGCCATCATCTCTGAAACGCACAAGCCCGGTCCGCGAATGGCCGGGCTTTTCTGTGCGGTTCGCATATTCCGGGCGGCTGGCCGCTTCCACTCCCGATCGTCAGGACGCCAATTTGAAAAGAAGTATTGTCATGCGCGAGCGTTTGCTGAGCGCGGAAAAGGTGAAGGCCATCGAGTGGCGGGACGGCCAGCTGAGCCTGATCGACCAGCGCCGGTTGCCGTTGGCCGAGGTGTGGCATACCTGTGAGTGCGCCGCCGCTGTGGCGACCGCCATTGACGAAGGGGTCGTGCGTGGCGCTGCATCAAGCGAGATCACGGCGGCCTATGGACTGCTGCTGGGGTTGCGTGCGCGGCTGGCCACAGGTGGCGATTGGCGTGCGGCGCTGGAAGAGGATGTTCAGGTGCTGGCTGCTGCGTGCCCGGCGTCGGTCGGTCCCTTCGGCGCGCTGAGCCGGATGCGCGAGCGGCTGGATCGTCTCAAGCCTGGCGAGGACCCTTTTGCCATCGCCGAGGAACAGGCGGCATCCATGCTGGCCAGTGATCGCGAAATCAACCTCGGCATGGCGCAGCAGGGGGTCGAGCTGATCCGCCGGCACCAGGGCAATCTGCAGAACCTGCTGACCCATTGCGGCAACGGTGCGCTGGCCACCGGCGGTTTCGGCACGGCGCTCGGCGTGATCCGCGCAGCGCATCTGGAAGGGCTGGTCGAACGGGTCTATGTCGATGAAACCCGCCCCGATCTGCAGGGCGCTCGGCTGACGGCCTGGGAGCTGGATGCCGAAGGCGTGCCGGTAACGCTGACTGTCGATTCATGCGCGGCACACCTGATGAAGACCCGTGGCATCACCTGGGTCATCGTCGGGGCGGAACGGATCGCCGCCAATGGCGACATTCTCGGCATGATTGGCACCTATCAGCTTTCCGTGCTCGCCATGCACCATGGGACGCGCTTCATGGTGGTGGCGCCGAGTTCGGTCATCGACCTGGCACTGGAAAGCGGCGAGGAAATTGCCATCGAAGAGCGGGCTGGCAGCGAGTTGCTGGCGCTCGACGGTCAGCGTTTCGCCGCGGATGTCGAGGCATTCAACCCGGCCTTCGATGTGACACCCGCCGACCTGATCGACGCCATCATCACCGAAAAAGGCCTCGTCGAACGTCCCAATGCGGCGAAGATAGCGGCGTTGATGAGCCACAAGCGGCTGCATTAGCAGGCAAAAAAGCCGGGAAAAGCGGCTGGAGGCTGGGAAGCTGGACGAGTAGCGTCGATCGAGTGCTTTCTTCGTTAAGCCTCCAGCCTCCAGCGCCTCTCTGCCTTGTGATAACATTCCGCGCTTAATCGCAGGACCCTGCTGACTATAAGGAACCAGGCTTCCATGGGCGAACTGGCCAAAGAAATCCTCCCGGTCAATATCGAAGACGAACTCAAGCAGTCCTACCTCGATTACGCAATGAGCGTAATCGTCGGGCGGGCGCTGCCCGATGCGCGCGACGGCTTGAAGCCCGTGCATCGTCGTGTGCTTTTTGCCATGAGCGAGCTGGGTAACGACTGGAACAAGCCGTACAAGAAATCGGCCCGTGTGGTCGGTGACGTGATCGGTAAATACCACCCTCACGGCGACTCGGCGGTTTACGACACCATCGTCCGTATGGCTCAGCCGTTCTCGCTGCGCTACCTGCTGGTCGACGGCCAGGGCAACTTCGGTTCGGTCGATGGCGACAGCGCCGCGGCCATGCGTTACACCGAAGTGCGCATGGCCAAGCTGGCTCACGAGCTGCTGGCCGACCTGCACAAGGAAACCGTGGATTGGGTGCCGAACTACGACGGCACCGAGCAGATTCCGGCGGTCATGCCGACCAAGATCCCGAACCTGCTGGTCAACGGTTCCAGCGGTATCGCGGTGGGCATGGCGACCAACATCCCGCCGCACAACCTGGGTGAAGTCATCGACGGTTGCCTGGCGTTGATCGCCAATCCGGATATCAGCATCGACGAACTGATGGCCCATATTCCCGGTCCGGATTTTCCCACCGCCGGCATCATCAATGGTCGCGCCGGCATCATTGAGGCCTACCGCACCGGTCGCGGTCGCATCTACATGCGCGCCCGCTCGACCATCGAGGACATCGACAAGGTGGGTGGCCGTCAGCAGATCGTCATCACCGAGCTGCCGTACCAGCTGAACAAGGCGCGGCTGATCGAGAAGATCGCCGAGCTGGTGAAAGAGAAGAAGCTCGAAGGCATCACCGAGCTGCGCGACGAGTCCGACAAGGACGGCATGCGCGTCGTCATCGAGCTGCGCCGCGGCGAAGTGCCGGAAGTCATTCTCAACAACCTCTATGCGCAGACCCAGCTGCAGAGCGTGTTCGGCATCAACGTGGTGGCGCTGGTCGATGGTCAGCCGCGTACGCTGAACCTCAAGGAGCTGCTGGAAGCCTTCGTTCGCCACCGCCGTGAGGTGGTGACGCGGCGTACGGTATTCGAGCTGCGCAAGGCGCGTGAGCGTGGGCACATCCTCGAAGGGCAGGCGGTTGCGCTGTCCAATATCGATCCGGTCATCGCCCTGATCAAGGCCTCGCCGACCCCGGCCGAAGCCAAGGATGCGCTGATCGCCACGGCCTGGGAGTCCAGCGCGGTGGAGTCGATGGTCGAGCGTGCCGGCGCCGACTCCTGCCGTCCCGAAGACCTCGATCCGCAGTACGGGCTGCGCGACGGTCGCTACTACCTGTCGCCGGAGCAGGCTCAGGCCATCCTCGATCTGCGCCTGCACCGCCTGACCGGTCTCGAGCACGAGAAGCTGCTGAGCGAATACCAGGAAATCCTGACCCAGATCGGCGAGCTGATTCGCATCCTGACCAGCCCTGTGCGTCTGATGGAAGTCATTTGCGAGGAGCTGGAAGGCGTCAAGGCCGAGTTCGGCGATGCACGTCGCACCGAGATTCTCGAAGCGCGTCTGGATCTGACCCTGGCCGACCTGATCACCGAAGAAGAGCGCGTCGTCACCATTTCCCACGGTGGCTATGCCAAGTCGCAACCCCTGGCGGCCTATCAGGCGCAGCGCCGGGGCGGTCGCGGCAAGGCGGCAACCGGCGTCAAGGAAGAGGATTACGTCGAGCATCTGCTGGTCGCCAACAGCCACGCCACGCTGTTGCTGTTTTCCAGCAAGGGCAAGGTGTACTGGCTCAAGACCTACGAAATCCCCGAGGCGTCGCGTACTTCGCGTGGCCGTCCGCTGGTGAATCTGCTGCCGCTGGATGACGGCGAAAGCATCACCGCGATGCTGCAGATCGACATCGAGGCGGCGCGTCAGCAGTTGCATGAGGACGATGACGTCGAAGATGCGGAAAACATCGGCGAAAGCGATGAGACGCAAGAGTCGCTCGACGGCGAGGAAGCCGATGATTCGGTGGACGAGCCTACCGGCACCTATATCTTCATGGCGACCGCCAAGGGCACCGTAAAGAAGACCCCGCTGTCGCAGTTCAGCCGTCCGCGCAGCGTCGGCCTGATCGCGCTCGGCCTGGAAGAGGGCGACACCCTGATCGCCGCTGCGATTACCGATGGCGCCCGCGAAGTCATGCTGTTCTCCGATGGCGGCAAGGTCATCCGCTTCAAGGAAAAACACGTGCGCACCATGGGCCGTACCGCCCGTGGCGTGCGCGGCATGCGCCTGCCGGAAGGTCAGCGCCTGATTTCCATGCTGATTCCGGAACCCGAGGCGCAGATTCTTACTGCCAGCCTCAATGGCTATGGCAAGCGCACGGTGATCGACGAGTTCCCGCGGCGCGGTCGTGGTGGTCAGGGCGTGATCGCCATGGTCACCAATGAGCGCAACGGGCCTCTGGTCGGCGCGGTGCAGGTGCAGTCTGGCGAGGAAATCATGCTGATTTCCGACCAGGGCACGCTGGTGCGTACCCGTGTCGATGAGGTCTCATCGCTGGGCCGCAATACCCAGGGCGTGACACTGATCAAGCTGGCCAAGAACGAGCATCTGGTCAGTCTCGAGCGTGTTCAGGAACCTTCCGAGGAGGAGGTGCTTGAAGAGATCGAGGCGAGTCTGGATGACGAGGCGCTAGAAAAGGAAATGCCTGTCGTCAGCACCGAACCCGATGAAGACGAACTGCTCGGTGGTGGCGGTGATGTGCCGCCTGATGTAGTGCCGACCGACGACGAGAACTGATTCGCGCGAAGGCGAGGTCGCAAGGCCTCGCCTTCGTTGCGGATTGCCCGTGCCGCTGGGCCGAAAGCATTGCAAGCGCTGGCCCTTGGCCTTCAGGCGACGGGCGGAGCGAACATGGTATCGACCGTTTTTGAGAGAACGAAGATGAGCAAACGCGCCTTTAACTTCTGCGCCGGCCCCGCCGCGCTGCCCGAAGCGGTGTTGCAACGCGCCCAGGCCGAACTGCTGGACTGGCAGGGTCGTGGTCTGTCGGTGATGGAAATGAGTCATCGCAGCGACGCATACGTAGCGATAGCCGAGAAGGCCGAGCAGGACCTGCGCGACCTGCTGGCGATCCCGTCGAACTACAAGGTGCTGTTCCTGCAGGGCGGCGCGAGCCAGCAGTTCGCCGAGATTCCGCTGAACCTGCTGCCCGAGGACGGCATCGCCGATTACGTCGACACCGGCATCTGGTCGCGCAAGAGCATCGAGGAAGCGCGGCGCTTCGGCAACGTCAACCTGGCCGCCAGCGCCAAGCCTTACGACTACTTCGCCATTCCGGGGCAGAACGAGTGGCAGCTGAGCGACAACGCCGCCTACCTGCATTACGCCAGCAACGAAACCATTGGCGGGCTGCAGTTCGACTGGGTGCCGGACCTCGGCGATACGCCGCTGGTGGTCGACATGTCCTCGGACATCCTGTCGCGTCCCATCGACGTCTCGAAGTTCGGCCTGATCTACGCCGGCGCGCAGAAGAACATCGGCCCCTCCGGGCTGGTGGTGGTGATTGTCCGTGAAGACCTGCTCGGCAAGGCGCGCTCCAGTTGCCCGACGATGCTCGATTACAAGATCGCCGCCGACAACGGCTCGATGTACAACACGCCGGCGACCTTTTCCTGGTATCTGTCGGGACTGGTCTTCGAGTGGCTCAAGGAGCAGGGTGGCGTCGAAGCGATGGAGCAGCGCAACCGCGCCAAGAAGGAGCTGCTCTACGGCGTCATCGACGCCAGCGAGTTCTACACCAACCCGATTGCCGTGAATGCCCGTTCCTGGATGAACGTGCCGTTCCGTCTGGCTGACGAGCGTCTGGACAAGACCTTCCTGGCTGGCGCCGATGCGCGCGGTCTGCTCAACCTGAAAGGCCATCGTTCGGTCGGCGGCATGCGTGCTTCCATCTATAACGCGGTGGGTCTGGATGCCGTCGAATCGCTGGTCGCCTACATGGCCGAATTCGAGAAGGAGCACGGCTGATGAGTGAAGCCGATCAGCTCAAGGCCCTGCGCGTACGCATCGACAATCTGGACGAGCGGATTCTCGACCTGATCAGCGAGCGTGCGCGTTGTGCCCAGGATGTGGCGCGGGTCAAGACCGCGTCGCTGGCCGAGGGCGAGGAGGTGGTGTTCTATCGCCCCGAGCGCGAGGCGCAGGTGCTCAAGCGCATCATGGAGCTGAACAGGGGGCCGCTGGACAATGAAGAAATGGCGCGTCTGTTCCGCGAGATAATGTCTTCCTGTCTGGCCCTGGAGCAGCCGTTGCGAGTCGCCTATCTCGGTCCGGAGGGCACCTTCTCGCAAGCGGCGGCGCTCAAGCATTTCGGTCAGTCTGTGGTCAGCAAGCCGATGGCGGCCATCGATGAGGTGTTCCGCGAAGTGGTCGCCGGCGCGGTGAATTTCGGCGTGGTGCCGGTGGAAAACTCCACCGAGGGTGCGGTCAACCACACCCTGGACAGCTTCCTCGAACATGACATCGTCATCTGCGGTGAAGTCGAGCTGCGCATCCACCACCACCTGCTGGTGGGCGAAACGACCAAGACCGATCGCATCACCCGCATCTATTCCCATGCACAATCACTCGCGCAGTGCCGCAAGTGGCTGGACGCGCACTACCCGAATGTCGAGCGCGTGGCGGTATCGAGCAATGCCGACGCCGCCAGACGGGTAAAGAGCGAGTGGAACTCGGCGGCCATCGCCGGCGACATGGCGGCACAGCTGTACGGGCTGACCAAGCTGGCGGAAAAGATCGAGGATCGCCCGGACAACTCCACGCGCTTTCTGATCATCGGCAGCCAGGAAGTGCCGCCGACCGGCGACGACAAGACCTCGATCATCGTCTCCATGCGCAACAAGCCGGGCGCGCTGCATGAACTGCTGATGCCGTTCCATGCCAACGGCATCGACCTGACCCGCATCGAAACCCGCCCGTCGCGCAGCGGCAAGTGGACCTATGTGTTCTTCATCGACTGCATCGGCCATCACCAGGACCCGCTGATCAGGGACGTGCTGGAAAAGATCGGCAACGAAGCCGTGGCGCTCAAGGTGCTGGGGTCGTACCCGAAAGCCGTGCTGTAAGCACGGCTTTGGCTGGAGGCTTGAGGCTGAAGGCTCGACGATAAGTATGGTGCGCTGTTGAAGGCAAGCGTGCCGATGAACATGAGGGTGGGCTTGAGGCTGATCGTCCAACCTCAAGCCTACAGCCTCAAGCGCCGGCTCAGCCGGCTGTGAGCGGAGCTGAACATGAGTGCCGATTTCCTCGCCCTGACCGTACCGGGCGTACAGAAACTTTCTCCCTACGTCACCGGCAAGCCGATCGATGAGCTGGCGCGTGAGTTGGGTATCGATCCGGCGCAGATCGTCAAACTGGCCAGCAATGAAAATCCGCTTGGCCCGAATCCTCGCGTGCTGGAAGCGATTGCCGCCGAGCTGCCCGAGCTGACGCGTTATCCCGATGGCAGTGGCTACCGGCTGAAAGCCAAGCTGGCCGAGCGTTTCGGCCTCAAGCCCGAGCAGATCACCCTGGGCAATGGTTCCAACGATATCCTCGATCTGGTCGCGCGCTGCTGGCTGGCACCGGGCCGCAATGCGGTGTTCAGTGCTCATGCCTTTGCTGCCTATCCGCTGTGCACGCAAGCCGCGGGTGCCGAAAGCCGCGTGGTGCCGGCCATCGACTACGGTCACGACCTGAACGGCATGCTCGACGCCATCGACGAGCAGACCGGCGTGGTCTTCGTCGCCAATCCGAACAACCCCACGGGCACCTGGTTCGGCCCGCAGGCGCTGGAGGCTTTCCTCGACCGCGTTCCTGCGAGCGTTCTGGTGGTGCTGGACGAGGCCTATATCGAGTTCACCGAGGGCGACGAATTGCCCAACGGCCTAAACTACCTGGATCGCTATCCCAACCTGCTGGTGTCGCGCACGTTGTGCAAGGCCTACGGCCTGGCGGGGCTGCGGGTCGGTTACTCGGCCTCGTCGCCGCAGATTGCCGATGTGCTCAACCGGGTGCGCCTGCCATTCAACGTCAACAGCCTCGCCCTGACGGCGGCCTGCGTTGCGCTGGACGATGAGGACTATCTGGCCGAAGGGCGGCGGGTGAACCGTGCCGGCATGGCGCAGCTGGAAAACGGCCTGCGCGAGCTGGGGCTGGAGTGGATTCCTTCGCGTGGCAACTTCCTGGCGGTCGATCTGGGGCGCGATGCGGCGCCGGTCAATGCCGGATTGCTGCGCGAGGGCGTGATCGTCCGACCGATTGCCGGTTACGGCATGCCGACCTTCCTGCGGGTTTCCATCGGCACCGAAACGGAAAATGCCCGCTTCCTCGAAGCCTTGCGTGTAGTGCTCGATCAGTGACCCGGGGCCTCAGCTTGCAACAACAGAAACCTGTCGTCGACCGCCTGGTGGTGATCGGGCTTGGCCTGATTGGCGGCTCGTTCGCCAAGGGGCTGCGCGAGCAGAGGCTGTGCAACGAGGTGGTGGGTTTCGATCCGAATGCCAACAGCCGCCAGTTGGCCGTCGAGCTGGGTGTGGTGGATCGTTGCGCCGAGACGCTGGAGGAGGCGTGCCGTGGCGCCAGCGTGATCCAGCTGGCCGCGCCGATCCTGGCGATGGAAAAACTGCTGGAACAGTTGTCGCAACTGGAGCTGGGCGATGCGGTCCTGACCGATGTCGGCAGCGCCAAGGGCAATCTGGTGCGCTGTGCGACGCGAGCGTTCGGCGCCATGCCGGCGCGTTTCGTGCCGGGCCATCCCATCGCGGGTTCCGAGCGCAGTGGCATCAGCGCCGCCGATGCTTCGCTGTTCCGGCGGCACAAGGTAATCCTGACGCCCGTGGCCGGCACCGATCCGCAGGCGCTGGCGCTGGTCGATCAGTTATGGACGGCGCTGGGCGCGTCTGTCGAGCACATGGAAGTCGCCCACCATGACGAGGTGCTGGCGGCCACCAGTCATCTGCCGCACCTGCTGGCGTTCGGGCTGGTGGATTCGCTGGCCAAACGTCATGAGAATCTGGAGATCTTTCGTTATGCTGCCGGCGGTTTTCGCGATTTCACCCGCATAGCGGGCAGCGATCCGGTGATGTGGCACGACATCTTCCTGGCCAATCGTGAAGCGGTGCTGGCTACCCTGGATGATTTTCGTACCGACCTCGACGCCCTGCGCGCCGCAGTCGATGAAGGAGACGGGCATACACTGCTGGGCGTATTCACGCGCGCCAGGGCTGCCCGGGAACATTTCAGCAAAATACTGGCTCGCAGAGCCTATGTGGACGTTATGCATTCCAATGACCTGATCTTCCTCGCCAACCCTGGCGGCAGCCTGACTGGCCAGTTGCGTGTGCCAGGCGACAAATCCATTTCCCACCGCTCGATCATGCTCGGCTCGCTGGCCGAAGGCACCACCGAGGTCGAGGGCTTTCTCGAAGGCGAAGACGCGCTGGCCACCATCCAGGCCTTCCGCGACATGGGCGTGGTCATCGAAGGGCCGCACCAGGGCCGCGTGACCGTGCATGGCGTCGGCCTGCACGGCCTGAAGACGCCGCCCGGTCCGATCTATCTGGGCAACTCCGGCACCTCCATGCGCCTGCTGGCCGGCTTGCTCGCCGCGCAGCCGTTCGATACCACGCTGACCGGCGATGCCTCGCTCTCCAAGCGACCGATGAACCGCGTCGCCAACCCCTTGCGCGAGATGGGCGCGATCATCGAAACCGCCGCCGAGGGCCGTCCGCCGCTGACCATCCGTGGTGGCCAGAAGCTGTCCGGCATGCATTACGACATGCCCATGGCCAGCGCCCAGGTCAAATCCTGCCTGCTGCTCGCCGGGCTCTATGCTGCAGGCCGGACGTCAGTGACCGAGCCTGCGCCCACCCGCGACCACACCGAGCGTATGCTCCAGGGCTTCGGCTATCCGGTTCTGGTGGAAGGCAGCACCGCAACCGTCGAACCGGGCCACACGCTGAGCGCCACGCAGATCGAAGTACCGGCCGATATCTCGTCCGCCGCCTTCTTCATGGTCGCTGCCAGTATTGCCGAGGGGTCGGATGTCACTCTGGAACATGTGGGCATCAACCCCACGCGCACCGGCGTGATCGACATCCTCAAGCTGATGGGCGCCAACATCGAGCTGACCAATCAGCGTGAAGTGGGTGGCGAGCCGGTGGCCGACATTCGTGTGCGGGCCGCGCAGCTCAAGGGCATCGAGATTCCCGAAGCGCTGGTGCCGCTGGCCATCGACGAATTCCCGGTGCTGTTCATCGCCGCCGCCTGCGCCGAAGGCCGCACGCTGCTGCGTGGCGCCGAGGAACTGCGGGTCAAGGAGTCGGATCGTATCCAGGTGATGGCCGACGGTTTGCAGACCCTGGGCGTCAAGGCCGAGCCGACGCCCGACGGTATCGTCATCGACGGCGGAATCATGGGCGGCGGTGAAGTCTGGGCGCATGGCGACCATCGCATCGCCATGTCATTCAGCGTTGCGGCACTGCGCGCCAGTGCGTCGATCCGCATCCACGATTGCGCCAACGTCGCGACCTCGTTCCCCAACTTCCTGGCGTTGGCTGAGCGCGCAGGTATGCGGGTTGCGGTAGAGGAGGCTTCATGATCAGTCCGGTTCCGGTCATTACCATCGACGGCCCGAGCGGTTCGGGCAAAGGCACGGTCGCGGCTTTGCTTGCCGGCAAGCTGGGCTGGAATTTTCTCGATTCCGGCGCGCTGTATCGCTTGCTTGCCTTCGCCGCTCGCAACCACGGCGTCGATCTGACCAACGAGGAAGCCCTCAAGGCACTGGCCGCCCATCTGGATGTGCAGTTCGGTGCGGCGCAGGATGGGCATGGCATGCGCATCGTGCTCGAAGGCGAAGACGTCACCGAGGCCATCCGCAACGAGGTCGTCGGTGCCGGGGCTTCCCAGGTCGCAGCCCTGCCGGTGGTGCGTGAAGCCCTGCTGCAGCGGCAGAAGGCTTTTCGTGAGGCACCCGGGCTGGTGGCCGATGGTCGGGACATGGGAACGGTGGTTTTTCCCGATGCTACGCTGAAGATATTCCTCACCGCCAGCGCCGAGGAAAGGGCGCGTCGGCGCTTCCTGCAGTTGAAGGCCAAGGGCGATGATGTTAACCTCGCGAGTCTTCTCGACGAGATACGGGCGCGCGATGAGCGCGATACCCAGCGTGCAGTGGCGCCGCTGAAGCCGGCAGACGATGCCATCCAGCTGGATTCCACTGCACTGTCCATCGAGCAGGTATTGGGACAGATTCTGAGCGAAGTCGACAAGCGCGATTTCGCCTGATGATCAGGCGTCGAAAGGCGTCTCAGCGGCCTGATTCAGGGCCGTCAACAAGGAGGCATGTGGGAGACCAGGTCCAGTCCCGCAGGCCTTTTTTTATATGAATGAACCCACGTTATCTGGGGCGTGGAGATTGGGCGGATTCTCGCCTGAAAACAGCAGGAATAAACATGAGCGAAAGCTTTGCAGAACTTTTTGAAGAAAGCCTGAAATCCCTCGACATGCAGCCGGGCGCCATCATCACCGGCATCGTGGTCGACATCGATGGTGACTGGGTCACCGTCCATGCCGGTCTGAAGTCCGAGGGCGTCATCCCGGTCGAGCAGTTCTACAACGAGCAGGGCGAGCTGACCATCAGCGTGGGTGACGAAGTTCACGTTGCGCTGGACGCGGTTGAAGATGGCTTCGGTGAGACCAAGCTGTCCCGCGAGAAAGCCAAGCGTGCCGAGTGCTGGATTGTTCTGGAAGCGGCTTTCGCAGCTGAGGAAGTGGTCAAGGGCGTTATCAACGGTAAGGTTAAGGGCGGCTTCACGGTCGACGTTAACGGCATCCGTGCGTTCCTGCCAGGTTCCCTGGTCGATGTCCGTCCGGTGCGTGATACCACTCACCTGGAAGGCAAGGAACTCGAGTTCAAGGTCATCAAGCTCGACCAGAAGCGCAACAACGTTGTCGTTTCCCGTCGTAGCGTCCTGGAAGCCGAGAACAGCGCCGAGCGCGAAGCGCTGCTGGAATCGCTGCAGGAAGGCCAGCAGGTCAAGGGTATCGTCAAGAACCTCACCGACTACGGCGCATTCGTCGATCTGGGCGGCGTGGACGGCCTGCTGCACATCACCGACATGGCCTGGAAGCGCATCAAGCATCCTTCCGAAATCGTCAACGTCGGCGACGAGATCGACGTCAAGGTGCTGAAGTTCGACCGCGAGCGCAACCGCGTCTCCCTGGGTCTGAAGCAGCTGGGCGAAGATCCATGGGTTGCCATCAAGGCCCGTTACCCGGAAAACACCCGCGTCATGGCCAAGGTCACCAACCTCACCGACTACGGCTGCTTCGCCGAGCTGGAAGAGGGTGTGGAAGGCCTGGTGCACGTCTCCGAAATGGACTGGACCAACAAGAACATCCACCCGTCGAAGGTCGTACAGGTCGGCGACGAAGTGGAAGTCATGGTTCTGGACATCGACGAAGAACGTCGTCGTATCTCCCTGGGCATCAAGCAGTGCAAGTCCAACCCATGGGAAGACTTCTCTGGCCAGTTCAACAAGGGCGACCGTATCTCCGGCACCATCAAGTCGATCACCGATTTCGGTATCTTCATTGGTCTGGACGGCGGCATCGACGGTCTGGTTCACCTGTCCGACATCTCCTGGAACGAAGTCGGTGAAGAAGCCGTGCGTCGCTTCAAGAAGGGCGACGAGCTGGATACCGTCATCCTGTCGGTCGATCCGGAGCGCGAGCGCATCTCCCTGGGCATCAAGCAGCTGGAAGACGATCCGTTCTCCAACTACGCCGCCGTCAACGACAAGGGCAGCATCGTTCGTGGCACCGTGAAGGAAGTTGACGCCAAAGGCGCCATCATCGATCTGGGCAACGATATCGAAGCCACGCTGAAAGCCTCCGAAATCAGCCGCGACCGCGTTGAAGATGCGCGCAATGTGCTGAAGGAAGGCGAAGAAGTCGAAGCCAAGATCATCAGCATCGACCGCAAGAGCCGCGTCATCAGCCTGTCCATCAAGTCGAAAGACGTCGAGGACGAGAAAGACGCAATGAAGGAACTGCGTACCAAGCAGGACGTAGAACCTTCCGCCGGCCCGACCACCATTGGTGATCTGATCCGCGCACAGATGGAAAACCAGAACTGAGTTCTGATTCCAGCTGAATGAAAAGGGCGAACTTCGGTTCGCCCTTTTTTGTGCCTGGGATTTCTTGCGTGCGCAGTGGTCTTTAGTTGCGGTGGGCGAGGTTGGTCAGGGCCTGATTGACCGCCAGCCAGCCGCTGACGGCGTCCTCGCCCACCTCGTTGAATGCCTTCTCGATAAGGCGTATCTGTTCCCGGCGCAGCGCCTGTTCCAGTTTTGCGCCTTCCCTGGTGAAGCGCAGCATGCGTTTGCGCTTGTCGTCCTCGGCGGTGAGGCTCTCCACCAGATGCATCTCGATGAGTTGGCGCAGCGGGGTATTCAGCGCCTGTTTGCTGACCCCCAGGTAGCCGAGTAACTGCTTGACGCTCAGGTCGGGATAGCTGGCGATGAAGAACAGGATGCGGTGGTGTACGCGGGACAGGCCGCGGCGCGCGAGCATCTCGTCCGGCTTGGCGGTGAACGCCTGGTAGCCGAGAAAGAAACGCTCCATGATCAGGCGCTGATCGCTGCTTTTTTTTAGGTCAGGCATATTGACGTATTTGTTGGAGTGGGCGTAATTTCGGTCAAGTAGTTTGACTTATTTCTCTCGCCTTCGCATCCGGTACCCCAATGGCCTTCTCCGAACGCATCGACCGCCTGAAAAGCTCGCTCATCCGTGAAATCCTCGCTGCGGCGCAGCGCCCCGAGGTGATGTCTTTCGCCGGTGGCTTGCCGGCTGCGGCGATGCTGCCCAGCATCGAGTGGGCGGATATGCCGGCGGACATGGGGCAGTACGGGATGAGCGAGGGCGAGTCGGCGCTGCGCGAAGCCATCGCCGCCGAGGCACGCGAGCGCGGCGTGCCTTGTCGCGCGGAGCAGGTGCTGATCGTCAGTGGCTCGCAGCAGACGCTCGATCTGGCGGCCAAGCTGTTCATCGATCCGGGCACCGAAGTGCTGCTCGAGGCACCGACCTACCTGGCGGCGCTGCAGGCGTTCCAGCTGTTCGGCGCCGACTGCCTGGCGGTGCCGCAAGAGGACGATGGTCCGCAGTTGCAGGCCTTGTGCGAGCGACTGGAGCGTCACAAGCCGGCCTTCGCCTATCTGATCCCGACGTTTCAGAATCCGTCCGGGGTGCGTTACAGCGAAGAGAAGCGCGATGCCGTCGCGGCCTTGCTCGACGAGTTCGGTTTGACCCTGATCGAGGACGAGCCCTACCGTGAGCTGGTTTTCGATGAGGAACTCGCACGGCCTATTGCAGGCCGCTTGCGAAGCGCCAGCTGGATCTATACCGGCACGGTGTCCAAGACGCTGCTGCCGGGGCTGCGCGTCGGCTACCTGATCGCAACGCCTGACCTGTTTCCCTATCTGTTGCGCCTGAAGCAGTCTGCGGATCTGCATACCAACCGTGTTGGCCAGTGGCAGGCCCTGCAGTGGCTGGGCAGTGAGCGCTACCGCGAGCATCTGGCCGAGCTGCGCGGCTTCTACCGGTTACGCCGCGATGCCATGCAGGCAGCGCTGAGCGAGCATTTCGTCGATCTTGCCCAGTGGCAGCTTCCCCAGGGTGGCTTGTTCTTCTGGTTGAAATTGAATCAGCCCGTGGATACGCGCACGCTGCTCGATGCAGCGTTGGAGCAGGATGTGGTGTTCATGCCCGGCGAGCCTTTCTTCGTGAATCCTGACTGCAACCTGGGCTATTTGCGGCTTAACTTCAGCCACGTGGCACCGGAGCGGCTGGCTGAAGGGATATGCCGCCTGGCAGCTGTGGTTCGTCAGGCATCTACCGCCGAAGCGGCCTAGCTTCGACGTGCACTCATAGGGGCGAATGAAATGTACAAGGTTTACGGCGACTATCGTTCCGGCAACTGCTACAAGGTCAAGCTCATGCTGCACTTGCTTGAGCAACCTTATGAGTGGGTGCCGGTGAATATCCTGCGCGGTGAAACGCGCGAAGAGGCGTTTCTCAAGCTTAACCCCAACGGCAAGATACCGGTTTTGCAATTGGAGGATGGCTCCTGCCTCTGGGAGTCGAACGCCATCCTCAACTTTCTCGCTGAGGGCAGCGAATTTCTACCGGGCGAGGCGCGACTGCGTACCCAGGTGCTGCAGTGGCAGTTTTTCGAGCAGTACAGTCACGAGCCGTTTCTGGCGGTTGCCAGGTACATCAAAGTGCATCTCGGTATGCCGGAAGAGCGTCGTGAAGAATATGAGGCCAAGCGCTACGATGGCTATCACGCGCTGAACGTGATGGAGCAGCAATTGCTGCGCACCCCGTACCTGGTGGGTGAGCACTATTCGATTGCAGATGTGGCGTTGTATGCCTATACCCACGTCGCCGAGGAGGGTGGTTTCGAGCTGGAAGGCTATCCGGCAATCCGCACCTGGTTGCAGCGAGTTGCGAGCCATCCGCGACATGTGGGCATGTTCGATTAAAGGTAAAAGACGATAAAAGCGCTGGAGGCTGGAAGGCTGGACGAGAAAAGCCGATTAAGAGCGCTGGAAGCTGGAAGGCTGGACGGAAAAGCTTGACGGAGTTTTGGCATTAGGCCGCACGCTGTCCAGCCTCCAGCCTCCAGCCTCCAGCCTCCAGCCTCCAGCCTCCAGCCTCCAGCCTCCAGCCTCCAGCCTCCAGCCTCCATTATCTGACCAGGCCGAGAAACTCGCTGCGGGTGGCGGGGTTTTCGCGGAACTGGCCGAGCATCACCGAGGTGACCATCGAGGAGTTCTGCTTTTCCACGCCGCGCATCATCATGCACATGTGCTGTGCTTCGATCACCACGGCAACGCCCCAGGCGCCGGTTACTTGCTGAATTGCTTCGGCGATTTCGCGGGTGAGGTTTTCCTGAATCTGCAGGCGTCGGGCATACATGTCGACGATCCGCGCAACCTTGGACAGGCCCAGCACCTTGCCGTTGGGCAGATAGGCGACATGTGCCTTGCCAATGAACGGCAGCATGTGATGTTCGCACAGCGAGTACAACTCGATGTTCTTCACCAGCACCATTTCGCTGTTGTCGGAGCTGAACAGCGCGCCGTTGGTGACTTCCTCCAGCGTCTGCTGGTAGCCCTTGCACAGATACTGCATGGCTTTGGCGGCGCGCTTGGGTGTATCGAGCAGACCTTCGCGGGTAACGTCCTCGCCGAGCTGGCCAAGGATCGCGGTGTAATGTTGTTCCAGTGACATTGAGCTACCTGTGGGCTTCATGTGAGCGCAAGCGCGAAGGGTAGGACGCACCCGCCGCGCTGGCAAGGGGAAAAACCAACGGCGGGCCGCAAGCCATATGCCGCAAGAGGAGACATGAGGCTCATTCACTTGAAGCTTGAGAATCTTTACTCGTCTCGTCCGTCGAGCATGGTTCGCTTGAGCAACAGGTAGATCGCGCCAGTACCGCCGTGGCGGGGCAGGCATGAGGTGAAGCCGAGCACCTGGGGATGCTGACGAAGCCAGGTATTCACATGGCTTTTGATGAGAGGCCGCCTGCCATCGATGCGTGCGGCCTTGCCGTGCGTGACGCGCACGCAACGGATTTCGAACTTGCTGGCTTCGGCGAGAAAATCCCAGAGCAGCTCACGCGCCTTTTCCACGCTCAGCCCATGCAGGTCGAGGCTGCCCTCGAAGGGGATCTGACCGGCCTTGAGTTTGCGTATCTGGCTTTCCTGCACGCCGTCGCGCGCCCAGTAGAGCTCGTCTTCAGCGGCCACGTCGATGACAAATTGATCGGACAGACCATCGATGCGGGTTTCATCGTTGCTGATGCTGGCATTCGCTCGACGGGTGGCGATCTGGGCCTTGTTGCTGCGTGGTTTGCCGGTGTCGGCCCGATCGTGTTCGATGGGTTTGACGCCGCGAACTGCTGCTTTGAAAAGGGAAAAATCGTCTTCTTGCATGCTGCCTCCGCATTTGCCGGCAATTTTATCCCAGGGGTTGGCCGTATGGCACTTGAGATTCGGTCGTTGGTCTTTGCAGATGCAGAAGGTGGGCGCTCAGCGTTTCCTGCCGAGGCGAGGCGACAGGCTGATGCTGCCCGGGCCGTAGAGGCGGCGGCGTACCCGACGCCTGACAAGCAATCCAATCCAGAGCATAACCAGCCCCGGTAGCAGCGAGGCGATCGCCGTTTCAGGATCAAGCGTCAGACTGCCAAGGGTATCGTTGTTGCCAAGCAGGGATGCGGCACCCGCAAGTGCCAGAAGCATGCCGAGAATGATCAGCAGCAGACCGAGAAGCATGCCGATGCGTGAGCGCCATCGCCGTGGTTCGCGTGGCCGGAGGCGGCGCGCATCGAAGCTATCGGTCAGTTTCATTTCGGTTACCTCTCAGGGGCAGGGCTGTGACCGAGGAAGCCCGGCCAGGTTCACTTGCCCGTCAGGTACGTTTTCCGATTCGATTCAGGCCAACGCTCCGGCATCGGCCACGCAGACAGCGAAATTGTCGGCAAGGATGGTCATTTCCATGCGGTGCACCTGTTCGGCATCGATCGAGCCATCGCCCATTGGCAGGTCGCGGGTGGCGCAGGCCTTGTCGACCAGGGTGCAGCGGTAGCCGTAGTCCTTGGCGGCGCGGACGGTGGTGCTGACGCTGGAGTGAGTCATGAAACCGCAAACGACAAGATCGAGGCGGCCATGCTGCTGCAGCAGTTCATGCAACTGCGTGCCGGCAAAGGCATTGGGGAGCGTTTTGCCTATCACGCCTTCGCCGGCCAGAGGGGCTGCTTCCGGCATGATCTGGCCGCGCAGGCCTTGAGGATCGAACAGGCCGCCAGTGATGCCCAGGTGGTGGACATGCACGATGGGCGTGCCGTTTTTACGGGCAAGCGCCAGCAAGCGGGTAATTTCCTCGAGCGCCGGCGCCAGGTTCGGCAAGGCCATCGCTCCAGTGCGATATTCCTCTTGCGCGTCGATAACCACGAGCGTCGCGTTGGCCAGAGTCGCCGGTGCATAACTGCGGCCACTGAGCTGTAGCAAGGTCTGTGGCTTGGACATGACTGACTCCTTGTTGTGTGAGGGGCCTGATTGTGGCCTCAGATGACGGATATGTGAACCGTCGAAACCCATGATTCGCTCGCTGAATGGATCTTATCCTGGCGATAGGCCAGCGCCGATGGCGAGCAGAAGGCTGAGAAACCTTGCACACTATCGGCTAAACTTTCGCACTTTTGACCGGAGATGCCGACGTGACCGCTTCGCCTTCCCGATTGCGTACGCTGCGCGATTACATACGCTGGGCCGTCAGCCATTTTCATGCCGAACAGCTGTTCCACGGTCATGGCACTGACAATGCCTGGGATGAGGCGCGTCAGTTGGTACTGGGTGCGCTGCATTTGCCTTGGGAAATTGCCGACAGTTACCTCGATTGCCGCCTGGAGGATGATGAGCGCGAGCACCTCCAGAACCTGCTGCGACGGCGTATCGAGGAGCGCGTGCCCACCGCCTACCTGCTTGGGCAAACCTGGTTCTGTGGCCTGCCGTTCATCGTCGATGAGCGTGTGCTGATTCCCCGTTCACCCATCGGCGAGCTGATCGAGCGGCGCTTCGAGCCCTGGCTGGCGCAGAAACCGGCGCGCATTCTGGATATGTGCACCGGCTCGGGTTGCATCGGCATTGCCTGCGCCTATGAGTTCCTCGATGCCGAAGTGGTGCTGGCGGATATTTCCTTCGAAGCGCTCGAAGTGGCCAACCGCAACATCGAGCATCATGGTCTGGACGAGCGTGTCTATACGGTGCAGGGCGATGGTTTCGAGGGCTTGCCTGGGCAACGCTTCGATCTGATCGTGTCCAACCCGCCCTATGTGGATGCGGAGGACTTCGCCGATATGCCCGATGAATATCATCATGAGCCTGCGCTGGGGCTGGCCTGCGGTAGCGATGGTCTGGATCTGGTGCGGCGGATGCTGGCCGAGGCGGCGGATCACCTGACCGATAGCGGCAGCCTGATCGTCGAGGTTGGCAACAGCCAGGTGCACGTCAAGGCGCTTTACCCGGAGGTGGACTTCACCTGGCTGGAATTCGCCGAGGGCGGGCATGGGGTGTTTCTACTGGCGGCAAGCCAGTGTCGTGAGCATCAGGCGCTATTTCGCGAACGCAGCAGGCCCTGAGCGGCAGTGCTTTCAGCGGGTCGCGATCCAGATCAGCAGGCCCGCCTGAAACAGTGAAAAGGCGATCAGGCAGGCGATGGTGAAGCGTAGCGTGCCGTCTTCGCGACGAAACCGGTTGAGCCGTTCCTGAATGTCGCGAATGGTGTTTTCCTGTTCGAGCAGGTTGCGGTCGGCCTGTTCGAGCATGGCCGCGGCATCGGTCAGCTCGATGATCTGTACTTTCTCGGCGTTCCAGTCGGGGCGCAGCGTGCTGACGCGCGGCACGCTGTAGAGCGCCTTGAGCTGCTGTGAATCGGGGTAGGTCACGTCGAGGCCCTGGCTCTGTAGGCAATGATCCCGCCGCAGACGCATATCGTCGTTGGCTACATCCCCCGCAGGCAGGACGCCCTCTTTGACCAGGTAGTGCGCCCAGCGTTTCTGCGCCCAGAGCGCGCCCTGGGCCAGCAGAAAGCGTCCGAGGCCACGATTGCTCGGCTCAAGATGCAGACCCGAGTCCGGGCCGAAGCGCAGCTCCTTGGCTTCATGATCCACCCAGATTTCCAGCACATTGTACTTTTTAGACAGGACCTGGCCTGGAAGCCTGATGCTGAGCTTCAGCAGGCTCAGTTGCCGTGAATGCCGTTCGATCTGCCCCAGTTCGACGAAGCGTAGCGGGCGTGCACCGCTGTCACTGTCGGTCGGCAACGGCGCCAGGCGCAGCAGGCGAAAGCGATCCGGTGCGAGTTCTTCCCAGGGATGAGATTGCGGCGAATCAGGCGCCTGGGCGTCGCTATCGGTCGGTGCTGTGCTGTCGGTCATTATGGCGTCCGTGGCCTTGTGGGTATCAGTCGTTACTGACGGGTTAAAGGCCGTAGAAAAACTACCTGCGTTGGCAAGACTTCATTTTTCAACGGCTTGTTAAAGTGCGTGTCGGCTGTCGACCTGTCAACTGAAGGGTAGCGATGTGCCATAAACGCTTGCGGAAAGTGGCGTCGGCATCGGATACGACGAAATACGCAGCGGCTCGGGTATACTTTGCGCCCTTTGTTCAGGTCGATCGCGGAGCTCCCTGCATGTCCGGCAACACATACGGCAAGCTGTTCACCGTCACCACCGCTGGCGAGAGCCATGGGCCGGCGCTGGTCGCCATCGTCGATGGCTGCCCGCCGGGGCTGGAGCTGTCTGTGCAAGACCTGCAGCGTGACCTCGACCGGCGCAAGCCCGGCACCAGTCGTCACACCACCCAGCGCCGGGAAGCCGATGAAGTCGAAATCCTGTCGGGGGTTTTCGAGGGGCGTACCACGGGTTGCCCGATTGGCCTGTTGATCCGCAATACCGACCAGAAGTCCAAGGACTATTCGGCGATCAAGGATCAGTTCCGCCCGGCCCATGCCGATTACAGCTACCACCACAAATATGGCGTTCGCGACTACCGTGGTGGCGGTCGCAGCTCCGCGCGCGAGACGGCCATGCGCGTCGCCGCCGGTGCCATCGCCAAGAAATACCTGGCGAGCCTGGGTATCCAGGTGCGTGGCTACATGAGCCAGCTGGGACCAATCGAGATTCCTTTCAAGACATGGGATTCGGTGGAGCAGAACGCCTTCTTCAGCCCTGATCCGGACAAGGTGCCCGAGCTGGAGACCTACATGGATCAGCTGCGCCGTGACCAGGATTCGGTCGGCGCGAAGATCACCGTAGTGGCCGAGGGCGTACCGCCGGGGTTGGGTGAGCCGATCTTCGATCGCCTGGATGCCGAGCTGGCCCATGCGCTGATGAGCATCAATGCGGTCAAGGGCGTGGAGATCGGCGCCGGTTTCGCCAGCATCGCCCAGCGCGGCACCGAACATCGTGACGAACTGACGCCGGAAGGCTTTCTATCCAACCAGGCCGGTGGCATTCTCGGCGGGATTTCGTCCGGCCAGCCGATCATTGCCCACCTGGCGCTCAAGCCCACGTCGAGCATCACCACGCCGGGCCGTTCCATCGACACCCAGGGTAATCCGGTGGAGGTCATCACCAAGGGCCGTCACGACCCCTGCGTCGGCATCCGCGCCACGCCCATCGCCGAGGCGATGATGGCCATCGTGCTGCTGGATCATCTACTGCGCCACCGTGGGCAGAATGCCGATGTGCAGGTAACGACGCCGGTATTGGGGCAGGCCTGACGGTCGACGCCTGTGGCGTAAGGCTGGACGCTGGAGGGCTGGACAGTACAAGCCGCTTTTTCGTCCAGCGTTCAGCCTCCAGCTTTCAGCGAAATGGCAGATCGCATGTCCTTACAGCTACCCTACTGGCGTCTCTCGGGCTTCTACTTTTTCTATTTCGCGCTGCTTGGCGCGGCGGCGCCGTTTTTCGGTTTGTATTTCGCCCACCTCGGCTTTTCCGCCGAGCGCATCGGCGAGATGGTGGCGATTCCCATGCTGATGCGCTGCCTGGCGCCGAACCTGTGGGGCTGGCTGGGGGATGCGACGGGGCAGCGGCTGGCTATCGTGCGCCTCGGGGCGCTGTGCACGCTGCTGTCGTTCGGGCTGATCTTCTTCGACAAGAGCTACGCCTGGCTGGTACTGGTGATGGCCCTGCATGCCTTCTTCTGGCATGCGGTGCTGCCGCAGTTCGAGGTGATCACCCTGGCGCATCTGCGCGAACAGGCGGCGCGCTACAGCCAGATTCGCCTGTGGGGCAGCATCGGTTTCATCGTTACGGTGGTGGGGCTGGGCATGCTGTTCGAGCGACTCAGCCTGGATGTCTATCCGGTGGCGATCATGGTGATCATGGCAGGCATCGTCCTCAGCAGCGTCTGGGTGCCCAATGCGCAGCCCGAACAGCGACCGGAAGCCGCCGGGCAGGGCGGTTTCCTGCGTCAGCTGCGCCGCCCCGGCGTGCTGGCGTTCTATGCCTGTGTCGGTCTGATGCAGGTCAGCCACGGGCCTTACTACACCTTTTTCAGCATCCACCTGGAAGCGCTCGGCTATGATCGAGGCACCATCGGCCTGCTCTGGGCCTTGGGCGTGATCGCCGAGATTCTGGTGTTCCTGGTGATGGCGGCGCTGCTCAAGCGCTTTTCCCTGCGCCAGGTGCTGGTGGCGAGCTTCCTGCTGGCGGCGCTGCGCTGGCTGCTGCTGGGAACGCTGGCCGATCACCTCGTCGTGCTGCTGCTGGCGCAACTGATGCATGCGGCCACCTTCGGCAGTTTCCATGCCGCCGCGGTGCATTTCGTCCAGCGCAGTTTCGGTCATCGCCAGCAGGGGCAGGGCCAGGCCCTGTATGCGACGCTGGCCGGTATCGGTGGCGCGCTGGGGGCGTTGTATTCAGGTTACAGCTGGACCAGTCTGGGGCCGGTCTGGGTCTTTGCCATCGCCAGTCTGGCGGCCCTGGCCGCAGCCGTTATCATGGCCACCCCTGTGCAGGGCAGTCGGGCATGACCGCCAACGGCTGCCGCCCTGCCAACGAATCATCGATCAGATACCGGGTCAGTCATCGCCCGGCCCGGAGACAGCGACCATGAGCATCCTCAGTGTCTATCACCACAGCACGCCCGAACAGCCCTTCAAGGTGCTCACGCATCACGAGGACGTTGCCGCCACGCTGGCCGAGGTGGGTGTACACCTGGAACGCTGGCAAGCCAGCACAGCCATCGGCCCGGATGCCAGTGATGAAGAACTGGTCGCCGCTTATCAGCCGCAGATCAACCTTTTGAAGAACGCGTACGGCCATGCCGGTGTGGAAGTGCTCAGGTTGACCCAGGAGCGTTACGGGCTGGGCGATTCGCGCGCACAGGAACTGGAAGAGTACGTTCAGTCCGGGGACGAGGTGCGTCTTTTCATTGCCGGAAGGGGGCTGTTCAATTTGCATATCGAAGATCGGGTCTATGCCGTGCTGTGTGAGAAAGGCGACTTGATCCTGATACCAGCGGGCGTTCGTCACTGGTTCGACAGGGGTGAAAACCCGTATCTGGTTGCCATTTGCCTGTTCGTTAATCCGGCAGGTCGTGCTCCGCAGTTCACCGGCGACGATATCGCGAGTCGTTTTCCGCGACTGGAAGATTGATCCAAAGTCGTCACTCCAAAGAGGCATTGAGCTACCCGACGTTTTGGGCCCTTAATGCGACGGCTCCAGCAGGTGCTGGAGCAAACCGCGACCACGAAGCCTCTTTCGTCTGTCAGGGAAATTGGAGAAAACGATGTCCATCAAACGTACTGCCGCAATTGGGTTCGCTGTGCTTGTTCTGGGCTTGCCCTTTTCACTTCAGGCGCAGGACAAGGCGCCTCAGAGCTGGTTGCCCAGCCTGATCACCGAAACGCCGCAAGAGGGCTTCGAGCTGGCCGTCAAGTTGTCCAGAATGGGCGTCAAAAGTACCCAACCAGACAAGGAAGTGCTGTTCCGGGAACGTGAGAAGTACGCTCAGAAGGGCGAGGCGTTGATGCAGGCTTCTGAAGTGGTCGCCATTCACTTCCAGACCGTCGCAGCAGCAAACAATTACTGGAAATAATCCGGTTTCCACCAGTTGAACGCTGTCCACAGGCATGGCCAAAGGACAGGGTGCCGCTCTTTGCGGCGGGCAGATACAGGCCGCTTCGGTCTGCATGCCTGAACCCTCGGGCTTGCCAGGCATCCAAACTGCGAACCCATCGTAATGAGGAGCCACCCATGACCGATGCCTTCGGCGGTATTTTCGGCCTTATCATTCTGCTGCTGGATATCTGGGCCATTGTCAGTGTGGTGCGAAGTGATGCCGCCAGCGGGAAGAAAGTGCTTTGGGTTCTGCTCATCTTCTTCCTGCCGGTGCTGGGCCTGATTCTCTGGGCTCTCATGGGCCCGCGCGGTAACCGGCCAGACGACATGAGCCTGAGGCGCTGATAGATGGAGCTGACTCCATTGTTGGCCGTTCTGGTGCTGATTGCGGACTTTCTGGCGATTCTTCACGTCTGGTTCAGCCGTATCGAGTATGGCCGCAAGATCATCTGGAGCCTGGTGATCGCGCTTCTGCCAGTGGTCGGGTTGATCATGTGGGTCATCGCAGTCGGGCGTTTCGCCAAGGTCAGGTTGTAGCGAAAGCGCCCCGTGGTTTAGCCTGCATTGGACCAAAGTAGAATACGGTGCTTTCCTGAAGGCGAAGGCAGCTTGCCGCTGCGCCTTCTGCAACGCTATCCATCACGGGAGACACCCATGAGTGACTATCAGGAAGCTCTCTATGAGGGATACGGCCAACGCTTCAGCATCGACCGGATGCTGCATGACGCCCGCACCGAGCATCAGCAACTTGCCATCTTCGAGAATGCGCGCATGGGCCGTATCATGGCGCTGGATGGGGTGATTCAGACCACTGAGGCCGATGAGTTCATTCCTCACGAAATGCTTGTTCACGTACCGATCCTGGCCCATGGCCTGGCGCGGCGGGTGCTGATCATCGGCGGCGCAGATGGTGGCATCGTGCGCGAGGTCGCCAGGCACCGTGAGGTCGAAAGCATCACCATGGTTGCGGCTGATGCCGCCCTGGTGGAAGCGTGCAAGACCTTCCTGCCGGAGCATTCCAGAGGCGCTTTCACCGATTCTCGCCTGAATCTGCTGATCGATGACGGGCTGCACGTTCTCAATACCTGTGAAGAGAAGTTCGATGTGATCATCTGCAGCGCCGATAACGGCGCTGCAGATGAGGCCTTGGAGGGCTTCTATCAGGCCTGCCGGCGCTGCCTGAACGATGGCGGCATTCTGGTCGCCCGCACCGGTACCCCGTTCATGCAGCTCACGCAGGTGCAGGCAGCGGCCAGACGGATGAATGGCCTGTTTGCAGACTGGCATTTCTACGAGGCGGCGGCGCCCACTTGCAGCGGTGGAGCGATGACCTTCGCCTGGGGTGCTTGCGATTCAGCCAGTCGTCGGTTGCCGCTGGAAACCCTTTCCCAGCGTTTTGCCGGCAGCGGGGTTGTGACGCGCTACTACAATCCGCATGTCCATCTCGCGGCCTTTGCGCTGCCCCAGTACGTTTTGCAGGCCATCGGCAAAGCCAGTAACGACTGACTCAGCAGCCTGGCAGGGGGCTTGCGGCATGCACCAAGCGGCAAGTTCATTGCGACACTGATCCAGATACCCTATGTTCGAACCTGTCGGTTGGGCTCCATAACGTTCCGGGCCTGACCGAGCAAATCATCCACACACTCGATTCATCCCTTCAACACCCGCAACGAGGCTCGACAAGAAGGCTTTCTCTGCGAAAGCCATTCCATCCATAAAGGAGGTTGAAAGATGAGTGCCACCTTCCATGAGGATGTCAGCAGCAACGTGCTCTTGAGGATGAAGGAAGGCGGTTTCGATTTCGCCCGCGTTCATCCCATCGAGTTTTATGCCGTGTTTTCCGACCGTGAACAGGCATGCGCAGCCGCCAGCAATTTTCGTGGCGAATGCGTCAATACACAGGTTTTTCCCCGTGACGATGGCGCCTGGAATCTTCAGGTGAGCAAAGTCATGTACGCCACTTTCGATGGCATCGGTGATTTCGAGCAGGATCTGGAGAATCTTGTCGAACCGCTGGGCGGTGTGGTCGATGGCTGGGGCGTGACTCAGGAGCTATCCGGCTGCACTGTCTGACAGCTTCATCCGAAACCCAGTCCCCCTTGCAGTGCCTGGTCCCATGGTGGGACCGGGCCGAAGCGGCTCTTCAGGAACTCCAGCAGCAGACGACTGCGCGAATCGGCTTCCCGTGTCAGGCGCAGGGCATAGATGCCGCTGGGCTCGGGCTGGGGTAGCCCGCTTTCGCAGAACAGGGGCAACAGCTCGCCGCGCAACAGGTGGTCGGCAATCAGCCAGGTCGGCAGATGTGCGATACCCAGGCCCGCCAGCGTGCCGCTGAGCAAGGCTTCGGCGTTGTTGGCGACCATCCGCATGCGACCGGGGCGCAGCAGTTGCCGCTTGCCGTCATGCTCGAAACGCCATGCATGAGGCGGTGCCAGGGCATCCCAGTCCAGGCCGTCATGCGCTGGTAATTGATTGGCATCCAGTGGTGCCCCGCGCCGCGCCAGATAGTCGGGGCTGGCGCAAACGATGCGCACCAACGGGGCCAGAGGCGTGGCGACCAGTCGGGTATCGGCCATCGGGCCGATGCGCAGCACCAGATCCACTTCGCCCAGGTGTTCACCACGTAGATCGACGAAGCTGTCGATCAGACGCAGCTGGATATCCACCTCGGGATAACTCTGGAGAAATTCTGCCAACGCAGGTGCCAAGTGCCGGCGACCGAAGGGGGCGGGTGCGTCTATGCGAATACGACCGCGCGGCGCGTTTTGCAGTGAAGTGACTTCAGCACGGGCCAGCTGCAGTTCCTGCACGATACGCCTGGCCCGTTCGGCGAACACCTGGCCTGCCGTGGTGGGCTTGATGGTGTGGGTACTGCGGCTGACCAGTTGGCAGCCCAGGCTGTTCTCCAGAGCATCGATGCGCCGGGCGACGGTGGAGGGCGTCAGGCCATGCAGGCGGCCAGCAGCAGAGAAGCTGCCACTGTCGAGGATATCGAGAAACAGCCTGAACTGATCGGAGAGCGGGTCTGATTGCATACGGGCATCACTGGCTTTGCAAGAATTGCATAGTCATTGTGCATGGCTGTGCGTATCCGTAACAACCTGGGCGCTATAGCATCGTTTTTTTTGACGGAAAAACTAAGAGATGGATTTGTTCAGCATCGCGTTGAATATTGCACTGGGCCTGATGCTGGGCGCATTGGGGGGGCTGTTCGGCATCGGTGGTGGGCTGATCGCGATTCCGGTGCTGGGCGTGCTGTTCGGCCTGGATCAGCACCTGGCGCAAGGTACGGCGCTGGTCATGGTGGTGCCCAACGTGCTGTTGGCGATCTGGCGTTATCACCAGCGCAATCGTATCGATGTCCGCCATGCGGCAGCGCTGGGAATCTCCAGTTTCTGCTTCGCCATCGCCGGTGCGGCACTGGCGGTATCGCTGGATGCGGGGCGAATGCGCATCGCCTTTGTCGGCTTCCTGCTGGCCCTGGCTATCTATACCTTGCTGCGCGTCTTTCTCAGGCCGCAGACCGGTGCTACCGAACTGCGCCACCCCTGGCCCTGGCTGGGTGCCCTGGGGGCAGGCGCGGGCGCTCTGGGCGGATTGTTCGGGGTGGGAGGCGCGGTGCTGGCCACGCCGGTTCTCACTTCGATATTCGGCACTTCGCAAGTCGTTGCGCAGGGCTTGTCATTGTCCTTGGCAGCGCCCAGCACCGGGGTGACGCTGGCGACCTACGCACTCCACGGGCAGGTCGACTGGGCGCTGGGGGTGCCGCTGGCCATCGGCGGACTGCTCAGCATCAGCCTGGGCGTGAAGCTGGCGCACGCCCTGCCGGAGCGCCTGTTGCGCCTGCTGTTCAGCGGCTTTTTGTTACTCAGTGCAGCGCTGCTGGCGCTTGAGGTTTAGGCGCGCGACGTATCTCCTTGCGCGCGCTGCGCACCAGACGAACGCTGAGCAGCAGCGCCGCGCAACTCAGGCCCGCGATCAGCCCCTGCCAGAGTCCAACTGGCCCGCTGGCGGTGCCGAAGGTATCGGTCAGCCCGAGGGTGTAACCCAGCGGCAGGCCGATTCCCCAGTAGGCGACCAGGGTGAAGACCATCGTCATGCGGGTGTCCTGATAGCCGCGCAGGGCGCCGGCTGCCGTGACCTGGACGACATCGGAGAACTGGAACAGCGCCGCATAGAAGAACAATCCTGCCGCGACCTGGATGACCACCGGATCGGTGGTGTAGATGCGAGCGATCTGTTCGCTGAACAGCAGCATGGCCGTGGCCGAGAAGCAGGCAAAAAGCAGACCGGTAGCGATGCCCAGGCCCGCCACGAAGCGCGCATCGCGCGGCGCGTTGCGGCCCAGCGCCTGGCCGATGCGCACCGTGATCGCCATGCCCAGCGACAGTGGAATCATGAAGATCAGCGAGGTGAAGTTGAGGGCGATCTGATGGCCGGCGACCACGGTCGCGCCGAGCGCGCCGATCAGCAGGGCGATCACCGAGAAGATGCTCGCCTCGGCGAATACCGCGATGCCGATGGGGATACCGACGGCCAGCAGGTGGCTGAGCTCCGGCCAGGATGGCGCGTCGAAACGCTCGAACAGCCGGCTTGGCTGGTAATACCCGGCGCGACGTACCCAGAACAGCATGGCCAGGCACATGAACAGCATCACCAGCGCCGTGGCCCAGCCGCAACCGACGCCGCCCATGGCCGGCACGCCCAGCTTGCCGTAGATGAAGATGTAGTTCAGCGGAATGTTCAGCAGCAGGCCGAGCAGGCCGATCACCATGCTTGGCCGGCTGTGCCCCAGGCCATCGCTGTAGCAGCGCAGTACCAGATACAGCGCCATCGCCGGAAAACCGCAGGCCACGGCGCGCAGATAGGCCATGCTGGGTTCGATCAGATCCGTTTCGACCTGCAACAGATGCAGCAGCGGCTCGGCATTCCACATCAGCACGGCGGAGAAGCCGCCGATCCCCAGCCCCATCCACAACGCCTGGCGCACCACTGGCCCGATCTGCCCGTGCTCGCCGGCACCGAAACGCTTCGCCACGTTCGGCGTGGTCGCCAGGATCACGCCACTGGTCAGCAGGAACATCGGCACCCAGACCGAATTGCCCAGGGCGACGGCAGCCAGATCGCGAGGGCTGACGCGCCCGGCCATCATGGTGTCGACGAAACCCATGGCGGTATTGGCCAGTTGCCCGATCATCATGGGCAGGGCGATGGCGAAGAGCGCACGCAGTTCGCTGCGCACGCGCCTGAGTCTTGGCTCAGCAGGCATTTCCGGGTAATCCGAGTTGTATACAAGAGGCGGCGTAGTCTACGCCCGGCGAAGCGCCCCCGGAAGGTGCGGGCGGTCTAGAATAGGCCTATCACTGATGGAGCCGCACATGCGTATTCTTGCTGACGAAAACATCCCTCTGGTTGAATCCTTCTTCGCCGAATGTGGCGAGATCCGGCGCATGCCAGGGCGCCGCATCAACCGGGCCGCGCTGGAGCAGGTGGACGTGCTCCTGGTGCGCTCGGTGACGCGGGTCGATCGCGAACTGCTGGAAGGCAGTCAGGTGAGCTTCGTCGGCACCTGCACCATCGGCACCGATCATCTGGACCTGGATTACTTTGCGCAAGCCGGCATCGCCTGGGCCAGCGCACCGGGCTGCAACGCCCGTGGCGTGGTGGATTATGTGCTTGGCAGCCTGTTGACGCTGGCCGAAGGTGAGGGCGTCGAGCTGGCCAGCCGGCGTTATGGCGTGGTCGGCGCCGGTGAGGTCGGCGGGCGGCTGGTGGAGGTGTTGCGTGGCCTGGGCTGGGATGTGCGGGTTTGTGATCCGCCGCGTCAGGCGCGGGAGGCCGGTGATTTCGCCAGTCTCGACGAAATCATCGAGACCTGCGACGTCATCAGCCTGCACGTGCCGCTGACGCTGGAGGGCGAAGATGCCACCTTGCATCTGCTCGACCAGGCGCGCCTCGAACAGCTGCGCCCTGGCAGTTGGCTGATCAACGCCAGCCGAGGCGCGGTAGTGGACAACGCGGCACTGCGCGGCCAACTGGCCCTGCGCCAGGATATCCAGGCCGTGCTGGACGTCTGGGAAAGCGAGCCACAGGTGGATGTCGGGCTGGCCGAGCTGTGCTGGATCGCGACGCCGCACATCGCCGGCTACAGCCTGGATGGCAAGTTGCGCGGCACCGCGCAGATCTATCAGGCGTTCTGCGCCAGCAAAGGGCTGGAACCGACGGTAGCGCTGGCCGAACTGATGCCGCAGGCGCCGCTTCGCGGGCTGTCCTTCGCGAGCAGCGCTACCCCGGAAGAGGTGCTGACGACCCTCTGCCGAGCGGTCTACGACCCACGTCGGGACGATGCGGCCTTCCGTCGAAGTCTTGGTGGCGATGACGAACAGCGCCGGATGGCTTTCGATCAGCTGCGCAAGGACTATCCGCCACGCCGGGAAATCGATGGGCTGCAAGTCGATGTCGACGGCCAGGCACAGCTTCAGCAGATCGTCCGGGCGCTGGGCTGTAGTCTGAAAGGCTAGCGCGCAGGGTATGACAGGCCGGATGCAATTTGCGGCCTGCTCCGCTAGCATTACCCGTCCTGTGCGACACGTGTGTACGTGTCGTGCTTGGTTTGGTTTACTGCACCATGGCTCCAAACCCTTTGCTATCAGGGGGTTAATGCTTAAAACAGCAGTCAATGTACCGGCTCTGCCTGGTAAACCTATGCTTCGGACGCTCTGCGTTTTAGCGAAGCTAGGCAATAAATCTGCATCAGTTCGCGCCCAAAATGGGTTCAGAATGAGGTGCAGACACAGGAAAGTAGCTTTCCGGCCCGCCTGGATTGTTACAAATAATGTCTGACCCTGAGGGTGAATTCTGCCCTCAGGGTAGAACTTCGTCCCTCTTGTTCGGCATAGAGCCTTTATCACCGTCGTGAGACGT
>NZ_JAAMQZ010000041.1 GCF_013522825.1 Stutzerimonas stutzeri
GGTTGAGTGGCCGGATGGCCGTGGAATCAGTGGCCGGATGCGCGTGGAATGGGTGGCCGGATCAGCGTGGAATCGGTGGTCAGATGCTCATGGAATGGGTGGCCAGATGACCGTGGAATCCGCAGCCTGACTTACAACATCCAGACCGACGAGATTCGCTGGGAACATTTTAAAATGCTGCTCCATAGCCAGGCGGGACGCGGAAAGCGCGGGAGGAAAAGTAAGCTGCAGCTTCACTAACGCATAGAGCGCGAACGATCATCGCTTGGAGATGGTTATGAGACAGGATGAATAAAAGGCCGCAGCTAATCTGCGGCCTTTTTGGTTCTGAACACAACAGGAAAGAAACCGTATATTTACGCGACTGCGGGTATCACTTGCGGCGACCGTTGGAACACCCAATCGCTGAGCGCTCTTCCACCGAAGAATTTGCACCCGCTGCGACGCGAATTCCGTGACAGTCGGCTGCTGCCACACAAATAGCACTTGAAGCATGGCCCCTTTGGCATCAGACCGGACACCGCGTCATACCTCTCTGCGACAGACACGCGGCATGGTCACCCGCCGCATCATCGACACTCAATAGCTGCCGCAAGCCCTACGAGTGACAAGGCGAGACTGCAGCACTCGAGTCATGTGACATGGCGGTCGTAAGACAAGTTTGCCGCGGTGATCGGGCTTATGATTGAGGCCGGGGCGGCAGCGCCCGCGAATGCCGCAGCTCACGTCTGTGCACAATCGCCATTTCGGCCAGGCAACGCCTGGCGGCTATGATTTGACAACAAAATTGCGGGGGCATACTTGAAGCAGCGAAGCGTTCCTTCAAGTATGCCCCCGCGCCCCATACTTGAAACCTTCAAGTATGGGGCAGTTGAGCATTTTGGGCGTTTGCAGGTAAGCGAAACGAATGTGGAGCGAGACCGAGCAATAAGACCAAAATGATCAACTGCCTTCGCGAAGCGGCTGCCATTGTTGTCAAAAAAGGCAGCTTTCTTCATTTGCCGCAGGTAAATGGCTAGCTCTAATTTCGATGCTATGCATGGCTACCTCTGGCAAAGCGGAAGAAGCCTGCTCACGTCCGCTTCCTCTGCGGGATGCGCGACGTTTCTATGCAACGGCCGCCGCTTGGTCACCTCCCATTCTGCGAACCCACCACTTCATATGTCAGGAAAGTACACACCTCTCTGACTGACAAACACTCCGCAGCGCCATCCCTGTACCAGCCTCTCGATGACTGGATTACTCGCGAAATCGGTCGGTCCTTAGTTTTGTCCCTCCGTGCCCAAGCGGTAGAGGTAACGCCCACAGGTCGCAAAGTCTTCATGCTTCAATACCACAGGAACTCCGGTGTACGCCGCAAGCCTGCGCTCGGCCAGCTCGGCGAGCTGCAATGTCCGGGATTAGTTGACCACTACACTTCTCACCGCTAGGAACAAAAAAGTAGAAGCAAGCAGCACAGCACTGCCAGGTAGAACCGGCCTGCTCCGCTCTGGATTGCATAGCATTGCTTGCACTAACCGATCTTAGGTCGCCGCATCTTGAACAAGGTTTCTGGCCCTAGCTGGAAGTAATCCCCCGAGCCGCCGCCGCGCAGGATGGGCTCGGCCGCCACGGTGTCATAAATGCCATCCTTTAACAAAGATTGCTCAATGTGTACGCCAATTACCTCGCCAAGGACCAGCCAGCTTTGCACTAATACGTTATCTGCTCGCTGCAGCTGTACGATTTGGCAAACCCGACATTCGAAAGAAACAGGGCTTTCCAGCACCCGGGGCGCTGAAATCAGTCGGGAGGACGTTGGTGTGAGCCCGCTTAGAACGAACTCGTCAACATCGGGCGCCACGGCTACGCAGCTCTGATTCATGGCCTCCGCCAGCGAACGGGTCGCCAAATTCCAAGCGAACTCGCCAGTTTCTTCGATGTTCGCGAGGCTGTCCTTACGTCCAATGCTTGAAAAGCCAATAATCGGCGGGACGTAATTGAATGCATTGAAAAAGCTATAGGGGGCCAGGTTAAGCCGCCCTTCGTCATCTTTCGATGAGATCCATCCTATGGGCCGCGGCCCCACAATAGCACTGAACGGATCATGACGCAGACCATGGCCCCGGGCAGGCTCGTAGTAGTACATTTCATCCTGCATTTAGCCTCCAGTTCCGGTTTCGCCAGGCTCGCCTGCCCTCGCAACTAGGGATTTCGAGCAAATCGTCAACTAAACAATCCGTCGGCGTATCCCCCCGACAGCCGGTTTGCTGGTGTTGCTATTCTCCCACCACGGCGCGCAGGGACACGCCTAGTGGGTAAGGGGCAGGCAAACCGAACCGCTACAGTACAAGCCATCGAGGCTTCTGTTACAGACGATGCAACTAGGCAGCACATTTCCGTCGCGGTAGCCATGCCTAGTCTGTTCAATCGCTAGCAGACTCATCAGTAGCGCGCGAGCGGGGATGCGCTTAAGCTCGAAGCGGCTTTGGTTGTTATGTTGTCGAGTATCAGGCTACCGGGGGCGAAACACATCCTCCTGTTGCTACGGAGTAGCATGACTCATTATGGGTATCATCAGCGGAGCCGACGAGTGTCCAAGATTAACAGACGCCAATGCTAAGACGGCGCAAACACTTGAGCATATACCGTAGCCAAGAGTATCGATAGTTAGCGAGGGCCACGATAGGCTCAGGGCAAGCCTGCCCGAATTAATGCTCGAACAGAGCTTCGCTGGCCTTCCCGTAAGCCAGCTTCGCAACAAGTTTACCGTTGTTAAAATGAAGCAGATCCAAACCCCGGAGATACGCTGGCTTGCCGCCTAATTCAAGGTTGCAGCGCCAACTAACCATTACTTTACCTGCTTGTTCGTCAATGAATAGGTCTTCGCCAACGTATTGCACCCTGCCAAATGTTCCATCAAAAAATGGTTGGAGCGCATTGCGGATAGCCGTAACCCCAGAGTGGCGCCCACCATAGATATCTTCGAAAACCGCATCATCGGTAAAAAAATTCATGGCTGCGTCCAAATCAGCTTTGTTGTTCGCATCAACAAACTTAGAAGTCGCTTGCTCTAAGTTTCGCTTTTCAGATGACATTACGTTTTCCTCTTGGTGTGTGGATTCATCGTGCCGAAATCAACCCAAAAGCAACGGAGCTGATTTAACCCTAGTTAATAAAGTGCGCAAACTTCAGCGCTATAATCTATCTGTTGTTAGGCGACAATCTATTATCAACCATGTAGCCAAGCGCTAGCCGAGACGGAACAGAGGGGCGAATAACCCTGGGTGACGCTCGATAAGGAAAGCCTGTAAAGATGATTTCTACGACCCCTCATAACCCATCACTGCCTTTATCTCAAGGAACTCCTCAAAACCGTACTTCCCCCACTCTCGGCCATTACCAGACTGCTTATAACCGCCAAACGGTGCGGTGAAGTCGAGTGCCGCCCCATTGAGATGTACGGCGCCGGTGCGTAGTTGTTTAGCGACGTTCCGAGCGCGCTCAAGGCTTCCGGAACTGACGTACCCAGAAAGACCGTAGCAGCTGTCATTAGCTATCTGGATCGCCTCATTCTCATCGCGGTAAGGCATGATGCATAAGACGGGTCCGAAAATTTCTTCCCTGGCTATATACATCTGCTTATTAACAGCGCTGAAGATTGTAGGCTGCGCAAAATAGCCAGACTCAAGTCCATCTGGACGCCCCAAACCACCGCAAATCAGCTTGGCTCCTTCGGCCACGCCCTGCCGAATGCAGTCCTGCACTTTTTCATACTGCATTCCGCTAGCCAGAGGCCCGATGTTCGTATCCGAATGCATCGGATCACCGACCACAATTTCTTTACAGAAATGTTCGGCTAAATGTTCGACCTCGTCTAGCTTCGAAAGAGGTACCAACATACGAGATGGAGCATTACAGCTTTGCCCCGTGTTAAGCATCATAGTGCGCACACCGTGCTTAACTGCAGTCTCCAGATCAGCGTCATCCAAAATGATATTGGCGGACTTACCACCCAACTCAAGGGCGACGCGCTTGACAGTCGGAGCCGCAGCTGTCGAAACGAGGGTACCTGCTCGGGTGGAACCGGTGAAGGAAACCAAGTCCACCTCAGGATGGGCGGCTAGGGGAGCGCCCACGCCAGGGCCGTCGCCGTTGACTAGGTTGAAGACCCCAGGCGGAACTCCAACTTCATCGAAGATTCTCGCAAGAAGATAAGCTGAGAACGGAGCAATCTCACTTGGCTTTAACACCATCGTACATCCGGCTGCCAACGCGGGCGCCACTTTGGCAGCGATCTGGTTTAATGGCCAGTTCCAGGGTGTTATCAAGCCACAAACGCCAGCTGGCTCACGTACCACACGAGTCGTTCCGAGGGACTCCTCAAAATCGTAATCCCGCAGTATGGACGCCGCCGTGAGGAAATGCCCCAGACCGGCCGGCGCCTGTAGGGGGAGGGCCAACTGAACCAGCGGAGCACCCATTTCCTCAGTGATAGCCTTGGCGAGCTCATCGAGTTTGGATTCAAATGCTCGGCATACTTGTTCTAGTAGCTCAAGACGTTGATCTTTTGATGTACGGGACCAGCCGTCAAAAGCTCGTCGAGCAGCTCGCACTGCCAGATCGACATGCTCCTCGGTGCCCAAGGAGATTAACCCAACAATTTTTTCAGTTGCGGGATTGATGACTTCCGCTTCACGTGCGCCTTTCGGCCTCACCCATTGTCCGTCTATATAGAACTCTCGGTAATCACGCATTGCTATTTTTCCCCTTGAGATAGCTAGCAACCTGATACCCGACCTCGCGACCGCTCTCTATCGCGCCGTCTATAAAACCACGCCAGCCATTAGCCATGTCGGAACCGGCGAAGAAGAGCCGGCCTTCGCGCTTCTGCAGCTCGGTTAAATAGCGGGTTGTCTGACCCGGACGATAAGTGCACCAAGTGCCCTTAGAAAAGGGATCGAGATTCCAGTCGTAGCCATAGCTGGACGTTACCTCCACGCCTGGAAGAAGGGGATGCAGGGCCTTTTCGACCGCTTTGCTATCGTTAATGTCTACCAGTTTAGGATCGGCGGAAAATGCGATAAGCAATGTACCGTTCTCACCGACGTGGTCCGTAAACACCGAAGTGAAAGGCGTTACATCGTTTCTAGCGGGCGCATAGGTCATTACGTTACCTACATCTTGCTTTATACGAATGTAACCCTTAACACCCTTACCCGCATGGCCTTGGGAGGCAATTTCTGACTTTGCATCAGAGAGACGCGGACTGTACTCAACGTCACCCATCGTGTTTAAAGGCACTGCCATGACAACTGCCGATGCCGCAATTGTGCCCTCTTCAGTGGTGATAAGTACCCTATGACTGTCTTGCTTAACTTTTAGCACAGGCGTTGAAAGCTGAATTTCCATATCACTTTCAGCAACCATGGCCTCCAGAAGACTCACGGTACCTGACTTAATTTTATATCTGGCAATTGAGTCGAACATAGTGGGCATGTTGAAGTTGCTGAGTGCAAACCAGCGCATAATCTCGCTATAAGCGATCGTCTCTGGGTAGTTATGTCCATTACCGCTAAGCCATGAATCCATCATGTCTTTTTGCTCGCGGGTTAGGGACAGTTTATTTAAGTACTCAGAAGCTGACAACCCATCCATCTCCTGGAGCGCTTTTTTTGCAAAGAAAGGATCGAAGGGACGTGGGTAGATGTTGTGCGCTTCTTTGTAATATTCAGTACAAGCGGCGCCAAATATTTCGAACGCCTCTGCCGCCGGCGCTCGCTTCACCTGATTATCAGTAACCCAAATAACAGTTTCAGGACTAGCGAGACCGACGGTTTCCTCGATTTCTAATCCATAATGCATGACCTCAGTCCACACATTAGGCTGGGTCCAGTGTACCCAAGTACCTCCAAGCTCCACCTTCTCACCATCGAGCTTAGACGTAAACGTGCGGCCACCTAGGCGACTCCGGCCCTCAAGCACTAATGTTTTCAAGCCGGATCGGCTCAACTCCCTTGCAGCCGTTACCCCCGCAAACCCACCTCCGATCACGACGGCATCGTAATCTACGTTGCTTTGCAGCGGACCAACTCTTTCTTTATCCGCCCCCTGTGCCGTAGCGGACAGTGATAGGATCTGAGAGCCAACGCCTGCAGCAGCAGCACCAATAACGGCACCGCCAAGAAATTTGCGTCGCGATACACCGTCCTTGCTTATATCACCCTTATCGTTAGCCATGTTATCTTTACCCCTTTCTTATTTTACAAGCCGTCGCTTGGACGACCGGCTAGTTGGACGTCTGATTCAGCATGCATATTACGTCGCGCCGATCTTGTTCATTCTTCAGGCCGGAAAACGCCATTCGGGTAAGCGGATAGACCCCCATTGGACTGTTAAGAAACGCATCAAGATGTTCTACGGTCCAAGTGTCGCCCGACTTACGCAGTGCGGAAGAAAACTTATAACCCGGCACTTTGCCAACCTCCCGGCCAACCACACCGTGAAGATTCGGCGCCGCAGGTCCGTGTTTCCCTGTATTGTCATTGCTGTGACAAACCGCGCATGTCTGAAAGATCTTTTTACCATTATCTGGATTGCAATTTTCACTGGCTGTAGCGACAGAAGAAGTAGCCCCAAAAAACAGCGCCCCCAGGCACAACAACACGGCTTGAAACTTTTGTTTTATCATGATCACTTAATCCAGTTATAACGTTGGCTAACCTAATATTTCTTTCGCTTCGCGTCCGGCGCGGAGACCACTCTCCACCGCGCCATCGATGTTGGCGTGCCAGCCGTTACTTGTTTCCGCGCCCGCGAATAAAATGCGCCCTTCAGGTTGCTGCAAGTCTGTCAATCGACTCAGTTGGCCGACACCATAGGCGGCCCATGCGCCCAATGAAAACGGATCCGCAGTCCAATCGTAGGCAGCTATTCCTAGAACTTCCACGCCGGGAAACAGTTTCCGGATTTCCCTAGTAACAGCATCACGATCATTCACGTCGATTGTTTCTGCGCGCGCGATGGTAATCGACAGTATTGTCCCCAACTCATCGCCGTAATCGTGAGTCTGGACCCAGTTAAGCGGCTGTTGTTCATCAGCGAAAGCAAAAACCCGGCCGAGGTTTTCTTTGACATGAACGTAAAGCTTAGCGCCTTTGCTGAGCTGCCCTTCTTGAATAAATCGCTGCTTCCCCTCCGATAGTGCCGGCGTGAAATTGATGTGCCGATATGTATTGAGTGGAACCGTCATGATGATTGTACCGGCGGTAATGGTTTCGCCGTCATCAGTTTCAACACGAACTCCGCCATTTAGCTGTTCGACTGAAATAACTGGCATGTTCAGTCGAACCTCCGCGCCACTATCGGCGAGCATTGCGTTTATCAGACCGATTGTACCTCCCTCAATTCGATAGTGGGTCTCCGTGTCCATGAACGCGTTGTAATTCCAACCGCCGCATGCAAATAACTTCAAAACTCCCGGAAGCCCATATTTATCCGTGGTTTCCCCCCCATACAGAGCCATGTAGCTGTTAAGCTCAGCCCGCTGGGCTCGAGTTAGCTCCAACTGGTTTATACGGTCCAAGACGGACATTTTGTCTAGCTTGCGGGCACGCTCCGTAAACATCGGCTCATGTGGCCGCGGAAATGCCTCCCAGGCGTCGTGACACATCTTCTCGAAGGCAACTTGGATGTTCGTACCGAAGACCTCGGGCGGAAGGTCTTCTACGCTTCCGTCGTTGTACATAACTAACGTTTTATCCAGGTTGGTTAGGGGGTCTTCAACAACACCCAAACCGTAGCGTTGCATCTCAGACCACACATGAGGTTGTAGCCAATGAACCCAAGCCCCGCCAAACTCAATTTCTTGCCCGGCAAAATGAGACGTGAACGTACGTCCACCGAGCCGAGATCGCGCTTCAAGCAAAAGCGTTTTGTAACCTTGATGGCCACATTCACGCGCGGCAGTCGCGCCAGCGAAGCCACCACCAACCACGATTACATCGTAATCAAACCCGGTAGCCCGCTTTGAAGTTCCGTTCTCGGTAGCGTTTGCAGATCCGATGAGCCCAAGCCCTGCAGCACCGGCCGTTACTACCGCCGCACCTCCAATAAATGATCTGCGACTAAGGCCGTTGTTTCTCTTTTCGTCCATTGTCTGACACCTTTAGTATCGTTGCGAATCTACAGAACCGATGAAACTGGCAGCCCACTTATTCGCCGAGATAAGCTACAGCTGTTATTTCTATAAGCGTCTTGTCGCTCAAGAAATCGGCAACCCTGACGCCAGATGCACTTGGTGCTATTACGCCCTTATACGCAGCAGTTCTGACGTCTAGAGATTTAATGTAACTTTCATTATCGGTGGTATAATAGATAGTTTCACTAACAACGTTACTGAAGTCTGCATCATGAGCGGCCAGGATCGCACCCAGACGCTCATAAATAAGCTGCATTTGCTTGTTAGCATCATTGGCGTATACTTCATTTCCCTCTTTATCAACGGCTGTTACGCCACCGATATAAAGAAACCCGCCCGCCTTGACTGCAATTGAAAAACCGTATTGCTGCTCGAATTCAGGATTGAGGTGAAAGGCTTGCTTGGGCTCTGCCGCAAGCAGTTGTGTTGAAGCTAAAGACATAAGGGCGATCAGGCAAACCTTGCTACCTGTGCCGAATTTTTGAAAGAAAGATGACTTCCGCAGGCGTTGATTGGTGACGGTCATTACACATACCCCTTTTGTTTTGTTGTTTTGTGTTTCAGAGCCTATCTCATCGATGGGCATCGACGTTTGACCTAGCGCGCCATTTCACTTAACCGCACACGCCATTATTACCGGATTTTGACACCGCAACCGCTAGCGCAGCTCTTCAGAGTACACATCCCGGTACTGCTTTGGCGTCAATCCTGTCCAGCGACGGAACGCGCGACTAAAAGCACTGAGCTGCGAATAACCTAGCTCCGACGCTATATCGGTAAGCGAGCTGTTATTTTTCCTAAGGAGATCGACTGCTGCTTGGTGACGGACCTGATCCACTAGATGAAGGAAATCGACACCTTCGTTATTGCAACGTCGTTGCAGGGTACGCTCACTCATATGCATAGCGCTGGCAACTTGGGCCAGGGACGGCACACCAGCCTGAAGTTGACGACCCACAATCTGGCTGATTTTTACCGCAACGCTATGTTCGACTCGCCGCTCCACCAGGCGCTCACTGAGGTAACGGAGAGAAAGCATGTACAGCCTCTGATCGGCATTCACGACTGGCTTGGCCAAGACAGAGCGGCAAAACATTACTGCATTGATTGGTTGCTTGAATTTTGGGGCAGTACCGAAAAAATCTTCATGCTCGCGAGTGAATCTTGGCGCAGCGTGTTCGAAGTGAACCAATCGCGGTTTGATATCCGTCCCAGTCGCCTCGCGAATCATGGAGGTAATCGCAGCGAGTGAAAACTCTGAATCCTGACGACGATGTGTGATCCCAGAATCATTCAGACGATACGAGAGGCCAATAGCATCTTCAGTTTGAACAAGTTGCTCTTCTACTGCTTGGGAAAAAACATTGACGAAGTCTGCCATGACGTTGAGTGCGGACAGTACATTTGGCGCATTGCGCACTGCATGGCCGAAAACCCCCCAATTACTGCACTTGAGCCTCATTGCCATGTGCAGTCCGATATACTGATCTTCCTCAATAGAGATAAGCTCAAGAAGCTCAACGAATTTACGATCCGTTATTTCGGCATCCGGGTCGTCTAGTACCAGCCGGTCAATACCAAGGCGCTCCAAATAAGGCTCTACAACCTCACGAAACGGGCTAAGGACTGTCTCAGATATTTGTGTTGAATCTTTCGTGCTCATTAAATCGCCCTCGCCATCAGCCTCTCAAATATGTGACGCCGCATCAGCGTGCGTGAGCGATCTACAGCAAGCGCACGCTCGGTCCAACCGTCAGTTTACGAGACAGCCAAGCGAGACTGAAATGCATGCAGGTATCGACCCGCTCAGACTGTCCGATAGGTTATCCGTGTTCCCGGTCAGCACATGCATACAGGCCTCGCTAGGTAAGCGCTTTGAGGTTAGAGACGCTCGATCACTATTGATGTTATTTAGCGTTAACAAGGCATCAACATCCCCCGCACAACCGAGGCCGCAACTGCTTGGGCACCTAGAGACGATCCAGCATGGCCGTTCGACCAAGGATGATGAGCTTAGATGGGAACGGTCCGCTCGCACGTCGCCCCTGCAAGGACCTGTCTCTTCTGACAGCGGGGTTGCGGCGTCTTGATTGGTAAGGATTATGTTTATCGACCGCATGAGTGAGCCATGTCTCTTTCGCTGCGGCGGAATCGCGAATACGCGCCTGGAGCGGCTTTAGCCGCAGTTTTAAGCAGGCGGCCTTACTTGCGTTCGTTGAACTAGACGGCACCCCAGCGTTCAAGCGGCAGCATCGGTGCGTTGTCGCGCACGCTTCAATAACCTGGCCAAGGTTACATCGAGCCAGAGGCGAGCCATATCGGGCCTAGTTCATCGTATTGCGGCAAGGCTAAATCCGGAAGCCACCCACGAGCTCTTTGAGCCGAGTGGATTGCTGCCTTAAATCAGCGCAGGCGCCCAGGGTCGACTGCAGATTTTGGACGCCTACTTGGTTGAGCGTGTTTATCTCCGTAATGTCTTGATTTAGCGATTCGATTACTGAGGTCTGCTCCTCGGTTGCCGCCGCCACCGACTGGTTCATCGCGTCGATCTCGGCAATGCTCTGGGTCACGCTGGCTAGTCGCTCGCCGGCCTGATCGGCGATGTACGCGCTTTCGTCGCTCTGACGCCGGCTCTCAGTCATTAGGTATACCGAATCCCGTGCCCCGACCTGAAGTTTCTCGATCATTACATGGATTTCGTGAGCGGAGGCCTGGGTACGATGCGCCAAGCTGCGCACCTCATCGGCCACGACTGCAAAGCCACGCCCAGCTTCACCGGCACGGGCCGCTTCGATGGCAGCATTGAGCGCGAGCAAATTAGTCTGAGCTGAGATTCCCTGGATTACATCAAGAATATGACCTATCTCGGCAGTTTGACTATTGAGGGCCTCAAGCTGGGCGCAAGACGCGCTGATATTGGTAGAGAGCAGCTTCATCGCGTCGATATTATGCTGCACAACTTTGCGGCTCTCCTTGGCTTGATGGCTGGCAGCACCGGCCCGCTGCGAAGCGTCAGCTGCGTTACGGGCGATTTCCTGGGCAGTTGCGCCGAGCTGGTTGACTGCTGCCGCGACGCTGTTTACCCGGCTCGCCTGCTCGTCAGAGTTGGCCATCGATGAGTTAGAGGCATCCAGTACTCGCTGTGCCACTTCGTTTACCTGCAACGTTGTGGAGGAGACTTCGTGAATCGATTCGTGTATACGTCCGACGAAGCGGTTAAAGTCCAACGCCAGCTTTCCGAACTCGTCCTGTGAATGTACGGCGAGGCGGCGAGTGAGGTCGCCCTCCCCTTCGGCAATGCTAGCCATCGCCTGGCTCATGTCCGTGAGGGGACGCATCAACATTTTTATCAGCATGCCTAGCAGCGTTATGACGAGCACCACTGCAAGCAGGGCAGCTAGGAATGCGGATATACGGAAATCTGAAAGCGCCGCGTAAGCTTTTTCCTTACTCACAGATATGCCTACGTACCAAGTCACAGAAGGCAAGCCCTGGACGGGGCTGAAGCTGAGGATGCGCTGCTGTCCATCGAGCTCCGCCTCGATAAATCCACTTGTCACCGAAGGCGTATTGTTAGGATACAGCTCGGCCAAGGTTTTCATAACTTTGGTCTGATCCGGGTGCACAAGTATCTTGCCTTCGCTGCTAACTAGGAATGCATAGCCCATTCCGTCGAAGTTCAGTGTGTTGATGATATCCACCAGCACCTTAAGATTAATGTCGCCGCCCACCACGCCGAGGCTCTCGGCTCCGCTTTGCGCAGGCGTTGACGCAGCAATGACCAGCTCTCCAGTCGAGCCATCACGATATGGTCCGGTCAGAGTAGTCGTTCCAGACTCGAGCGCATGCTTGTACCAAGGCTCTAATCGATAATCAGAGCCAGCCTCCATGCTGAAGGATGGAAAAATAATCAGCTCTCCATCACTCCTACCAAGGTACGTGAAAGCGAAAGCCGAGTTGAGCGCTGGCTGTTTAACGAGCGCTTGAACTTCTATACTCGAACTATCGCGGGCAACGGTCTGGGCTGTGCTTTCTAGCAAAACCAGACGCCCAGCAAGCCAGTTGGCAATGTTGCTAGCGGCTACGCCCCCCATCTCATCTAGGTAGTTCTCGAGCTTCGCCTGAATAACCATGCGTTGCAAAAAATCGTTGTAGAGAGTAAACAAAGTGAAAGCGGCGATGACCACCGATGACGCGGCCACCAATATTTTACGGCTAAACTTTAGTCGACTAAGTATGGCGCGTGTCCGAGGAATTTTCTGGGTCATATGCAAGCTACGTCCTTATTATTTCTTATCTGAGACACTTTCTTCAAATTGCCACTTAGGCGCAGGATCAAGCTAACTCATCCAAGCCTACATATGCCCAAGCGTTGATAGTTATACCGGTTTGGTTGGGATAGCTCGCGCTTTGCTACCGGCTTCCTTATTCTCAAGAAGCCACTTAATCGTTAAAGAGCCTCGTCGCCTGCAAGCCAAATAAAATGACCCGAAGGCAACGTTTAAATAAGCGCTCCACAGCAGCTGGTATTTAACTTATCACCCGCTGAATAACAAAACATCTTTACATCCGAAAAACGGAACGTTTTCTAAGGAAAACGCCCGCATTCATGTGCTCAGAAAATCTCAAGCGGGTAGGAGATAATAAGGCGGGTTTGGGTAAGATCACCGCCAGTGCTACCGTCACCCGAATGCCAAGATTGGACCAGCCTAGCGGTAAGATCTTTGACCGGCCCGCTTTCGGCAACATACTGAGCGCTTAAATTAGTCTCACGCTCCTTCTCAGACTCCCCATAAAGACCGAAGTAGGCCGAATCGGAGCTGACACTGCTACCATCGATGCCATGGCCACGTATATGCCTAGCCATTAACGTCAAACCTGAAACTCCAAAGCTTTGCATGTTTAGCTCGTAGCGAACCTGAACTGAGCGCTCATTCGGAGCATTGAAGTCCGACAGTTCAGCAGCGTTCGCCAAGTATAGCCCGTCGCTATATACTCCTGCTCCAACACCAGATTGTCTGCTGCCTATCGCAGCATAGTCATGAGGTTGGTCACCATCATTACGCTGTAACGCGACGACAAACGTGTGCGCCCCTGTCGTAAATGCGGAGGAGAGCGATGCAGCTGTCACGTTGATTTCGCCTGCTTTCTCCCGACCTGAGTCGAGGCTACGATATATATTAAAATCGAAAGTCAACGCCTGAGTATCAGAAAACACATGTACATAGTTAACGCCTGCATAGTACTGCGCCATCACGTCCTCATACCGAGAACCATACAGAGACAGTGATAGATTATCTTTAAGACCGTACGTACCTCCAACATAGTCAACTTGGGTGGTACTAACTCCAGCGAAAGCCAATCCAAGCTCACCATTTCGATTTGTGGAAAGGTAACCAGTTCCAGACGTAAAGTGGCCCGCAGAAATAATCGAACCTTCGACGTCAGCGCTTTCTATCATCCAGCCCACTGCGGTTTGGTTAAGCTGATAATAGCTTCCAGTAGCAAAGACCGGGACCTGCGGCTGCAGGTCTCCATACCTTAGTGTAGTATTTGAAAGGCGAACCTTTACACTTCCGCCTGCTTTACCGTAATTGTCAGCAGGCTGGCCGTTACCTCGATAAGGCAGAGTCATTGAGCCCGTACGACTGCCGCTTCCATCAAGCTTCACTGCACCATAAGCAAAAGCATCGATGCCCAAGCCAACAGCACCCTTGGTGAAACCAGACGTGAAATCTAACATTTCACCTTGCGTCCAATCGCGTTGCGCCCCTAAGTCTCCCGTCTGGTGCCAATAATAGTTGCGAGAGAGCAAGGTGAGGCGACTATCTTCAACGAACCCAGCAGATTCGGACTGACTATTTGCATAGCTAAAGCCTACCGGAATTATCAGGAGTGCGGCTCCGGCGAGCTGACTATACAGGGAGGTATTCTTATTCATTTGTTGCTCCCAAGATTCTACAGATTAGAGGTTATAGATTTTGGTGGCGAATTCGGGGAATCCTAATAGAGACCAGGCGGGATTATTAGGCCCCCGATCTGACCAGCAGCCTGTCACAGACGCCAACCGCTCGATCACTTTCGCTGCGTAGTGACAATTCTTAAATGGCGCACGGTGCTACGCTCAACTCAGCTAATCAATAAGTCAATTTTTAATCGCACCTCCTAGCCTCTAACATCAAACCATAATCACCGTGTTTCGTTGGCATCTATTTGCTTTTAGACAAATAACAGAACAACGTGGAGGATGATTTGATATCATCACTGGGCAGCGTTTTTAGCCTAAAAGAGAAGTTGACGCTTGCAACGAGCTCAGCCATCTCAAGATATCGCCGGAATCAGTCACATCGCCATACTTCTGGTGTATGTCATATAAAGCTGCATCGTGCGGAGGTGAGGCGCGGTCAGCACAGCAATCAGCTGGCACAAGAACATTAAAGCCAGATTGAACGGCATCCACGGCAGTCGCGCGTACGCAGCCTGAAGTTGTGGCCCCGGTTATCACAACAGTATCCGTGCCGGATCCGGCTAGGAGAGTGGCTAAGGTGGACCCAAAGAAAGACGAGGCGCCCTTTTTAACAACGACCATATCCGATGGCTGAATCCCTGTAGCTTCATCAATTTCCACCAAGCGCGTTCCCAAAACCAAATTGGCCATGCCCGACGCTTTTTTCAGCCAAGGAAGTACCGCCACTTCTGCCGGATGGTAAGCGATGGTAGTGAAAATAACTGGAAAGCCCAGCTGTCGGGCGTAATCACATATTTCTTTCGTGCGCGCAATTTGGCCGGCGGCGTTAAACGCCGTGGGATATTGCTCGTCAGTGAACCCATACGAGAAATCTACTACAATTATTGCTGGTCGAGACCCTCTAGGTACGGGCCGCCCGAATCCTGCAGTATCATATATATTAGCCTGAGACATTTTCTCTCCTTAATACAAGGGCCGCTCTGTAGCGTTCATCTTGCGTCGAGTTGGATTTCCTTAACTACGATATCGCCAGCGATGACAACAGGCGCGTCATCAAGGAACAGCGAGCAATTTCGCAATGGAATATCGAGATGACAGGCTGTGTCATTTAACCCGCCAAGTTCATTATTTGGACCAGTAGAGAACATGACATTGCCGTAGAAACTTCTCGCCTCCATCCCCATGCCGCCAGGGAACTGGCCGGGCACAAAGTTATGCCACCTTGCATAAGGATTCATGCCCCAACCAACATGACTCATTCCCCTTCCCTGTGGATCATTGAATGAATCCATGTACGCGCTGACTATATCCGCCTCGAGACCGCCGCGAATATCGGTAATCCACCCCTTCTCGATCGTATATGTAATCGGCTCCCTAACCATAAGCAGCTGCGGCAAAAGGATATCGCCTGGCGCGACGACAATTGTTCCGTCTACTCCATCGTCGTCGCCGCCCGTAAACACGAAACCTGAGGGCCAGTGATCCCAGCGTCCAGGTGTATCCGTACATGCGTATTCCGCAACGGTGGGATATGTGTTTAATTTATAAGTTACATCCGTACCATAAGGCGATGTGATTCGCATCACCTTAGCTCGGTCTAGCAACTCCGCAGCAATAGTCACCTTCTCGCGGAGTTCTGGAAATGGTTGCAATCGCGCTAGTAGTTCAGGTGGCTCCACGGCAGTGAGAATGCGAGTTCCCGCTGCTTGAATTGCCATTTGCTCAGGCGAGAAAAGAAGAAATATGCAATCAATGAGCATGTCGCAGTTTTTCAAAGCTTCGACAGCGCCAGGCATATCCGCCAAACCAGTGACACCTACGGCCCACCCTTCTGAAGGTAAAGGCGCCGGCAGTCGCATATGAAACATCTCGGCACCAAGCTGCCGCCCCGCAGACATAAACGCATCCGCATAAGCTAGACGGTCGTTTCCTTGGGTTAGAACGATAAGACGCTCGCCGTTCCTAACTCCCGACATCCTGAGTTGGTGTAGGCATATTTCTGTGAAGCTTAGGTGATCCATCCTAGGCCCCCTTTGCGTCATCGGTGACAGCGCAGAGGAATCCTTCCAAATCGTCCCAAGGAATCATGTGTCCGGCATTTTGAACAGTATAGGTCTTGGTCTGTGGTGCGAGACTCTCGAACTCAGCGATATCTTCCGCGCGGATAACATCCGCTCCGCCAGCTACAATCAGTCGGATAGGAAGCGTCAACTCTAACAAGTCAGCGTGTATATCATCTGTATGAAAACCATCGAAGGCTGTTTTGATGGCCGTATATTGGCAAGTGTGTAGCCACTCCGCGCGGAGTTGGATCTGTTGATCTGTCCAAGTTGGGCAGAAGACTCGCATCTCGTCAACAGAGCAGCCTTTTTGGGCTAAGCGTATGGAGTCGGCATACCATGGCCACTTTGCTGGATATTGCCGTCTCCCTGGCCCAGAGACAGGCGGATCTACAAGAATTAGCTTCGAGAATAACTGCGAATTCTTGCGTGCTGCACGGATCGCGATACGTGCTCCCATAGAGTGCCCTAACACAACAACAGTACCCCCCATCCGTTGGACCAGGGCTACAACATCATCCGACATCGCGTCCAAGGAGTAATCGAGGTCGCCTGCTTCACTCAATCCTCGGCCTCGAATGTCGAGAACATGCACGTCGTAGAACTTTGACAGCCGTTCTGCCACGAATCCCCAAGTGATCGCGGGCGAAGTGATTCCAGGAACCAAAAGAAGCGGCTCACCATTTCCCGGAAAATGAAGGATGTGTTGCCGAATCCCATTGGCATGTACGTTGTAACCTTCCATTAGTACGCCCCCGACAAAAGGGCGCCACCGCCTGGAACTCGTGTGGGCAAGTTCAATGCTTTCAACATTGCCCACGTCGTAGCGACTGCAGCTGAAACAACCGGCTTTCTGGTCTGGGCCTCAACCATAGTTATTGCTGACAGTGACGGCATTTGAACGCATGCGGAAAGAACGATCGCGTCAACGTCATCCGTTCTCATCTTGGCCACGATGTCTGGAAGATTCATTGGATCGTGTGCGGCTACTGCAAGATTGTCGGAGATTTCTAGCGCCCGATAATCTCCAACTTCGATGCCCTCGTTCCGAATATAGTCAACGACTAGCTCAGTTAGCGGCTTCATATATGGCGTTACAACTGCTACGCGCTTGGCACCAAGCGCACGAATACCATCCACAAGCGCTCCCGCCGAGGTAATAACCGGCGTTTTAGCATCGTTCTGCGCAGTGACTGTTTGGAGACGTTCGGCCGAAGCGCGATGATAACCGTGCCCCATGGACATGATGGCGACTAAACAGGCATAACCCATCACATCGACACGCGCGTCAGATAGCTCGAGCGCGCAACGGTCGCTGTCCCCATCCATCCGCGCCAATTCTTCTTTCGTTACATGTTTCATTCGCATGCGAGAGGAGTGAAACGTGAACCGCTCAGGAGCTATTAATTCCCTTGCCTTCAGCAAAGCAGGTATCTCCGTCTCCATAGTGATGTTGGAGCTAGGTACGATCTGCCCGACACGAATGATAGTCATTATCGAAACCCTCTTTTCTATAAAACATTTAATTTAGTCGCCAATAACCCAGCACGTGTTATAGGCATGACCGGCGAGTTAGAATGAGCCCGTTCGTTTTGTAGCTGCTAGCTAATCCGGTATACCGACCGGCAGCGCTAAACAGCTAAAGTATCGCTCTCGTACTTGGCAGCGACTGTCTATTGAGCTGTCATTACCGACCCTTCAAACCATGAAACAAGTAAGCGCGCGATGTCACTGCTGTTTTTTTCTGACATAAGCATGTGATTGTTCCCTAAAATCCCATGCTCCTCTAAAAGGAAATGAGTGACATCGTAATTTAGATCTTTTAGATAACTAACAGCTTTACTATTAGCTTCCCTCATCCAAGTCGCCTGCCCTGTCACAAAGCAGATCGGCCTATCAAAAGGATCATGGGAACCGGACAGCTCCGCCGCGCAAAGTCCGTTATCAAATACTCCAAACGAATGCTCTAATCCCGGATATCCAAGCGGCTCTACCGCAGCAACGGCTTTGACTCGATGCCCACCGATAGCCGCCAGCGCCCAACCACACGGCCCGCCTGCTGAATGCGAAACCAAAATCGTATCACCGGTGACTTCAAACAATTTCGGGGCAATCGCTTCTACATGTTGTTGAGCTGCGGTTAAGGTTGTGGCCATTACACCTTGGCTCGCCATGAACCTATCACCGGCAAGCGGCTCGTGATCAGGCCATTGATCGTGACTTTCTGCTTGTGCCCATAGACCCAAAGTTTTGGGATCGACGAATCTTTGATAAAGAGTTTCGTAATCTGGATGAGGTGTATGGGGCCCTAAAACATCAGTATTCCAGCCACTACGGCCGTGACCCGGCCTGTCTAGAACAAAAACCGAAAAGCCAGCTTTCAAAAAGTCATGTACCCACCCAGGGCGCCCGTCAGGGGTGGTCAGAAATTCCGATCCTTGCCCACCACCACCATGTACAAGCGTAATAGACAATGGATGAGGGTTGACAGGTTTGAACCATTGCACGTAAGCATTTATACCTGGAAAACTCCGACCATTGCACGACAGCGGGGCACTGGTAAGAAACATTCCACCAAAGTCGGCCAGTTCAAGATTGGTCGACGGCGCGGTTCTGAATGCCTGCTCGTCTAGCATTATATCTAGCACTCCTACTCACTATTACTTGATTTAGTTTAGCTAAGCTAAGCGGAGCCTAGGTTCATTTCCGTCTGTCACCCTCAGCCAACGAACTGTGCGACGCTAAACCCAAAACGAACGATAGCGCCGGACCGGGTTCCGCAAAGCACTAATCCGGCACGATCAACTTTCGCGTATTACAGGAACGTCTCCATGTGTTCTGGGAATCGGAGTGCGTCGCGCATTCTGTCTACATCTTTCGAGATAGCCCTAGTGTTGTCCACCCACTCGTCTTTGCCTACACCTTGCTTCTGGTGATACAAATTACGAAGGTTATCGCTGGCTCTCGGGGAAACTAACTCAATAAATTTTCTACGACGGTCGGCTTCAAAAACATCCAGGACTTCTTCGCTACGACCTTCATGGATAATTTGATTTAGCGCAGCTGTTAACGCAAACGCATCAAACATACCACCCGTTAGGCCAAGCCCTCCCGTCGGATTAGTCAAATGGGCTGCATCGCCAATTAACAGAACACGACCCAAGCGCATGGTATCTGCAACCCGCTGGTGCATACGGTACGGCGAATAGGCAACCACCTCATATGGATCGTCAGTCGGCAAAAGCTTGTTGAACATCTGACCGATACGGTCTGAAATACCATCCATGGGTAAGTTCGGATCCTCCATGAAAGTGACCCGCCATAGCGAATCACTATCAATACAGCAAATAACTGACCCGTAGACGTCATCCACCTGCATGGTGGTTTTACCAAAACCTAGACTGTCGAAATCAAACTTTGTATTTGTTGCAACGTATCGCTGCGGCCATGTTATGCCAAAGAAGTTTTGCTTCATGACCTGTTGCCGAACAAAACTGTTAGCGCCATCGGCACCAACCAGCCATCCACCCTCAATAACTTGTCCAGCGAACTGACCACCAAGTACAACCTGAACCGAATGGGAACTAATCTTATAATCAACAACGGGCGATGAATACCGAACTTCCACATTTGGGAGGGCTTTAAGATGGTTAATCAATATCTTAGAAAGCTTGTCCTGTCCTAAATGAAGCGCATATGGCAACTCGACCTCAGATTCGAGGCATTTAAGATCCCAGAAAATCATTTCGCCAGTTGAGTGCACACGCCATGCAAAGTTCTGCCTCATTAACCCTGCTGCTATGCAGTCGTCGAGCACTCCTAGACGTTTAAGATGAGGCAAAACCGGGAAGTGGTAAACAAGCGCGCGTGGGCTATCACTGGGCTGACTCTCAGCTTCTAGTACCGTTACATTCGCACCCGCCTTGCCTAATCCCAAGGCAGTTAGCAGCCCTACCGGGCCGCCGCCGACAATAATGACGCGCTTATCAATACTCATCACTTACCCTCTTATTAATTTGATTTCCGATCCCTACCGGGATGAACGAAACGCATTGCACGAATCCGGCCTCCCCCATATGACGTAAGCCGGCCGTTGGCGTAATTATATGGCTGTATATATATGTGTGTCAAACCAAGGTTGGCTGGCTTATTTTTCATTCAGTTCAGAAAATGCGTGGTTGAAAAGTTATCTGGTTTGATTATTTAACCGACATAACGGAGATCAATGCCCTTGGTCTCTTTCCAGCATGCCACCACAGCAGCCCCTACTAAGACCATGGCCACTACGTATAAATGATATACCCACCCGTAGCTTAATTCCGTTAACCATGAGTTGAGGTAGGGAGCCGTGCCTCCGAAGACTGCAACGCCAATTGACAATGAAACGCCCATTACCCGTGCTCGGTATTTCGTGGGGATTTGCTCAGTGATAGTCGCTGGCATTGTCCCGCCTATACATGCGACCAAAGCGAGCATACCGCCCTGTGCCACAAATAACGTCCAAGCCTGATCCGTTATCATAGCCATAGCCGGATAGTTCAAGAGGGCAACGGAAAGGAAGTAAAATATCGTTACAGGTTTGCGGCCAATTTTGTCGGACACGTATCCCCAACACGGTACTGCAATCAAATATACAAGCTGAGCTAGGACAGTTGCGGTAAATGCATCACTTGGATTCATTCCCCTCTGGGTTATTGCAATCACGAGCGCATACCCAGTCCAGATATAGAATGGTATCCCTACCCCGGCTTGGTAGAAGAAAATACCCACCGACCGCAGAAAAATTTTCTTGCTAGTCCATTCCCTAGGTGTTTCTGCTGCTAACCGTGAGCTGTTAGCTTTGGTTGCAAAATCCTCAAGCACTTCGCTCTCCATCATGTTTCTCCTTAAAAAAAGGACAACAATGGTAAGGAACGCGCCCAATGCGAAAGGAATCCGCCAGCCCCACGCATTCATATCTTCAGCGGATATAGCATTTGTAAGGAATGCGCCTACGAGGGACGCTAGAAGACTTCCCAGCCCGGCGCTGAAGTACATGCTGCTTGACCACAAGCCGCGTCGCTCTTTAGGTGCAATTTCCGCTAAATATGTGTACGAAGCCGTGGCCTCTCCCCCGTGAGCGAAACCTTGGAGCAATCGGGCCGCCAGGATAATCAAAGATGCCACGCCTCCAATTGATTCATATGACGGCGCGAGGGTAATAATAAGACTCCCGATACCCATCAGCACCATAGATATCAGCAGTACGCTTTTGCGACCGTATGAATCCGCGAGAGTACCGAAAACGATCCCGCCGAGGGGGCGAGAAATAAATCCAACTGCAAATATAGCCAATGTTAAAAGGAGCGCGGAGCTTGGGTCGCTCGGATCGAACATCGCCTTCGCAATATATGATGCAAAAATTGCGTAAATGGTCCAGTCGAACCACTCAAGTATGTTGCCAAGACCAGTAGCGATCATCGAGCGCGTACGCAGCACACCACCCAGTGCTTGGGTGCGTGCAGGTTCGCTAGGAGTTGTTGTTGTTGTAATATTCAACATTTAACTAGTCTTCCTATGGACTCAGCCATGACAGTCGTGACTACAGCGCGGCCCACCCCGTCACTTTTAAATTGAGAGTTCGGCCACACGTTAAGGACCAGCATTGCATCATTCTGATGGGTTTCGTCTGAAAAGTCCGGCTACCCAAGATTTTATGACCGGCCAGATAAGCGACCGAAGTCCGACAGGCGCGTTTTTTCGCTCAGTTAACGCTCCTTCGCGCAACAGTTGCTCTAGATTTTCTCCAAACATAGAAGCAAGACGTCGAACCGTTTCGATGACAATTCCGCCGCGCCCAAATTGAGCCAACGCTCCGGTGAGCTTCCATGCTAAACCTACATCTATGACTGAGCCCGACTCACCGTTTTGTCTTACCGTCCAAATGATCCGACCCGTAGCGGTGGAACCAGTCAACGCATCCCGACCCCCTACCGTCATCCAGCCTTCCCGGCGTTCATCATTCATTTCGTAAGTTCCATCGCCATTGAAATGGGCCCTAATTGGGCCTAGAGCCATGTGCATTTTTCCAGTTACTTCGTGTTCAGTTAAGCTCACAACCTCTGCCCCAGGAATACAGCTAGCGGCAGTCTTAAGGTCCCGCATAACTGCCCATGCTTCATCTGGCGGGAGGTCGATTTCCACACTCTGTGAAATTGAGTTTGGAAAGTCGTCGGGCTTAGCATCTCGCTTCAAGCTAGGTTCAGGCTTCGAAGATTCGTCAGTTTCATTGGCAACGGACTGAATAGCCTCGCGTTCCTGATGAACCACGACCGGACTTGCACTACCGGTCGGCACCTTTCCACAACTTACTGAACGAATCGCATCAACTATTCCTACATAGCCGGTGCACCGACATAGATTCCCCGCTAATTCGCGCCGAATGCGATTTTCATCAACGTCTCCCAGTCGCAACACAATATCGCGTGCCGTTATAAGCATGCCGGGGGTGCAGAACCCACATTGCAAAGCGTGCTTTTCACGGAAAGCTTTCCTCACATAGGACATCGTAGGGTCATCTTGAAACCCTTCAATGGTGGTGATATTTGAGTCATCGCAATCAACAGCAAAAGCAATACATGAGCGCTGAGGTTTGCCATCGATAAGAATCGTGCATGCGCCACAGACTCCTTGATCGCACCCGAGGTGTGTGCCGGTAAGGCGAAACTGCTCTCTTAGAACGTCCGCAAGCACATCTCTCGACGTGACTGTTGCGGCAATCTTTTCACCATTTACCGTGAGCGTGATAGAGCACGCGGACTGGTCTGGAATAACCTGGTTAATCATCATTTGTAACCCTCAATCCGCCTTATAGCTCTTTCGACCATTGTCAGGTGGATAGCTAGACGATCAGCCTCAACCTCCCGCAGCTTGCTTCGAATTTCCTTTTTCGCAACTTTCAACATCGTTTCTGGGTCGGCTGAGCCTAACTGATTTGATGTTTCGTTGAGGAATAAGGGCGGTCCATCCATTCCTCCGAGAAATGCGCGCGATACCCCTGTTGATGGATCAAAAACTACCGCACATATGGACTTGGCGAATTCGCCGGTTTTTTGGCAAAACTTCACATAAGCCCATCGAGCCGTCGCTGATAGCTTCGGAACCTCAATGCTCGCAAGGATTTCATTACGCTCAAGAGCATTTACGAAAGGAGCGATCATGAGCTCTTCCACTGGGACTTGGCGCTTCCCTTTAGCACCCTGAATGTTGCAAACCGCACCGATTGCGCTCAATGATGTTAACCAGTCCGCTGCAGGATCGGCATGGCACAAAGAGCCTCCTATGGTTCCACGGTTTCGAACGGCGCGGTACGCAATCCCTTTCGCGACATAAGAGAGGTACCGGCCAGTAACGTCTGCAGAATTCTGATCTTCTAGTACGGCATGTGTCACCGCTGCGCCGATGCGGATAGTTTTTTTCGCCTCTTGAATGTCCTGCAGCTCTGGTAAACGGCGAATCGAAACTAAATTATTTGGCCTCGCCAATCGAAGATTCATCATGGGCACTAAGGACTGTCCTCCTGCCATTGGCTTCGCCATGCCCTCTGAAACGGATAACATTTCAACAGCGCTTGAGAGTGAGTCAGCTCGCTCATAGTCAAATTTAGACGGCCTCATAATTTTCTCCCGCAGCTGCAATTGCATTTAGTATCCGTGGAGGCGTCATTGGGAGAGTGCGGACTTTGGCCCCCAACGGTAAAAGTGCATCGTTTATTGCGTTAGCAATCGCAGCTGCGGCAGGGATCGTGCCGGACTCACCGGCACCCTTCACGCCAAAGCTTGTATGCGGAGATGGACTCACGAGGTGATCGAGCCGGAAGCGGGGCACCTCCGCTGCGCCAGGAAGCAGGTAATCTAGTAGCGTCGATGCAAGTGGTTGGCCGTTCTCGTCGTACGGACTTTCTTCGAAAAGCGCTGTACCAATCCCTTGAGCGGCGCCACCGATGGTCTGGCCTTCCACGATCATAGGGTTAATACGCTCTCCGCAGTCCTCGACAATTACGTAGTCGACAATATTAACTTGACCTGTTTCTGTATCGACTTGAACCTTAACTGCGTGTGTACCATAAGCGAAGATTCCGCTATCAACCGGTACTTTGTAGCCTTCGGTAACCTCAAGGCTTTTGATATTCTGCGCACACGTTGGAAGCAAATGCGGTTTCAAATAGAACATGTGGGCGATTTCTTCAAAACTGACGCTTTGATCGCCGATGTAAGCAGCCCCTTCATCAATCTCCACGTCATCGGGATTGACTTCACCTAGCAGTCCCGCAGCGACAGTCCGAATCCTATGATTCAGAACTTTGGATGCCGCCTCTATCGCGCCTGCGCCAATTACTGCAGATCGGGATGTGAAAGATCCGACAGAATGAGGTGTTAGCTCGGTATCCCCTAAACGAACCTGAATCTTGCTTAGTTCAAACCCAGTCGCAGTGGCCGCAACTTGAGCAAGGGAGGTCTCAAGCCCTTGACCGAAACCTTGGAGGCCCAGCTTCACTTGCAGGGTTCCATCAGCGTTAACTTTAAGAGTTGCTTGATCTAACCCGGGGACAACTGGCATACCCCAAGATGAAAAGAAGCTCGCGCCGTTAGCCGTCTGCTCGTAAAACGTTGCAAAGCCAATTCCTGTTAAGGTTCGTGGCGAAGCCAAACAAGAGGATTGCTCTGATCGGAACTTGTCGAAATCTATCAATTCTCGGGCGCGTTGAAGGCTTTTTCCGTAATCACCAACGTCGAACATTTTTCCCGTAACATCGTGAAACGGCATAGACTCAGGCGGAACCAAGTTAAGCGCACGAACATCGCACGGCTCACGGCCAACGGCGTGAGCTACCGCGTCAATCACTGACTCAATCGCAAAGCATGTACCTACCCGCGCGATACCTCTGTACGGGCAAAAGCTGGGCTTATTGGTAGCCACGACATTCACCCGTGATTGGTAATGGGTGATTTGATACGGGCCAGGTAAGTTGCTTCGCGCGGAGTAGCCTTCCAGAACGGCCGTGAATGGCCAGGTGGAATAAGCGCCATTATCGATGCATATGTCGGCATCCAAACCAACAAGCCGCCCTTCGGGGGTCGCGTAGCCAGTCAGCTTGTACTTGGCTTGTCGAGTACATGCCCCAGCCACCAAATGCTCACGCCTATCCTCTACCCAACGGAAAGGCGTCCTATGCTTAAGCGCGAGCCAAGCAACAACAATTTCTTCGGGAAGGAGCTGAAGCTTATATCCGAACCCACCACCAATGTCTGGTGGAGTGACCCTTATCTTTGATTCAGGAATTCCGAGGAACTGGGCCATTCCGCTACGTACCGGATGGGGGATCTGTGTCGACATTGCGAGCACCAGCTGGTCCGCTTCGAAATCCCAATGCGCCACGATCCCCCTTCCCTCGAGTGGATGGATCGTTTGACGTGAAAGCTCGACCTCGACGTCAACAACAACTGGCGCTTCTTGTGCGAGTGAAGCTAGATCCACCTCAGTTATCATTTCTACAAAGCTGTTATTTGTCCAGCCTTCATGAAGTAGCGGCGCATTGGGTGCAAGTGCCTGGCTAACCGTGGAGAGCGCCGACATCTCTTCGATATCAAGCTGCACTTCATCCGCTAAATCTTCCGCTTGAGCGCGGTCGAGAGCCACGCAAGCAGCGATCGGCTCGCCGACAAACCTTACGCGGCCGGAGGCGAGAACCGGGCACTCGCTGTGTTGGTAACCGGGCGTGGTAACTGGCGTGGTGATTGGCTGAACCCCGACAAGATCAGCATTCGTAAAAACCCGGTTTTCCAAATATCTGGGCTTAATGATTTGGCGAATAACGCCATGCGCGACGGGACTTCTAACAAAAACGACTTCCAGCATACCCGGGAGCCTGATGTCTCCTACGAAGCGCCCGCGCCCTTGAAGATGTCGCTCATCCTCGCGCCTTTCGACTCTCAACCCGATTGAATTTGTCATAGGGGCTGTATCTCCCATTTGCGCAAGACTCAAAGCCAATCCCCGAACTGGGACAGCCAATTTATTATATGTATGACGGTATAATTACTGCCTAATGGTGTCAAGCACAGCCGATAGGATTTTCAGCTTCGCAATGCGATACCCGGCCTGTCACGTTTGCTGGCCGACAGCGCAGGTAGTTAGCACACGCGAATAGGGCGAGATCTCGGCACAGATCGCACGGACCTGAAGCTCGTTAGGTAAATGCGCATCGTCACCCCCTCGAAGTCGGCGGAACGTCAAATAACGGTACATCTGCACAGCCTCTGGGTGCCTGCACCGCGAGTCCCTTGCTAAGGATGGTCTGAAAAAGACTTCCCGAATCTGGTGAAATACGCCGATCCCGTTGCCCGAGTTTCCCGATGAAGCAAATGACCTTCGCCGACGCCGAGTACGCCGGCAAGCGCAAGCAGACCCGCAAAGAGTTGTTCCTGATCGAGATGGATCAGGTGGTGCCGTGGAAGGGTTTGATTGCCCTGATCGAGCCGCACTACCCCAAGGGTGAAGGTGGTCGTCCGGCGTATCAGCTGATGGCGATGCTGCGCGTACATTTGATGCAGAACTGGTTCGGCTACAGCGATCCGGCGATGGAGGAGGCGCTGTACGAAACCACAATCTTGCGCCAGTTTGCCGGGCTGAACCTAGAGCGTATTCCCGACGAAACCACCATCCTCAATTTCCGTCGCCTGCTGGAGAAGCACGAGTTGGCGGCCGGGATTCAGGCGGTGATCAATGGTTACCTGGGCGATCGGGGCCTGTCGCTGCGCCAGGGCACCATCGTCGATGCCACGCTGATCCATGCGCCGAGTTCGACCAAGAACAAGGACGGTAAGCGTGACCCGCAAATGCACCAGACCAAGAAGGGCAACCAGTATTACTTCGGCATGAAGGCTCACATCGGCGCGGATGCCGAGTCAGGTCTGGTGCACAGCGTGGTGGGGACGGCAGCCAACGTTGCTGACGTTACCCAGGTCGACAAACTGCTGCATGGAAAGGAAAACATGGTCGGCGCCGACGCGGGTTACACCGGCGTAGAGAAACGCCCGGAACATGAAGGCCGGGAGGTGATCTGGCAGATTGCGGCCCGCCGCAGTATGTACAAGAAGCTGAGTAAGCGCAGTGCGCTGTACAAAGCCAAGCGCAAGATCGAGAAATCCAAGGCCCAGGTGCGCGCCAAAGTCGAGCACCCGTTCCGTGTGATCAAGCGCCAGTTCGGCTACGTGAAGACACGCTTCCGTGGCCTGGCGAAGAACACCGCGCAGTTGGTGACACTGTTCGCGCTGTCGAACCTGTGGATGGCGCGCCGACATTTGCTGACGAATGCAGGAGAGGTGCGTCTGTAATGCGGGAAATGGCCGGCGCGAGGTGCTCGCGCCGGCTATAAATCCGGAAAGAGGGGATGATTTGATCGTTTTTTAGCCGAATCACCGTTTTGAAATCGGCAAGGGTTGGAGTCAGCCAGAAATACCTGACTACTTCAGACCATCCCTAACTCGTTCCTGGCGTTGAATACAATGAGCTTTGGTAAGACGGTATTGTTCTTTTAATGGATATTAAGCAGCTTAAATTTCTTGTGGCCCTCGACGAGGCCCGCCATTTCGGACAGGCGGCTTCGCTCTGTCATATCACTCAGCCTACGCTTTCCATGAGGCTGCGCAGCCTAGAACAGGAGCTGGGGTTGTCCCTAGTGGACCGAGGACAGCGCTTCGAGGGTTTTACTCCCGAGGGCAAACGTATCCTTGCGTGGGCCCGCACGCTTCTCGCAGCGCACGATGGATTACAGGCGGAGGCCTCCGCCTGCCGTGGGCAATTGGTAGGCACCTTGCGTCTAGGGGTCGTACCGTTGTGCGGGTTCGATCCGATGCGGTTAATCTCAATCTTTACTGCAAAATACCCGCATCTCCGTTTCCAGCTTTTCGCGTTGAGTAGCGAACAGATTCTTGAACGTCTCAGCAGCAACCAGCTAGAGCTGGGTCTGTCGTACCTCACCTCACTTGACCGGACCCATTTCACCAGTCTAGAGCTGGCTGAAACGCGTATGGGATTGCTCTATGACGACCGTTATTTCACTTTCGAAACGACTGAGCTCGGCTGGGAAGCGCTCGTCCGGTTACCGTTGGGGCTGCTATCGGGCGGCATGCATTTTCGCCAATCGATTGATCACGGCTTTCGTAGCCGCGGTCTTGCGGTCAGTCCACTACTGGAAACCGACGCTGTGCACATCCTCCTACAGTCTGTTCAGGCTGGCTTATTCTGCGCAGTGATACCGCTGAACAGCGGCTTGGAAGGTCATCATCAGCATCTTCGCCTGGTTACCATTGAAGATGCTCAGACTTTGGCCCCGCTAGGCCTTATTCTCCGGCGAACCGCACCTCGCTCGGCGCTTGGCGACGCTTGTTTCGCTGAAGCCCAGGCGCTGCTAGGCAGGAGTCAGATCCCATGACCCGTAACCCATGGTTTGGCTGCTGATCTTAATAGATATGCTCGATCAAGGGATCAAGCGTAACGATTAGACGCCGTTCAAGCAGCCGCATAGGCTAGGGGTTCGGTCGCCAGCAGCTAATCGGTATGGTTTATCGATTTGGAGCGAATACTTCGAAAGGCAGCCTGGGCCCCGCGATCGTGTTTCCTATCGATCACGTTCGATGGGCCGTTGGACTTTGCGTCGCTTTTGTTGGCCTCATTGGAATCCCCGGCGCGGCAGGGCGTACTTTGATAATCCGACAGACAAACCCTGGTTACGACGGAGTGCGCCATGAGCCTACAACCTGAAGGACCTCGTTATCGACCGTATGCTGGCGCAGCCGCTGGTTGGGGGGCGTTGCGCAGCGTCGGTCGCGCCTGGCTCGAAAGCAAACAACCGTTCAAGAATCTCCGTGCGTTGCGCAAGACAAACCAGCATGGCGGTTTCGACTGTCCTGGCTGCGCCTGGGGTGATTCGCCTGAAGACGGCCGCATAAAGTTCTGCGAGAACGGCGCCAAAGCGGTGAACTGGGAAGCCACCAAGCGTCGTGTCGATGCGGGTTTCTTTGCCCGCTATAGCGTCAGCCAGTTACGCGCGCAGAGCGATTACTGGCTCGAATACCAGGGCCGCCTGACCGAACCGATGCGCTACGACCGGGCCAGCGACCACTACGTGCCGGTGAGCTGGGACGCCGCGTTCAACCTGATCGGCGAACAGCTGAAGCGTCTCGACAGTCCGCAACAGGCGGAGTTTTATACGTCAGGCCGGGCCAGCAACGAGGCGGCGTTTCTCTACCAGCTGTTCGTTCGCGCCTACGGCAGCAATAATTTTCCCGATTGCTCGAATATGTGCCACGAAGCCAGCGGCGTCGCCCTTGGCCAGAGCGTGGGCGTCGGTAAAGGCACCGTAACCTTTGCCGATTTCGAACACGCCGACGCCATTTTCGTGCTCGGTCAGAACCCCGGCACCAACCATCCGCGAATGCTCGAACCGCTACGCGAAGCGGTTAAACGCGGCGCGCAGGTGGCCTGCTTCAACCCGCTCAAGGAACGTGGTCTGGAGCGCTTCCAGCATCCACAGCACGCGCTGGAAATGCTCAGCAACGGCTCCGCACCGCTCAATACCGCATTTTTCCGACCGGCCCTGGGCGGCGACATGGCCGCCTTGCGCGGGATCGCGAAATTTCTCCTGCAATGGGAGCGTGAGGCGCAGGACCAGGGAGAGCCAGCGGTCTTCGATCATGCGTTCATCAACGAACATACCGATGGCCTCGACGCCTATCTGGCGGTGCTGGACGCAACACCTTGGGCGCAGCTCGAAGCACAGTCGGGACTGAGCCTGGCTGACATCCAACAGGCTGCACAACTGTATCGGCAGGCCGAGCGGGTGATCATCTGCTGGGCCATGGGCATCACCCAGCATCATCACTCCGTGGCGACCATCCAGGAGATCGCCAACCTGCAGCTGCTACGTGGCAACCTCGGTCGCCGAGGCGCTGGGCTCTGTCCGGTGCGCGGGCACAGCAACGTGCAAGGCGACCGCACCATGGGCATCAACGAACGGCCGCCGGCCGCGCTGCTGGACGCACTGGAGAAACGCTTTGCTTTCAAGGTGCCCCGCGAGAACGGCCACAACACCGTCGAGGCGATCCAGGCCATGCTCGAAAGTCGCGCCAAGGTCTTCATTGGCCTGGGCGGCAATTTCGCCCAGGCCACGCCCGACAGCCGACGCACCCACCTGGCGTTGCAGAATTGCGATCTGACCGTCCAGATCAGCACCAAGCTCAACCGCAGCCACCTGACCATCGGGCGCGATGCGCTGATCCTGCCGTGCCTTGGCCGTACCGATATTGATTGGCAGGCCAACGGCCCACAGAGTGTCACCGTGGAAGATTCCTTCAGCATGATCCACGCCTCCTTCGGCCAGCTGCAGCCGCTGTCGGCGTTGATTCGCTCGGAGCCAGCGATCGTCGCCGGCATCGCCAAGGCGACAATCGGTAATCATCCGGTGGACTGGGAGGCGCTGATCACCGATTACGACCGCATCCGCGACCTGATCGCCGATACCATTCCCGGCTTTGCCGACTTCAGCCAGCGCCTCCAACATCCGGGCGGCTTCTATCTGGGCAACATGGCCGGCGCACGACGCTGGAATACTCCGACCGGCAAGGCGCGTTTCAAAGCCAATCCGATCCCGACGGATCTGCTACCGGAGCAGGTTCGCCTGAGCGGTCAGCAGCCCGATCTGATCCTGCAGACGCTGCGTTCGCATGACCAGTACAACACCACCATTTATGGTCTCGATGATCGTTACCGCGGCGTCAAAGGCCAGCGCCGCGTCATCTTCGCCAACGAGGCCGACATACTTCGCCTGGGCTACACATCGGGGCAAAAAGTCGACTTGCTGTCCCTCTGGAGCGACGGTGTTGAACGGCGTGTGAACGACTTCGCTCTGCTCGCCTTCGACATCCCGGCAGGGCAGGCAGCCGCTTACTACCCCGAAACCAACCCATTGGTACCTCTTGAGAGCATTGGTATCGGCAGTCACACCCCTACATCGAAGTTCATAGCCATCAAACTTATGCCTAGTACGGCTTCGAATCATAACCGGCGTATCGAAGCCATTGCTCAAGGATGATGCATGAACGCATTGACTGCTTCATCTCGGTTCGATTTCAGTACGGTCACGGTGCTTGTACTTGCGGCTGGTAAAGGAGAGAGATTCAGGGCCTCTGGGGGCACTTGCCACAAACTCGAAGCGCTTATAGCTGCTAAGCCAATGCTGTGGCATGTAATGAAGGCTGTGGATGAGTCCGGGTTACGAGCACTACTGGTACGTCCTCATGGTGGGACTGGCGGTATGGGCGAAAGCATAGCGCTAGGTGTCCGGTCGACACCTGATGCGGCTGGCTGGTTGATACTCCCAGCAGATCTGCCGCTAATTCAGGCCGGCACGTTACACCTCGTCGCGAATAGTCTGAGCCAGAACTTAATTGTTGCCCCTCACTGCGATGGGCGACGTGGTCATCCTGTGGCGTTTAGGCGTGAGCTTTACCACGATCTTGCAGCGCTCTCAGCTGATTATGGCGCCAGTTCTATCGTGCGTGCCAATCAGTCGCTTGGTCATGTCCTCGACTTGGCGGTCGAGGACATAGGCATTGCTGAAGACGTAGACACAATCACAGACCTTGTTCGCGTTGAGAAGATTCTTCGTCTCCGCGAGCATGCCGAACAAACACAATGAGGCGCTATGGAAAGTATTGACGTCATGGTGCTTCGCACCGCGCGGGACTGGCTGGCAGAAGGGCACAGAGTGCTGCTAGCCACGGTAGTTAGAACATGGGGATCATCTCCTCGTCCCGTTGGCTCCATGATGATCCTACGCGATGATGGTCGTGCAGTCGGAAGCGTATCCGGCGGTTGCATTGAGGATGACCTAATTCACTGCTACACGAAGGCATTCGGCGGACGAGGCATTCCGAATTCGATCCCTCAGGTAGTTCGATACGGTGTCAGTGCTGACGAGGCGCACAGATTTGGATTGCCGTGCGGAGGAACTCTCGAACTAGTTTTGGAGTTCATACCACCGCTCAGCTCGTTAGGCGACTCGTTAGACGAGTTGGTCAGCAGACTGGAAACTGGTCAGTTGGTGAAGCGAATTGTCCAGCTCACTGATGGCTCCGTTAGGCTTGTGAATACGGCGGAGCCTGAGTCTCTGAAATTCAATGATGCCCAGCTAATAAATACATTAGGCCCAGGTTATCGAATGCTTATTATCGGAGCTGGTGCCTTGGCGGAGCACCTCTCCACAATGGCTCTGTTCAATGGATTCAAAATAACTATTTGCGATCCACGAAGCGAGTACATCGATACTTGGTCAGTCGCGGGCGTGGAGATTAGCACCGCTATGCCTGACGATGCTGTTTATGCGTTTCGACCAGATATTAGGACTTGCATTGTGGCGCTGAGCCATGATCCGAAGCTAGATGACTTGGCACTGCTACAAGCACTTCAGAGCCCAGCATTTTACATTGGCGCAATCGGCTCTAGGCGCAACAACCGAAGCCGTCGTGACCGGCTCATAACCCATTTTGGCGAGACGGAGCATTCGCTGAAGCGGCTTCGAGGTCCCGTGGGTATCTACATTGGTAGCAAAACCCCTGCAGAAATTGCGGTCAGCGTCATGGCTGAAATAATAGCAGTCAAAAATGGCGTTGCGCTGCCCGTAGAAATGTCAATTCATCAGGCCAAGCTTGCCCAAGAGGCCGCCGCAACTGAGTAAAAATTAATGACATTTGTATATCAGCATCGACGGGTGCGGCGGGCGATAACTTTGTTTGAATCTGGGCCGCACGCTACGTGCTTTAAGATCATTGCTTCGCCCACTTTCACATACTTAGCATAGTTACCGCGTCCTGCTTCGCCACTTTCCACATGCGCGTAACTATGTTTAGGCCGTTAATTTTTGTACCCGCTCAGGCGGCTCAGCAGAAGACAAGCCCACATTGATACGGCGAGCAAAGCTGTGGCGATTGCACCCGGCGCGGCAGGCTAAATGCCAACAAAAAAGCAGTTGATAGCTGTGGCGTAAGAAACACCGATAAAGACTCAGCCGAGACAGCAGCGCGAGCGGGACCTTCATGTCCCGCCAAAGGCGCGCGGCCTACCACAAGCATATGTAAAGCTGTGCCGATACTAATTTACGCTTGGCTGTTCAGCCAGATTTAGCTCAGGCGTAACTGAGGTCGACACCTCAACTCTTCTTTGCCGGTTCTTCGGCCTTCTGGCCTTCCACGTTATAGGTAAAGCTCTGCTTTTCCACGCTTGGCTTATCCTCACTCGCTCCCATTGAATTGCGAAATCCTTTTATCGCCTCCCCCATGTCTGAGCCTAGCCCTTTCAAACGTTTACTGCCAAAAAGCATAACCACGATGAGCAATACGATGAGAAGCTGCCAGACGCTAATTCCACCAAGACCCATGCTGTGTTTCTCCGAAATGCGATGTCATAAACTTGGGCAGGCGACTCGGACGCTGACCCTAAGCTTCGCTGTTTTCGACTATGAGGTGTTACGCACTGCTAGCGGTAGTCGAACCCTTACGGTACAGGCTCGCTACAGTGAATGCCATCCGCAGCGGCCTTTTTTTTCACTTATTTCGGCCGGATGGCGAAGTCTCGTTGCCGCGGGCTTAACGGGCCGTCACACTGATCAATACAGGCGGGGTTGTTCAGTGGTCCGGTGTTTCTAAACGCAACTTTTTTGTTATGTCTATGCAGTATTAAACGCCAGCACGAACGTGGTTCTGTATATCGAGTTACTAAACTTGCTAAACCAAAAAATTAAATGAGCAAATTGTGGCTATGCGCAATTTAACTAGTGCGTATGGAGTAACTTGTTGAAATTTGAATTTTTAATTGCAATCTCTGTTGGTTTATTAACCCGGCCTCTGCTCGGGTCGTAGTGGTTGCTGGAAAAAAAATATTCAGTTTTTCATTTGTCGGAGGTATAATGAACGATTAAAGGTTAAGTGTTCAGCTAGGGTGCAGTATGTCCGGATTGAAGGCGGGTGCAGAAAAAAAACAGGTTAGCCGGCTCGGTAGGAGAAGGTTCTCAGAGCTCGGTGAAGTCGAAAATAAAGAGCTTATTCTAAACGAGGCCGAAAAGCTTTTTGCTATGCAAGGGTACTTGGGGACTAGCCTCAAACAAATAGCTCAGCAAGCTAACGTAACTCAAGCGCTTATCACATATTATTATGGAACGAAGCAGAATCTTTTTTTAGAAATTTATAGGAGGGGCCTGGCGGATATCGCTAGAAATCGTCAGCAATACCTCGATGATTTGAAAGCGGGGGGATCCGATTATGAGATTTCGGATATAATTAGAACTTACCTTAAGCCGCAATTCGAACACAGAGATGGGGGGGAGGCATGGAAGTACTTTGCGCGGTTGCAGTCCCGTTTAGTAAGTGAGCCTGACGAGGTTACTGTGCCGTTAAGGAAGGAGTTATATGATGAAGCCATTAAGGCTTATATAAAAGAGATGATGGCTTGCGAAGGTAAGGAGCATCGCGTCGCTATTAGCTGGGGGGCTGTGTTCATGATCTCAATGATTCTTTATATGCTAAGAGGTGTCGATCGTATCGGTGAGCTTACGGACGGAAGCGTCCACGCAGAATCAGAAGATGACATGATTGAAAAAATGACGTTGTTTATAGCCGGTGGAATCAACGCGCTCAAGTAAAGCGCGCCTGAGGTACCGATATGGTGGAGAATTCCCGTGATCGATGGTGTCAGGCAATTCTCTGAAGAAGCTACTTTTATAATCTGTAGCGGCGACTACATGCAATGCACTTTTTTGGCTCGCCGACCGGGTCGGCGATGAACGCTGTCACCCGGTTTTCGGTGTCGCTCGGCCGCCGTTGGACCTGTAAAAGCGCCGCGTTAGTGTTAAGCCATATTAAATTTGTAGGTGCGCTGCAAAAAAGCATCTAAACGGCGCATGGCGGAGCGATTGACTAGTTGCAGCGGCTTTTGGGCTTGCGGTTTTGTTAGGCCTGGATCAGCCGTTGACTGATTGTTGCGGGTGTGTAAGGCAGCGGCGCACAAACTCAAAGATCAGCTCGACTTTGAAAGACAGATGTTTCCGGTTCGGGAGCAGTCCGTAGACCTGGTGCGGCGTCGGCCGAAACGCTTCGAGTACCTCTAGCAGATGACGTGCGTCCAGTAGATCCATCACTACGAAGCTTGACATCCCGATAGCAAAGCCCGGCGAAGCATTACGCTGTTGTTGACGCGCAGCCTGCTTTTGAAAAGCGTCGGCGCGCTCTTGCCATCCACAGTTAGGGGCCAGCTGTCAGACGTGACCGATAGCGAATACAGCAGGCAGTTATGCCTAGCCAGGTCTCGCGGTGATGCCGGCGTCCCCTGATGCGTTAAATAGGCTGGGGAAGCGACCACTAGACGCTCGACCTTGCCGAGCGGCTTTGCAACAAGCGAAGAGTCCTGAAAGTGCGAGGCGACATGGGTCGCCCAATCAAATCCCTCTTTCGCAAGATTGACAAAACGGTCGTTCATCAATAGCTCTTGGCGAATTCCGGATATGCCTTAACGAATGGGGCTAGTTGTGGGAAAGCACCATTAATGCAAATGATGTAGGTACGCTGACTTTCAGCCCACCCTTGGGACGCAACGTTTGAGATCTAATCAATTCGAACGCAGCCCCCAACTCGTCAAGGACAGGCGCTGCCACCTTGCAGTAGGCCAATCCTCATTCCGTTGCACTTGCGCGGCGTGTAGTTCGGGTCAACAGCCGCGCACCGAGCCCCTCTTCGAGCCCACTATCAATTTGCTGACGGCCCCGCCGGTCATGTCCAAGTCTCTCGCGGCATCGGTAAACATTTCAGTTCGACACACGTCGGAGTGCACGAATGCTCAGATACTGCTCGTTCTTTCCGTTTCCCTCATCAATGCTATGCATGGCTACCTCTGCTAAAGCGGAAGAAGCCTGCTCACGTCCGCTTCCTCTATGGAATGCGCAACGTTTCTATGCAACGACCGCCGCTTGGTCACCTCCCATTCTGCTAACCCACCACGTCTTAAGTCAGGAACGTACGCACCTCTCAGCATACAAACGCTCCGTAGCGCTATTCCTGTACCAGCCTCCCGATGACTTCATCGCACTCGAAATCGGTCGACCTTCCTTTTCCCCCTTCATGTCCAAACGGTAGACTGAGACACAACACAGCAGCGTCGTTCTCAGAAGGGTACTCATGTCCAAACTCGCCGAATTCAAAGTTCTAGAAGCCCAGCTCGCAGCCCAGCTCAAGCAGCTTGATGCTCTTAGGAATGACGACAAACTCAAGCGCGAAATAGAGTTCGAGGAAAAACTCCGCAATTTGATGGGGAAATATGACGTAGGCCTGCGCGAAATTATTTCAATACTGGATCCGCAGTCCAGCCGCACCAGCACCACGCTGGTGTCTCAAGCACCTCGCCGGCAGCGTCAACTCAAGGTTTACAAGAACCCAGAAACTGGAGAAGTCGTAGAAACGAAAGGTGGCAACCATAAGATTTTGAAAGCCTGGAAAGAAAAGCACGGCGCCGACAAGGTGGAGGGTTGGCTTCAGTAAGCTATCCCGTCCAACACAAGAGGCAATGCCTGGCTTTTATCTATCCGCTTTCAGCGCCAAGCAAATCGCACTACAACCGACACTTGGAAATTCACCGGCCGTCGCATCCACTCGGCTAGTTGCAACGCACCACCCATAACTGATCCAGCCTGGTTGTGAAACTTTGGCTCATCATCTCCCGTCGCATGCCCCAGTCCGGCGCGGTGGTTACACGGCCTGGCCGGAGGGTGTTGCGGCCCCACTTGGCGTTGATTGCATCGAGCACCCCCATAACGCGCTCCGAGGCAGCAGGTTGAGTTTGGGAGAATAGATCACCGGTGTACTCGCCACGCTGGCACAGGTCCATTAGCAGGACCTCGGCCTTGCTGAACGAAAATCCCTCGCGATAGATGTGCTCCAAACCGGCGATCGCCGCTCGGACGATGTATCGGGTGTCGTCGGTGGGATACGGCAGCTCACACACCACGCCTTTCGCAAACTTAGGCTCGTCGGGATTGAACATGCCGGTCCGGATGCTGATTCGGACACGCTTGCACAGTGACTGCTGGCCCCTCAGCTTCTCGCTGGCCCTAGCAGCGTATGCCGCCACTGCCTCCTTGATTGGCTCCAGCTCGCGCAAGCGCTTGCCGAACATCCGCGAGCAGCAGATTTCCTGTTTGGATGGCGCGACGTCCTCCAGATCGAGGCACGGCGTCCCGCGCAGTTCGCGTGCGGTTTTCTCGATGACCACGCTGAATTTTTTGCGCAGGGTCCAGGCATCCGCGCTGGCTAGATCCCAAGCAGTACGTATGCCCAACCTGTTCAGGTGCTCGGTCATCCGGCGACCGACACCCCATACATCGCCGACGTCAGTCACGCGCAGCACCTTGTCGCGCCGCACCGGGTCGAGAAGGTCCACTACCCCACCCGTCTGCTTCTGCCAGCGCTTCGCTGAATGGTTCGCCAACTTGGCGAGCGTCTTGGTCCCCCCAATGCCCACCCCGACCGGGATACCCGTGCTGCGCAGTACCTCAGCGCGGATCCGCCTGCCGAGCACTTCGACGTCTGGCACACCGGTAAGGTCGGCAAACGACTCGTCGATTGAGTACACCTCAACCGCAGGCACCAGGCTCTCGATGACCGTCATGACGCGCTCGCTCATATCGCCGTACAGTGCGTAGTTGCTGGAAAACACCACAACGCCCAAACGCTCCAGGTCGCGCCGGATCTGAAAATACGGCACGCCCATCTTGATACCGAGCTGCTTTGCCTCGGTTGAGCGCGCGATTACGCAGCCGTCATTGTTCGAAAGCACGACGATAGGCGTACGGCGCAAGTCTGGTCGGAAGACACGCTCGCAGCTGGCGTAGAACGAGTTGCAATCGATGAGGGCGATTGCCCGCTCAGTACTTGCCATGGATTCGGATGCTGTATGACACCACGCCCCATACGTAGAGTTCTTCGCTTTCGAGGAGGTACCGCGGCGGGAACTTCGGATTGGCCGAGCGCAGAATGACCTGGCTGCCGGCTCGGTCGAAAATCTTGACCAGAGGCTCGTTATTCAGCGCCGCGATGATCACCTCCCCTTTCTCGGCCTCTCGTCCCCGGTCGATGATCAGAATGTCTCGGTCGAAAATGCCGACCTGGATCATGCTCTCCCCGTCTGCACGCGCCAGGTAGGTATGCGGAGCTCGGATGTTCATCAGCTCGTCGAGCGAGATGCTCCCCTCCATGTGGTCCTGCGCTGGGCTCGGGAATCCCGCGGGCACGCAGAAACTGAAAAACGGCAGTGCAATTGTGGTGGGAGCAGCAGGTCCCAATATGTGGACGGGCATGGTACAGACCTCATAACTGTATGCGCATACAGTATTCTGAGGCTAGAGCCCGGTCAATTGAACCAGATGTGCGGGGGCACCCATGTGTGGACGTTTCGCTCAGTACCGAATCGCTTATGAATATCTGGACAAGATCGCGGTGCAGCTACCTTTGCCCTTGCGTGGCGGCGTGAATCCTGAGCCGATCGGACGCTACAACGTGTGTCCGCAATCAATGGTTCAGCTCCTGCACCAGGACGATGATGGGCTGCGCATGGAGCCAGTCAAGTGGGGTTATGCCCCGTCGTGGGCACAGGGGAAACGACCATCAGCGATAAATGCCAGGGTGGAAACGGCCGCAACTAGCAGGTTTTTTCGCGACATCTGGCAAACCGGTCGCGCAATAGTGCCCGCTGATGGTTGGTACGAGTGGAAGAAGGACGCGGCCAACCCGAAGATCAAGCAGCCCTACTACATCACGCTGCGTAGCGGCGAGCCGATGTTCTTCGCAGCGCTTGGGCGGTTTCAACGAGGCGGCTCGCTGGTACCGCGAGACGGCGACGGCTTTGTTGTCATTACGTCATTCAGCGGTGCCGGCATGCTCGACATTCACGATCGGCGTCCTTTGGTTTTATCGCCGCAGTACGCCGCGCGATGGATAGACCCGCATTTGCCGCCGCGCGAAGCAGAAAAGCTCGCGCTAGAGCATGGTTTGTGCGCGGAGGAGTTCGAGTGGCATCCGGTGGGCAAGGCCGTCGGGAACGTGCTGAATGAGGGGCCCGAACTTATCGATAGGATCGACCAGCCACTGGTATAAATTAGCCAGGACGCTTTTCGGCGAGATGAAAGGCGTTTCGCTCCGATGGCCGTTAGTGACGACCAAATCAAATGCCAGCTTTTTCTAGCTCGCCACTGCATGGGCTAAAGCTACGGTGAGGCGCCATAGCTTAGAAAAGTGAGCTAGGGAATTCGCTAAATTCCGAACAGCGAACTTGAACCCACCGCTCTAGGGGCAGATAGCCCAGCTTCCGCTTACGGCCAGGAGCGGCCGGTCACCTTACTCGACATCACCCCCTTCCGCACCAAGCTCACCGGCGGGCTTAGCAATGATCTCGAGCGCAATTGGGATATCGAGCTGCTCTAGGGCCTGTTAACGCTACTGGCTTGACGGCGAGTAATGCGGGATACTTCGCGCATGATGATCACACCCGAACAATTCTCCGCCATTGAACATTGCTTCCCGCGCCAGCGCGGCAATGTCAGCTTG
>NZ_JAAMQZ010000042.1 GCF_013522825.1 Stutzerimonas stutzeri
TGGCGATGTCCTGCAGCAGGCTCAGCATTTCCCGGGATTTCTCGCCGTCATCGAGGGACGCGACGATCTCGAACGGCTGAGTGACCTTTTCCAGATAGGCTTTCAACTGGGTCTTGAGATTGGTGTCCAACATGCGCAGCGGTGCCTCCCAGAAAATTCAGAAAATAAAACGCCTGGATAAACCGCATCCAGGCGTCTGGCCTTCAGGATTGACGGGCAATCCCTATGGCATGCAAGGCAAATGGGCGAAACCTTTAGAGCCTGTTCTACGATCTTGCGAGCAAATCGTAGCCAGGGTCTTTAGATCTTGCCGACCAGATCCAGCGACGGAGCCAGGGTCTTCTCGCCCTCTTTCCACTTGGCCGGGCAGACTTCACCCGGATGGGCAGCGGTGTACTGGGCAGCTTTCAGCTTGCGCAGGGTTTCGCTGACGTCACGGGCGATTTCGTTGGAGTGGATTTCCACGGTCTTGATCACGCCTTCCGGGTTGATCAGGAAGGTGCCGCGCAGCGCCAGGCCTTCTTCAGCGATGTGTACGCCGAACGCGTTGGTCAGCTGATGAGTCGGGTCGCCGATCAGCGGGAACTGAGCCTTGCCGACAGCAGGGGAAGTTTCGTGCCAGACCTTGTGGGAGAAGTGGGTATCGGTGGTGACGATGTACACCTCGGTACCGGCCTTCTGGAATTCGGCGTAGCTGTTTGCAGCGTCTTCGATCTCGGTCGGGCAGTTGAAGGTGAAAGCTGCCGGCATGAAGATCAGCACCGACCACTTGCCCTTGAGGGACTCTTCGGTGACTTCGATGAACTTGCCATTGTGGAAAGCGTTGACTTTGAACGGTTGGACTTGGGTGTTGATCAGAGACATCTGCTAACTCCTTTGGGGTTCACTTTAGGGTTCAGAAAACTTAACGGGGCCTACGATAGCGCAGTCCGCCGCATGGGGTTAATTGATTAAGGGAATAATGACGATAAATTCCAACTATCGACCATTATCTCTTTAATCTGCACCGCATCTACGACCACGCTATCGACCGGCAATTCGGCTCATGAGTTATCGGTGCAAAAGCCGCCAGGCTTCACGCAGGCCAGAGCGTCCGAATGGCCGCAATGCCCTGAGCGCCAGCACGCAACGCCTGCGCCCTATCGTCAGGTCCAAGGCCACCCAGAAGGTAAGCCGGCTGGTTGAAGCCTGACAGCAATTCAGCGGCGTGAGACCATCCCAGCGCCTGTGCCTCGGGATGTGTAGCGGTACGAAGCACGGGCGACAGCGTGACGAAATCTACCCCCATCGCCGTAGCCAGGTCCAGCTCGCGAACATCATGGCAGGACGCCGCCAACCATTGTTCGTTCGGAACCGGCCTGCCTCGCCCGGCATGCTGTTGCAGTTGCTGCGCCGTCAGATGCCAGCCGGCTGCCGGAAACTCGGCTGCCCATTCCACAGGACCTTTGAGCATCAGCTGCGCACGCCCGGCACAGAGGGCCAGGGCATCGACCGCCAGTGCCCGGTAATCGGTATGCGACAAGGCTGGCGCACGCAGCTGGATCAGCCGAATACCGGCATCCAGCGCCCGTGTCATCCCGCTCAGCAGGTGTTCCGGTGAGAGGCCTTCGGGCGTGATCAGGTAGCGATCCGGCAGGCGCGCGGCGGCAACGATCGGCCTGTTCGCCGCCGGAAAGCTGTAGCCCGACAACTGCGCAGGCTCCACCCAGGCCAGCGGCTGACCCTCTACGCCGTGGGGCTTGCCGTCGAATGCCGTGACCTGCCAGACATCCAGCAGCACCTGCTTGTCCGGGTAATCATGGCGCACCTGGATCAGCGGCTGCGCCGCCGTCACCGCGATGCCCAGCTCCTCGGCCAGCTCGCGAGCCAGCGCAGCTTCGACCGTCTCACCGGCCTCGACCTTGCCGCCGGGAAACTCCCACAGCCCGCCCTGGTGCTTATCCAGCGGGCGCTTGGCGATCAGTACCTTGCCATCCGCAGCACGAATGACTGCAGCGGCGACGTGGATTCGTTTCATAAAATTCGCTGGAGGCTGGAGGCTGGAGGCTGGAGGCTGGAGGCTGGAGGCTGGAGGCTGGAGGCTGGAGGCTGGAGGCTGGAGGCTGGAGGCTGGACAGCATCGTTCCGAGACAATGCCGGTCAAGCTTTTCGCCCAGCCTTCCAGCCTCAAGCGCTCTTTTCGGCTTTTCTCGTCCAGCCTTCCCGCCTCAAGCACTGTTATCGGCTTTCAGGTCCGATATTCGGCATTGATACGCACGTACTCATGGGAGAGGTCGGTGGTCCAGATGGTCTCGCTGCAGTTGCCGCGCCCCAACTCGATGCGAATGGTGATTTCCTCGCGGGCCATCACCGCCGCGCCCTGCTCTTCGGTATAGCTGGCCGAGCGTCCGCCCTGGCTGGCGATGCAGACGTCGCCAAGGAACACGTCGATCAGGCTGACATCCAGATTCGGCACACCGGCATAACCGACGGCGGCGAGGATACGTCCCCAGTTCGGGTCGGAGGCGAACAGCGCGGTCTTGATCAGCGGCGAGTGGGCAACGGCGTATCCCACGTCCAGGCATTCCTGGTGGGTCATGCCGCCATTGACCATGACCGTGACGAATTTGGTGGCCCCTTCACCATCGCGCACGATGGCCTGGGCCACGTCCATGAATACCTCGAACACCGCCTGCTTCAGCTTGGCGAACAGCTCGCCGCTGGCCTCGGTGATTTCCGGCAGGTTCGCCTGGCCGGTGGCGATCAGCATGCAGCAGTCGTTGGTGGAGGTGTCACCGTCGATGGTGATGCGGTTGAAGGACTTGTTGGCCGCATCGCGGACCAGATCCTGCAGTACGCCGCGCGCCACCCTGGCGTCGGTGGCGATGTAGCCGAGCATGGTCGCCATGTTCGGGCGGATCATGCCCGCGCCCTTGGAGATACCGGTCACGGTGACGGTGACGCCCTCGTGCTGAAACTGCCGGCTGGCGCCCTTGGGCAGGGTGTCGGTGGTCATGATGCCGGTGGCGGCTTCGGCCCAGTGATCCTCGGACAGATCATCGAGAGCGGCCTGCAACGCGGCTTCGATCTTCTCCACCGGCAGCGGCTCGCCGATCACCCCGGTGGAAAACGGCAGCACGGCATTTTCTTCGGCGCCGGTCAGCGCAGCCAGCGTGGCGCAGGTACGGCGAGCATTGGCCAGGCCGCCGGCACCGGTGCCGGCGTTGGCGTTGCCGGTGTTGGTCAGCAGGTAACGCACATCACCCGCCATACGCTCGCGAGTAATCAGTACCGGTGCCGCGCAGAAGGCGTTGGTGGTGGTCACGCCGGCCACGCGCGAGCCCTCGGCGCAACGCATCACCACCACATCCTTGCGGCCAGGGCGCTTGATGCCGGCGGAAGCGATGCCGAGCTCGAAACCGGGAACCGGATGCAGTACAGGTAAAGGACCAAGACCGACAGCCATGGATACGCTCCTTCAAAATTTGACGGCCCGCTGGCCGCGACGAAAACAGGGATAAAAACGCCGCGAGCGGCAGAACCGGTCGCGGCGTGGGTCAAAAACAGGCAATGCGCTTTATTGAATCTGCCCGTGGCAATGCTTGTACTTCTTCCCCGAACCGCAGGGGCATGGCTCGTTGCGACCGACCTTCGGCTCGGTGCGCACCGGCGTCATCACTGGCGCTGCTGCGGCGCCTTGGGCCTCAGGCTCTTCCGGCTCGGCCAGCGCTGAAACTTCTTCATGCTGGAACTGCATGCGCTGCGCCAGTTGCTCGGCCTCGCGGCGCAGACGCGCCTCTTCCTCTGCCGGGTCTTCGCGGCGGACCTGAACATGGGAGAGCACACGAATCGCGTCGCGCTTGATGGATTCGAGCAGGTCCTTGAACAGGGCGAAGGATTCGCGCTTGTATTCCTGCTTGGGGTTCTTCTGTGCATAACCACGCAGGTGAATGCCGTGGCGCAGGTGATCCATGGTCGACAGGTGATCCTTCCACAGGTCGTCCAGCACACGCAGCACGATCTGCTTCTCGAAGGTGCGCAGCGCTTCGGCGCCAGCCATTTCTTCCTTCTCGTTGTAGGCCTCGATCAAGGCCTGCAGGATGCGCTCACGCAGGGCTTCCTCATGGAACTTGTCGTCCTCGTCGAGCCACTGCTGCACCGGCAGACGGGTGCCGAAATCGCTGTAGAGCACCTCTTCAAGCCCGGCGATGTCCCACTGTTCCGGCAAAGACTGCGGCGGAATGTGCTGGTTGACGGCATTGTCGAGCGCTTCGCGGCGGAACTCGGCAACGGTCTCGCCAATCTCATCGGCGGCCAGCAGGCTGTTGCGCATATGGTAGATGACCTTGCGCTGCTCGTTGGCCACATCGTCGTATTCGAGCAGTTGCTTGCGCATGTCGAAGTTGCGTCCCTCGACCTTGCGCTGGGCTTTCTCGATGGCGTTGGTGACCATCCGATGCTCGATGGCCTCACCGGATTCCATGCCCAGCGCCTTCATGAAGTTCTTCACCCGGTCGGAGGCGAAGATGCGCATCAGGCTGTCTTCCAGCGACAGATAGAAACGGCTGGAGCCGGCGTCGCCCTGACGTCCGGCACGACCACGCAGCTGATTGTCGATACGCCGCGATTCGTGACGCTCGGAAGCGATCACATGCAGGCCGCCGGCTTCGAGTACGGCCTGGTGGCGCTTCTGCCATTCGGCCTTGAGTTGCGCGACCTGCTCGTCGGTAGGGTTCTCGAGCGCCGCAACTTCCACTTCCCAGTTGCCGCCCAGCAGGATGTCGGTACCGCGACCGGCCATGTTGGTGGCGATGGTCACCGCACCCGGACGACCGGCCTGGGCGATGATCTCGGCTTCCTTGTCGTGATGCTTGGCGTTGAGCACCTTGTGCTCGATGCCTTCCTTGTCGAGCAGCTTCGACACGTACTCGGAGGTCTCGATGGTGGCGGTGCCGACCAGCACCGGGCGGCCATTGTTCTGGCAATCCTTGATGTCGGCGATGATCGCCGCGTACTTCTCTTCCTGGGTCAGGTAGACCAGGTCGTTGTAGTCCTTGCGCGCCAGCGGCTTGTTGGTCGGGATGACCATCACCGGCAGGCTGTAGATCTGCATGAACTCGAAGGCTTCGGTGTCGGCGGTGCCGGTCATCCCCGAGAGCTTCTTGTACAGGCGGAAGTAGTTCTGGAAGGTGGTCGAGGCCAGCGTCTGGCTCTCGGGCTGGATCGGCAGCCCTTCCTTGGCCTCGATGGCCTGGTGCAAGCCTTCGGACAGGCGACGCCCCGGCATGGTACGTCCGGTGTGCTCGTCGATCAGCAGCACCTGGTTGTTCTGCACGATGTATTCGACGTTGCGATGGAACAGCTTGTGCGCACGCAGGCTGGAATAGACGTGAGTCAACAGCCCCAGGTTGTGCGCCGAGTAGAGGGTTTCGCCTTCGGCCAGCAGCCCGGCCTCGGTCAGCATTTCCTCGACGAACTGGTGGCCCTGCTCGTTGAGCTCGACCTGGCGGGTCTTCTCGTCGATGCTGAAATGCCCTTCCTGGGTGACGACGCCCTCTTCTTCCTCGATGTGCTGCCTGAGCGTGGGGATCAGTTGGTTGATCTGCTGATAGAGCTTGGAGCTGTCCTCGGCCTGGCCGGAGATGATCAGCGGCGTGCGTGCCTCGTCGATGAGGATGGAGTCCACTTCGTCGATCACGGCGAAATTCAGTTCGCGCTGGTTCTTGTCTTCGAGGCTGAACGCCATGTTGTCGCGCAGGTAGTCGAAGCCGAATTCGTTGTTGGTGCCGTAGGTGATGTCGGCGGCGTAGGCGGCGCGCTTTTCTTCCGGCGGCTGGAAGGGGGTGACGATGCCAACCGAGAGACCGAGGAATTCGTACAGCGGACGCATCCAGTTGGCGTCGCGGCGGGCCAGGTAGTCGTTCACCGTGACCACATGGACGCCCTTGCCGGCCAGCGCGTTGAGGTAGACCGCCAGGGTCGCCACCAGGGTCTTGCCCTCACCGGTGCGCATTTCGGCGATCTTGCCTTCGTGCAGGGTCATGCCGCCGATCAGCTGTACGTCGAAGTGGCGCATGCCCATGACGCGCTTGCCCGCCTCACGGCAGACGGCGAAGGCTTCGGGAAGGAGTCGGTCGAGCGTCTCGCCCTGGGCGATGCGGGCCTTGAACTCTTCGGTCTTGTCTCGCAGTTGCTCATCGGACAGCGACAGCATCTGCTCTTCGAGTGCATTGACGGACTGAACCGCCTTGAGCATGCGCTTGACCTCACGCTCATTCTTGCTTCCAAAGAGTTTCTTCATTAAAGGCGCAAACATATCGACAAGGACTTCCATGCTGGGGATGGAGACACGACCGCGGGGCCACCACGATTGCGTGCAAAGGGGGCATTCTACTCGCAAATGCCGGTGAGAAAAGGTGCTGCTGCGCACCGGCGAAAGCCCGTCATACTGCAAAGCAATCGGCCCGGCAGTCAACCTGTACTGCCTGAATGCCACGGGCCTTCTGCTAAGCTTGTGGTCCGCTACCACCACTGCCGGATACCCCCATGTCGCTGCGCCCCCCGCCAGCCCGAGCGCCCGCCGCGCTGCTGCGCGAAGCAAAGCCGCTGCAAGCCTTGTTCAGCGAGGCAAGACGGCTCGATCGCCTGCAACATCTGGTTGAAAGCCAGTTGCAACCCGCTGCGCGCGAGCACTGCCACGTCGCCTCCTGGCGCGAAGGCACACTGCTGCTCATCGTCACCGATGGGCACTGGGCCACCCGCCTGCGCTACCAGCAGCGCCGTCTGCAACGCCAGTTGCAGGCCATGGAGGCATTCGCAGGCCTGAACCGCATCCTGTTCAAGGTCCAGCCCCCCGAAGCTCCCAGGCACACACCCGGCCCGGCGCCAGAGTTGTCCACCCAGGCTGCGGACAATCTCCAGGAGACCGCGCGCGGCATCAGGGACCCCCGACTGAAGGCCGCGCTCGAACGCCTGGCCAGCCATGGCCGCTCCACCACAGAGCAGAACTGAATCAAGCGATTCGTCCTGACAAATTGATGACAATCAATTTCTATCGCTGTATACAGAAATATATTGCGATCACAGGACTCTCCTGTCACCACAGGCAAGACACGCACCGCTGCCCATTTCCCTGACCAGACAGTTGCAACCAGCGGCAGCTTTTCATTACTCGCTATATAAAAACGTATATTACGGAGTGACCATGCCCGCCAAACCCAGGAATCGCGCCTGTCCTCTGCGCGCCACCATTCGCTTCGCCAGTCTTCTCGGTTCAGTTGCAGGGCTAGCCGCCCTTTCGGTGCCCCATGCGCTGGCGCAAGGCAACGTCTTCGACCTCGGCAATATCGTCGTTCACAGCACGGCCCTGCACACCAGTGAAGTCGGCGAGCAGGCGTTGAGCGGCGCCGACATTCGCGCCTTCAATCGCGAAACGGTGGGCAGCGCGATCAACACCCTGCCGGGGGTCAATCTCTCGCGTAACAGTCGCAACGAGGAAACCGTCTTCGTGCGCGGCTTCGATTCGCGCCAGGTGCCGCTGTTCCTCGATGGCATTCCGCAGTACGTACCGTATGACGGCTACGTGGACTTCGGTCGCTTCACCACCTTCGACCTCGCCGAAATCCGCGTGGCCAAGGGCGCCGCATCGCTGCTCTACGGCCCCAACATCATGGGCGGCGCCATCAACCTGATCACCCGCAAACCGCTACGCGAGCTGGAAGGCGACGTGCGTATCGGCTTCGCCACCGGCGGCGAGCGCAAGGTCGCCGCCAATGTCGGCTCCAACCAGGGCCTGTGGTACTTCCAGGCCGGAGCCTCCTATCTGGAGGCGAACAGCTTTGCCCTGGGCCGCGGCTTCGAGGACCACAAGGCCTCGCCGACCGACAGTGGCGACCGCCGGCAGAACGCCTATCGCACCGACCGCAGGGCCTCGCTGAAGATCGGCTTCACCCCCAACGCCAGCGATGAATACGCCCTGGCCTACAGCAAGCAGGAAGGCGAAAAGGGCAATCCGGTGTACACCGGCAAATCCACCCAGGGCAGCATGCGTTACTGGCAGTGGCCCTTCTGGGACAAAGAAAGCCTGTACTTCCTCAGCTCGACCGAACTGAGCGACGCGCTGACCCTGAAGACCCGCCTGTACGCCGACAAGTATCAGAACGGTCTGGACATGTTCACCGATGCCAGCTACAGCCAGCGCACCGAACGCAGCCTCTACGACGACAAGACCTACGGCGCGGCGGTGGAACTGGTCAGCCGCCATCTCGAGGACCACGAGCTGCACCTGGCCCTGCACTACAAAGACGACCGGCACGAGGAGGACGACAAGAACTTCCGCGACGTAACCCGTTCGGTCGCCATCGAAGACATCATCGAGCTGAGCAGCGCCTGGCGCCTGCGGCTGGGTCTCAGCCATGAGGAGCGTGAAGCGCATGAGGCCCACCTGCTGCCCACCGGCACGACCCGCGCCACCAATGGCCTGATCGAACTGGCCCACGACCTGACGCCGGATATCGAGGCCTATGCCAGCCTGGCGCGCAAATCCCGCCTGCCGACCATCAAGGATCGCTACTCGTACCGCATGGGCCGCGCCATACCCAACCCGGACCTGGACCCCGAAGTGGCGCGGCACGGCGAAATAGGCCTGCGCGGCACGCCCTGGCGCGGCGCCAGCGGCGAAGCGTCACTGTTCTACAGCCACATTCGCGACTATATCCAGACCGCAGTCGTGCCCAGCACCGCGTGTGGCGGACTGACCTGCGACCAGGCACAGAATATTTCCAGAGCGCGCCACCGCGGCCTGGAACTGTCCCTGCAGCAGACGCTCGGCGAGCAATGGCGACTCGGCGCCGCCTACACCTACCTGGACCGCGACAACATGAGCGATCGCCAGATACCCCTCACCGATTCCCCACGCCACAAGCTGTTCGCCCACGCCACCTGGAGCCCCCTGCAGCAATGGGCGTTCCAGACCAGCCTGGATGCCGAGGAAGGCCGTCAGGTGAGCAGCGGCAACGCCACGGCATCCGGCTACCGCCACGTGGGCAGTTTTGCCACGGTCAACGCCAAGGGCGTCTGGAAACCACGCCCTGACCTGGCGCTTGAGGCCGGCGTGAACAACCTGGGCGACAAGCACTACGAACTCGCCGACGGCTACCCGATGCCTGGGCGCACCCTGTTCACCAACGCCACCTTCAGCTTCTGAACGGCCTTGGGCGCGAACCTGCCGCGCCCAGCGCACCTGCAATGGAGAGCCACATGAATCACTTCCCTTTCGCGGCCGTACTGCATGCCGGAAACAGTGAGGGCGATGCGCTGATCCGCCAGTTCTGCGGACAGTTGCAGGCCTCCGGCTGGAAGGTACGCGGGCTGCTGCCCCTGCGTGGCAAGGACCCGCAAGGACGCCTGCCGATGCTGATCAGCGATATACGTGACGGTCGCAGCTTCGCCATCTCCCAGGCACTCGGCCCCGGCTCCCATGCCTGCTCCCTCGACCCCGGCGCGCTTGCCCAGGCCAGCGGCGTGCTGCGCGAAGCGCTGCATGAGCGACCGGATCTGGTCATCGTCAATCGCTTCGGCGCCGTGGAGGCCGCAGGGCGAGGGTTCGCCAGCGAAATGCTCGCGTTGATGAGCGAAGGCATCCCGCTGCTGACCCTGGTCAGCCCGCAATACCAGGCCGACTGGCAACGTTTCGTCGGCACTGACGACTGCCTTTTGCCCCTGAGCGAAGAGGCCCTGCTGAGTTGGGCCGACGCCCTGCCCCGTGATATGGAACAGAACGCATGAAGCGACGGCAACTGCTCCAGGCCATGGCTGTCGGCCCCTGGCTGCTACCCCCGCTGGCCAGCGCCACGGACTCACTGGTTTTCACCTTCGGCCAGACGCCGCCAGCGACGCAGGTTCGCAAGGTCTTCGCCGCCGGTGCACCGGCCGCCGTATTGCTCTGCTGCCTGGCGCCGGAAAAGATGCTGGGCTGGCCCTGGCCACTGGACGAGGACAAGCGCAGCCTGCTCAGCCCCGTGGTCCGTGACCTGCCGATGATCGGTCGCCTGGCTGGACGTGGCAGCACCGTGCCCCTGGAGACCCTGGTGGCCCTGGCGCCGGACCTGATCCTCGATGTCGGTGAAGCCGATGCCACCTATCAGTCCCTGGCCCTGCGCACCAGCGAACAGACGGGCCTGCCCTGGCTGCTCGTCGATGGCCGGCTGGAGGAATCGCCCCGTCAGTTGCGCGAAGCCGCCGCTCGGCTGGGTGTCCAGGTCCGTGGCGAGCGCCTGGCGCAATATGCCGAAGCCATTCTGATGCGTGCCAGGAACCATGGCGCAGCACTGGGTCCGGTCTATCTGGCCCGTGGCCATGACGGCCTGGAAACCGGGCTGGGCGGCTCCATTCACGCCGAAGCCGTGGAGCTGGCCGGGCTGGAAAACGTCGCCGCGTGGCTCGGCTCCGGCGGACTGGCGCGGATTTCCCTGGAGCAGCTCCTGGACTGGCAACCCCACAGCCTGCTGTGCCAGGACGCCAACCTTTACCGGCACATCCGTCAGTCCTCGCTCTGGCAGGCGCTGCCGGCGGTGCGCGAGGGGCGTGTCTACAGCGTGCCGCAATCGCCTTTCGGCTGGCTGGACGGACCACCCGGCCTCAATCGCCTGCTGGGCCTGGAATGGCTGGCGGCGTTCGACCCGAAACATGCCGGCGCCTTGCCGCAGCGGGTGCGGGAGTTCTTCGCGCTGTTCTACGGCATGCAGCTGGACGAGGCGCAACTGCAGCGGTTGCTGGCCGGGCATCCGGGAAGCGCGCATGGCTGACAACTCGGGGCTTGACCGGCCATTGCCCAGCAACCGGCTCGAAGAAGCGATCAGCCAGCCAGGTTGCCGGCGGGAAATCCTGCCAACGAGCCGGCGCGCACCAGGGCTCGCCTGGACCTTGCTGGTCGTCGCCTTGCTCGCCAGCCTGCTGATCGCCTTGCTCGCCGGCAAGTACCCGCTGCGCCTGGGCGATCTGCTCGACTCCCTGGCCAGCCACCTGGGGGGCACAAGCGCGCCGCCGGCGCAACAGATCGAGACCGTGCTCTGGCAATTGCGCCTGCCGCGCATCCTCACCGCCCTGCTGGTAGGCGGCGCCCTGGCTGCGGCGGGCGCCGCCTACCAGGGCATGTTTCGCAACCCGCTGGTGTCGCCGGATATTCTCGGCGTTTCTGCCGGCGCCGGGCTGGGCGCGGTGCTGGGCATTTTCCTCGGCCTGCCGTTGCCCTGGGTGCAGCTGCTGGCGTTCGTCGGAGGCCTGCTGGCGGTCAGCCTGGTCTACCTGCTGGCCAGCCGGATCAGGCGCCATGACCCGGTGCTGGTCCTGGTGCTGGCCGGCGTGGCGCTGGGCACCCTGCTGGGCGCCGGCATTTCGCTGCTGAAAATCCTCGCCGATCCCTACAGCCAGCTGCCCAGCATCACCTTCTGGCTGCTCGGCGGCCTCAACGGCGTCAGTTTCGCGGACCTGGCCAGCGCCGCGCCGCTGATGCTGGCCGGCCTGCTGCCCCTGGCGCTGCTGCGCTGGCGGATCAACCTGCTCAGTCTGAGCGACGAGGAAGCCGCCGCCCTCGGCCTGAACATCAGCCGTATCCGCCTGCTGCTGATTCTCAGCGCCACGCTGATGACCGCCAGCGCCGTGGCCATCACCGGCATCATCGGCTGGATCGGCCTGGTCGTGCCGCACATGGCGCGGCTGCTGGTCGGTCCCGAATTCTCCCGGCTGCTGCCGGCCAGCCTGTTGCTGGGCGCCAGCTTCCTGCTGCTCACCGACACCCTGGCACGCACCCTGGCCGGCATCGAGTTGCCGCTGGGCATCCTCATGGCGTTGATCGGCGCGCCGTTCTTCCTGCTGCTCCTGGCGCGTGGAGGGCGCAGCGCATGAACTGCCTGGAAGCCCGCGCACTGGCAATCGGCTATGTCGGCCAGCCCCTGGGGCAGAATCTGGACCTGCGCCTGAACAGCGGCGAAGTTCTCTGCCTGCTCGGCCCCAACGGCAGTGGCAAATCGACCCTGTTCAAGACCTTGCTCGGCCTGCTGCGGCCCCTGGCGGGCAGCGTCCTGCTCGATGGCCATCCCTTGTCCGAATGGTCCCGGCGGCGATTGGCGCAATGCCTCGGTTACGTGCCCCAGGCGCAGAGCCTGAGCTTCCCGTTCAGCGTCGAGGAGATGGTGCTGCTTGGCCGCAGCGCGCATCTCAAAGCCTTCGCCCAGCCCTCGGTACACGACCGGCAGGTGGCACGCGATTGCCTGCAACGCCTAAACATTCTCGACCTTGCACCACGCATCTACACCCACCTCAGCGGCGGTGAACGGCAACTGGTGCTGATCGCCCGCGCCCTGGCCCAGGAACCGGCGCTGCTGATCCTCGACGAGCCGACCGCCAGCCTGGACTTCGGCAACCAGGTGCGTGTGCTCGAACAGCTTCGGGCGTTGCGCGACCAGGGTCTGGGCATTCTCCTGTGCACCCACCAGCCGGAACACGCGCTACGCGTGGCCGACCGGATCGCCCTCTACAAGCAGGGGCGCATCGTCCACTGCGGCTCTCGTACGGATACCCTTACCCTGCAGCGCCTGGCCTGGTTGTATGACCTGCCGGCGGAGCAGATCGCTCGTCAAATGCAGCTGCTGACCACCCTGACCTCCGGGAGCCACCATGAGCCTCGATGACATCGACTTCGCAGAACGCTATCGCCAACACCTGCAGCTCGCGTCCTATCGACCCAAACCGGCCAGAGAGTGGGACAAGCGCGCCCTGACGATGGACCGCAAGCCGCTCGGCGGCCACTACGCCGACGCCTTCATCGCCCGCATGAACCTCGACGGCGCCCGCAGCCTGCTGGACATCGGCTGCGGCCCCGGCCCCCTCTGCCTGCCCCTGGCCCCGCGCCTGGAAGAGGTCTACGCCCTCGACTACAGCCCGGCGATGCTCGCCCTGCTCAACGACAACGCCGAGGCGCTCGAACTGGACAACGTGCATCCCGTGCTGTGCGCCTGGGAAGACGACTGGAGCGAGGTGCCGATCTGCGACATCCTGATCGCCTCGCGTTCGGGCCTGGTCGAGGACCTGGACGCCGCGCTGGAAAAGATCCACCGCCACACCCGCTTGCGCGCCTACATGACCCAACTGGTCGGCGGACACTTCATCGACCCGACCATCGCCAGCCTGCTCGGACGCGAGCGACCGGCCCTGCCGGACTACATCTACACGCTCAACCTGCTGCACCAGCGTGGCATCCATCCACACCTGGTCTATATAGAGATACCCAGCCGGCTGGCGGGCTGCGCCACCTTCGAAGAATTCGTCGACAGGGTCGTCTGGTCGCTCGGCCCGCTCGACGATGCGCAGCGCGACGCCCTCGCCGACTGGTATCGAGCCGACCCGGAACGCGCCCGGCAGGGCGGCGCGCCGATGCGCTGGGCGTTCATCGGCTGGACTGTGCCGTCCTAGAGCCATTGAAGTCATGGTCGAAGTGATGCAAAGGTCATGCGTATGTCGCATGATGTTCCGGGTTCGACTCAATGACTGTGTTGCACAGGGTTCTCCCTGCCAACACCCCAGTTAATCAAGAACGAGGTCTCGATGTCCGATTCGACAGGCACACCGGCATCAGGCGCATCAGCATGCTGATCGGCGCGCTGCTCATCGTCACCTGGCTGATCCTGCTGATCCGCTACCCCCTGCGCGCACTGCCTATATCACTGGGCGCACTGCTGGGCCTGGGCCTCGTCGCCGCCTGGGTCATCTGGCAGGAACAGCGCGAGGCCCAACTGCTGGCGCAACTCGAACTGCGCCTGGTCTATGCGCCCGATACCTGCCCGGCAACCCGCCCCCTGCAGGTCACCCTCGACAACCACAGCCCGAAACCCCTGCGCAGCCTGCGCTGGAACGTGACGGCCCACTCGCCCGGTTCGGCGCTGAATCTGGTCGGCTCCAATTACGATGCGCCGCAATACGGCGGAGCAGGCGATTTGCAGCCTGGCGCGCGCTGGCAGTCCTGCCTGCCGCTGCCCATGCTGCGTGCGGGATACCGCGCCAGCGCCCTGGAATTCCGCGCCGAACGACTGCAAGGGCACTTCACCCACTGACTCAAGCGCTTTCCAATTCGGGCCAGCCGATTTATGCTGTATAAAAAACCAGTATCAATACATTGAGCCGAGGTAGTGGATGGCCGTTGAAGTGGTGTACCGCAGCAGCCGGGATCTGGAGCGTTTGTTCATGGATAAAGCAGAAGCCGACCGTCACGACAAGATGCTCGAACTCGCCGAAGCACTGGCGACCGTTCTGCAGCAGGCGTCGCCTTCGCTGAGCGAGCAGCAGGCCGAGGACATCGGCATCTATATGGCCAGGCACCGGGAACTGTTCGCCAAGGCGTTCAGAAACAATCCCGAGGCCCTGGCCGAGCTTCCCGCATCGGAAGTCACGTCCTGAACCTCGAGGAGCTTACTCAGCGCCTGCTTCCCTTTGTCACGGCGGCACCCGTCCGCCGGGCGAAACTAGTCATTACCGCCCCTGTCCATTGAACGCAGCCTTCAATCGGATACCCCATGGAAAGCCCATTCAAGCAAATCAGTGACGTATTCCAACCGGACTACTGCGTCAATTTCAGCATCGAGAAGCCCGACGGCAGCATCCTGCTGACGCTCACTGATACAGCTGGGGTGGCGGTCAAGCGCTTCATCAGCACCCGGCAGTGGCGTGATCAGCAGCAGCTCGAACGCCTGATCACCAGCCTGCAGTTCAGTCTCGCCATCGAACGCAGCCAGGATATGCCTCTGCCGCGCTCCGTCGCTTTTTGATTGCCCCGCCTCAGAGCCAGCCCAGCGCCTTGGCCCGCGCCACCGCCTGGGTACGGCGCGCCACGCCCAGCTTGGTGTTGATGCGCCGCGCATGGGTCTTGACCGTATGCAGTGAAATGAACAGCTGCTCGGCAATCTCCTGGTTCGAGCAGCCTTGGGCAATAAGCCGCAACACGGCAAGTTCACGATTGCTCAGCATCACCTCATCACCGACCGCCAGGGGGTCTTCCGGCTCGCGCTCGAACTGTAGAAGCCGATCACGCAGGCGCTCGCCTTTTCCGGCAGGCAATATCTTGGCGAGCCACTGCGGCTGGCGATGCTGGAGCTCGTACAGCGGCTTGACCATCTGCTGTTTTGCCGCCTCGCCCAGGGCCTTGCGCAACTCCAGCTCCGCCTCTTCATGCCGGCCATCGAGCTGCAGCGCTTCGGCAAGGGTGAAACGACATTCACAGGCAAGGCCCAGCCGCTGCACGCGAAGGTTCTGCTCGATCAGCTCGCGCAATGTTTCGATGGCCAGCGAGCAACGACCAGCCAGCATATCGATGATCGCCAGATAGCGCTGCACCCGTGGCAACAGCTCGTAAAAGCCTGAAGGCGCGAGGTAGGCATGGCCCTCGTAGAGTTCCAGCACCTGGTTCAGCACGCTACGGGCCTTTCTCAACTGCCCCTGATGCAGCCATGTCAGCCCGGTGATCAACAGGAGAATGCCGCGAAAGCGGGCTTCCGGTACGTGCCGCCATTGCGTCAGCCGTTCCGCCTCGCGCAGCCAATGGTAGGCGCTGGGAAATTCCTGATTGCGCGCAGCCAGCTCGGCCAACCCTGCATAGCCGAAGAACACGTAGGAATCGCCGCAGGTTTCGGTCTCGATCCGTCCTTGCTGGAAAGCTTCCCGAGCCGGCTCATCCAGCCCCTGATAGGCCAGCAGATGCCCTTGCAGCAACTTCAGGCGGCCAATGATCGGGCTGTGTCCGACACTGTCACGCAGCACCATCAGTGACTCATCGAGCACACCTACGGCGCGCTCGAACTCACCGGTCAGCTCCAGCAACTGAATGCGATCAACGCTGAGCATCATCTCGTACAGCACACTTCCCTTGAGCCGCGCGAGTTTCACGCCCTCGCTGTTGTACTGCTGCGCCAGCTCGAGCTGGCCTTCGGCCATCGCCTGCTGGCACAGCACCTGATAGCACAGCACACGTTGCGCCCAGGCATGATCCGACAGGACCTCCAGCGCCTGCAGACAATAACCCCGAGCTTGGGGCTCACCCCGCAGGCGCGCCAGGAAGCCGCGTAGCGCCTGCCACTGCGCCAGCAACTGGGCCTGGCGCCGGGCGTCAGGCTGCGGGAAGAACTTGGCCAGATCGGCCAGACAATCGTCCACTTCGTCGAGCCGAGCCGAAATGAGCAAGGCCCATCCCTGCAGCACGATCAGCCGTGTGGTGCTGGCGAACAGGTCCTGCGGCAACTCGCTGCGCCACTTCAAAAAGTGCGAAACGTTGTCGCCGATGAGCAGTTGCTCCTGCCCGTAGCGCTGCAGAAAATTGGCAGCCACCTCCGGCTGTCCGGCCCACAGGGCATGCTCGACCGCTTCGCGCATCTCTCCACGGTTGGCAAACCACTGGCAGGCGCGCAGATGGGTCTGGGTGGGCGATAGCGACTCCGGCATGCGCTGCAGTATCAGCGCCAACGGACGCCACAGACGAAACCATTCACCACAGTTGTCGATCTGGCGAATGAACAGCTGAAAGGTTTTCAACACATCGAGAATGTTGCTGCCGGCCCCGTCAAGCACATGCTCGCACAGCTGCGGGGAAAAACGCGGCAGGCGTGCCAGCGCATACAGTGCCCGACAGATCTCCTCGCTCTGCCCCTCCAGTACTTCACGCTGTACGTAATCCCTGAGCAATGGCGTTCCGGCCAGCAGGCGCTCGCGCACTGCCTGCTCGTCGGCATTGAACAGCAGCAGGCTGACCCCCGCCAACCAGCCTTCACTACCTGCCAGCAATTGCTTGAAGGTATCTTCGGTAAGATCCAGACGATGCGCCTTGAGTATCTGCCTCAGTTCGCTGGCGGTCAGCGCCAGCGCTTCGCCCTGCAATTCGAAGAGATCACCTTGGAGCAACAGCCGAGGCAATTTCCATGCAGGCTGACGACGACTGCTGACCCACCAGCTGACGGATTCGGGTCCTTGTTCGAGCAACATGTCAAGACAGGCATCGAACGCCGGCGCCACTTGCCTCGGATAGTCATCGAGCATGATCCACAACGGTTGCCGAGACGCACTCAACAGGCTGACCAGGTCTTGCTGGATATCCACTGTCGGCGTTGGCGAGCCGCCCAGGTACCGGCTGAGCTGCGAATACAGCGCCTCGGCGGAAAAAGGTCGGCCACCCAGGTCGAGCCAGATCAGATGCGTATCGGCGGGCACCCGGCGAGCACATTCGCTCAACAGCACACTTTTGCCAAACCCCGCTGGCGCGCAGATCAGACGCAGTCGGCAACGGGCTTCCAGCAGGACGCCCATCAGGCGGGGCCTGGGAATATGCGCTGGTGGCAGGCGTGGAATGGTCGCGACCTGAACCTGCGCGGCGGCTTCCGTGCTGATCGCACCGGGATTGAAGCGGACGGACATGGTGAGGCTCTCTTGTTCTATCGATCCATGAGAAAGCAGTGAGCGCAGCCGCATTGGCTCCCATTGGAGCCTGCCGCCGCGCTTTTGCGCTCACAACGCTGCACGATTCCGAACCTTTTGTCGACTCACAGAGGTGGCGCGAGACCATCCGCCCTGCTTAACGGCCAAAAAACATCATCTTTCGTTGCGAAAATAAAAAAGGCGGCCATTTTGGCCGCCTTCGTTCAACGCAGGATGTTCTCGATCAACGCACCCCCGCATTACGCAGCGCAGCGGGTGTGAAGTCCCGTGCCGAGGCGCGATGGCCGTAGGCATGGGGCTTCTCTTCGTTGCTCATGCCGATGGCGATATAGCGACCGGAAATGATGTCGTACAACGCTTCGAGGGCGTATGCCTGCGCCTTGTGCTGGTAGTACTGCAGCATGTGGGCCTCGCCTACACGCCACAGCTGGCCGCGTCCGTCATACAGTTCCGACTGGACGATGCTCCAGCTGTCTTCATCGATGAAGAAGCGACGCTTGCCGTAGATATTACGCTCGCCACTCTTGAGCGTGGCCTCGACTTCCCAGACGCGGTGCAACTCATAGCGCGCCAGATCCTGGTTGACGTGACCTGCCTTGATGATGTCGCTGTACTTGATATCGCTGGAAGCGATCTCGTAGCTGTTGTACGGGATGTACAGCTCCTTCTTGCCAATGAGCTTCCAGTCGTAGCGATCCGGCGCGCCGCTGAACATATCGAAGTTGTCGGTGGTGCGCATGCCGTCGGAGGCGGTACCCGGACCATCGTAGGCGACCTGCGGAGCGCGGCGGACGCGGCGCTGCCCGGCGTTGTAGATCCACGCCTGGCGCGGCTCCTTCACCTGATCCAGCGAGTCATGCACCAGCAGGACGTTACCGGCCAGACGCGACGGAGCGGTCACGCGCTGCTTGAAGAACAGCAAGGCGTTCTTGGCGCGCTCGGGATCCAGATCGCTCATCTCCGACGGGAAAGCCACCTCATCCTCGAAATGCACCATCGTGTAGCTGCCATTGGTCTGCGGAGTGGCCTGCGCGATGTTGCGACGGACGTTTCCGCCACGGTAACGGGTGATGTGGTTCCACATCACCTCAAGACCGTCCTTGGGAATCGGGAAGGCGTAGTAACGGCTGTCGGTGAAATTGCTCACCCCATTGCCGCCCTCGACCAACTCGGTATTGGCCGCGCTCTTCTTGGCTGCCTCGTAAATCGCGTCAGGCACCGCCGAGGTCCGGTGGGTCGGGAAGACGCGGATCCTGTAGGTATCCGGATAGCGCTGGAACATCGCCATCTGGCCTGCAGTGAGGTTGGCCTTGTACTGCTCGGCGTTCTGCGCGGTGATGACGAACTTCGGCTGCTCGTCCTTGAACGGGTTGGTCAGGTGGCCGTTCTTGAGCGGTGCGGCATCGGTTTTCAGACCGCCGGTCCACTCCGGGATGCTGCCATCGGCGTTACCGGCTCTCTCGGCGCCCAGCGGAGTCAGCGTCGTGCCCAGCTTGGCGACTTCCTCCGGTGAAACGGCAGCCATCACGCTGCTTGCAAGCAGCGAGAAGGCCAGGACGCTGAACAGTTTTCTTGTTGTTTTCATAAATTTCCAGTTCCTCTAGATCTTGTTTGGCCGCAGCCTTGCTTGTACCTGATCTGCCGAGCGCCGTCAGGGCGCCTCGGCAGGGCTAGCAAAGGCTCCTTAGAAGTTCACGCCTACGCTGAAGGCGAGGAAGTCACGGTCAACCAGCGTGTTGTAATCCCCGCCGAAGAAGTCGGTGTAGGACAGGCTGGCGGTGTAGGTGTTCTGGTAGACGGCATCCAGCCCGATGCTGACCGCCTTGGCACCTTCGTTGAACAGGCCGTTGGGGCCGTAGCCATCGACGTCATGAGAGAAGGAGATATTCGGCGTCAGGTTCACGCCGGCGAATACGTTGTTGTAGTCAGCCAGTGCGCGCAGGCGATAGCCCCAGGAGTTGGCAGTGGTGAAACCATGGTCGCCATAACGTGCCAGCGAGGTTTCATTCGGGTCCACGGCACTTCCAGTAATGCCGTAAATCGGATCGCGTCCATAACGGTTTTTGCTCTTGCTCTCCAGACCGCCGACATGGGCAAAACCAACCTCACCGACCAGCGTCAGGCGCGAAGCCCCCAGAACCTGATCGAAGAAGTGGGTGAAGGTGGTCTGAATCTGAGTGACTTCCTTACGGTCATAACCGCTCTGTATGGCGCCCGGTGCCGACCCTCCCGTCACCACATTGGCCAGAGCCAGGGTCATCTGCTGGGTATTGATCTGTACCGGAGCGTTCGGCCTGTAGCTGAGCTCGCCCTGCCACGCAGTGCCGGTAGGCAGTACGGTGGAGAAACTCAGACCATACAGGCGGATGTCCTCAGGATAGTCCATGAAGTAACGACCGTTGCCGACCGCCACGGCTGCAGCAGCCAGGGTTTGGGCTTGCGCACCCAATGCGGCGTTGTAGCCCGCTCCCCCCGGATTGCCAGTACCCCCTGCCCCCCAATAGGCGCCCGTACCCAACCAGCCAGCCGGCCCACCGAAAAGGCTCGCGCCAAGAGTGTTATAGATGCTTTGCATGGCACCCGGAATACCCGCCAGTGCCGACGCATCCGCATTCTGCATGCTAAGGAAAGGCGTACGGCTGTGGTAGTTCATGAAGTAGCCGCCGTACTCGGTATTGTCACCCTGCCAGCGCAGGGCCAAACCCCACTGACCATCGTCGCGCGCCGTGTTGTCCTTGCCGCGACGAACCAACATGCCTTCCTGGCTATAGTTCAGACCGACGTCAGACGTACTGACAGGAGCCAGCGTTACAGGCAGCACCGCAGACGCGGCATTCAGCGCATCTACCCCCCCCAGCAGACTGATCAGCTCGCTGTTGAGAATATGATAATTGTCATTGCAGCCATTGGCCGCTACATCAGCCGAGGAGAAGAACGTGCCGCAGTTATCGACGACGGTTTGCTTCCAGCTCAACTGGTAGAAGGTCTCCATGCTCAACCGATCACTCAGGCTTTGAGAGAGGTACAGCATATTGACCGGAATCAGGCCTTCCTTGATTTCCGCACCAGGGCGGCGGAAAGCGGCGGCATCGACCGGGTTGATCGAATTGATCGAGTTGCCGATAAAGGTGCTCTCGCCCCAGCTCACCACCTGCCGACCGACCCGCACGGTGCCCGGCAAATCGCTGATGGAGTAGTTGTGATAAAGGAAGGCATCGAGAATCTCGGCGCCGGAAGCTTTTGCAGCCACCTTGCGACCGTCGTCACTGATGTCCTTGTGCAGACGACTTTCATCCTTCAGCTCGAAGTCGTACCAATACTTGCCACGCACAAAGGCACCGCTGTCGCGGTAACGCAGTTCAAGGTCGTGTACGCCCTTGAAGATCTTCGAGAAGGTTTCGCCTTTCTTGAAATTCAACCGGCCATCATCGCCAGTCTGGGTATAACCAGTACCTCCATTCGCCTCACCCACCAGGTCCATATCCCGATCAGCCATGGACCAGCTTGCGCCGATGGACATGGACGAGTCGAACTGCCCCTCGATTTCCCCGATATTGAAATTGACTGCATAAGCCGGTGCAGCAGTACCCAGCGCAACGGCAAGGGCCAGTGTTTTGGGCTGGAAGTATCCTTGCCTTGTTGTTTTTGTCATGAGGCGCTCCTGGTTGGTTCAAAGTACGCTCCACCCTAACCACACGCCGGCAGTGGGTTAAGCGCACTAAGGTTTGATTTGCTTTGTAGTCCTTAAGTATTAACAGCCTTGCCAGCTCTGGGCTTCGGCAGCATTTTGCATGGCATGGCCAGATTCGTTGCCGCCAGGCTATGCAACAGATTAGTCGCCAGCACCGCCCATGCAAGCCCCGGAATAGAGCTGTTGCGACCCTGTATACAGAAAAACGGAGAATCGCGCCCTCGTCAGCCCTGCCCAAGCGCCCGCGGCGCGTGACGTCAGCAAGGAGAATCGACCAAGCAATACTTTGGCAGGAGAGCATGAGCGCCGAAACGTTACCGCGGCGCAATGCTTGAGGTGAAAGGAAACAATCGTAGGATGGAATCACCGCAGGCGCTTCCGTCGCCAACCGCGAACGGGGCCGGGTGCATGGCCGGCAGATGGCGCCTGCATCGCAGCGTCGGATTACGCCTTTGGCTAATCCAACCTACTCCATCCCCTAATAGCGGCTCAGCTGCAAGATTTTACTGGTTACAGGCCCTTCACCGCATAGATGCCGGGCGCGTTGCGCCAGTAGCCCTTGTAGTCCATGCCGTAGCCGAACACGTAGCGATCCGCACAATTCAGCCCCACGTAGTCGGCCTTGAGGTCCGGACGGGCCTTGCGCTGGTGATCCTTGTCCACCAACACGGCAGTATGGACGGCGGTGGCACCGGCGTGGCGACAGAAGTCGATGATCGCGCTCAGGGTGTGCCCTTCGTCGAGGATGTCATCGATGATCAAGACGTCACGGTCGATAAAGGAAATTTCCGGCTTGGCCTTCCAGAACAGGTCGCCGCCACTGGTCTCGTTGCGATAGCGCGTGGCGTGCAGATAGGACAGTTCCAGCGGAAAGTTCAGCTTGGTCAGCAGTTTGCCGGAAAAGATCAGGCCGCCGTTCATCACGCAGAACACCACGGGGTTACGCTCGGCCAGATCAGCATTGATTCTGCCCGCGACGGCCTCGATGGCGGCCTCGACCTCGGCTTCGGCGTGCAGGCAATCAGCTTCAGCCATGACTTGGCGGATATGTGCGAGATCGACGGACACTGGTGATGCTCCAGAACAGTAATGGGCGGACACAGCCCGGTCGGCTGCACTTTCAAGGGGCGCGACGATACCGATGCCAATGCAGGCAGAGCAAGTGCCGTTCGACACATAAATAGCCGCTATCCCTGCGATGCATTAATCTACGCCGGTTTATTCGCCTGCCGGAGTCAGCCATGTCCATTAGAGAAATTCGCCACCCGCTTATTCGCCACAAACTTGGGCTGATGCGCCGAGCCGATATCAGCACCAAGAACTTCCGCGAACTGGCACAGGAGGTTGGATCGATCCTGACGTACGAGGCAACCCGCGATCTGCCACTGGAAAACTACAGCATCGATGGCTGGTGCGGCCCGGTTCAGGTAGAGAAGATTTCCGGCAAGAAGATCACGGTAGTGCCTATTCTGCGCGCCGGTATCGGTATGCTCGACGGCGTGCTCAGCCTGATTCCCGGCGCGAAGGTCAGCGCTGTCGGCATCGCACGCAACGAAGAAACCCTGCAGGCACATACTTATCTTGAGCGACTGGTAGATAATCTCGACCAGCGCCTGGCGATGATCATCGACCCGATGCTGGCCACCGGCGGTTCCATGGTCGCGACCATCGACATGCTGAAGAAAGCCGGCTGCAAGGAAATCCGCGCACTGGTGCTGGTCGCCGCACCAGAAGGCATCAAGGCTGTGGAGCAGGCTCATCCGGACGTTCTCATCTATACCGCCTCGATAGATGAACGGCTGGACGAAAACGGTTATATCGTGCCCGGCCTGGGTGATGCTGGCGATAAGCTTTTTGGCACCAAGCAGAAGGACGTCTGAGCATGTCGCAAGCCATGGAAGAGCCCATCGGTCGGCAGGTGCTGGCCGGCGCGCAGATGCTGTTTGTCGCCTTCGGCGCGCTCGTACTGATGCCACTGATCACCGGGATGGATCCCAACGTGGCGCTGTTTACCGCCGGGATCGGCACGCTGCTGTTTCAGCTCGTCACCAAGCGCCAGGTGCCGGTTTTCCTGGCATCGAGTTTCGCCTTTATCGCACCGATCATCGCTGCCAAGGCCGATTTCGGCCTGCCCGCCGTGCTCGGCGGGGTGGTCGCGGCCGGCATCGTCTATATCTTTCTCGGCTTCGCGGTGCAGCTCAAGGGTCCCGGTTTCATTGACCGCCTGTTGCCGCCGGTAGTCATCGCGCCGGTCATCATCTCCATTGGCCTGGCCCTTTCTCCGGTTGCGGTGAATATGGCGATGGGCAAGGCCGGCGATGGCAGCGCACAGCTGATACCTTACGAAACAGCCATGCTGATCTCGATGCCAGCGCTGCTGACCACCCTGCTGGTCGCCGTGCTGGGACGCGGGCTGTTTCGCCTGGTGCCAATCCTGGCGGGCGTCGCGGTGGGCTACAGCCTTTGCTTCGCGTTCGACGTGGTCGATACCAGCGGCATCGCCGCAGCGCCCTGGCTGGCACTGCCAAACTTCGTCGCTCCGGAGTTTCACTGGGGGGCGATCCTGTTCATGGTCCCGGTGGCGCTGGCGCCCGCTATCGAACACATCGGTGGCGTGGTGGCGATTGGCGGCGTGACGGGCAAGAACTTCATCAAGAAGCCGGGCCTGCACCGCACGCTGCTGGGCGATGGCCTGGCGACGTCAGCGGCGGGTCTGTTCGGCGGCCCGCCCAATACCACCTATGCGGAAGTCACTGGCGCGGTGATGCTGACGAAAAACTACAACCCGAAGGTCATGACCTGGGCTGCCGTTTTCGCCATCGTGCTGGCCTTTATCGGCAAGTTCGGCGCGGCACTGCTGAGCATTCCGGTACCGGTGATGGGCGGCATCCTCTGCCTGCTGTTCGGCTCGATTGCGGTGGTCGGCCTGAGCACCCTGATCCGTCATCAGGTGGACCTGTCCGAAGCGCGCAATCTCATCATCGTGTCGGTGACGCTGGTATTCGGCATCGGCGGCATGGTGATCGGTTATGGCGAGTTCGCCCTTTCCGGCATCTCGCTGTGCGCCATCATCGCGCTGGTGCTCAACCTGCTGCTGCCAGGCGGCGAAGGCTGGAAGAACAAGCAGCTCGAAGAGAACAGTTGAGTGCGCAGGGCCTTTGCTTTATGGCCCCGCGCGGAGGTTTTCCTGCTTACTTGACACGCAACCGTCCTTCGGCCAACCCAACCTACGGCTCGCGGACAAGACCGTAGCCTGGATTAGCCGAAGGCGTAATCCGGGTCTCCGAAGGCGTAACCGACGGCTCTGCTGCATTCACGGCTCAATCCGCTCCCACAGGTTTACACTGGCCGCATGTCCAATCCTCTCATTCCCCATCGGCAGCTGAGCGACAACCGCCTCAGTTGCAGCACATGCGCGGCCTGCTGCTGCCGGCTGGAAGTCATGCTGATCAGCGATACCGGCGTACCGCAGCGCTTCATCGATGTGGACGCATGGGGTGGTCAGGTCATGCGCCGCCTGGATGATGGCTGGTGCGCCGCGCTCGACCGAGACAGCATGCGCTGTACCATCTATGAGCGGCGCCCGCTGATTTGTCGGGAATTCGAATTGGGTTCGGAAGACTGCCTGGATGAGCGTAAGGGCTCTGCCTCAGCCTATCGGGAAGATCGCTGAGCCTGTCCCGACCCTTTGTAGGTCGGATTAGCCGAAGGCGTAATCCGACGATCAGAAGGCATAACCCGACGCACAAGGCGCCGGGCTCCGCATTATCAGAACGACATCCGATAGTGCAGCGAGTAACTCTCTATCCCATCGTTGGGATTCTTGATGCCGGCATTGGAATAGTGAATCGCACGCACGCCCACTTCATGCCCACCTGCGAAGCGCAAGCCTGCGCCGATGCGGTCCTCGAACTGGAATGAAGAGCCCAGGTCGTTGTTTTCCACTTCGGTATTCTCGAACGCCGCAACACCGATGCCCAGTTCCAGGTAGGGCTTGACCGCATCACCTGCGAATTCGTAAACGAACACCGGCGTCAGCGATATGCTGTGGTTGCTCGATGTCTTGTCACCTTCCCAATAGGTGTAGCCGGCATCCCAGTAGCCGGTGAGCCGCCCTACACTGCTCTGGAACCAGCTACGATTGAAATCGAACTGCGCCCCGAGCCGATAGGTCGTCGTCGACTCGCCAGTGCGGCCAACAGCAGCGGTTAGATCCAACGCGTGAACGGCAGCCACCTGACCCAACGAAACAACTGCAATCGCAGCGAGGGAGATCAGCTTCTTCATCAGATTTTCCTTATCAAAAAGTAGGCATCACTTTTGTTGTTTATTGGATGTCACCCCAAATACAGAAAGCAGGCGCAGCGGGGAGTTCCTAATCAGGATAGTAGCTAACTGCCGCGCCTTCACCCCAAAGTGTCGGCAGCACATCCGCGAGTCGCTGAGGTTCGCCACTGCTCCAGAAATGTGCGCCCGGCTCGCCCTCAGCCAACTGATGGCGAGCTGCGAGCACCGTTTCGAGCTGGCGCGCCACTGCCGCCCCAGTGTCCACCAGGGTAACGGTCGATGGCACCATTTCGGCCAGCAGCGGCTTGATGAAGGGGTAGTGCGTACAGCCGAGAATCAGCGTATCGCAGCCCTGCTCAAGCAGAGGCTGGACGAAAGTATCGAGCAGTGCGCGGGTGGCCGGCGAATTCAGCTCACCGGTCTCGATGCATTCGACCAGGCCGGGACAGGGCTGGGTAATGACCCGCACATCGCTGGCGAAACGATCCAGCAGGGCCGCAAAGCGGGCGCTTTTAAGCGTGCCGGTCGTGGCCAGCACGCCCACCACGCCACTGCGGGTCGCCCGCGCTGCCGGTTTGACCGCCGGCTCCATGCCCACCAGAGGAATCTGCGGATAGCGCTCACGCAATTCAGCGATACCGGCGGCGGTTGCGGTATTGCAGGCCAGTACCAACGCCTTGGCGCCCTGCTCCAGCAGAAAGGCGGCAATCGAACGGCAGCGCTCGCGGATGAACTCGGGGCTTTTCTCGCCATAAGGCACATGGCCGCTGTCGGCCAGGTACAGCAATGATTCATGCGGCAGGCGCAGGCGAATTTCGCGCAGCACCGAAAGTCCGCCGACACCGGAGTCGAAGACGCCGATCGGCGCATTGTCAGCCATGCTGTGGCCCACAGACCGCGCAGGCCGGATCGCGCTTGACCTTCAGCTCACGGAAGCGACTGCCCAGCGCATCCACCAGCAACAACCGGCCCACCAGCGGCTCACCGAAACCGGCCAGCAGCTTCAGCGCTTCGAGCGCCTGCAGGCTACCGATCACACCGACCACCGGCCCCAGCACGCCGGCCTCGCTGCAGGTCAGCTCGGCTTCGCTGCCATGCCCGTACAGGCAGTGGTAGCACGGACTGCTCTCGATACGCGGATCGAAAACCGACAGCTGCCCTTCCAGGCGGATGGCGGCACCACTGACCAGCGGCTTCTTCGCGGCCACGCAGGCGACATTGAGCACCTCGCGAATGTTGAAGTTGTCGGTGCAGTCCAGCACCAGATCGACCTCGTCGACAACCTCTCCGATACAGTCGGCATCCAGCGCAACGCGATGCGGCACCAGCTTCACCTGCGGGTTGAGCGCCGACAGGCGCGCGATGGCGGAGTCCACCTTGGGCAGGCCGACCGAGGCCGTTTCATGCACGATCTGCCGCTGCAGGTTGGTCAGATCGAGGCTGTCGAAATCGGCCAGATGCAATTCGCCAACGCCGGCGGCAGCCAGATACAGCGCCACGGGCGAGCCCAGGCCGCCCAGCCCGACGATCAGCACGCGGCTTTGCTTGAGCTTCAGTTGGCCGTCGATATCGACCTGTTTCAACAGTATCTGGCGGCTGTAACGCAGCAGCTCGTCATCGCTCAACATGCACAGCTTCTCCCCTATTCAATCGCCCCTGGCTGATACGTTCATGTCCGCCGTAGTCGCGCCGACTTTGCACCGAGACGAAGCCGCCTTCGGTGAGTAGTCCTCGCACCGCCCCGGCCTGGTCATAGCCATGCTCCAGCAACAGCCAGCCAGCATCGTGCAGATAAGCAGGCGCCTGGGCGATGATCTGACGAATGTCGTCCAGACCGTCCTCGCCGGCCACCAGGGCACTGCCCGGCTCGAAGCGCACGTCGCCCTGGGACAGATGCGGATCGCCAGCGGGAATATAGGGTGGGTTGCTCACGATCAGCTCATGGCGCTGCCCCGTCAGCGCGGAAAACCAGTGGCTTTGATGAAAGCGCACATTGTCCAGGCGCAACTGCCGGGCGTTGCGTGTCGCCAGGGCAACGGCCTCGGCGACGCGGTCCACCCCTGTCACCCGCCACACCGGGCGCTCACTGGCCAACGCCAGGGCAATCGCACCGGTGCCTGTGCCCAGGTCCAGAACCTGAGCGGCAGTCGCCGGGAGCAGCTGCAGTGCGGTTTCGACCAGCAGTTCGGTGTCCGGTCGGGGGATCAGCGTATGTGGCGCGACTTCCAGTTCGAGGCTCCAGAAACCCTGGCGCCCGAGGATATAGGCCACCGGCTCGCCACGGCGGCGGCGTTCCAGGTATTCGGCGAAGGCCTTGCACTGCTCGGCGCCGGGCTCCCGCTCCGGCCAGGTGTGCAGATAGCTGCGCGACGTGCCCAGTACATGGGCGAGCAGCAGCTCGGCATCCAGCCGGGCGCTCGGCGAGTCGGGCAGGTCGCTGTCGTTCAGCAGGGATTCGATGGTGGCCATACGTTAAGCCTCAAGCTACAAGTCTCAAGCTACAAGACGCCACGTAATCAGCTTGTGGCTTGAAGCTTGCTGCTGTCGTTAATCGCCCAGAGCCGCCAGCTGGTCGGCCTGGTATTCCTGCAGCAGCGGTTCGATGACCTGTTCCACCGCACCACCGACGACTTCGCCGAGCGAGTACAGGGTCAGGTTGATACGGTGATCGGTCACGCGACCCTGGGGGAAATTGTAGGTACGGATGCGCTCGGAACGATCACCGGAGCCGACCAGCAGCTTGCGCGTATCGGAGATTTCCTTGTGCGCGGCGCTGTCCTGCACATCCTGCAGCTTGGCGGCCAGCCAGGACATGGCGCGCGCGCGGTTCTTGTGCTGTGAGCGCTCCTCCTGGCATTCGACTACGATGCCGCTGGGCAGGTGGGTAATGCGCACGGCCGAGTCGGTTTTGTTGATGTGCTGACCACCGGCGCCCGACGCGCGATAGGTATCTACCCGCAGATCAGCCGGATTGATCTCGATGGCGATCTGCTCGTCCGGCTCCGGCAGCACCGCTACCGTACAGGCCGAGGTATGGATACGGCCCTGGGATTCGGTTTCCGGCACGCGCTGAACACGGTGTGCGCCGGACTCGAACTTCAGCTTGGCATAGACGTTGTCGCCTTCGACCCGCGAGATCACTTCCTTGTAGCCGCCATGTTCGCCGGGACTTTCCGAAAGGATTTCGACGCGCCAGCCTTGGCGTTCGGCATAGCGCGAGTACATGCGAAACAGGTCGCCGGAGAAGATCGCCGCCTCGTCGCCACCGGTGCCGGCGCGGATTTCCAGAAAGACGTTGCGACCGTCCTTCGGGTCCCTGGGTAGCAACATGCGCTGCAGCCGCGCCTCGATTCCCTCCAACTGGCTGCGGGCCTGCTCAACCTCTTCCTCAGCCATCTCGCGCACGTCTGGATCGCTGTCCTTGAGCAGCGCCTGGGCGCCTTCGAGGTCGGACTGCAGCTTGAGGAATTCGCGGTAGACGTCGATGACCGGTTCGACCTCGGCGTATTCGCGCGAATAGGCGCGGAAGCGGGTCTGATCGCTGATCACTTCGGCATCGCCCAGCAGCGCCGTCAGTTCTTCGAAGCGGTCGTGCAGGATGTCGAGTTTGTTGAGCAACGACGCTTTCATGGTTTGTCCGTGTGTTCTTGCAGAGCGAAAAGCTCCTGAACGATGCCCAGTGCCTCCACTCGCCCTTCGGCGGAAAGTTTTTTCAACTGCACGCTGGGTGCGTGCAGCAGCTTGTTGGTCAGGCCGCGCGCCAGCTGGACCAGCACCTCCTCAGCGCTGCTGCCGTTGGCAAGCAGCCGCTGCGCCTTGCTCAACTCGTCGTCACGAATCCGCTCTGCCTGTTGCCGATAGGCCTTGAGCACGTCCACCGCGGCCAGTTCGCGCAGCCGCACCATGAAATCATCAGTACCGGCGGCAACCAGTTCCTCGGCGGCCATGGCAGCGCCCTGGCGACTCTTGAGGTTCTCCGCCACCACTTCATGGAGATCGTCGACGGTGTAAAGATAGACATCTTCCAGCTCGCCTACCTGCGGCTCGATATCCCGTGGTACGGCAATATCAACCATGAACATGGGCTTGTGCTTGCGCTTTTTCAGCGCCTGTTCCACCGCGCCCTTGCCAAGAATGGGCAGTTGACTGGCGGTGGAACTGATGACGATGTCGCTGTTGTACAGCTCCTGCGGGATATCGGCGAGCAGGATGGCATGAGCCCCGAACTGCTCGGCCAGCGCACTGGCCCGTTCGAGAGTCCGGTTGGCGACGACGATGCGCTTGACGCCCTGTTCGTGCAGATGACGCGCAACCAGGGTGATGGTCTCGCCGGCACCGATCAGCAGAGCCTGGCTACGATCCAGATTGGCGAAGATCTGCTTGGCCAGGCTGACGGCGGCAAAGGCGACTGATACCGGGTTCTCACCGATGGCCGTGTCGGTGCGCACGGTCTTGGCGGTACTGAACGTGGCTTGGAACAGGCGACCCAGCAAAGGACCCAGACTGCCCGCCTCGCGGGCAACGGCATAGGCGGATTTCATCTGACCGAGAATCTGCGGCTCGCCAAGTACCATTGAGTCGAGACCGGATGCGACGCGCATCATGTGCCGCACCGCCTGATCATCGACATGAACGTAGGCGCAAGCCTTGAGGTCATCGAGGTTCAGGCTGTGGTAGCCGGCCAGCCAGGCCAGCACCTGTTCGGCTTCAGCCTGATCCTGCTGCAGATACAACTCGCTGCGATTGCAGGTCGAAAGGATGGCAGCCTCACGCGTCGGGGTCACCCGGCACAGTTGCTGCAACGCTTCGACCATTTGCTCAGGCGTGAACGCCACACGCTCGCGCACATCCACCGATGCGGTCTTGTGATTGATGCCAAGCGCGATGAAAGCCATGCGGGATCGCTGATTCCAGAACAGAGCGCGAGATTCTCCTACTTCGCCTGCTTCAGAACAACCGTTGACCTTCATTGTCTGTACAGGGATTGAGTCAACCAAATCGCCTCGTGAGCCGCCCATGTGCTTGCCTGACGGCTTGTGTCATCATGCCGCGACCGCAGATCAGCCCTTGTATTTCCTATGAACAAGCTCCTCGTCCTCAGCGCCGCCCTGTTTCTCGGTGGTTGCCAAAGCCTTTTGCAAAGCGCTCCCGAAAGCAGCCCGCCGGTCGAAGAGTCGCTGCCGGAGCCTGCGACAATCAGCCCCGACGAATACGCGTCGTTCAGCAGGGACACGCTGTATTCCTTGCTGGTGGCCGAACTGGCCGGGCAGCGCAATCGTTTCGACATTGCCCTGAACAATTACGTCATCCAGGCCAGTGCGACCCAGGATGCAGCCGTTGCCGAACGCGGCTTCCGCATCGCCGAATATCTGGGCGCCGAGCAGGCAGCACTCGATACCGCGATGATCTGGGCCGACAACGCTCCGAACAACCTCGACGCCCAGCGCGCCGCCGCCGTGCAGCTGGCGCGCACCGGGCGTTACGAGGAATCCCTGGAATTCATGGAGAAGGTCTTGCAAGGCCAGGGCGACACCCACTTCGACTTCCTCGCCCTGTCAGCCGCCCAGACCGATCCCGATACGCGCGCCGGCCTGCTGCAAAGTTTCGATCAGCTGCTGGCCCGGCATCCCGACAATCCGCAGCTGACCTTCGGCAAAGCCGTGCTGCTGCAACAGGACGAGCGCCCCGAAGAAGCCTTGGCCCTGCTCGAAGCACAGCCCGCCAGCCAGCAGCAGATTCCCTCGACACTCCTGCAGGCACGCCTGCTGCAGATTCTCGACCGCGGCAACGAAGCCCTGCCCATCCTGGAAAGAAGCCTGCGCCGCCACCCCGAAGACAAGCGCCTGCGCCTGACCTACGCGCGACTGCTGGTGGAGCAGGAGCGCCTTGACGATGCCATGGGCGAATTCGCCACCCTGGTCCAGCAATACCCCGGTGACGACGACCTGCGCTTCTCGATGGCGCTGGTCTGTCTCGAAGCCCAGGCCTGGCGCGAAGCCATCGTCTATCTGGAGGAGCTGATCGAGCGCGGCAGCCATGTCGATGCCGCCCAGTTCAACCTCGGTCGCGCCTGGCGCGAACTCGGCGAACCGGAGCAGGCACTGGCCGCGTTCGCCGCCGTTGGCCCCGGCAACGAGTACCTGCCGGCGCAGCTGATGCAGGCCGAGCTGCTGTTTTCCCTGGGTCGTCATCAGGAGGCCTCGCAACTGCTGGCCCGCGCCCGTGAGCAGCAGCCCGACTACGCCATCCAGCTGTACCTCATCGAGATCGAAGCACTCTCCGGCCAACAGCAGACCGAACAGGCCTGGCAACTGACCGAACAGGCGCTGCAGCAGTTTCCCGATGACCTCAGCCTGCTCTACACCCGCGCCATGGTCGCCGAGAAGCGGGGTGATCTGAAGCAGCTGGAACAGGATCTACGCTTTATCATCGAACGCGAACCGGACAACGCCATGGCCCTCAACGCGCTGGGCTACACCCTGGCCGACCGCACGGGTCGCTACAGCGAAGCCCTGGCGCTTATCGAGCAGGCCTACGCACTCAACCCAGACGATGCGGCGATTCTCGACAGCCTCGGCTGGGTGAATTACCGCCTGGGCAATCTGGAGCAGGCCGAAGCTCAACTGCGCCAGGCGCACGAGCGCCTCCCCGACCACGAAGTCGCCGCTCACCTGGGCGAGGTGCTCTGGAGCGCAGGCAAACGGCGCGAAGCACGCGCCATCTGGACTGAAGCCCTGAAGCTGCAACCGGACAGCAGGATTCTGCGTGAAACCCTGAAACGCCTGACCGGCTCGGAGAAACCCTGACCCATGCTGACCATGCGTAACCTGCTGCTCCCACTATTTGCCCTGCTGCTCGCCGGCTGCGCCGGCCTCGGCCCGCAGGAATCGGTCGAAGGTCCCGGCAGTGCCGAAGACTGGAAAACCCACAAGGCGCGGATCGGCCATATCGACGGCTGGCAGATCAGCGGCAAGATCGGCATTCGCGCGCCGCAGGACTCTGGCAGCGGCACCCTGTTCTGGCTGCAGCGCCAGGACTATTTCGACATCCGCCTCTCCGGCCCGCTGGGCCGCGGCGCGACCCGCCTCACGGGCCGACCGGACGCCGTAATACTGGAAGTCGCCGGACAGGGCCGCTTCGAGGCAAAATCGCCTGAAGCGCTGGTCGAAAGCCAACTCGGCTGGCAATTGCCGGTCTCCAACCTGCTCTGGTGGGTTCGCGGGCTGCCCGCGCCGGACAGTCGCAGCCGCGTCACCCTCGACAGTACTGGACGGCTGGCCACGCTTCAGCAGGACGACTGGGACGTTCAGTACCTGGGTTACGTGGAAGAAAACGGCCTCACCCTTCCTTCGCGCATCAAGCTGGAAGGCCGGAACCTGCAGATCACCCTGGTCATCAAGGACTGGCAGCCACGCCAGCTTGGCCGCTGATGCGCGCACTCACCCTGCCCGCTCCGGCCAAACTCAACCTGATGCTGCATATCACCGGCCGGCGAGCCGATGGCTATCATGAACTGCAGACGCTATTCCAGTTTCTCGACCATGGCGACGAACTGACCTTCACGTCCCGCGCCGACGGAGAAATCCATCTACATACCGAATTACTCGGCGTGCACCACGACAGCAACCTGATCGTGCGCGCTGCCCGCCTGCTGCAATCGCACAGCGGTTGCAGTCAGGGCGCCGACATCCAGTTGCTCAAGCGCCTGCCCATGGGCGGTGGAATCGGCGGCGGCAGTTCCGATGCGGCCACTACCCTGCTGGGGCTCGACCACCTCTGGCAGACCCGCATGGGCGAGGAGTGCCTTGCGCAGATCGGACTGGAGCTGGGCGCCGACGTCCCCGTATTCGTCCGGGGTCGCGCGGCCTTTGCCGAGGGTGTAGGCGAACGCCTGCAGCCGGTCGAATTGAGCGAGCCGTGGTATCTGGTCATCGCCCCGCAAGTCTCTGTTAGTACAGCGGAAATATTTTCCGACCCGGAGTTGACACGCAATACCCCGGCCATTACAGTTCGCAGCCTTCTTGCAGAGGGCGGTCATAACGACTGCCAGCCGGTTGTTGAAAAGCGCTATCCGGAAGTCCGTAACGCTTTGAACTTGTTGGGTAAATTTGTTCCAGCAAGAATGACCGGCACTGGAGCTTGTGTGTTTGGAAGCTTTCCAAACAAGGCCGAGGCTGATAAAGTCTGCCGCCAGCTTCCAGCCGACATGCCCGGTTTCGTAGCCCAAGGGCGCAATGTTTCGATATTGCACCGCACGCTCGAAAAACTGGCGCAGGAAGTGAATGCCTAGCATTCGGTTGTACGATACAGGGGCGTCGCCAAGCGGTAAGGCACCAGGTTTTGATCCTGGCATGCGTTGGTTCGAATCCAGCCGCCCCTGCCACAACCCTCACGGGGTACGTACGATCAGGCATCTAGATGTTTTTCCACAGGGGCGTCGCCAAGCGGTAAGGCACCAGGTTTTGATCCTGGCATGCGTTGGTTCGAATCCAGCCGCCCCTGCCATACACTTGAGAGCTGTTCAAAAAGCCCGGCCTTTTGAACAGCTTTTTGTTTCATCGGACCCACCCTCAGGCAGGTACTGCGCGTGTCCAAGATGATGGTCTTCACGGGGAACGCCAACCCCGACCTGGCCCGGCGTGTCGTACGTCAGCTGCATATCCCCCTCGGTGACGCCTATGTCGGAAAGTTTTCCGATGGCGAAATCAGTGTCGAAATCAACGAAAATGTTCGCGGCAAGGACGTCTTCCTGATCCAGCCGACCTGCGCACCGACCAATGACAACCTGATGGAACTGGTGGTGATGGCCGATGCCTTCCGCCGCTCCTCCGCCACGCGCATCACGGCCGTCATTCCCTACTTTGGTTACGCTCGCCAGGACCGTCGTCCGCGCTCCGCTCGCGTCCCCATCAGCGCCAAGGTCGTGGCCGACATGCTCGATGTGGTGGGCGTCAATCGCGTTCTCACCGTCGACCTGCACGCCGATCAGATCCAGGGCTTCTTCGACATGCCGGTAGACAATATCTACGGCTCGCCAGTCCTGGTCGATGACATCCAGGCGCAGCGCTTCGAGAACCTGATGATCGTCTCCCCCGATATTGGCGGCGTTGTGCGTGCTCGCGCCGTAGCCAAATCGCTGGGTGTGGACCTGGCGATCATCGACAAGCGCCGGCCCAAGGCCAACCAGTCGGAAGTGATGCACATCATTGGCGATATCGAAGGCCGTACCTGCATCCTCGTCGATGACATGGTCGATACCGCCGGCACCCTGTGCCACGCCGCTACTGCACTGAAGGATCACGGCGCTGAAAAGGTCTATGCCTATTGCACCCACCCGATCCTGTCCGGTCGCGCCATCGAGAACATCGACGGCTCGGTACTCGACGAACTGGTGGTGACCAATACCATTCCGCTGTCAGCTGCCGCCCAATCCTGTACCCGTATTCGCCAGCTGGACATTGCACCAATGGTGGCTGAGGCGGTTCGCCGCATCAGCAATGCTGAATCGATCAGCGCGATGTTCCGCTAGGCTACGAGCCTAGTCCTTCGCGCCGAACGAAAATGTGCCCCGCGATATGCGAGGCTTCTATCCAACCGCCCGATAGTGCTGGTCGCAAGCACATCGGGCGCGTTGCTATCCTGGAGAAACACAATGACTGACTTCAATCTGAATGCCCAAGAGCGTTCCGACCTGGGGAAAGGTGCGAGCCGCCGCCTGCGTCGTAACGCCAACCTCGTACCGGCCGTGATCTACGGTGGCGAAGCTGCGCCGCAATCGATCAGCATTCTGGCCAAAGACCTGGCCAAAATGCTGGAAAACGAAATCGCCTTCAGCAACATCATCAAGCTGAACGTCGACGGCAAGAACCAGGAGGTCGTGATCAAGGCACTGCAGCGTCATCCGGCCAAGGGCTTCGTGCTGCACGCTGACTTCCAGCGCGTCGTCGCCGGCCAGAAGCTGACCGCTACCGTTCCGGTGCACCTGATCAACCAGGACACCTCCATTGGCGTCAAGCAGCAGGGTGGCGAGATCTACCTGAACCTGCCGGATGCCGAAGTGACCTGCCTGCCACAGGATCTGCCGGACTTCATCGAAGTCGACATCGCCAATATGGAAGTCGGCCAGGTGCTGCACATGAGCGATCTGAAGCTGCCGCAAGGCGTTGCTTTCGTCGCACTGCAGCATGGCAGTGACCTGCCGGTCGTCAACATTCACGCGCCGCGCGTGAACAAGGATGACGCCGAGAAAGAAGAAGGCGCTGCCGAGTAACCCACTCGCAGCCAGCTGAAGGAAGGGCCTCTGTCGTGACTGCCGTACAACTGATCGTCGGCCTGGGAAATCCAGGCCCCGAATACGACCAGACCCGGCATAACGCAGGAGCCCTTTTCGTTGAGCGTCTGGCCGCCCACAAGGGCGTCAACCTCAGCGTCGATCGCAAGTATTTCGGCCTGGTCGGCAAGTTTCGCCATCAGGACGAAGACGTCCGCCTGTTGATTCCCACCACCTACATGAACCGCAGCGGTCAGGCGGTGGTGGCACTGGCCGGATTTTTCCGAATTCCTCCCGAGGCTATCCTGGTTGCCCACGATGAACTCGACATGCCTCCCGGCGTCGCCAAACTCAAGCAGGGTGGCGGACACGGCGGGCACAACGGGCTGCGCGACATCATCGCCAGGCTCGGCAATCAGAACAACTTTCACCGCCTGCGTCTGGGCATCGGCCATCCCGGACACAGCAGCCTGGTAACCGGCTATGTACTGGGTCGGGCACCACAGTCAGAACGTGAGAAGCTGGACGCCAGCATCGACTTCACCTTCGACGTGCTGCCGGAAATCCTGACCGGCGACTGGACCGGCGCAATGCGACGCCTGCACAGCCAGAAGGCCTGACAGCTCTCCCCTTTTTTTCGATTTCATCTGCGCGAGGGTTCAACACTCATGGGATTCAATTGCGGCATCGTCGGCCTGCCCAACGTCGGCAAGTCCACCCTGTTCAACGCCCTGACCAAATCCGGTATCGCTGCAGAGAACTTCCCCTTCTGCACCATCGAGCCGAACAGCGGCATCGTGCCGATGCCCGACGCGCGCCTGGCTGCGCTGGCCGAGATCGTCAAGCCTGAGCGCGTACTGCCGACCACCATGGAGTTCGTCGACATCGCCGGCCTGGTCGCTGGCGCCTCCAAGGGTGAAGGCTTGGGCAACAAATTCCTCGCCAATATCCGCGAAACCGACGCCATCGCCCACGTGGTGCGCTGCTTCGAGGACGAAAACGTTATTCATGTCTCCAACAGCGTCGACCCCAGGCGCGATATCGAAATCATCGATCTGGAACTGATCTTCGCCGACCTCGACAGTTGCGAGAAGCAATTGCAGAAAGTCGCCCGCAATGCCAAGGGCGGCGACAAGGACGCCGTGGCACAAAAGGCCTTGCTGGAAAAGCTGATTCCGCACTTTACTGAAGGCAAGCCGGCGCGCTCATTGCTGAAAAACCTCGGTGACGAGGAGAAGCGCCTGGTACGCAGCTTCCACCTGCTGACCAGCAAGCCGGTGATGTATATCGCCAACGTCGCCGAGGACGGTTTCGAAAACAACCCGCACCTCGACGTAGTGAAAGCCATCGCCGAGGAAGAAGGCGCCATCGTGGTGCCGGTATGCAACAAAATCGAAGCGGAAATCGCCGAACTGGATGACGGCGAAGAAAAAGACATGTTCCTCGAAGCCATCGGCATGAGCGAACCGGGTCTGAACCGCGTCATCCGCGCCGGCTACGAGCTACTCAACCTGCAGACCTACTTCACCGCCGGCGTGAAGGAAGTCCGTGCCTGGACCGTCAAGGTCGGCGCCACCGCACCGCAAGCCGCCGCCGTCATCCATACCGACTTCGAAAAAGGCTTCATCCGCGCCGAAGTCATCGCCTACAACGACTTCATCCAGTACAAGGGCGAAGCCGGGGCCAAGGAAGCCGGAAAATGGCGTCTGGAAGGCAAGGAATACATCGTCAAGGATGGCGACGTGATGCATTTCAGATTCAACGTCTGATCGATATCCTCGAAGCCCTGGAAAGCCCCGCACTGCGGGGCTTTCTGCGTTCTGGAGTAGGGAAAGCTCAGCCCATCCATCAGACCAGTGTCGGTTCCCGACGCCAAGTACGGACATTCGTCTCGCTCACGTGGTCGGAAAAGGGACACCTGCCGAAACGGAGTAGCGATGCACAGCCTTGCCGAACTACCCCAGAAAAATCTTGACGACACCTTTTTCGATCGGGACGCCCAGCTCGTCGCACGCGAGCTGCTGGGAACAGTGATTCGCCATTGCGTCGACGGCCTATGGCTATCGGCACGCATCATCGAGACCGAGGCCTATTACATTGACGAGAAGGCCAGCCACTCCTCGCTTGGTAACAGTCCGTCACGGCGGGCCATGTTCATGCCCGCCGGGCACCTCTACCTTTATTACTCCCGCGGCGGAGACTCGCTGAACTTTAGCGTTCAGGGCGATGGAAACGCCGTCTGCATCAAGGCCGGTTACCCCTGGGTCGACTCGCTTTCCTGCGAGGCATCCATCGAACGCATGCGAGCCAACTGCGGATTCCACGGTCATCTGGCCACCCATTCCATGAGCATCTGACCACCGATTCCACGCTGATCCGGCCACCCATTCCACGCGCATCCGGCCACTGATTCCACGGCCATCCGGCCACTCAACCG
>NZ_JAAMQZ010000043.1 GCF_013522825.1 Stutzerimonas stutzeri
CGAACTCAGAAGTGAAACGACGCATCGCCGATGGTAGTGTGGGGTCTCCCCATGTGAGAGTAGGTCATCGTCAAGCTTCTACACCAAACCCCCGACCATCGAAAGATGATCGGGGGTTTGTCTTTGCACCAAAGAAATTTCCTGCTTTGCCTGCATGTCAGGCTTTGAAAGTAGAGTGGTGTTTGGCTGCTTATTTCAAGCGAGAGAGGGCTCCCAGGGCGCTTCGTCAGAACAATTACGTGCGAAGCGGCTGGGGCAGAATCTTTGAATGTGCTGCGTGAGTCGCCATTGAATGTGGAGTGGTGGCGGCCCGGCTTTGCTCAATCTCCGCGATATTCGCAACCGCTTGTGCAGGTTTCATGGATGCGAATTCGCGATAGTTCAGGTAGCAGCGGCTTGAGTTCACGCCAAATCCATTTTGCCAGGTTTTCGCTGGTCGGGTTTTCCAGGCCAGGCAGATCATTCAAGTAATTATGATCAAGCCGTTCAAGAAGTGGCTTGAATATGCTTTTGATCTCGCCGAAGTCGCGTATCCAGCCGGTGTGTGGATCGACTTGCCCTTCGATGTAAAGTGCTACTCGGAATGAGTGACCATGAAGGCGCCCGCATTTGTGTCCTTCAGGCACATGCGGTAAACGGTGTGCAGACTCGAATGTAAACTCTTTGAATATTTCCACGTCGCTGGCTCACTTGGACGGGCCTCAGGGGCCGAAGGCGTTCATTTTATCTTCTTTTCTTCATGCCGGTGTCGTCAGGCAAGCTTCGGCGTTTTCCGTGACTTTGTTGTCGGTTGTATTCGTGAGGGTACAGCATGTTCTTTTGACTCTCCTGTCTGCGTAATGCAAAGTACGCAGCTTTTTATCAGTGCAGCCAAGCGGCTAAAGGGGACGAAATGAATGCTGTAGTTGCAGCAGTGGCGATCATGCTGGTTCTCAGTTTGTGTCGAGTCCATGTGGTTGTGGCGTTGATTGCGGGAGCTATTGCGGGTGGACTGTTGGGGGGGCTGGGAATTGAAGGCAGCCTGGCAGCTTTCAACAAGGGCTTGGGTGGCGGTGCCACGGTCGCGCTTTCCTATGCATTGCTCGGCGCTTTTGCCGTGGCGATCGGCAAGAGCGGATTGGCTCATGCATTGGCAGACAAGGTGCTGGCAATGCTCGGTCGGAAAGAGGTGAACGGTGGCGGGGCGGTCAAGTGGATACTGGTCGGCCTGCTGCTGACTGTGGCGATTTCGTCCCAGAACATCCTGCCGATTCATATCGCCTTCATTCCGCTGCTGGTTCCGCCACTGCTTTATGTGCTGACCAGGCTTCAGATCGATCGCCGGCTGATCGCCTGCGTCCTCGCTTTTGGTTTGATTACGCCGTACATGTTCCTGCCGGTCGGGTTTGGCAATATCTTCCTCAAGGAAATCCTGCTCGCCAACGTCGCCAGAAGCGGGGCGGATGTAACGGGCGTCGCTGTTACTCAGGCCATGCTGATTCCAGCGCTGGGAATGCTCACCGGTCTGTTGGTCGCACTGTTCAGCTATCGTAAACCGCGTGCCTATGAGCTGCAGAAAGTCGATGCTTCGGTGCAGGTCGGCGTCCAGTACAGCCCGCTGACGCTGCTCGTCGCGGGCGTTGCGATTGCGGTCGCTTTCGCCATTCAGTTGTGGCTCGACTCGATGATCATTGGCGCGCTGGCAGGCTTCGTGATCTTCTCGGTCTCGCGGGTAGTGCGTTGGCGCGAAGCCGATGACCTGTTCACCGAAGGCATGAAGATGATGGCGATGATCGGCTTCATCATGATCGCCGCTTCGGGTTTCGCCGAAGTCATGCGCGAGACCGGCCAGGTGAAAACGCTGGTCGATGCTTCGGCGCAATTGATTGGCAACAGCAAGGCGGTAGGTGCGCTATTGATGCTGTTGGTCGGCCTGCTGGTGACCATGGGCATAGGTTCGTCGTTTTCGACCGTTCCGATCATCGCCGCGATTTTCGTGCCCCTCAGCATGGAGCTGGGTTTCAGCACTCTGGCCATCGTCAGTCTGGTCGGAACCGCTGGTGCCCTGGGCGATGCAGGGTCGCCCGCTTCCGATTCGACGCTGGGCCCGACGGCGGGGTTGAACGTGGATGGTCAGCATAACCATATCTGGGATACCGTGGTGCCGACCTTCCTCCACTACAACCTGCCCCTGCTGGCATTCGGTTGGGTTGCGGCCATGGTGCTCTGATACGGCCATTGACGAATAACCGTCTGCATGGCTCATCGGGAGCAGAATGTTGCCTGGCCACAAGGCAACATCCTGCTCACCGCCTGCACTCCTTCCCGCGAACGTTGACTAAAAAGAACAACTACCGCGACAGGGTGCATGATGGTCAACTCGACGCTCGAACAGAAAGTCTTCCTCGCTCTGTTGCTTGTCGTATCGCTGGCCTTCGGCTGGATACTTTTTCCCTTCTACGGTGCGGTGTTCTGGGCCGTCATCCTGGCGATTATCTTTGCGCCGGTACAGCGTCGCCTTTATAACCGCTTCAAGCCTCGCCGCAATCTTGCGGCTCTGATCACCTTGACCATCTGCCTGCTGGTTGCCGTGCTGCCGGTCATCCTCATCACCGGGGTGCTCGTGCAGGAAGGCTCGACACTCTATGGACGGATAGAAAGTGGTGAAATCGATATTGGGAGCTTTGTAAGTGCGGCGAAAGACCTGCTGCCTGCTTCGGCGCAGGCGCAGTTGCAGCGCTTCGGTTTTGATGACTGGGAGCAGATGCGGGAGCGCCTCTCTTCCGGTGCGTTGCAAGGTAGCCAGTATCTGGCGACCAAAGCATTCAGCTTTGGCCAGGGTACTTTCCAGTTCGTATTGAGCTTCTTTCTGATGCTCTATCTGCTGTTCTTCCTGATCCGTGACGGACGTGAGCTGGTTGTCCGTATCAGACAGGCGGTGCCGTTGAGTGAGAACCAGAAGAGGCGGTTGTTCAGCAAATTCACCCGTGTGGTGCGAGCGACAGTGAAAGGCAACATTGTCGTGGCTGTGACTCAGGGTGCCCTGGGCGGAATCATTTTTGCGGTACTGGGGATTCCCAGCGCGGTGCTCTGGGGTGTGCTGATGGCCTTTCTTTCGTTATTGCCTGCGGTTGGTGCCGGCTTGATCTGGACGCCCGTGGCGATCTATTTCCTGATGAAAGGCCTGATCATGCAGGGCGTGATTCTCATTTTGTACGGCGTGCTGGTGATCGGTCTGGTCGACAATATTCTGCGCCCTATTCTGGTGGGTAAGGACACGAAGATGCCGGACTATGTCGTACTGATCTCCACGCTGGGCGGGCTGAGTCTGTTTGGATTGAATGGTTTCGTCATTGGCCCCCTGATTGCTGCTTTGTTCATTTCATCGTGGGGACTGTTCACCTCTCCCGAGAGTGAGTGACGAGTTGAAGCAAGTAGCCTGAAAGCAGAAAGCCCCGGCATTTGCCGGGGCTTTCCATTCAACACGCTGGCTCAGCTTGGGGCCGAGCCGCGAACCTTCCTGTTAGTGGAACTGGTTCATGGTGTTGTCTTTACCGCTTGCCTTCAGAGCTGCTTCGCCAGCGAAGTACTCTTTATGGTTGTCGCCGATGTCGGAGCCAGCCATGTTCTGGTGCTTGACGCAGGCGATGCCCTGACGCAGCTCCTGACGCTGAACGCCCTTGACGTAGGCCAGCATGCCTTCTTCTGCGAAGTACCCTTTGGCCAGGTTGTCGGTGGACAGCGCGGCGGTGTGGTAGGTCGGCAGAGTGATCAGGTGGTGGAAGATACCGGCATGAGCGGAGCCGTCCTTCTGGAAGGTGCGGATCTTCTCGTCGGCAACCTGGGCCAGTTCGGTTTCGTCGTACTCGACGCTCATCAGCTTGGCGCGGTCGTAGGCGGAAACGTCCTTGCCTTCGGCGACGAACGCGTCGAATACCTGCTGGCGGAAGTTCAGGGTCCAGTTGAAGGACGGGCTGTTGTTGTAGACCAGCTTGGCGTCCGGGATGGTCTTGCGGATTTCATTGACCATGGCCGCGATCTGGCCAACGTGCGGCTTCTCGGTTTCGATCCACAGCAGGTCGGCGCCGTTCTGCAGCGAGGTGATGCAGTCCAGTACGCAACGTGCTTCGCCAGTGCCCTTGCGGAACTGGAAGAGGTTGGATGGCAGACGCTTGGGACGCAGCAGCTTGCCTTCGCGCTTGATCACGACATCGCCATTGCCCAGTTCGGCTTCGGTGATTTCTTCGCAATCCAGGAAAGCGTTGTACTGGTCGCCCAGGTCGCCCGGCTCTTTGGTCACGGCGATCTGCTTGGTCAGGCCGGCACCCAGGGAGTCGGTACGCGCAACGATAACGCCGTTGTCGATGCCCAGCTCCAGGAACGCGTAGCGAACAGCGGCGATCTTGGCGAGGAAGTCGGCGTGTGGAACGGTCACTTTACCGTCCTGGTGGCCGCACTGCTTCTCGTCGGAAACCTGGTTCTCGATCTGGATGCAGCAGGCGCCTGCTTCGATCATGCGCTTGGCCAGCAGGTAGGTGGCTTCCGGGTTACCGAAGCCGGCATCGATGTCGGCGATGATCGGTACGATGTGGGTCTCGTAGTTGTCGATCTGCGACTGGATTTCAGCGGCCTTGGCGGTGTCGCCGGCTTCGCGGGCAGCGTCCAGAGCGGTGAACAGCAGGTCCAGTTCGCGGCTGTCAGCCTGACGCAGGAAGGTGTACAGCTCTTCAATCAGGTCGGAGACGGCAGTTTTCTCGTGCATCGACTGGTCCGGCAGCGGGCCGAAGTCGGAACGCAGGGCTGCGACCATCCAGCCGGACAGGTAGAGGTAACGCTTGTTGGTGGTCTTCAGGTGCTTCTTGATGGAGATCAGCTTCTGCTGGCCGATGAAACCATGCCAGCAACCCAGCGACTGGGTGTAAACGGACGAGTCGGCGTCGTACTCGGCCATGTCCTTGCGCATGATGTCGGCGGTGTACTGAGCGATTTCCAGACCGGTCTTGAAGCGGTTCTGAGCACGCATGCGAGCGACGGACTCAGGGTTGATAGCGCTCCAGCTGCTTCCAGCTACTTCTTTCAGAGCGGCAACGGCCTTGATGTCGTTTTGATAAGCGGACATGGTCAATCCTTCAAAAGAAATTCGTGTTTGGTTGAGCACCGACTTTTCCCACCGAAACCTGCGTGCTTACGCTGATGATGCGAGGCAACACGCGGCAGAGCGTCGAAATACCGACCAGAGCGAGGATTGAACCTGGGGGAGGGTGTGCAGTCACGCTCATCAGGGAAGTCTTCAAGCCGTGGAATGCTCGTGGCATTCCGATACGCAGCGGACGCGTGGCCGTTGCGTGAGCAGGCTGGCAGATTCGAGCTGATGGGTTAATTGCTTCCCCGTCCCTCGGGACGACTCGTTCCAGTCGCAACCTCGTCAGTCCGCCTTGTGGGCAGTACAGTCACGGATCCTCTCTGCTGGTTGGCTGAGTCTGATCCGGAGGCCCTTGCGAGGCCTCTGGTTAGCGGGAGCGGGGCAATGATGCGCTGTCAGAATAGGTTCGTCAAATGTTTTGTAGTGCTTTTTTCAGGTCACTACATTTTTGCGTCTGCGAGCCAGGCGCCTGGCTCGGGCTATTCCAGTCGGTCTACTTTCAGTCTAAGGGAAAGGTCCTGGCGTCCTTGGGTCGAATGACGACGAAGGGTTCCATTCTGGTTGGAGCTGGCGCTTTCGTCGATGCCGCCGAGTGAAATCCACTCGCCGAGGCGCCCGCTGACCCGGGTATCGGTTTCCTGGATATCAATGACGTCTGTCCGGGACGCGCTCATTCGATCCTGTTGGCTGCTGATGGTGATCTGCACGCGATCCCCGTGGACCGTTGCGGTGGCATAAAAGCCGCGCGTGACGTTGCGATAGTGGGTCTGCTGATAGAGTCGGCCATACTCGTCGGTGGCGCTGGTGGTGAGGGGGACGCTTTGCCCGACCTGAATCAGGGCGGGGTAGCCCTCGGTCGTCTGCACCTGCTGAATGCCGTCACCCTGGCTGGTTGTGTTGCGGCGAATGATGCGAACCTGGTCGCGACCGCCTGCTTCGCCACGTCCGGCGCGCACTTCGGTGTCGCCGATGACGACGGAGCCATCGATACGGTAGCCGCTATCGCTGCTCGCTGCCGAATTCTGGGTGTCTACGCTGATGAGCAGGCGTTTGGGCTCGTTGTCCAGTTGTGACAGGACTTCGCGCAGCTCGGCGATCACTGCCGCCGGCGCATTGACGATCAGCTGATTGCCGTAGGCGTTCACCTTGCCCTGATCGCCGACTACCGACTCCGCGATGGGCAGCATGTCCTGGGCCATACGGAAGTTGAGTGGAATCACTTCGGTCGCGGCCTGGAGGGTCGTGCTGAGCAAGAGCGAGGCGAGAAGAAGCAGACGGCACGTCATAGCAGGAAACTCCGCAGATCCGAATGGGACAGGCTGTGCTCCCAGGCACTGTCGAATTGGCGGCGCAGGGCGCGGGCTCGACCGGGGTTCTGGTAGAGCGCATAGCCTGCAATGCGCTCCGGTTCGGGACGTATCAGCAGGCAGCGTTCATCGACGACCAGAAAGGCAGAGGTTTGCGCCGGATAGTCGTGATTGAGTGTGCGGATCTGCATGCTGCTGGTCAATCGGCGCGCCAGCGTCAGCAGGCGGTGGCCTTGCCGGATGGCGAGGGTCGGGTCTGCAAGCAGAATGCGCAAACGATTGCGTGGGTGTGCCAGAAGAAAGCCCGTGGCGGCCTGCACGATATCGTCCTGGTTGTAGAGCCAGGGCTCCAGATCGGGGCTGTACAGGCACAGCGAGTGTCGTGCCTGCCCGAACAGCGCCAGCGTATGCCGGCGTGCGTCTTCCCGTGTTTCGAACGATTGGAGCGTGTCACTGCCATCCGCTGCAAAGGCTTCGGGACGATTTCTCCGCTGCGGCTGTAGCGGATTGTTGATGCGGTAACGCCCAGGAGACTCGAAGTCGATGGCTGCCGGTTCGCTTGCGGTCATCGGGGGATTCGAGTCATCCGTACTCATGTCGGGAATCAGCCGCTTGTGCGCAGCATGTCGACGTGAGGCAGTCCGGCTTCCAGAAATTCCTCGCTCACGACCTCGAAACCGAGTCGTTCGTAGAACCTTGTAGCGTGAACCTGGGCGGTCAGTCTTTGCTCCCTGAGACCGCGACGTTCGGCTTCGGCAATGACCGCACGCATCAGGGCGTCGCCGATGTTCATGCCGCGCCAGTCGCGCAGTACCGAAACGCGACCGATCTGGCCATCGCTCAGCAGGCGTGCGGTGCCGATGGGGTAGCCATTTTCCAGAGCCAGGAAATGGATGGCCTCTTCATCATCACCGTCCCATTCGAGTTCCGGCGGGACCGACTGCTCGGCAACGAATACGGTTTCCCTGATCCGACGCAGGTCTGCATTGTCCTGTTGCCAGTCAGCGATTCGAACGGCTATTTCAGTCATCAGCAAACTCCAGACTTCCCTGTTTTACCAGTTGCAGCACAAGATTACGCCCATCTTCATCGTTCAGCCATTGGCCAAGGTTTTCGCTGTGCAGTGCATCGGCGGAGCAGAGCAGCTTCAGCAGTTCCTTCAGATGGGGTGGGAGCAGGCGGCTCTGGCCGCTGGCGAACAGCAGAAGACCGATGTCGATTTCGCTCCAGGCTAGGCGGGCGCTGAGATTGCGCACCAGGATGGCGCCATTGGCGAGGGCCTCGGACAGTTGCTGCTCATCGATCTCCGGTCCCTGTACGCGTTCCGGATAGCGGGGTTCGGTCATGAACTGGCCGAACCAGGTCAGCAGCAGACGCTCGTCACCCATGTGTTCGTTGAGCATGGCTCGCAGGCGATCCAGCGCATCGCTCTGGATCTGGTGCGGGTCCTCGACGGGTAGCTGGTCGGCATCGCTGTAGCGTTCTTCATCGGGCAGGAACTGTGCGAGAAAATCGGTGAAATGCGTCAGTACTTCCGCCGCGCTGGGTGCCCGGAAGCCTACCGAGTAGGTCATGCAGGCATCCTCGGCGGTGCCGAAATGCGCCAGGCGGGGTGGCAGGTAGAGCATGTCGCCGGGTTCCAGCACCCATTCATCGGTACCCTGGAAGTCGGCGAGAATGCGCAGGTCGCCATGTTCCAGCAGAGGGCTTTCGCTGTCGCACATCTGGCCGATGCGCCAACGGCGCTGGCCGTGAGCCTGGAGCAGGAAGACGTCATAGTTGTCGAAGTGGGGGCCGACGCCACCACCGGGGGCGGCGAAGCTGACCATCACGTCATCGATGCGCCAGTTAGGCAAAAAGCGGAAGTGCTCGGTGAGTTCGGCGACTTCAGGAACCAGTTGGTCCACCGCCTGGACCAGCAGCGTCCAATCCCGCTCGGGCAGGTTCTGGTAGGTGTCTTCCGTGAACGGGCCGCGCCGAAGCTCCCAGGGGCTGTCGCCATGCTCCACGACCAGGCGTGATTCGACTTCTTCTTCCAGGGACAGCCCGGCCAGCTCATCGGGCGAAATCGGGTTTTCGAATGACAGAATGGCCTGACGGATAAGCAGCGGTTTCTTTTGCCAGTAATCACGCAGGAATTCGCGCGCACTGATACCGCCGAGGATTTGCAGGGGAATATCGGAAGTCATGCCGTGTACCTTGCTCTGTGGATAGAGCTGTAATAAAAACGCCCGGCACTGCCGGGCGTGCAAAAGGGGAATTCGCTCAGACCCGCTTGGCCTGGGCCACGGCGTTGCCGATGTAGTTCGCCGGCGTGAGTGCGCGCAATTCTTCCTTGGCCGCTTCGGGCATCTCGAGGCTGGCGATGAAAGATTGCAGCGCTTCAGGGCTGATGCCCTTGCCGCGCGTCAATTCCTTGAGTTTCTCGTAGGGGTTTTCGATGGCGTAGCGACGCATGACGGTCTGCACCGGTTCGGCCAGCACTTCCCAGCAGTTGTCGAGATCTTCGGCGATGCGTGCAGCGTTCAGCTCCAGCTTGCCGATGCCCTTGAGGCTGGCTTCGTAGGCGATGACGCTGTGGGCGAAACCGACGCCCAGGTTGCGCAGGACGGTGGAATCGGTCAGGTCGCGTTGCCAGCGGGAGATCGGCAGCTTGCTGGCCAGGTGCTGCAGGATGGCGTTGGCGATCCCCAGGTTACCTTCGGAGTTCTCGAAGTCGATGGGGTTGACCTTGTGCGGCATGGTCGAGGAGCCGATTTCGCCGGCGACGGTCTTCTGCTTGAAATAGCCGAGGGAGATATAGCCCCAGATGTCGCGGTCGAAATCGATCAGGATGGTGTTGAACCGCGCCACGGCATCGAACAGTTCGGCGATGTAGTCATGCGGCTCGATCTGCGTGGTGTAGGGGTTGAACTGCAGGCCCAGGTCGCCCTCGATGAATTCGCGGGCATTGGCTTCCCAGTCCACGTCCGGGTAGGCGGACAGGTGGGCGTTGTAGTTGCCGACTGCGCCATTGATCTTGCCCAGCAGCGGTACGGCGGCAACCTGGGCGATCTGGCGCTCCAGGCGGTAGACCACGTTGGCCAGTTCCTTGCCCAGGGTGGTCGGCGATGCCGGCTGGCCGTGGGTGCGTGACAGCATCGGCACATCGGCGAATTGCACGGCCAGGGCGCGAATGGATTCGGCCAGTTGGCGCATTAGCGGCAGCAGCACGCTGTCGCGGCCTTCGCGCAGCATCAGCGCGTGGGACAGGTTGTTGATGTCTTCGCTGGTGCAGGCGAAGTGGATGAATTCGTTGACCTTGGCCAGCTCAGGCAGCTGTTTGGCCTGCTCCTTGAGGAGGTATTCCACGGCTTTGACGTCGTGGTTGGTGGTGCGCTCGAATTCCTTGACGCGCTCGGCATGCTCCAACTGGAAGTTTTCCGCAAGCTGGTCGAGCAGCGCATTGGCTTCGTCGGAGAAGGGCGCAACTTCCGGAATACCGCTGTGAGCGGCGAGGCGCTGCAGCCAGCGGACTTCGACCTGAACACGGCAGCGAATCAGGCCGAATTCGCTGAAAATCGGGCGCAGGGCGCTGGTTTTGCCGGCATAGCGGCCATCGACGGGGGAAACCGCGGTGAGCGAGGAAAGCTGCATAGGAGGCATTCTCAGGCAGTCGAGCAACGAAAAGAGGGCGCAGATTATACATGAAAGCGACTCGACCGACCGAAGGCTGTCGGTTCGAGTGCGCCCGGCTACTCGGACCGTAGCATTGGATAGAGCGTGTCGAGCATCTTGCGGCGGCTGAAAACCAGCTGCCAGCGATGCCCGCCAAGCTGGCGCCAGAGCCGCGCCGAGCGGATACCGGCGAGCAGCAGCGCACGGATTTTCGCGGCGTTGTCGGTCTGCTGGAGATGACGCATGTCGCCCTGCACCTGAATACGCTGCCGAAAGGTGCTGATGGTGTCCTGATACAGGCCGCCGAAGGACGCGACGACATTTTCATGGGTCAGCCCGAAGTGCTCGACCTGCTGCTGGATCTGGTCCAGGCGACTGCCGATCACCTGCAGCAGGTCGCCGCGCTTGTCCAGTTGCCGCTCCAGGCCGATCATTGCCAGCGCATAGCGCAGCGGCTCGCGTTGCAGGCTGCTGGTGTTGCGCTCCAGGGCGCTGGCGAGCGCCCGATAGCCGTCGCGCAGATTGAGGTCGTCGCCGCCGTAGATTTCCACCACCGGCTTGTTCTCGCGTACCAGCAGGCTCTCGAACATGCAGGCCAGCGAGGCGTTGGGCACCTGGCCGGTGCGGGCGATCCGGTCAACCAGGGTTGCGGCCTCGAATACCGCGCCGAGTGCGATCAGCTGTTCCTGCATGGGGGTCATGGGCGATCTCCGTCGAACCAGGGTTCGGCGCTTTCGATCACGCCGCCACCGAGGCAGATTTCACCGTCATAGAACACCACCGATTGACCGGGTGTCACGGCGCGTTGAGGCTCGTCGAATTCGACCCGGTAGCCAGCATCGGTCTTTTCCAGCCTGCAGGTCTGATCGGCCTGGCGGTAGCGCACCTTGGCCGCGATGCGCAGCGGCGCGGACAGTTCGACAGGGTTGACCCAGTAGATGTCCGATACACGCAGGGCGCGTGCGAACAACCAGGGATGGTCATTGCCCTGGCCGACCAACAGTACGTTGCGCTCCAGGTCCTTGCTCAAGACGTACCAGGGCTCATCGCCAGCGTCTCTCAGACCACCGATCCCCAGCCCCTGACGCTGCCCGATGGTGTGGTACATAAGGCCGTGGTGCCGCCCGATGACCTCGCCGTCGATGGTCTCGATGTCGCCGGGCTGGGCCGGCAGGTACTGTTTGAGGAAGTCACTGAAGCGACGCTCGCCGATAAAGCAGATGCCGGTGGAGTCCTTCTTCTTCGCCGTGGCCAGGCCGTATTTCTCGGCGATGGTGCGTACCTCCGGCTTTTCCAGCTCGCCGACGGGAAACAGGGTCTTGCTCAACTGCGCGCCGCCGACGGCGTGGAGGAAATAGCTCTGGTCCTTGTTCGGGTCCAGGCCCTTGAGCAGTTCGCAGCGCCCGTCGACATCGCGGCGGCGCACGTAGTGGCCGGTGGCGATCAGGTCGGCCCCGAGCGACAGGGCATAATCGAGGAAGGCCTTGAACTTGATTTCCCGGTTGCAGAGGATGTCAGGATTCGGTGTACGGCCCGCCTTGTACTCGGCGAGAAAATGCTCGAATACGTTATCCCAGTATTCGGCGGCGAAGTTGGCCGTGTGCAGTCTGATCCCGATTCTGTCGCAGACAGCCTGGGCGTCCGCCAGGTCTTCCCGGGCGGTGCAGTACTCGGTGCCGTCGTCTTCTTCCCAGTTCTTCATGAACAGGCCTTCGACCTGATAACCCTGTTCGAGCAGGAGCAGGGCGGAAACCGAAGAGTCGACGCCACCGGACATGCCGACGATGACGCGCAGGGTTTCAGGGGCTTGGAGGGCTGGATCGGACATGGGATCTCGGTAGCGGGCTGCCAAAAATACGAAATTCTACAGGCTGACGAAGACAAAGGCTAAGGGCGTGGATCACGCAGTATGTCCAGGCTGTACAGCGAACCGGCCAGATAGTCATCGATACAGCGCGGCACCAGTTCACTGCGCCAGTGTTCGGGCCGGGCCGCCAGCTCGTCCCGGCTCAGCCAGTGGGCGGCGATGATATCGCTGTCGAGCGGTCGCTGTGGATGATGCAGGACGGGCCGGGCGGCAAAACAGACGCGCTGGTAGGTCACGCCGTTGGCGGGCGCAGTGTAGAGGTAGATGCCGACGACAGCGCTCAGCTCTACCTCCCAGCCGGTTTCCTCCAGTGTTTCGCGTATTGCCGCCTGTTGCAGGCTTTCATTGGGTTCCAGGTGTCCGGCGGGCTGGTTCAGTACCCGCTGTCCCGCCTGGGATTCTTCGACCATGAGAAAGTGACCATTGCGCTCGACGATGGTGGCGACGGTGATGTGGGGGTGCCAGGTCATATGAATATCTTCGGGGCAGTGGTGGTTCATGGTAACAGTGGAGCCTGGCCTGAAAACGCGAAACCCCAGCGCAGGGCTGGGGTTTCGTTTGCCGTAACGCCTTCAGGCGTCAGACGACAGGTTAGACCAATGCGGCGAGTGCGGCATTGAAGGTTGCGCTGGGGCGCATGGCTTCACTGGTCAGTTTCGGGTTGGAGCGGTAGTAGCCACCAATATCCACCGGCTTGCCCTGTACGGCGGCGAGTTCGGCGACGATGGTTTGCTCGTTTTCAGCCAGTGTTTTCGCCAGGGGAGCGAAATGTGCCTGCAACTCCGGATCTTCGGTCTGGGCTGCCAGCTCCTGTGCCCAGTAGAGTGCCAGGTAGAAGTGGCTGCCACGGTTGTCCAGTTCGCCGGTACGACGCGAAGGCGACTTGTTGGTGTCGAGCAGTTTTCCGGTGGCGGCATCGAGGGTCTTGCCGAGCAGCTTGGCCTTGGGGTTGTCCGTCTTGATCCCGGTTTCTTCCAGGGAAACGGCCAGGGCCAGGAACTCGCCGAGCGAATCCCAGCGCAGGTGGTTTTCTTCGATCAGCTGCTGGACGTGCTTGGGTGCCGAACCGCCGGCGCCGGTTTCGTACATGCCGCCGCCGGCCATCAGCGGGACGATGGAAAGCATTTTGGCCGAAGTGCCCAGTTCCATGATCGGGAACAGGTCGGTCAGGTAGTCGCGCAGTACGTTGCCGGTCACCGAAATGGTGTCCAGGCCACGGATCATGCGTTCCATGCTGACGCGGATGGCTTCGTTGTAGCCCATGATGCGGATGTCCAGGCCGCTCAGATCATGCTCCTGCAGGTAGGTTTCGACCTTCTTCTGCAGTTCGCGATCATGAGCGCGTTCCGGATCGAGCCAGAAGATCGCCGGGGTGTCGGATTGGCGTGCGCGGGTGACGGCCAGCTTGACCCAGTCGCGGATCGGCGCGTCCTTGGTCTGGCAGGCGCGCCAGATGTCGTCTTTCTCCACTTCGTGCTGCATCAGCACGGTGCCATCGGCGAGGACGACACGCATGGTGCCGTCAGCAGTCATCTCGAAGGTCTTGTCGTGGGAACCGTATTCTTCTGCTTTCTGCGCCATCAGACCGACGTTGGGCACGCTGCCCATGGTGACCGGGTCGAAAGCGCCGTTGGTCTTGCAGAAGTTGATCATCTCTTGATAGATGCGGGCGTAAGTGCTTTCCGGCATTACTGCCTTGGTGTCCTTGAGCTTGCCGTCCTTGCCCCACATCTGCCCGGAGCTGCGGATCATCGCAGGCATCGAGGCATCGACGATGACATCGCTGGGAATGTGCAGGTTGGTAATGCCCTTGACCGAATCGACCATGGCCATTTCCGGACGATGGCTGTAGCAGGCGTGAATGTCGTCGAGGATTTCTTCCTGCTGCGAGGCGGGCAGGGACTTGATCTTGTCGTAGACGCTGCTGATGCCGTTGTTCGGGTTGACGCCCAGCTCCTCGAAGAGCTTGCCGTATTTGTCGAACACTTCCTTGTAGTAAACGCTGACGGCATGACCGAAGACGATCGGGTGGGAGATCTTCATCATGGTGGCCTTGACGTGCAGGGACCACATCACGCCGGTTTCCTTGCACTCCTGCAGGGTCTTCTCGAAGAACTCGCGCAGCTTCTTGCAGCTCATGAACATGCTGTCGAGGACTTCGCCTTCCTGTAGCGCGAGCTGTTTCTTGACTTCGACCTGACCGTCCTTGCCGACGAATTCGAGGCGTACTTCATCAGCCTTGTCCATGGTGACGGACTGTTCGCTGGAGAAGAAGTCGCCGCCGCGCATGTAGTCAGCGTGGGACTGCGAAGCCATGCTCCACTTGCCCATCGAGTGCGGGTGCTTGCGTGCGTAGGCCTTGACGGCAGCAGGTGCACGGCGATCCGAGTTGCCTTCACGCAGGACGGGGTTCACTGCGCTTCCCAGTACCTTGCTGTAGCGTGCGCGTGCGTCTTTTTCAGCGTCGGTCTGCGGATCTTCCGGGTAATCCGGAATGTCGTAGCCCAGGGCCTGCAGTTCGGCGATGGCCGTGCGCAGCTGGGGAACCGATGCGCTGATGTTGGGCAGCTTGATGATGTTGGCTTCCGGATTGGTAGCCAGAACCGCCAGTTTGGCGAGGTCATCCTCGATTCGCTTGTCGGCGTCCAATTGGTCGGCAAAGCTTGCAAGAATGCGTCCTGCAAGAGAGATGTCACTGGTTTCGACGGCTATGTCGGCTGAGGCCGCAAAGGTTTCCACGATGGGCAGAAGCGAATAAGTGGCCAGCGCCGGGGCTTCGTCGGTGAAGGTGTAGATGATCTTCGAGCGGGTGGACATTGATGTTGGCTCTCTCTTGCTGTGCGTGCACAGAATCCCGAAGTGCGTGGGTAGACGCTCTGGCTGCGTTCGTTGAGCCAGAAATCGAGGTTCGCCGCGATGATGTTGGGTACACCACTAGAGTGTTGGCTCCATACGGCTGCGGTTGGCAGTCGGATGGTTTCAGGAGAGGAGGACTCGTTAGAGACCGGCTGGCTCCTCATGACTCGTTAGTCACCTAAGTAGTATATCACCGCACGTCACTTTCCCAGAATGCCTAGACCATAAGACGATGGCAGAGATGGTTTCGGTCGATTCAACTGGGGTACTCTCAAGGATGACCACTGTTTTTACCCACCAAAACGGAGTCCAGCATGGGATACCAAAAGATCCAGGTGCCAGCCAGCGGTGACAAAATCACTGTCAATGCCGATAACACTCTGAATGTCCCGAACAACCCGATCATTCCTTATATAGAGGGTGACGGAATTGGTGTCGATATCAGCCCGGTAATGATCAAGGTCGTTGATGCCGCCGTCGAAAAAGCCTACGGCGGCGAGCGCAAGATTGCCTGGATGGAAATCTACGCCGGTGAAAAAGCTACTCAGGTTTACGATCAGGACACCTGGTTGCCGAAGGAGACGCTGGACGTCGTGCGCGACTATGTGGTTTCCATCAAGGGGCCGTTGACCACGCCGGTGGGAGGTGGGATTCGTTCGCTGAACGTCGCGCTGCGTCAGGAGCTGGACCTGTACGTCTGCCAGCGCCCGGTTCGCTGGTTTACCGGGGTGCCCAGCCCGGTCAAGAAGCCTGCCGATGTCGACATGGTGATCTTTCGCGAGAACTCGGAGGATATCTATGCAGGCGTCGAGTGGAAGGCCGGCTCGCCCGAATGTGAAAAAGTGATCAAGTTCCTCACCGAGGAAATGGGCGTCACGAAAATCCGCTTTACCGAAAATTGCGGCATCGGCATCAAGCCGGTGTCTCTTGAAGGTACCAAGCGTCTGGTGCGCAAGGCCCTGCAATACGCGGTGGACAATGATCGCAGCTCAGTGACCCTGGTGCACAAGGGCAACATCATGAAGTTCACCGAGGGTGCCTTCAAGGAGTGGGGCTACGAGGTGGCGCGTGACGAGTTCGGTGCCGAGCTGCTGGACGGTGGTCCCTGGATGCAGTTCAACAATCCGAACACCGGCAAGACCATTGTCGTGAAGGATGCCATCGCCGATGCCATGCTGCAGCAGATCCTGCTGCGTCCTGCCGAATATGACGTCATCGCCACCCTGAACCTCAATGGCGACTACCTTTCTGATGCGCTGGCGGCCGAGGTTGGTGGTATCGGTATCGCGCCGGGTGCCAACCTGTCCGATACGGTGGCCATGTTCGAGGCGACCCACGGCACTGCGCCGAAATACGCCGGTCAGGACAAGGTCAATCCCGGCTCGCTGATTCTCTCTGCCGAGATGATGTTGCGCCACATGGGCTGGGTCGAAGCAGCCGATCTGCTGATCAAATCAACCGAAGACGCCATCGCCGCCAAGACGGTGACCTACGACTTCGAGCGCCAGATGGAGGGCGCGAAGCTGGTGTCCTGCTCCGGCTTCGGCGACGCCATGATCTCCCACATGTAAAAAATGGGTAAGAACAGAAAAGGCCGATCACCGATCGGCCTTTTCTGTTGCTGGATCAGGCTTCTACAGCCGAATGTTGGGAGATGGGCGCGACTGCATCCTCGGTTGCCTGCAACGACCTGATATTGGTTGCATGCAGGCCCTTGGGTCCCTGCAGAATTTCAAACCTGACCGCCTGCCCAGCCTTGAGAGTTCTATACCCTTCCATCTGAATGGCAGAGTAGTGGGCGAACAGGTCCTCATCGTCACCGTCTGCTACGATGAAACCATAGCCCTTGGCGTTGTTGAACCACTTGACCTTACCGCTTAGCATGCTCTTATCCCTCTGCAAAGGAGTCCATCACTGGAGTAACATCCATTTCATTCCGCGCGGGTGCAGCACTGCATGACACCGTGCGCGCAACCTGTTGCCTTTGTGGCACATACTGTTTGTATCATCGTTTTGCCGATAGTCAAGGCGACTCGTCAGGTGGCTGTGAAGCCCTTCAATTTACCCGGCCTTGGTGCCCCGACGTAGACCGTTTATTCGCATGCGTGCATCACCAGTGATTCGACTAATATTCAATCAGGATCGACCAGAGAGCGAGGGCGACGACGCCTCCGGGGTGGCGATCGAAGAAGCCAGACCGCAACTGAAGGCACCACCCATGTTCAAAGTTGTCATGTTCAATGACGACTACACGCCAATGGACTTTGTCGTGGAGGTACTGGAGGGGATTTTCAATCACAACCGGGAGGTCTCCACCAGGATCATGCTGACGGTTCATACCGAAGGACGAGCCGTTTGTGGTGTTTACACTCGGGATGTTGCTGAAACCAAAGCGATGCAGGTCAATCAATATGCAAGGGAGTGCCAGCACCCGTTGCTTTGTGAGATCGAGAAGGACGGTTAACCCCGACTGCTGGGTAAGAGGTGAAAGCTATGTTGAACCGTGAGCTCGAAGTCACTCTGAATCTGGCCTTCAAGGAGGCTCGTACCAAGCGTCATGAATTCATGACGGTGGAGCATCTCCTGTTAGCCCTGCTGGACAACGAGGCCGCCGCAACCGTTTTGCGCGCCTGCGGAGCCAGCCTCGACAAGCTGCGGCATGATCTGCAGGAATTCATTGATTCCACCACTCCGCTGATTCCTCAGCATGACGAAGAGCGTGAAACTCAGCCAACCCTGGGCTTCCAGCGAGTGCTGCAGCGTGCGGTTTTTCATGTGCAGAGTTCCGGCAAGCGCGAAGTCACGGGCGCCAATGTGCTGGTGGCGATATTCAGCGAGCAGGAAAGCCAGGCTGTTTATCTGCTCAAGCAACAGAACGTCGCGCGCATAGATGTCGTCAACTACATCGCTCACGGTATTTCCAAGGTGCAGGGCGGCGGCAATGCCGAAAGCGACTCGGATATGCAGGATGAAGACGGTGGAGAAGCTTCTGCTTCCGGCAATCCGCTGGACGCCTATGCCAGCAATCTCAACGAGCTGGCGCGCCAGGGGCGAATCGATCCGCTGGTCGGGCGCGAACACGAAGTCGAGCGCGTCGCGCAGATCCTGGCGCGCAGGCGCAAGAACAATCCATTACTGGTGGGTGAGGCCGGGGTAGGCAAGACGGCGATCGCCGAAGGTCTGGCCAAGCGCATCGTCGATAACCAGGTGCCGGAGCTGCTGGCCGACAGCGTCGTCTATTCGCTGGACCTGGGTGCCTTGCTTGCGGGCACCAAGTACCGGGGCGACTTCGAGAAGCGTTTCAAGGCGCTGTTGAACGAATTGCGCAAGCGGCCCCAGGCGGTTCTGTTCATTGACGAAATCCATACCATCATCGGTGCAGGTGCTGCGTCGGGTGGCGTGATGGACGCTTCCAACCTGCTCAAGCCGCTGCTCTCCTCGGGTGAGATCCGCTGCATCGGCTCGACGACCTTTCAGGAGTTTCGCGGCATCTTCGAGAAGGACAGGGCACTGGCGCGGCGCTTTCAGAAAGTCGATGTCAGCGAGCCGTCCGTCGAGGACACCATCGGCATTCTGCGCGGCCTGAAAGGGCGTTTCGAGCAGCACCACAGCATCGAGTACAGCGACGAATCACTGCGCGCGGCCGCCGAGCTGGCGTCGCGCTATATCAACGACCGCCATATGCCCGACAAGGCGATTGACGTGATCGACGAGGCGGGCGCCTTCCAGCGCCTGCAGCCGGAAGAAAAGCGCGCCAAGCGCATCGATGTGGAACAGGTCGAGGACATCGTCGCCAAGATCGCGCGGATTCCGCCAAAGCACGTCAGCACCTCCGACAAGGAGCTGCTGCGCAACCTGGAGCGCGACCTGAAACTGACGGTCTTTGGCCAGGATGACGCGATCGACTCGCTGTCTACCGCGATCAAGCTTTCCCGTGCCGGGCTGAAAGCGCCGGACAAGCCGGTAGGCTCGTTCCTCTTTGCCGGCCCCACCGGCGTCGGCAAGACCGAAGCCGCCAGACAGCTGGCCCGTGCGCTGGGTATCGAGCTGGTGCGCTTCGACATGTCCGAGTACATGGAGCGGCACACGGTATCACGCCTGATCGGCGCGCCTCCCGGCTATGTGGGGTTCGATCAGGGTGGCCTGCTGACCGAGGCGATCACCAAGCAGCCGCATTGCGTACTGCTGCTCGACGAGATCGAGAAGGCTCATCCTGAAGTCTTCAACCTGCTGCTGCAGGTCATGGACCACGGGACGCTGACGGACAACAACGGGCGCAAGGCGGACTTCCGCAACGTCATCCTCATCATGACCACCAATGCCGGGGCGGAAACGGCGGCCAGGGCTTCGATCGGCTTCACGCATCAGGACCATGCGTCCGATGCGATGGAAGTGATCAAGAAGAGCTTCACGCCCGAATTCCGCAACCGCCTGGATACCATCATCCAGTTCGGTCGCCTGAGCCATGAGGTGATCAAGAGCATCGTGGACAAGTTCCTCATCGAGTTGCAGGCGCAGCTTGAGGACAAGCACGTCACGCTGGAGGTCTCGGATGCGGCGCGCGGCTGGCTGGCCGAGGGTGGTTACGACGTGCAGATGGGTGCAAGGCCAATGGCGCGGCTGATCCAGGACAAGATCAAGCGACCGTTGGCAGAAGAGATTCTCTTTGGCGAACTGGCCGAACATGGCGGCGTGGTTCACGTCGATGTGCGTGATGGAGAGCTGGTCTTCGAATTCGAAACCAGCGCCGAGCTCGCCTGAGGAGCGGGCGAGGCATCTACCACGGGTGAAATCAGAACGCCTGGCAGTTGCCGGGCGTTTTGCTATCCGCTATTCGCGTGCAATGACAGGACAGGCGCTGGGGGCATGGAAGTACAAACAAAAAAGCCCGGCTCTGGCCGGGCATTCTTTCTCGCGTCTCGTATCAACGAGCGCGGTAGGTGATGCGACCTTTGCTCAAATCGTACGGTGTCAGTTCTACACGAACCTTGTCACCGGTCAGAATCCGGATGTAGTTCTTGCGCATCTTTCCAGAGATGTGCGCAGTAACGACGTGCCCATTTTCCAACTCCACGCGAAACATGGTGTTGGGCAGGGTGTCGACGACAGTACCTTCCATTTCGAAGCTGTCTTCTTTCGACATTCAGTAAAGCCCTCGATAACCAATGATTGACCCTGCGCAAAAATGCGCGGGTAAAAGCGGCAAGCATTGTGCCTGAAAGGGCTCCGGGAGCCAAGGGGTTGGGGCTGTTCCCGTTTCGGCGCATCCGCGTACAAAATAGAAAAAGACCCTAGTTGAGGCTGATCCAGCGCTGGTTGACCAGCAGCTCGATAGGCCGGTACTCGGTCTTGTAGTTCATCTTGCGGCAATTCTTGATCCAGTAACCCAGATACAACCCCTTGAGCCCCAGCCGGGCTACCTCGCCGGCCTGCCACAGGATGGCGAAACGGCCTAGGCTGCGGCGCTCCTCAGTGGGGTCATAGAAGGTGTATACCGCCGACAGGCCGTTAGGCAGCACGTCGGTTACGGCCAGGGCGAGCAGGCGGCCATCGAGGCGGAATTCGTAGAAGCGGGAGAACGGCAGGTCGCGCACCAGAAAGGTATGGAACTGTTCACGGCTCGGCGGATACATGTCGCCATCGGCGTGACGCTGTTCGATATAGTTTGCATACAGCCCGTAATATTCCTCGGTGAAAGCGGGGCGTACATCCGTGACGGTCAGGTCTGCGTTTCGTTTGAGAATGCGTTTCTGCTGCCGGTTGAGTTGCAGGCCTTCGGCTGGAATGCGTGCCGGAATACAGGCGTTGCAGCGTTGGCAATGGGGGCGATAAAGATGATCGCCACTGCGACGGAAGCCCATCTCCGACAGCTCGGCATAGATCTGTACGTCCATTGGCTGGCTGGGATCGAGAAACAGCGTGGTCGCCTGCTCTTCGGGCAGATAACTGCACGCGTGCGGCTGGGTGGCGTAGAACTTGAGACGAGCCAGTGAAGTCATGGTCAACTCTCGCAAATCATGAAGTCAGTGTAGGTCAGCCTGGCTTGGTCGACTAGGACTCCCATCGGGTTGTGTCGGGTTCATCGAGATATCTGGCAAGCGCTTCGGCAAAGGTTTTTCGGGGTATTGTCCGGGCGCCGAGACTGGCCAGATGCTGCGTCGGCATCTGGCAATCAATCAATTTGAAGTCCCGCTCTCGCAGATGTTCCACCCATGTGACGAAGCCCGCCTTGGAGGCATCGGTGACGCGGCTGAACATGGATTCGCCGAAAAACAACTGCCCCATGGCCAGACCGTAAAGGCCGCCGACCAGATGTCCGTCCTGCCAGACTTCAACGGAGTGGGCGATGCCCATTCGATGCAGTTGCAGGTAGGCGTCCTGCATGGCGGGCGTGATCCAGGTGCCGTTGGCGTAGCTGCGCGGTGCGGCGCAGCCCTCGATGACCGCCTTGAATGCCTGGTCGAAGGTTATCTGGAAGATCCCCTGACGCAGGGTTTTACGCAGGCTGCGTGAGATATGCAGCTCTTCGGGATAGAGCACCGTGCGCGGGTCCGGCGACCACCAGAGCAGCGGCTGCCCCTCCTGATACCAGGGGAAGCAGCCGTGGCGGTAGGCGGCCAGAAGGCGTTCGGGCGACAGGTCGCCACCAGCGGCGAGCAGGCCGTTCGGCTCGCGCATGGCCTTGTCCAGAGAGGGAAACGAGAGATTGTCGCGCTGCAGCCAGGTCAGCATATCGATAGGCCGGAAAGGCGGCGGTTGCAGGCAACCGCCGAAAGGGACATATCAGACTTTGAAAAACGTAGTCGAGACAGGCAAGACAAGGGAGGTAGTTTTCAACGGCCTGTTACTGGTCGAGGTACTTCTCGGCATCCAGCGCGGCCATGCAGCCGGCGCCTGCCGAGGTGATGGCCTGGCGATAGACGTGATCGGCCACATCGCCAGCGGCGAACACGCCGGGGATGCTGGTGCAGGTGGCATCGCCCTTGCTACCGCCCTTGACCTTCAGGTAGCCGTCCTTCATCTCCAGCTGGCCCTGGAACAGATCGGTGTTGGGTTTATGACCGATGGCGATGAAAACGCCGGCCAGGTCGAGCTTCTGCTCTTCGCCGGACAGGGTGCTTTTCAGACGCACCCCGGTCACGCCGCTGGCGTCGCCAAGGACTTCTTCCAGCGTATGGTTCCAGTGCAAGTGGATATTGCCGTTGGTCGCTTTATCCATGATCTTGTCCTGCAGGATCTTCTCCGAGCGTAGCTTGTCGCGGCGGTGAACCAGGTGGACTTCCCTGGCGATATTGGAGAGGTACAGCGCTTCTTCGACTGCGGTGTTGCCGCCGCCGATCACTGCGACCACCTGGTTGCGATAGAAGAAGCCATCGCAGGTGGCACAGGCCGAGACGCCGCGTCCGGCGAATGCATCTTCGGAAGGCAGGCCGAGGTATTGCGCCGAGGCGCCAGTGGCAATGATCAGTGCATCACAACTGTAGGTGGCACTATCGCCCTTGAGGATGAAAGGACGTTGCTGCAGTTCGGCGGTATGGATATGGTCGAACACCACCTCGGTGTCGAAACGCTCGGCGTGCCGCTGCATGCGCTCCATCAGTGCCGGGCCTGTGAGACCCTCGACGTCGCCGGGCCAGTTGTCCACTTCGGTGGTGGTGGTCAGCTGGCCGCCGGGCTGGATGCCGGTGATCATCAGCGGTTTCAGGTTGGCGCGAGCGGCATATACCGCAGCGGTATAACCGGCCGGGCCCGAGCCGAGGATGATCAGACGTGAATGCTTGACTTCACTCATAAAGAGCCCTCATAAGCCTTTGATATCAATAGGATAAACGTGGTTTGACAGACCATTGAAACTGGCAATGCCGCGCTGAAAGTGGCCTGCTGGTCGAGTCACGCTGCGAAAACTGGCGTTTATGCTACACCGAAGCATCGGGAAAAACCCAAGCCGGTATGGAACCGGCATGCCATTGAGTCGACAAAGCCGTACAATACCGGGGTTCTGGCTGATTACGGACCACAGAGCGCGCCGTTGGCGCAGGAAATAAAGCGTTTTGAAGAATACCTCCTCTACCGCGCCGGCTCCCGACTGGCGGCAGCAGTTGCATTATCGTCTCAAAGAGGGTGCCCTGATCGCGGCGGTTGCCGCGTGCCTGTTCCTGCTGATGACGCTGGTCAGCTACAGCAGCAACGACCCGGCATGGGACAACAGTGTCCAGGTCCATTCCTTTGATAATGCCGGTGGCATGATCGGGGCCTGGCTGTCCAGCATTCTGCTGGGAAGCCTGGGCTATTTCGCCTATCTCTTTCCGCTGTTGCTCGGCATTCGTGCCTGGCGAATCTTCCGCAACAGAAATCAGCAATGGCAATGGAATGGCTGGCTGTTCGTCTGGCATCTGACGGGGCTGGTGTGCCTGATCGCTGCCGGGACAGTGCTGGCGGATATTCACTTTGTAGCGCAGGAGGGCATGCAGCGATCCGGCGGAGGCATGCTCGGCGCCGCCCTCGGTCAGTGGACTGAGAGCGCTCTTGGCGTTCAGGGCAGTACGCTCCTGTGTATCGCTCTTTTCCTCTTCGGCCTGACCGTGTTCACCGACCTGTCCTGGTTCAAGGTGATGGACCTGACCGGCAAGATCACTCTGGACCTGATCGAACTGATCCAGAGTTTCTTCAGCCGCTGGTGGGCGGGCCGTATCGAACGCAGGCAGATGGTCGCTCAGCTGCGAGAAGCCGATGAGGTGGTCAACGAAGTGGCGGGTTCGCTGCCTGATCGCCGTGAGCGGGCGAAAGTAAAGGAGCGCCTGCTGGAACGTGAAGGCTCGCTGAGCAAGCACATGAGCGAGCGCGAAAAGCGCGTGGCACCCGTGATCACGCCGCCTGCGCCGCCCAAGGCGGCGGAACAGAGCAAGCGCGTGCTGAAGGAAAAACAAACCAATCTGTTCGTCGATCCTCTGATTGAAGGCAGCCTGCCGCCGATTTCCCTGTTGGATGCCGCCGAGAAACAACAGAAGCAGTATTCGCCCGAATCGCTGGAGGCCATGTCACGGCTGCTGGAGATCAAGCTCAAGGAATTCGGTGTCGAGGTGATCGTCGAATCCGTGCATCCCGGCCCGGTGATCACCCGTTTTGAAATCCAGCCGGCAGCTGGCGTCAAGGTCAGTCGTATCTCCAACCTGGCCAAGGACCTGGCGCGTTCGCTGGCGGTGATCAGTGTGCGCGTGGTCGAGGTGATTCCCGGTAAGACCACGGTCGGTATCGAGATTCCCAACGAGGACCGCCAGATCGTGCGCTTCTCCGAGGTGCTGTCGTCGGCGCCCTATGACGATGCCAAGTCGCCGGTGACTATCGCCCTGGGCCACGATATCGGCGGCAAGCCGGTAATCGCCGACCTGGCCAAGATGCCGCACCTGCTGGTGGCGGGCACCACCGGCTCGGGCAAGTCGGTGGGCGTCAACGCGATGATCCTGTCGATCCTGTTCAAGTCGCCACCGGAAGACGCGCGACTGATCATGATCGATCCGAAGATGCTCGAACTGTCCATCTACGAAGGTATCCCGCACCTGCTGTGTCCGGTCGTGACCGACATGAAGGAGGCGGCCAACGCGCTGCGCTGGAGCGTCGCCGAGATGGAGCGACGCTACAAACTGATGGCGGCCATGGGCGTGCGGAACCTGGCGGGCTTCAACCGCAAGGTGAAGGACGCCGAGGAGGCTGGTACGCCGCTGACCGACCCGCTGTACCGCCGCGAAAGCATGGAAGACGAAGCACCGCTATTGAAGAAACTGCCGACCATCGTCGTGGTAGTGGACGAATTCGCGGACATGATGATGATCGTCGGCAAGAAGGTCGAAGAGCTGATCGCACGTATCGCGCAGAAGGCTCGTGCTGCGGGGATTCACCTGATCCTGGCCACTCAGCGGCCTTCGGTGGACGTGATCACCGGTCTGATCAAGGCCAACATCCCGACCCGCATGGCGTTCCAGGTGTCGAGCAAGATCGACTCGCGTACCATTCTCGACCAGGGCGGCGCCGAGCAGTTGCTGGGGCACGGCGACATGCTCTATCTGCCGCCGGGCACCGGGCTGCCGATTCGTGTGCATGGCGCCTTCGTTTCCGATGACGAAGTGCACCGCGTGGTCGAAGCCTGGAAGGCACGAGGCGCGCCCGATTACATCGAGGAAATCCTGGTTGGTGTCGAGGAGTCCGGCAGCGGCTTCGACGGCGGTGGTGGTGAGGGCGGCGGTGAAGGCAGTGAGGAAGATCCGCTGTACGACGAGGCCGTACGCTTCGTCACCGAAACCCGACGCGCATCGATTTCCTCCGTGCAACGCAAACTGAAAATCGGCTACAACCGTGCGGCCCGGATGATCGAAGCCATGGAAATGGCCGGTGTCGTCACTTCAATGAATACCAATGGCTCGCGCGAAGTGCTTGCGCCGCCGCCCATGCGCGACTGAGTCGCACCGAGGGATTATGCAATTGATTCGCTTGCTGTTCGCGTCCGCTCTGCTGTTCACGCTGGTGCCGGTCCAGGCCGACCAGACCGCCTCCGTGCAGCGCCTGACCGGGTTGCTGCAGAAGGCCGAAACCCTGACCGGGCGCTTCTCCCAGCTGTCGCTCGATGGCTCCGGCACCCAGCTGCAGGAAACCTCTGGCGAACTGGCCCTGAAGCGTCCGGGGCAGTTCCGTTGGCACACCGATGAGCCAATGGAGCAATTGCTGGTATCCGACGGCAACAAGGTCTGGCTGTACGACCCGGACCTTGAACAGGTGACCATCCAGACCCTGGATCAGCGACTGACCCATACGCCGGCGCTGCTGCTTTCCGGCGATGTCTCGACCATCAGCGAGAACTTCGAGGTGTCCCACAAGGAGGCAGGCGAGGTGATCGATTTCACCCTCAGGCCCAAGGCCAGGGACACCCTGTTCGACAACCTGCGCCTGTCCTTTCGCAGCGGCGTGATCAATGACATGCAGATGATCGATGGCGTCGGGCAGCGTACCAATATCCTGTTTCACGGCGTCCGGGTGAACGCCCCGCTGGCCGCCGGGCTGTTCAGTTTCGAGATTCCCGAAGGGACCGACGTCATTTCCGAATGATGCCGCTCTGCAGTTCAGTCAACCGATACGGCCTGCTTTTCCGCAGGCCGTTTGCATGAGGGTTTTGCAGCCACGATGGACCTGTTCAGTCGCGATCCCGTCGCTCAACCGCTAGCCGCCCGTCTGCGTGCCGCCAGCCTGGACGAGTATGTCGGACAGGAGCATCTGCTGGCGCGTGGCAAGCCGCTGCGTGAGGCGCTGGAGCAGGGCGCGCTGCACTCGATGGTCTTCTGGGGGCCGCCAGGCGTGGGCAAAACGACCCTGGCACGGCTGCTGGCGAAGGTGTCCGATGCCCATTTCGAGACGGTTTCGGCGGTGCTGGCCGGGGTCAAGGAAATCCGCCAGGCCGTGGAAGTCGCCAAACAGCAGGCGGCCCAGTACGGTCGGCGCACCATTCTGTTCGTCGACGAAGTGCACCGCTTCAACAAGTCCCAGCAGGATGCCTTCCTTCCTTATGTCGAAGACGGCACACTGATCTTTATCGGCGCGACCACCGAAAATCCTTCGTTCGAACTCAACAACGCGCTGCTCTCGCGGGCGCGCGTCTATGTGCTGAAAAGCCTCGACGAGACGGCCCTGCGCAAACTGGTCGCCCGTGCGCTGAACGAGCCTCGGGGGCTGGGGGACCTGCATCTCACACTGCCCGAAGAAAGCTTCCAGATGCTCCTGGTCGCCGCCGATGGCGATGGCCGGCGCCTGCTGAACCTGCTGGAAAATGCGGCGGACCTGGCCGAGGAGGGCGGCGAGATCGGCGTCGAGCTGCTGCATGACCTGCTCGGCGACGGTCGTCGGCGTTTCGACAAGGGCGGTGAAGTCTTCTACGACCAGATATCCGCCCTGCACAAATCCGTTCGCGGCTCCAACCCCGATGCCTCGCTCTACTGGTTCGCACGGATGCTCGATGGCGGCTGCGATCCGCTTTATATCGCCCGGCGTGTGGTGCGCATGGCCAGCGAGGAGGTTGGCAATGCCGATCCGCGCGCGCTGACGCTCTGTCTCAATGCGTGGGATGTTCAGGAGCGTCTGGGCAGTCCCGAGGGTGAGCTGGCCGTTGCCCAGGCCATTGTCTACCTGGCCTGTGCGCCGAAAAGCAATGCGGTCTATACCGCTTTCAAGGCAGCCATGCGCGATGTGGCGGAGAATGGCTCCCATGAAGTGCCGCTGCATCTGCGCAACGCGCCTACCAAGCTGATGAAGGAGCTGGGCTACGGCCAGCAGTACCGTTACGCCCATGACGAGCCCGATGCCTACGCCGCCGGCGAGGATTACTTCCCCGAGGCCCTGGAGCCGCGCCAGTACTACCACCCGGTGCCGCGCGGGCTGGAAGGCAAGATCCGCGACAAGCTCGAACACCTGGCGCGCCTGGACCGTGAAAGCCCGAAGCAGCGGAGAAAACCGTGATCCGCATGCTGCTCGCTGTAATCTGTGGCGGGGTAGTCGGCACCTTGCTGCGCTTCGCCGTCGCCACCTGGGTCAGCACACAATGGCCTCGGCATTTCTACCTGGCCACGCTGGCGGTGAACCTGCTCGGTTGCCTGCTGATCGGCTACCTGTACGCGACCTTCCTGACGCGCCCGGAAATCTCTCCGGAATTGCGTGCGGCGCTGATCATCGGTTTTCTTGGCGCGCTGACGACCTTTTCCAGCTTTTCCCTGGACGCCCTGCGGCTGCTGGAAAGTGGCCAGGTCGCGACGGCCTTCGGTTACATCGGCAGCAGCGTACTGGGCGGGCTGCTGGCAACCTGGGCCGGGCTAATGCTCGCCAGGTTATGAAGCTGGCCGCTATCGCAGTAAACTCCGCTTCCTCTTCGCCTTTCCTCAAAGCTTTCACAGACGAGACTCACCATGCTTGATTCGAAACTGCTACGCACACAGCTGCAAGACGTTGCCGATCGCTTGGCTACCCGCGGTTATCAGCTGGACGTAGCGCGTATCGAGGCGCTGGAAGCCCAGCGCAAGACCGTGCAGACCCGCACCGAGCAACTCCAGGCCGAGCGCAATGCCCGCTCCAAATCCATCGGTCAGGCCAAGCAGCGCGGTGAGGACATTGCGCCGCTGCTGGCCGATGTCGATCGCATGGCTGCCGCGCTGGACGCCGGCAAACAGGAGCTCGAGGGCCTCCAGGCCGAGCTGGACCAGCTGATGCTGAATCTGCCGAACCTGCCGCACGACTCGGTGCCTGTGGGCAAGGACGAAGATGAGAACGTCGAAGTACGTCGCTGGGGCACGGCGAAAAACTTCGATTTCCCCGTACAGGATCACGTCGCCCTTGGCGAGCAGCATGGCTGGCTGGATTTCGAGACCGCGGCCAAGTTGTCCGGTGCGCGCTTCGCCCTGATGCGCGGGCCGATCGCCCGCCTGCACCGTGCGCTGGCGCAGTTCATGATCGACCTGCACACCCGCGAGCATGGCTACGAGGAGACCTACACGCCTTATCTGGTCCAGGCGCCGGCGCTGCAGGGTACTGGTCAGTTGCCCAAGTTCGAAGAAGATCTGTTCAAGATCAGTCGTGAAGGCGAGGCCGATTTTTACCTGATCCCGACCGCTGAAGTCTCGCTGACCAATATCGTTGCCGGCGAAATTCTCGATGCCAGGCAGCTTCCGCTGAAGTTCGTTGCCCACACGCCATGCTTTCGCAGCGAGGCGGGTGCGTCCGGCCGTGATACCCGCGGGATGATTCGCCAGCATCAGTTCGACAAGGTCGAGATGGTGCAGATCGTCGAGCCGAGCCAGTCCTTCGAAGCGCTGGAAAGCCTGACGGCCAACGCCGAGAAGGTGCTGCAATTGCTGGAACTGCCATATCGGCTGCTGGCGCTGTGCACCGGCGACATGGGTTTCAGCGCCACCAAGACCTATGACCTGGAGGTCTGGGTGCCGAGCCAGGAGAAATACCGCGAGATTTCTTCCTGCTCCAACTGCGGCGACTTCCAGGCGCGCCGCATGCAGGCGCGCTACCGCAACCCGGAAACCGGCAAGCCCGAGCTGGTGCATACCCTCAATGGCTCCGGCCTGGCGGTGGGGCGCACCCTGGTCGCGGTGCTGGAAAACTACCAGCAGGCTGATGGCAGCGTTCGCGTGCCCGAAGTGCTCAAACCCTATATGGGCGGTATCGAAGTCATCGGTTAAGGCTAGCTGCAAGAGTGATGGGAGCGGATGTCGCGTGATCGCGGCGTTGCGGCAAAAGGCCCATCCTTGATTTTCGACAGGGGCAGGGCGGCGCTGATCGGCTGTGATGCCCCTATCTTTTTTTGCTGAAATCAGGATCGAGCCGCATGGATTACCTTCCCCTGTTTCACAACCTCAAGGGCCGCCGGGTGCTGATCGTGGGGGGTGGCGATATTGCCCTGCGCAAGGCGCGGCTGCTGTCCGAAGCGGGCGCGCTGCTGCGCGTGGTGGCCCCCGAGATCGGCTCGCAACTGGCCGAGCTGGTGGAGCAGAGTGGCGGGCAGACAGTACTTCGCGGCTATGCCGACGGCGACCTGGCCGGTTGCGTGCTGGCCATCGCCGCCACCGATGACGAGCCCCTGAACGCCCGCGTTTCGCAGGATGCCCGTGCGCTCGGCATCCCGGTCAACGTGGTGGATTCGCCAGAGCTGTGCACGGTGATCTTCCCGGCCATCGTCGATCGTTCGCCGCTGGTGATCGCGGTATCCAGTGGTGGCGATGCGCCGGTGCTGGCGCGGCTGATTCGCGCACGGATCGAAACCTGGATTCCCGCTGCTTACGGTCAACTGGCCGGGCTGGCCAAGGCATTCCGTGCCCAGGTCAAAGCGAAATTTTCCGATGTCCAGCAGCGTCGGGTGTTCTGGGAGGAAGTCTTCCAAGGCAATATCGCCGAACAGGCGCTGGCTGGACGTGTCGAAGAGGCCGAGCGGCTGCTGGCAGACAAACTCTCCGGTGCGGCACCCAAGGCGTTGGGCGAGGTGTATCTGGTCGGCGCCGGGCCGGGTGATCCCGATCTGCTGACCTTCCGTGCCCTGCGCCTGATGCAGCAGGCCGATGTGGTGCTCTACGACCGTTTGGTGGCACCGGCCATTCTCGACCTGTGTCGTCGCGATGCGGATCGCATCTACGTGGGCAAGCAGCGCGCCGAGCATGCTCTGCCCCAGGAGCAGATCAACCAGCGGTTGGTCTCTCTGGCCCAAGAGGGCAAGCGGGTGCTGCGCCTCAAGGGCGGAGACCCGTTCATCTTCGGTCGTGGCGGCGAGGAAATTGAAGAGCTGGCCACCCATGGCATTCCCTTCCAGGTGGTGCCGGGCATTACCGCCGCCAGTGGCTGTGCCGCCTATGCCGGCATTCCCTTGACCCATCGCGACCATGCGCAATCGGTGCGTTTCGTCACCGGGCACCTGAAGGATGGCAGTTGCGATCTGCCCTGGTCGGAGCTGGTGGCCTCAAGCCAGACGCTGGTGTTCTACATGGGGCTGGTGGGCTTGCCGCTGATCTGCCAGCAGCTGATCGATCATGGCCGCGCCGCCGGTACTCCTGTCGCCCTGATTCAGCAGGGCACCACCAGCAACCAGCGGGTGTTTACCGGCACGCTGGCTGATCTGCCCGAACGCATTGCGAACCAGCAGGTGCAGGCGCCGACCCTGATCATCGTTGGCGAGGTGGTGCAGCTGCGGGACAAGCTGGCCTGGTTCGAGGGCAGCGCGCCAGACTGTTGAAAAACTACCTGCGTTGGCAATACTGCGTTAAAAACAGGCTCGGACTGCTCATTTAGACCACTAAACTCCGCGTCCTCGCCTGTTTTTGCCTTGTCTTGCCTGCCTCGCCTACGTTTTTCAACAGTCTGGTATGGGCCTGATAATACAGGCTGCCAGATCTAGGCATTCAGCGCGACCAGATGCCCTTGCCCGGCAGCCGCTCACGATCATGGACGCGCTCCAGCGCCAGCTGCGGACCCTTGGGAATGATGCCATTGGCGTTGATCTGGCGATGGCTCGCGTAGTAATGGCTCTTGATATGGGTGAAATCCACGGTTTGCGCGATTTCCGGCCACTGATACAGCTCGCGCAGCCAGTTCGACAGGTTCGGGTAGTCCTCGATACGTCGCAGGTTGCATTTGAAATGGCCGTGGTAAACCGTATCGAAGCGTACGACGGTGGTGAACAGTCGCCAGTCCGCTTCGGTCAGAAACTCACCTGCCAGATAGCGCCGTTGCCCGAGGCGTTGTTCCAGCCAGTCCAGTTCGCTGAAAACCTCGTCGAAGGCGGTTTCGTAGGCCTGCTGCGTGGTGGCGAAGCCGGCACGGTAGACGCCGTTGTTGACGGCTGGATAGATCCGCTCGTTGAGCCTGTCGATCTCGGCGCGTAGCGGCTCGGGATACAGGTCCAGCTTCGAGCCGGTCAGTGTGTCGAAGGCGCTGTTGAAGATGCGGATCAGCTCGGAGGATTCATTGTTGACGATACGCTGTTCCTGCTTGTCCCAGAGCACAGGGACGGTTACCCGGCCCGTGTAGCTCGCATCATCGGCAGTGTAGCGCTGGTGCAGAAACTCCAGCCCGTCGAGGGCATCGCCGCTGGAGCCGGTGCTCTTGTCGAACGTCCAGCCGTGTTCGGCCATCAGCCAACTGACCACGGATACGTCGATCAGCGAATCGAGTTGCTTGAGTTTTCGATAGATCAGCGTGCGGTGCGCCCAGGGACAGGCGAGCGAAACATAGAGGTGAAAGCGCCCGGCTTCCGCCTTGACGGCGCGCTGGCCGTCCGGACCAGGCGAGCCGTCAGCGCTTACCCAGCCGCGGCGCTGGGCCTGCTCACGCTGGAATTCGCCTTTGTCGCTGCTTTCATACCAGCGGTCGTGCCATTGCCCGTCTACCAGAAGTCCCATGATTGCCTCCTCGATTCGTATCTTGGAGACAGTCTAGGGGGCAAGGTTCGATCAAAGGGACGTAATGCCGGGTCAAACCCATCGATCAGACTGATGGGTTTCGCTGCTCCCAGTAGTGGCGTGCTTGCTCGAAAGCCGTCTCGCGGGGCTGCCCCAGGCCGCGCAACGCCAGCGCCATGGTGGCGACGACGGCCAGTTCGCCATAGGCATCCTCCGCACCATGCCATACGGCAAGCAGATGCTGCGGATCGAGTTGCGCAGGCTTCACGTGGCGCTGCGGCGAAAGGGCGGGCCATTCTTCATCCCAGGCCGCGCCGGCTTCAGTGCCGTACAGGTGTGCCACGCCATCCGGGTTGACCTCGATTTCGCCGCCTTCGCCCTTGATGACGATGCTGCTGTCGCCCAGCAGGCGGCTGGCCTCGCGATGATTGGCCTGGTAGCCGGGATGGAAAATGCTCTGCAGGCCGCAGCGCGCGCCGAGCGGATTGAGGATGCGCGCCAGCGAGTGAATCGGCGAGCGCAGGCCAAGAATGTTGCGCTGGTCGATCATGCGTTGCAGGCCGGGCATCCATGCGCCCAGCGGCATGAATGCCGGACGGTTGCTGTCGAGAGCGGCACCGACGGCGTTCCAGTCGTCGCAACGGGGGATATCCAGCAGTTCGAGAAGCTGCTCGCTGTACAGGCGGCCCGCCGTATGCGCGCCGCCTCCGTGCATCAGGATGCGCACGCCATTCTGCGCCAGGCATTTGGCCGCCAGCAGATACCAGGGCAGATGGCGCTTCTTGCCGGCATAGGTCGGCCAGTCGATGTCCACGGCGATTGCCGGTGCATGCAGTCGCTCGCGCACGGCTTCGGTGAAGCCGGCAAGCTCTTCGGCGCTTTCTTCCTTGTGCCGCAGCAGCATCAGGAAGGCCCCGAGCTGGGTGTCTTCGGCCTTGCCGTCGAGCAGCATGCCCATGGCTTCGCGGGCTTCCTCGCGGGTCAGGTCGCGGGCGCCGCGCTTGCCCTTGCCGAGAATGCGCACGAACACGGCAAAGGGATGTTCGGCGGGCGTGACGATACTCATATACAGTTGCTCGGTTTGGGCAGGCCCGCCAGCTTGGCGGCCAGCTTGGCGGGTGTGCCCTTGAATAGACGGTTCAGGTGCAGGCTGTTGCCCTTGTCGGGGCCGAGTTTCAGCGCGACATACCTGATCAGCGGGCGTGTCGCGGGGGAAAGCTGGAATTGTTGATGGAACTCGCGCAGCAACAGCAGGATTTCCCAGTGCTCGCTTTGCAGATCGAGACCTTCGGCCTGCGCCAGCGCCTGGGCGACAGGCTCGCTCCAGTCACTCAGGTCCAGCAGATAGCCTTCCTGATCGACGGCAATCTTGCTGCCATTCACGACGAGTGCGCTCATAGCCAGGCATTGGTCCGCGCGTAGCGGCAGCAGAGTTCGACGAAAGCCGGGTAATCGACCGGCTGCAGATGGCCGGGCAGATCCTCCAGCCCGCGTGCGGCGATGTCCTCGTCCAGGGCAAAGAGGGCGATGCCCTCCGGCAGCAGTTCCAGCGCCTGACGCTGGGCGGTGCCGCGCTGCAGCGCGTAGACGGCGTCGCCGCTGAGCAGCAACCCGTCGCCGGCAGACAACAGGCGCAGGCAGCTGGAGAGCCGGCTGTCGGCGAAAGGGGAGTGTGAAAGCAGGTGCAAGGTGGCCATCAGAGCGTGATCACATGGTCATAGCGATTGATAAGGGCGCCGAGGGCGCCGTCGTCCAGTACCTCAACGGCAAGGCCCAGGCTGGCTTCGTCCAGCCCGCGCTCGTCGAGGCTGCGTCTGGCCGCATACAGCGACTCGATTCCGAACAGCGGCAGCGCCTGCAGATTGGCGGTCAGGTCCTTCTGCTGTATGGATGCCGCCTGTTGCATCGGCGCCAGCTGGAACACGCCATCATCGAGAAACAGCAGGCCCAGCGGCAGTTCGAAGGCGCCGCCAGCGAGCACGATATCCAGGGCCTCGCGGGCCGAGGGGCCGGACCAGGGCGACTGGCGGCTGATGATGAGCATCGAACGGGCCATCAGTGACCTCCAAAGCAGACGAGGCGGTCGGCCTGTTGCGCCGCTTCGTGCAACTGGCCCAGCCCGGAAAGCGCCCAGCCCGGCGCGAGATTGGCGGCAGGTCGCCCATGGCGTTTGGCTTCCTGTTCATCCAGCACGCCACGGCGCAGGCCAGCGGCGATGCATACCACGCCGTCGAGCCCGTGGGCCTGGATGAACTGGCTCCATTGTCCGGCGATATCGAATTCATCCTGCGCGGCCACAATATTGCCCGACGCGCTATGCACGCCATCCTGATACAGAAACAGCCGGACGATCTCGTGCCCACCGGCAAGCACCGCTTCGGCAAAACGCAAGGCGCGCCGCGAGGCAGGGGAGTGGGCGGGGGCGTAAAGGGCGATTGCGAATTTCATGAGGCACCTTGTTCAGTGGACGACATGATACGCCAGCTGCAGAAACGAGTAGGGGCGAGGTTGCCCCCACCGTCCTCCAAGACATCGATCCACCACCACCACGGCGAGCGCCAGCGCCAGTTACAGCGCTACGCACCATGCCTAGCGCACGACGAAAAGCCCCGGATTTCGATGAGGTCAGGGGCTTTCGATATGGCGCGGCTGATCAATCGCATCGAAGTCTAGGTATGTCGGAGAGGATGAATACGGCAGTACGCGCTGGGTGAAGCGGCTTCTGGCCTAGGGTCTGTTGACGTTTTGCGGTGGGGCATTGAGGAAGAAGAGCAAACCCGCAGAATTGAGGTTCCTACACCAATAACCCTGCGGGTTTGCAATGCCCCGATTAATGCTCAGTGACGAGCTTTGGTCGAAGCTGGAAAAAATTCTGCTTCAGCAAGCGATTTACCACAAGCCAGATCTGCGGATGACGGTTGAGGGAATGCTCTACCGGATGCGCGTGGGCTGCCCCTGGCGAGATCTGCCCAGCGCCTTCGGATGCTGGAATTCTGTCTACAAACGCTTCAACGCCTGGTCGGCGGCCGGCAAGTGGCTCAAGTTTTCAACGCCTTGCTCGAGGAGCCTGACTTTGAGTGGGCGTTCATCGACGGCACTTATGTAAAGGCCCATAAGCACAGTGCCGGTGCTGCCAGCGGTCAGCCTGAAGCGATTGGCAAAAGCCGCGCCGGGCAGACCAGCAAGATCCATCTAGCTGTCGATGCGCATGGTTTGCCTGTGGCTTTCGAGATCACCGGAGGCGACATCAACGACTGCACCGCGGCTCCCGAGCTGATTGCACAGTTGCCGTCTGCCGAAGTGATTGTCGCGGACAAAGGCTATGACAGTGAGCGCATCCGTGAACTGATCGAGGTGTTGGGCGCTCGACCGGTGATTCCCAGAAAGCGCAATTCGATCAGGGGCAATGCCGACCTGGATAGGGGCCTGTATCGTTATCGGCATCTGGTCGAGAACGCTTTTGCGCGGCTGAAGCAGTATCGCGCGGTGGCGTTCCGATACGACAAGCTGAAACGCAATTACGAGAGCATGGTAGCCATGGCCTGCGGACTCCTATGGCTACCCATGTGAAACGTCAACAGACCCTAGCGCCAAAGCGGCGCTCTAATGAGCAAGGCGCTGATGCCCAGGCAGCATACAGAAGACGGATAAACCATTTGGAATGGAAGGAAACGGTTAAAAACCGCCTTCCCATTTGTTCCGAGCGGCTAGTGTCCGATGACCACAGCACTAAACTGCATCACAGGCTCCAGATCGGTGTAGTTGCGGATATCTGCAAGAATTTCTTCAGCATTAGGACCGAAGCTTGCCTGAAACGTCTCAAGCGAATCACAGAAGATATGGCACATTGCTATATATGGCGCAGGCACATCCGCCCCCGCCGTAATGCCTCTGTCTACTGTGTAGTAAAGACAGGCTTTGCCCATACGTTCCTGCACCAGCGGCATATGTATGTCGCGGTAGTAGTCCTGATCGAAACGTGCCTCGGGTGTGTTGGGATACATCACGCTGACCTTGATCATGCCTTTCTACTCCTTCATAGGACCTGCAAATTGCGGTCCGATGGCCACAGCTTATGAGAGTCGCAGGGCGCTTGTTTGCTACCTTGGTACACCGCGACTGGTACTTTCTGTCGGATAGCGTAGGGGCGAGGCGATTTACCCAAGCTGAGCCCTACGTCGTCCGATGAGCGCGACGTGTCAGTGAGCATGCCCCATCAGTCAGGTTGTCACCTGTGACCAGCACTTGGGGTATGTGCTGGAAAATGAAAATTGCCATCCAGGCTGATGCTGAGCAATTCATCCTGAACCCAAGCAATACCGCTGCTCAGTCTTCTAAGGGAGGTATGAAAAAAGCCTCACTCCGGAAACGCAGCCCAGTAGCTGTGCGGTTTACAGACCTGACATTTGGCGGTTGCAGGAGCTGAGTGCAACACGGTTATTGAATTGAAGCCGGAGCATCATGCCGCATCGCCATGGCATTTTGCATGACCTCTCCCATCACCTCGATGGGGCATTTGAAGTCGAAGCGCTTGCGCGGTCGCATGTTCAGTTGCAGCGCAATGGCGTCCAGCTCCTCCTGGCTATGTACCGACAGGTCTGTGCCCTTGGGCAAGTACTGGCGAATCAGGCCGTTGATGTTTTCGTTGCTGCCGCGCTGCCAGGGGCTATGCGGGTCGCAGAAGTAGATCGCCACGCCGGTTCTTTGGGTGATCTCGGCGTGTCGCGCCATCTCCCGGCCCTGGTCGTAAGTCATGCTCTTGCGCATCTCCAGCGGCATGCTATTGAGCGCGGCGCTGAAGCCTTCCAGCGCCGAAGTCGCCGTCGCGTCGTTCATCTTCACCAACATCAGGTAGCCACTGGTGCGTTCCACCAGCGTACCGACGGACGAGGCGTTGGCCTTACCCTTGATGAGGTCGCCTTCCCAATGCCCCGGCATCAGCCTGTCTTCAATCTCCGGCGGGCGCACATGAATACTG
>NZ_JAAMQZ010000044.1 GCF_013522825.1 Stutzerimonas stutzeri
CATCGAGGTCTACAACACGGAACGACCGCATCTGTCTCTGAAATACAAAACGCCCGATGCCGTGCATCGGGCGTTTTAGTACCGAAATCTAGCTGAATCGGTGTAAACCTATTTCAGGACTAGACATCAATTCAGGGCTGCTGAGCCAAAACCAGCTGCCCATCCCTGACCGGAATCTGACTGCCAGGGTCACGGTCCATGCGGACGCTGCCGACCTTGCCATCGAGATCGTATTTCACCTCATAGCCGACAATCTTGTCGTGACTGTCGGTAACGGTGCTGCAGCGTGTCTCGGTGGTACTGTAGGTGCTGTTCTGCTGCATCCGCTGCTGCACCTGGTTACCCGCGTAACCACCACCGACCGCGCCCGCCACAGTGGCGATCTTCTTGCCGTTGCCACCACCCACCTGATTACCCAGCAGGCCTCCGACCACGGCGCCCACGGCTGTGCCGGCGATGCGGTGTTCGTCCTGTACCGGCTTCTGTCGCGTTACGGCAACCTCCTTGCAGACTTCCCGTGGCGTTTTGATGGTTTCCTTGATGGGCTCCACCGCGAGCACTTCGGCGAACTCAGGCCCGCGATCGACCAGCATATAGGTGGCGAATGCACCACCTGCAGTTACCACTACCGCGCCCAGAACCGCACCCACCAGCATTGACTTGTTCACTGCACATTCCTTCTTCCGACGGGCAAGACCCCGCTGCGCGCTTAGGCACTGAAACTCGCCAGAAGTTCGAATGTTCAGGGACTCTCATCGACCTCTTCGACAACCGGCGGGATCAGGTCGTCACGGGTGAGCTTGAGCCAGATCAGGAAAATGCTGGCGATGTAAATGGACGAGTAGGTTCCCGCCCCTACACCAATCATCAACGCCAGCGAGAAACCCCAGAGATTCTCGCCACCGAACACCATCAGCGCCGCAACCGCCAACAAGGTTGAAATCGAGGTCGCCAGCGTTCGCAGCAGAGTCTGGGTAGTGGAAATGTTGATGTTCTCGATCAGCTCGGCCCTGCGTAGCGTTCGGAAGTTCTCCCGAATGCGGTCGAAGATCACGATGGTGTCGTTGAGCGAGTAGCCGATGACCGCCAGTACGGCAGCCAGTACGGTAAGGTCGAAAGATATCTCGAAGAACGAGAAAACCCCCAACACCACGATCACGTCGTGAAATAGCGACACCACGGCGCCGACGCCAAACTTCCACTGAAAGCGGAACGCAACGTAGATCAGAATCCCGCCCAAGGCCAGCAACATACCCAACCCGCCCTGATCACGCAGTTCCTCGCCCACAGAAGGACCGACAAACTCCACTCGCTTGACGATGACGTCTCCACCGGTGCCCTGACCACGCAAAGACCCGGCAATACGCTCGCCCAACTGGGGATCGTCGCCTGGCATCCTGATCAGCACATCGGTAGTCGCGCCGAAACTCTGCACCAGCGCCCCTTCAAAGCCACCCTCGCTCAGCTGTCCACGAATTTGCTCCAGGGCAACCGGGTTTTCATAGTTCAGTTCAACCAGGGTGCCGCCTGTGAAATCCAGGCCGAAGTTCAAGCCCTTCACCGCCAGACTGGCCAGCGAGGCAATAGTCAGCAGTAGCGTCAGGACGAAGGCCACATTACGCACCGCCATGAAATTGATTACGCGCTTCATCGTGCTAGCCCCTTAAATCCACAGCTTCTTGAGATCGCGGCCACCATAGATCAGATTGACCATGGCGCGAGTCACGATGATTGCAGTGAACATCGACGTCAGAATTCCGAGCGACAGCGTGACCGCAAAACCCTTGATCGGCCCGGTGCCCATGGCGAAGAGAATGCCACCCACCAGCAAGGTGGTGAGGTTGCCGTCGACAATCGCGGAAAACGCACGATCGAAGCCCTCGTGAATGGCGCGCTGCACCGACATGCCATTCTGAATTTCCTCTCGTATCCGCGAGAAGATCAGCACGTTGGCGTCCACCGCCATGCCCATGGTCAATACGATACCGGCGATACCCGGCAGCGTCAGGGTCGCACCCAGCATCGACATCAGCGCGGTCAGCGCCACCATGTTGAACAACAGCGCAACGGTCGCCAACACGCCGAAGAACTTGTAGATCAGCACAATGAAAATTGCGACGAAGAGGAAACCCCACATCGCTGCCTGGACGCCCAACTTGATATTTTCGGCGCCCAGACTCGGGCCGATGGTGCGCTCTTCGGCGAAGTACATCGGCGCCGCCAGACCACCCGCGCGAAGCAGCAACGCCAGTTCCGAGGATTCGCCCTGGCCATCGAGGCCAGTGATGCGGAACTGACTGCCCAGCGGTGACTGGATGGTCGCCAGGCTGATGATCCTTTTATCTTCCACAAAGGTCTCGACGCGCACTTCCTGCTCGACGCCCTCGACCATCTGCTTGACGTAACTGGTCTGCGGACGCTGTTCGATGAAGATCACCGCCATGCTGCGACCGACACTGTTGCGCGTCGCGCGGTTCATCAGTTCGCCGCCATGACCATCCAGACGGATGTTGACCTGCGGACGGCCATTCTCGTCGTAACTGGCCTGGGCATCGGTCACCTGGTCGCCGGTGATGATCAGCGAACGCTCCAACTGCGCCGGCGGGCGCCCTTCCTGGCGGAACTCGAAGGTTTCGGTAGTTGCACGCGGGGCATCCATCTCGGCTGCCAGACGGAACTCCAGGTTGGCAGTCTTGCCGAGGATGCGCTTGGCTTCCGCAGTGTCCTGTACGCCCGGCAATTCGACCACGATGCGGCTCGCACCTTGGCGCTGCACCAGCGGCTCGGATACGCCCAGCTCGTTGACCCGATTACGAACCGTAGTGAGGTTCTGCTTGATGGAATACTCGCGAATCTCCGCCAGCTTCGCCTCGGTAAGAGCCAGACGTAGCACCTGCTGACCATTACGCTCACTGGAGGTAATGTCGAAATCGGTAAAATTCTTGCGGATCAGGGCCTGTGCTGCGGACAGCGTCGCCTCGTCGGCAAAGCCCAGTTGCACCGCACTACCCTGCGTGGGCAGGCTGCGGTAGCGGACACGCTCCTTGCGCAACAGGCTCTTGACCTCGCCTTCATGGACGTTCAAGCGCGTCTCGACAGCCTTGTCCATGTCCACTTCGAGCAGGAAGTGCACACCACCGGACAGGTCCAGACCAAGCTTCATCGGGCTTGCACCGAGGTTACGCAGCCAGTCGGGCGTAGTCGGCGCCAGGTTGAGGGCCACCACATAAGCGTCGCCAAGCGCGCGACGGATTACGTCCTTGGCCGGCAACTGGTCGTCCTGGTGTATCAGCCGCAACAGGCCGCCCCTGCCCTGCTCGTCCAGCGAAGCAGCCTTGACCTCGATTCCAGCCTCTTCAAGCGCTGCACTCGCTCTATTCAGATCGGCCTCGGTGACGCTCAGCGAGGTGGTAGCGCCGGTAATCTGGACAGCCGGATCGTCGGGATAGAGATTAGGAGCCGAATAAATGCAGGCAACTGCCAGCACCACCAGTATCAGCAGGTATTTCCAGAGGGGGAATCTATTGAGCATGACGCAGCCCGTCTAATGACGCGGGGCGCCTTGCGCGCCCCGTCGTTGCTATTGAATGAAGTCGGCTCAGATGGCTTTCAGAGTGCCCTTGGGCAGGGTCGCGGCAATCGCCACTTTCTGGAACTTCAGTTCGACGCTGTCGGATACTTCGATCACGACGAAATCATCGGCAACCTTGGTGACCTTGCCAACGATGCCACCGGAAGTCACCACTTCGTCGCCCTTCTGCAGGCCGCCGATCAGGTTCTTGTGCTCCTTGGCGCGTTTGGCCTGGGGACGCCAGATCATCAGATAGAAGATGACCAGAAAGCCGACCAGAAACAGCCACTCGAAGCCGCTTCCGGCAGGACCAGCGGCAGCCTCTTGAGCGTAGGCGGCGGGAATCAGAAAGCTCATGTAGCACTCCTGTTGCAGAGATTTAAATTATGGAATTTCGTCATGCAAGCGGCGGCGTTGGCAAGCCGCGCTTTGCATAGAAGGCATCGACAAAGGCCGCCAATGTACCTTGTTGAATGGCTTGGCGTAAACCGGCCATCAAACGTTGGTAATGCCGCAGGTTGTGGATTGTATTCAACATGCTGCCGAGCATTTCACCGCATTTGTCCAGATGATGCAGATAGCCGCGGGAGAAGTGTTTGCAGGTGTAACAATCGCAGTCCGCCTCCAGCGGCGAATCGTCATGACGATGTACCGCGTTGCGAATTTTCACCACGCCGGTATCGGTAAACAGGTGGCCGTTGCGGGCATTACGAGTCGGCATCACGCAGTCGAACATATCCACACCACGACGCACGCCCTCGACCAGATCTTCGGGTTTGCCGACGCCCATCAGATAGCGCGGCTTGTCAGCCGGCATCTGCGTCGGCAGGAAGTCCAGCACCCGGATCATTTCCTCCTTGGGCTCACCCACGGAAAGACCGCCGATGGCCAGGCCGTCGAAACCGATCTCGCACAGGCCCTCCAGCGAACGCATGCGCAGCGATTCGTGCATGCCGCCCTGGACGATGCCGAACAGCGCCGCCGAACTGTCGCCATGCGCTTGCTTCGAGCGTTTGGCCCAGCGCAACGACAGCTCCATGGAGCGACGCGCAACATCCTCATCCGCCGGATAAGGTGTGCATTCATCGAAGATCATCACGATATCGGAGCCCAGATCGCGCTGGACCTGCATCGACTCCTCCGGCCCCATGAAGACCTTGGCGCCGTCCACCGGAGAAGCGAAGTAGACGCCCTCCTCCTTGATCTTGCGCATCGCCCCCAGACTGAACACCTGGAAACCGCCCGAGTCTGTCAGGATCGGGCCTTTCCATTGCATGAAGTCATGCAGGTCGCCGTGCGCCCTGATCACTTCAGTACCGGGGCGCAGCCAGAGATGAAAGGTGTTGCCGAGAATGATCTCGGCACCGATTTCCTCGACGTCGCGCGGCAACATGCCCTTGACCGTGCCGTAGGTGCCCACCGGCATGAACGCCGGCGTTTCCACTGTGCCGCGCGGAAAGGTCAGGCGTCCGCGACGGGCCCTGCCGTCGGTGGCGAGCAGTTCGAAGGACATGTGGCAGGTACGGCTCATGGTGTTTCCTCGGGGCCGCGCGGGGCCGGGTTGCGCGTGATGAACATGGCATCGCCGTAACTGAAGAAGCGATAGCCCTCAGCCACAGCCTCGGCATAGGCCGCCATGGTTTCCGGATAGCCGGCGAAGGCTGAAACCAGCATCAGCAAGGTCGATTCGGGTAGATGAAAATTGGTCACCAGAGCATCCACTACATGGAAGGGCCTGCCCGGATAGATGAATATGTCGGTGTCGCCACTGAACGCCTTGAGCGTGCCATCCCGCGCAGCACTCTCCAGCGAGCGCACACTGGTGGTCCCCACCGCGATGACACGACCACCTCGCTGGCGACAGGCTGTGACCGCATCGACCACTTCCTGGCCGACCTCCAGCCACTCGCTGTGCATGTGGTGGTCTTCGATACGCTCGACACGTACCGGCTGGAAGGTCCCTGCCCCCACGTGCAGGGTGACGAAGGCCGTCTCGACGCCCGTCTCGCGCAGCGCCTCCAGCAGCGCATCATCGAAATGCAGCCCGGCCGTGGGCGCCGCCACCGCGCCGGTGCGCTGGGCATACACCGTCTGATAGCGCTCACGATCGGCACTGTCATCCGCTCTGTCTATATAAGGAGGCAACGGCATATGGCCGACGCGCTCCAGCAGCGGCAGCACTTGCTCGTCGAACGCCAGCTCGAACAATGCATCATGGCGCACCAGCATCAACGCCTCGCCACCGCCATCGATCCGAATCCTGCTGCCAGGCTTCGGCGATTTGCTGGAGCGGATATGCGCGAGCACGCGATGACTGTCCAGCACCCGCTCGACCAGCACCTCAAGCCTGCCGCCGGTTTCCTTCTGACCGAACAGCCGGGCCGGAATCACGCGGGTGTTATTGAACACCATCAGATCACCAGGACGCACATGGTCGAGCAGATCGGCAAAGCCTCGATGCGCCAGCTTGCCGGTCTGCCCGTCAAGCACCAGCAAGCGGCTGGCGCGACGCTCGGCCAGTGGATGGCGCGCGATCTGGGAATCGGGCAACTCGAAGGAAAAAGCGGAGACTTGCATGTAAGGATGATCGGCACGGAGCTCAGGGGGCGCAAAGCTTAGCGGAATCACCGCAATCTGACCACGCCGAACGATTGACCGGCCTACGGCGCATCCTTATACTTCGCCGCCACTGTGCCTCGATGGCGGAATCGGTAGACGCAGCGGATTCAAAATCCGCCGTTGGTAACAACGTGAGAGTTCGAGTCTCTCTCGAGGCACCATCATTCTATTCAACGGGTAGCCGATAGCCCGCTGAATGCCGGCAGTTTTGCAGCACGGCAGCGCTTTACAGCATTATCAGAGCCCTGTAGCTCGACACCCCTCGCAACACCCGACACAAGAGCGGCATTCACTGCACGGCAGCACGGTCGAAACAGGCTTGCAAGGCTGTTTCCAGTTGACCCGCCCGCTTACATCGCGCTGAAAAAGCGCTGCCTGGACAGGGCAAATTCTATGGCTGCGAGGGGTTGGCACTCCTTGCGAGTTATCGTAGAGTGTGCCCACTGTGTTTGCATGGGTCGCCGTAGAATCGTGACCTGGTGCAGTAGATCATCCGATCCGCTACATCCCGCTCGACTCCTTACTCCTTGCAACCAGTTCCCGCTCCTGCCGTGCAGGCGCGCTTCTACTATTGAGTTTCAAGGATACAAAGACATGTCGAATCGTCAGAACGGTACCGTCAAGTGGTTTAACGACGAAAAAGGTTTTGGTTTCATCACTCCTGAGAGCGGTCCGGATCTGTTCGTGCACTTCCGCGCGATCGAAGGTAACGGCTTCAAGAGCCTGAAAGAAGGCCAGAAAGTCAGCTTCATCGCTGTGCAAGGTCAAAAAGGCATGCAGGCTGACCAGGTTCAAATCCAGGAATAAGCCACCGCTCCGAAAAGCCCCTGATGGCAGCATCAGGGGCTTTTTTATGCGCGCATTTCCGTAGAATGCGCGCCTGCCTCATTCAACGAGACGTCATGCTCATGCGCAACCAGTCACTCAGCCCCCAAGGCCAGTTCCCAGCCGCCAGCCTGAGCCGCCGGCTTGCCGCGATTCTATACGACTCGTTTCTCTCGATTGCCCTGATGATGGTTGTCACCCTGCTCTATCAACAGGTCCTGCTGCGCCTGTTCTATGGCAGCGAAGCGCTCAAGGCAGTGGCGGAAAGCGGCGGACTGGACAGAGACCCCATTCTCGCCACCCTGCTGCTGTTCTGCCTGTTCGGCTTTTTCGCCAAGTTCTGGACCCACAACGGCCAGACGCTCGGCATGCAGGTCTGGGGCGTGCGCATCCAGAATGCCGACGGCAGCGCCATCGATCTGTGGCAGGCGCTGCTGCGCTTTCTGATCGCCATCCTGTCCTGGCTCGCCCTGGGCCTTGGCTACTGGTGGATGCTCTGGGACAAGCAGCAACGCACCTGGCATGACATCTATTCGGAAAGCCTGGTGGTGCATTTGCCGAAGAATATCCATAAGAAATAGCTGCAAGCTGCAAGCTGCAAGCTGCAAGCTGCAAGCCAGCGTAGGGTGGATATCGCTTTTTACATCCACCGAGGCTCCGCTCGTCGGGTCGATGAAGCGTGACCCGACCTACAGCTTTTTCGTCCAGCCTTCCAGCCTCAAACGCCTTTATCGGCTTTTACCCCGCCCTGCGCAGCAGCCATACCCCCGCCAGCGCACAGATGCCTGCCGGCACCAGCACCGCCATCAGTGGCGAGAAACCGAAAACCTGGCTGGCCGGGCCGAGCAGGTCCTGCAGGATACGGAAGACGAAGCCGACGATGACGCCGGTAAAGATCCGCTGCCCGAGGGTGACCGAGCGCAACGGGCCGAAGATGAACGAGATGGCCAGCAACACCAGCGCCACCGTTACCACCGGCTGCAGGACCTTGGTCCAGAACGCCAGCCAGTAGCGCCCATTGTTGAGCCCCTGCTCGCCGAGGTAATGGATATAGCGCCACAGCCCGGTGACCGACAACGCATCCGGCTCCATCACCACGGTTCCCAGCAGTTGCGGCGTCAGTTGCACATCCCAGCGCTCTTCAGCCGTGTTGACCACCTCGGTATGGTCGCCCCGAAAATGCGTCGTGGCGATATCAGTGAGTTGCCAATGGTCGTCCTGATAACGTGCACGCCGGGCGAAACTGGCCGACAGCAGCTGGCGCTGTGCATCGAAATTGTAGCGTGTCACACCCAGCAGCACCCCACCCGGCTGCACCGCGTTGACATGCACGAATTCCTCACCCTGCCGGTGCCAGAGCCCGCGCTTGCTGCTCTGCGCCTCGCCCGCTCCCTGCGCCATGGCGCGGCTGGCCTGGGCAATGTTCTCGCTCCAGGGTGCGAGATATTCACCAATCAGCACGCCGACCAGCAGCAGCAACAGCATCGGCCTCATCACCGCCAGGACGATACGCCCCAGGGAAACACCCGCGGCCCGCATGATCGTCAGCTCGCTGTTGCTGGCGAGCATCCCCAGGCCGATGAGGCAACCGATCAGCGCTGCCATCGGCAACATTTCATAGACACGCGACGGCGTCGTGTAGAGCACGTAAAGCGCGGCATCCAGGATGCCGTAGCTGCCCTTCACATCACCCAGCTCGTCGATAAAGGCAAACAACAATGCAAGCCCGACGATGATGCCAAGCACGGTCAGAATCGCCAGCAGGACATGGCTGCCGATATAGCGGTCGAGCTTACGCATGGCCCACCCCCGCCCCTGCACGTCGCTTGTCGAGGGCAAGTCTCAACGGTTCCCAGTAGAGCATCAGCATCCCGATCGAAAAGAAAATCCCGTGAACCCACCAGAGCCCCAGCGCCACCGGGATTCGCCCCTTGTCCAGCGCGCCCCGCGCGGCGACCAGCAGGGCCAGGTAGGTCATGTACAGCAGAATGGCCGGCAGCAGCTTGAGAAAGCGCCCCTGACGCGGATTCACCTTCGCCAGCGGCACCGCCAGCAAGGTGACGATGAACACCAGCAGCGGCAGCGATAAACGCCATTGCAGCTCGGACTGCAGACGAATGTCATCACTGCCGAACAGCTCACGCGTAGGCAGTGCTTCGCGCTCGCTCAGTTCGATGCTGACCTCGGGCTTGGGCAGCAGGACGCCATAGGTGTCGTACTGGATCGCCCGGTAATTGGCCTGTCCGGGATTGCCGTCATAGCGATAGCCGTTTTCCAGAATCAGGTAACGGCTGCCATCGGCCTGGATTTCCTGACGCCCGCTTTCAGCCACCAGCACCGACAAGCCACGCGCTTCGCCGGTGGCCCTGGACAAGTTGGTTTCGGAAATGAAGATGCCGCCCAGTTGCGTGCGATCATGCGTCAGTTCTCGGGTATAGGTGACACGCGTGCCGTTGCGCAGAGTCTGAAAACGCCCGGGAACCAGAGTATCGAATTCGGTCAGCGAGTCCTGCTCGTTGAGGATGCGGTCAACCTCGGCAATACCCTGCGGCGCAAGACCCAGGCTCAACCAGCCAACCAGCACGGCTACCAGCGCCGCAGGCGCCAGGCTGTAAGCCAGCAGACGGCGCTGGCTCATGCCCGTCGCGGACAGCACGGTCATTTCGCTATCCAGATACAGCCTGCCGTAGGCCAGCAGAATGCCCAGAAACAGCCCCAGCGGCAGAATCAGTTGCAGGAAGCCCGGCAACCTGAACCCCATGATCATCAGCAGCACGCCCGGATCGAGCAGCCCCTGAGCAGCCTGAGCCAGATATTTGATGAAGCGACCACTCATGATGATCACCAGCAGCACCGCACTCACGGCGCTCAGGGTGATCAGCAACTCACGGGACAGGTAACGAAAGACGATCAAACCGGACACTCCAGGGTTGTCAGGCTCCGGCGGCTACGCTCACACTAGCCGCTACGCAGCCGGCCCGCACGCAGCAGTCACTGAAAATCGATACACGGATTTACAGACGACACGCCAGACGAACCACCGAAAACAAGCCCGGCATTATCCTGCAAACCCGACTCTTTGTCTTGGGGACTCGACACCATGCAATTTGTTGTAAAAACCACCAAAGCGCCCGCAACCAAAACCGCCACTCTGGTCCTGCCGGTTGGCGAAGACCTCGTCCTTGGCGAGATCGCGCAAAGTGTGGATGCCGCCAGCGCCGGCGCCATCACAGCGACCCTCAAGCGCGGAGACCTGCAGGGCAAGCCGGGGCAAACCCTGCTGCTCCAGCAACTGCCTGGCATCAAGGCCGAACGTGTATTGCTGGTGGGCATCGGCAAGGCCGATGAGCTCGATGCGCGCCAGTGGCGCAAGGTAGCGGGCGCCATCTCCGGCGCCCTGAAGAATCTCGGCGGCAGCGATGCGACCCTCGCTCTGCAGGACGCGCAGCTCAAGGACCGCGACAGCTACGCGCGCACCCGCCTGCTGGTGGAAGCCCTCGCCGGTGGCCAGTACGTCTTCGACCAGTTCAAGAGCAAAAAAGCCGATGCCCACCCACTGAGTCGGATCACCCTGCTCAGCGACAAGGCCGAACAAACCCAGGTCGAACGGGCCGCCAGCCATGCCCAAGCCATCACCGCAGGGATGAACTTCGCCCGTGACCTGGGCAACCTGCCGCCCAACATCTGCCACCCCAACTATGTCGCCGAGCAGGCTAAAAAGCTGGGCAAGGCCTTCAAGGGCCTGAAGGTCGAGGTGCTGGATGAGAAGAAACTGCGCGAACTGGGCGCAGGCTCGTTCCTCGCCGTATCCCAGGGCAGCGACCAGCCCGGCTGCATGGTGGTGATGCAATACAACGGCGGCAAGAAAGGTGATCAGCCCTATGCGCTGGTGGGCAAGGGCATCACCTTCGACACCGGTGGCATCAGCCTCAAGCCCGGCCAGGGCATGGATGAAATGAAGTACGACATGTGCGGCGCCGCCAGCGTACTCGGCACCTTGCGCGCCGCGCTGGAACTGCAGCTGCCGATCAATCTGGTGGCCGTGCTGGCCTGCGCGGAGAACATGCCCGGCGGCGGCGCCACCCGCCCCGGCGACATCGTCACCAGCATGAGCGGGCAGACCGTCGAGATCCTCAACACCGATGCCGAAGGTCGCCTGGTGCTCTGCGACGCCCTGACCTACATCGAGCGCTTCAAGCCGCGCGCAGTGATCGACGTCGCCACCCTTACCGGCGCCTGCATCGTTGCCTTGGGCAGCCAGACCTCCGGCCTGCTGAGCAATGACGACGAACTGGCTCGCCAGTTGCTGGACGCCGGTCGCAACGCCGACGACCGCGCCTGGCAGTTGCCGCTGTTCGATGACTACCAGGAACAGCTGGACAGCCCCTTCGCCGATATCGCCAACATCGGCGGGCCCAAGGCGGGCACTATCACCGCCGCCTGTTTCCTCTCGCGCTTTACCAAGGGCTATTCCTGGGCGCACCTGGATATCGCCGGCACCGCCTGGATCAGTGGCGGCAAGGAAAAGGGCGCAACCGGGCGACCGGTGCCGCTGCTCACCCAGTACCTGCTGGATCGGATCGCGTGAGATGAGCCGGACAGTTGACGGAACGCCGGCATGACGCGCATCGAGTTCTACGTATTGCCGGACAGCACCGCGTCCGGTCGCGCCAGGGCGGCCTGTCAGCTGGCCGGCAAGGGCTGGCAGCATGGCCTGGCGGTGTTCATCCGCTGCCAGGATGCCGCGCAATGCGCCGAGCTGGATGAGCTGCTCTGGCGCTTTCGCGCCGAGCGCTTCATCCCTCACGAGCGCTACGAACAGGACCCGCAAGCCCCGGTCGTGATCGGCCTGGAGCAGCCACCGGCAACCAGCCAGGGCCTGCTGATCAACCTCGCCCAGACGCTATCGCCGCATATCGACGACTTCAGTCGGGTCATCGAGATCGTCAATCAGCAGCCGGAGTTGCTCAACGCCTGTCGCGAAAACTTTCGCCTGTATCACCAGCGGGGCTATGATCCAAAACGCGTCGAACTGTGAATCTCGTCGCAATTTTCCCCAACCCGCCACCAGTCGCCAGGATGCGCTACTGCCCGGAACTCTCTTGATAATGACGTCCACATCTCCGCCCAGACCTGCGCACCTGCTCGACGAGCTGGAATCCATTCGCGCCCTGCTCGGCGACGAGCATGATTCACTGGATGAGCCCCTGGACCCTGACAGCATCCCTCTGCTGTCGGAAGTCGTCGAACCCACCGCACCTGCCCAGCAATCTGTCCAGCCGCCGGACGAGCCACGCGAACCGGCTGTACGCACGGCTTTTCGCACCTTGGCCGAACGCCACCTCGACCATGAGCTGCGCACCGCGGCACAGCTTATTCTGCAGGAAGTGATCGACGATTTCGTGCCGCACATCGAGGCCGAACTCAAACGCCGCCTGGAGAGCCGCGCCGAGCAACTGATCCGCTCGCCTCGCCCCTGAAACGCAGGCAAGGCGCCAGGCCAGCAATTAAAGGCAGCTGATTCCGCCACTTCGGCACTTTGCCTTTATACTCTCCGGTTTTTCCGATCAGCCGTTCTAAGGGTCCCGCCGAATGGACAAGACCTACCAGCCCCACGCCATCGAGACTTCCTGGTACCAGACCTGGGAATCGAACAACTACTTCGCGCCCCAGGGTTCGGGCGAACCCTACACCATCATGATCCCGCCGCCGAACGTCACCGGCAGCCTGCACATGGGCCATGGCTTCAACAACGCCATCATGGATGCGCTGATCCGCTTCCGCCGCATGCAGGGTCGCAACACCCTGTGGCAGCCGGGCACCGACCATGCCGGCATCGCCACGCAGATGGTGGTCGAGCGCCAGCTGGGCGCGCAGGGCGTCAGCCGCCACGACCTGGGCCGCGCAAAGTTTCTCGACAAGGTCTGGGAATGGAAGCATGAATCCGGTGGCAACATCACTCGGCAGATCCGTCGCCTGGGCTCGTCGGTGGACTGGTCGCGTGAGCGCTTCACCATGGACGAAGGCCTGTCCGAAGCCGTCAAGGAAGCCTTCGTGCGCCTGCACGAGGACGGCCTGATCTATCGCGGCAAGCGCCTGGTCAACTGGGATACCAAACTGCACACCGCCATTTCCGACCTCGAAGTGGAAAACCACGACGAGAAGGGCCACCTCTGGCATCTGCGCTACCCGCTGGCCGACAACGCGCGCACCGCCGATGGCAAGGATTATCTGGTGGTCGCCACCACTCGCCCGGAAACCGTGCTTGGCGATGCCGCCGTCGCGGTGCATCCCGAGGACGAGCGCTACAAGGATCTGATCGGTCGCAACATCATGCTGCCGCTGGTCAACCGCCTGATCCCCATCGTCGCCGACGAGTATGTCGATCTCGAATTCGGTACCGGCTGCGTGAAGATCACCCCGGCCCACGACTTCAACGACTATGAAGTCGGCAAGCGTCACCATTTGCCGCTGATCAATATCTTCGACGAAAACGCCTGCGTTCTCGCACGCGCCCAGGTATTCAACCTCGACGGCACGCCGAACGACCGGGTCGACGCGACCCTGCCCGACGGCTACGCACGCATGGATCGCTTCGACGCGCGCAAGGCCATCGTCGCCGAGTTCGAGGCCATGAGCCTGCTGGAGAAGATCGACGACCATGCGCTGAAAGTTCCGCGTGGCGATCGCTCCGGCACCGTGATCGAGCCCTGGCTGACCGACCAGTGGTACGTTTCCACCAAGCCGCTGGCGGAAAAAGCCATCGCCGCCGTCGAAAGCGGCGAGATCCAGTTCGTGCCCAAGCAGTACGAGAACATGTACTTCAGCTGGATGCGCGACATCCAGGACTGGTGCATCAGCCGCCAGCTGTGGTGGGGCCACCGCATTCCGGCCTGGTACGACGAAGCCGGCCACGTCTACGTCGGTCGCGACGAAATGGAAGTCCGCCGCAAGTACAACCTCGGCAATGAAGTGGAACTGCGCCAGGACGAGGACGTGCTGGACACCTGGTTCAGCTCCGGCCTGTGGACCTTCTCCACCCTCGGCTGGCCCGAGCAGACCGATTTCCTCAAGACCTTCCACCCCACCGACGTGCTGGTCACCGGCTTCGACATCATCTTCTTCTGGGTCGCGCGGATGATCATGCTGTCGACCCACCTGACCGGGCAGATTCCGTTCAAGACCGTCTACGTGCACGGCCTGGTGCGCGACGGCCAGGGCCAGAAGATGTCCAAGTCCAAGGGCAACGTGCTCGACCCGCTGGACATCGTCGACGGCATCACCCTGGACGAGCTGCTGGAAAAACGCACCAGCGGCATGATGCAGCCCAAGCTGGCCGAGAAGATCGCCAAGCAGACCCGCGCCGAATTCCCCGAGGGCATCGCCAGCTACGGCACCGACGCGTTGCGCTTCACCTTCTGCTCCCTCGCGTCGACGGGCCGCGATATCAAGTTCGACATGGGCCGCGTCGAGGGCTACCGCAACTTCTGCAACAAGCTGTGGAACGCCGCCAACTTCGTCTTCGAGAACACCGAGGGCAAGGACACGGGCATCAATGATGAGCCGGTCGAATTGTCCTCCGTGGACCGCTGGATCATCTCCGCGCTGCAACGCACCGAAGCCGAAGTGACCCGCCAGCTGGAAAACTTCCGCTTCGACCTGGCCGCACAAGCGCTGTACGAATTCGTCTGGGACGAGTACTGCGCCTGGTACCTGGAACTGGTCAAGCCGTTGCTGTGGGACGAAAGTGCCTCTGCCGAACGCCAGCGTGGAACCCGCCGCACCCTGGTGCGCGTGCTGGAGACCGCGCTGCGTCTGGCGCACCCGTTCATGCCCTTCATCACCGAAGAGATCTGGCAGCGCGTCGCGCCGCTGGCGGGCAAGTCCGGTCCGACCCTGATGCTGCAGCCCTGGCCGGAGTACAACCCCGAGCGCCTCGACGAGTCTGCCGAAGGCGATATCGAGTGGGTCAAGGCGTTCATGCTGGGCATCCGCCAGATCCGTGGCGAGATGAACATTTCCATGGCCAGGCGCATCGACGTGGTACTGAGCAACGCCTCGGAATCCGACCTGCGCCGCCTCGCCGAGAACGAGCCGTTGCTGAAGAAGCTGGCCAAGCTGGAGAGCGTGCGCAGTCTCGCCGCCGGCGAAGAAGCCCCCCTGTCGGCCACCGCCCTGGTCGGCGACATGCAGGTGCTGGTGCCCATGGCCGGGCTGATCGACAAGGATGCCGAACTGGCGCGTCTGGACAAGGAGATCGCCCGCCTCGATGGCGAGATCAAGCGCGTCGGCGGCAAGCTGGCCAACGCCGGTTTCGTCGACAAGGCTCCTGCCGAAGTGATCGACAAGGAACGCGCCAAACTGGCCGAAGCCGAACAGGCAAAAGCCAACCTGGTCGCACAACGCGAGCGCATCGCCGGGTTATAACCAGGCCCGACCGCAACGGCTGCGCAGCCGTTGCGGTCTCATTCCAGCGCCCTGTTCTGCCAATCACCGTGGCAATGCCTTCCGACTGCCAGCCAAAGCCTTGAGTCAGTTTGAATCGCTCTTGATTAGTGACAAGTTATTACCAAGACCTGACGTACAATATGCCGCCTACAAAATCCTAATAGCAATTGGCAGGCCGAGCCAACGCAGAAGCTGTACGACATGAAGCAAGCCCCGCACCACAGCGCCCTCTACCGGGCAGCCGTATGCGCAGCCGTCACGCGCAGGTAGTCATCTCTCCGTATACGGCTACTGCCTTGTTTCACTCGCAAAGCCCACCGCCATTTTGAGCCTGCCAACTACCGAGCCTGTTTCGACAGTCCGAAGGGCCGGTCCGGTTTCTCAAGATGGAGTCCCTCCGATGTATGCGCTCATGGCTGTTGTGTTTGTTCTGGGCTATTTCTGCATAGCCTTCGAACACCCGTTGAAAATAGATAAGGCCGCCGCCGCGATTCTGACTGCAGTATTGACCTGGACCGTGTTGATACTGGGCGCCGATAGCATATTGCCGCTGCTGCAACCGGGCACTCACAATCCGGGCGATTCATCGGCCGTTGTAGTGAACGAACTGCGCCACCATCTGGGCGAAATCTCCGAGATTCTGTTCTTTCTGCTCGGTGCGATGACCATCGTCGAGCTGATCGACTCTCATGAGGGCTTCAAGGCCATCACCGACCGCATCCAGACGCGCAAGCGCGTGCATCTGTTGTGGATCATCGGCTTCCTGACCTTCTTCCTGTCTGCAGCGCTGGACAACCTGACCACCACCATCGTCATGGTTTCGCTGCTGCGCAAGCTGATCCGTGGCCGTCCGGAGCGCTGGCTCTATGTCGGTATTGTGGTTATCGCAGCCAACGCCGGCGGTGCCTGGTCGCCCATCGGAGACGTGACCACCACCATGCTCTGGATCGGCGGTCAGATCACCGCATCCGGCGTCATCACCGGCCTGTTCCTGCCGAGCCTGGTCTGCCTGCTGGTGCCGCTGATCATTCTCAGCTTCCGCCTGCATGGCGAGGCGCCACGCCCCCGTGCCCGCGCTCACCTGGCCGAGAAGCTGCCGCCGACTACCACGCCGTTCGAGCGCAAGCTGGTGCTGGGCCTTGGGCTCGGCGCCCTGCTGTTCGTGCCGATCTTCAAGACCGTAACGCACCTGCCACCCTATATGGGCATCCTCTTCGGCCTGGGTGTGCTCTGGGTTACCACCGAGTTCATCCATCGCAACAAGCACGCCGACCACAAGCACCCACTCTCGGTAGTCGGCGTACTGCGCAAGGTCGACACACCCAGCGTGCTGTTCTTCCTCGGCATCCTGCTGGCGGTTTCCGCACTGGCCACCGCAGGCCACCTGACCCAGGTCGCCACCGCGCTGCGTGAAACCTTCGGTCATATCTACGCGATCAACTACGCCATCGGCCTGCTTTCGGCGATTGTGGACAACGTGCCGCTGGTGGCCGGCTCGATGAAAATGTATCCGCTGGTCAGCCCGGCCACACTGGCTGGAGCAGCCCCGGCAGAAGTCGACTGGCTGTCGCAGTTCGTCATCGATGGGCACTTCTGGGAGATGCTCGCCTACTGTGCAGGCACCGGTGGCAGCACACTGATCATCGGCTCCGCTGCCGGAGTGGCAGCGATGGGCATGGAGAAGATCAGCTTCACCTGGTACGTCAAGCGCGTCAGCCTGCTGGCCTTCCTCGGTTACACTGGCGGCGTAGTGACCTATATCGGCATGCTCGCCCTGCGGTAAGGCGGTCTTCGCGGGCCGTGGCAGGATTGCAGTCGCCACGGCCCGAGGACCGGCAATGACCGTCAGCAAGACCAAAACCAGTTTCTATCGACGCCTCTACGTCGCCTGGCTGATCGACAGCGGCACGGCCACCAGCGTTCCGGCGCTGATGGCCGTGACCGGCATGCCCCGGCGCACCGCCCAGGACACCCTGGCCGCACTCTCCGACCTCGATATCGATTGCCGCTTCGTCCAGGATGACGGCGAACGCCATAACGCCGGCCACTATCGCATCCATGACTGGGGCGCCATCGACCGCCAGTGGATCGAGCGCAACCTGGCGCAACTCAAGTCTATCCTCGGCTATCCCTGATCTTGCATCCCGCCATGAATTTCGATCTGCTGCTGGTTCTCGCCCTGCTGGCCACCTGTGTCGGGCTGTTCGTCATCAACAAACCGCGCATGGACGTGGTCGCAGTGCTGGCGATGGTCGCCCTGCCGCTGACCGGCATCATCAGCATCAACGAGGCGCTGGCCGGTTTCAGTGACCCCAGTGTGGTGCTGATCGCCGCCCTATTCGTGATCGGCAACGGCCTGGTACGCACCGGGGTCGCCTATCGCCTCGGCAACTGGCTGGTGCGCTCGGCGGGCAGCAGCGAAACCCGTCTGCTGATCCTGCTGATGCTTGCCGTGGCGGGACTGGGCTCGGTGATGAGCTCCACCGGCGTGGTGGCGATCTTCATTCCCGTGGTGCTGAGCATCGCCGCGCGGATGGAGGTTTCGCCGCGCCGGCTGATGATGCCGCTGGCGTTCGCCGGGCTGATCAGCGGCATGCTGACCCTGGTGGCGACACCGCCGAACATGGTGGTACACAGCGAACTGCGACGCGCCGGATTGGACGGCTTTGCCTTTTTCAGCTTCGCCCCCATTGGCCTGACAGTGCTGGTACTGGGCATCGGCTATATGCTGCTGGCCCGGCGCTGGCTCGGCGGCGATACCGTGCAGGAAGTGGCTGTCGAGCAGCGCGACACGCTGGATATCCTTGCCCGGCGCTACCGCCTGCCTGAACGCGAGCGGCGACTGCGCGTGCTGCCCGGTTCGATCCTGGCCAACCAGGCGCTGGATGAGCTGAAACTGCGCAGCCAGTACGGCATCAACGTGATCGCCATCGAACGGCAACACAAGTTTCGCAGGCTGCTGCTGATCGCCACCGGCAATACCGAGCTTTTCGTCGGTGATGTGCTGCTGGTGGACCTGGCCAGCCCGGCCATCGGCCTGCTGGGCGCCTATCAGGAGCTCGGTGTCGAGTCGCTGCAGCTGGGCGATTCCTACTACGGCGACTATGCCAACGAACTGGGGCTGGCCGAGGTGGCGTTGCCGCCGGACTCGCGCCTGCCGGGCAAGACCATCCAGCAGCTGGGCTTTCGCAGCACCTACAAGCTCAACGTGGTCGGTGTGCGCCGGCAGCATCAGGCGCTGGAAGGCGTACTGGTGGACGAGAAGCTGAAACCTGCCGACACCTTGTTGGTGGCCGGCAGCTGGAAACACATTCATCGCCTGCAGGGGCTCAGCCGCGACTTCCTGGTGCTCAGCCTGCCCGCCGAAATCGACGACGTGGCCCCCGCCGCCAGCCGTGCACCTTTCGCCCTGCTGGGCCTGGCGGTGATGGTCGGCCTGATGGTCAGCGGGCTGGTGCCCAATGTGCTGGCCGCGCTGATCGGCTGCCTGGTGATGGGGCTGTTCCACTGTATCGATATGGACAGCGCCTACAAGTCCATTCACTGGCAGAGCCTGGTGCTGATCGTCGGCATGCTGCCCTTTGCCCTGGCGCTGGAGAAAACCGGCGGCATCGCGCTGGCGGTGTCCGGCCTGATAGGCCTGTTCGGCGATGCCGGGCCGCATGCGCTGCTGGCCTGCCTGTTCCTGCTCACTGCGGTCATCGGCCTGTTCATATCCAATACCGCCACTGCCGTGCTGATGGCGCCGGTGGCGGTATCCATCGCGGCACAGCTGGATGCGTCGCCCTATCCCTTTGCGATGATCGTCGCGCTGGCGGCCTCGGCAGCCTTCATGACACCGATCTCGTCCCCGGTGAACACTCTGGTGCTGGGGCCGGGACAGTACCGTTTCGGCGATTTCGTGCGTGTCGGCGTGCCCTTTACGCTGCTGGTAATGCTGGTTTCGGTTGTTCTGGTACCCAGGCTCTTTCCCTTGTAGGCTTCGCGCACTCAATAAAAAGTGGCATGTCATGGCGCTGTCTCTAGCGCTACTCTCGTCGTTTTACAGAACAAGAACGCTCATGTCCCAACGCCCTGCATTATTTCCGGTCCTGCTGGCCGGCGCCGTCCTGCTGCTCGTAGTCCACGGTCTGGGTCGCTTTATCTACACGCCATTATTGCCCTGGCTGGTGGAAGACGGCCTGCTCGATATCCAGCAGGGCGCCAGTATCGCCACCTGGAATTACCTGGGCTACCTGATCGGCGCCCTACTCGCCGTGCGCTGGCATCGCGTCACGCAGATCCGCCGCAGTCTGCCCTGGGCGCTGGCCCTGCATGTGCTCAGCACCTTGGCGCAGACCCAGGCAGAATCCTCCGATGCGCTCTCGGCCCTGCGCCTGCTCAACGGCATCAGTAACGGCCTGGTATTCGTGCAGGCGCCGTCGTTGATTCTCGAATGGCTGGCGCGCCATCGCCGGGTTTCCTCCAGCGGGCTGGTGTACCTGGGGGTATGCGTGGGGCTGATTCTCTCCAGCCTGCTGGTCAGCCTGAGCAATGGCGTTTTGCAGGGGGCCGATCGCTGGTGGCCCGCGGCGCTGCTGTCCATCCCCCTGGCCTGGTGGGGCTGGCGACAGCTGGCAAAACTGGACATGCCGGATGAGGAGCCCGCGCAGAAAACTGCAGAAAAACCCAGCGGACGCCTGCTGGATCGCGCCAGTACGCCGCTGTTTCTCTCCTATGCCGGGGCCGGCCTGGGCTACATCCTGCCCATGACCTTCCTGCCGATGGTGGCACGCCTGCAGGTGGAGCCCGGTGATTTTCTGATCGACAGCAGCTGGCTGGTGGTCGCACTCGCCACCTTGCCCGCCCCCTGGCTGTGGAATCGCCTGGGCGTGCAGCTGGGCGACGTCGTTGCACTGCGTCTGAGCTACATCACGCAGTTGCTCGGTGTACTGGCGGCTCTGCTGCTGCCGGCTGCAAGCGGCATTCTGCTCTGTGCGGTGCTGGTAGGCGGTACCTTCCTCGGCACCGTACTGCTGACCCAGCGCCTGGCACGCTCGCTGCACCCGCACCAGGGGCCACGGCTGTCGGCGGCACTGATCGCCCTCTACGGCCTGACCCAGCTGGCTGGCCCCTGGCTTACCGGCATCTGGCTGGACATGGGCGGCACCCTGCACAGCGCTTTCTGGCTCGGCGCCGGAGCACTGTTCTGGGGACTGTTCTGGATGCTGCTGGTGCCGCGCCGAGGCTGAAAGCTGTGGGACAATGCGCGGGTTTCCTGCCTCGTTGAAGATCATGCCTGCTCCGAAGAAACTCGCCTCAGCTTCCCCCAAGCCCGACAGCGTCAAAGGCTCGCTGCACCCACGCAACCGTCATACGGGCCGCTATGACTTTCCGGCCCTGATTGCCGCCAGCCCGGAGCTGGCGCAGTTCGTGATAATCAATCCCTACGGCAAGCAGAGCATCGACTTCGCCAACCCGGACGCCGTGCGCGTGTTCAATCGCGCACTGCTCAAGCAGTTCTACGGCATCGCCCACTGGGATATCCCCGCAGGCTACCTGTGCCCGCCGATTCCCGGTCGTGCCGATTACCTGCACGGTCTGGCCGATCTGCTGGCCGAAGACAACGCCGGCGAGATTCCACGCGGCGCGCGCATCCACGCACTGGATATCGGCACCGGCGCCAACTGTATCTACCCGCTGATCGGCCTGCGCGAATATGGCTGGCGCTTCACCGGCTCGGATATCGATGCCGTCGCGCTGGCCTCGGCGCGCACCATCGTCGCAGCGAACCAGCTTGGCAAAGGCATCAGCCTGCGCCAGCAGAGCGATCCGCTGCATGTTTTCCAGGGACTCGTTCAAACCAGCGAACGTTTCGCCATCAGCCTGTGCAACCCGCCCTTCCACGCTTCCCAGGCCGAGGCCAGCAGCGGCAGCCAGCGCAAGTGGCGCAACCTCGGCAAGCTCGACCCCAAACGCAAGCTTCCGGCGCTCAACTTCGGTGGTCAGGCAGCAGAACTCTGGTGTGAAGGTGGCGAAGCGGCATTCCTCGCCCGCATGGCCAATGAAAGTACCGGCGTGGCGCAGCAGGTCTGCTGGTTCACCACCCTGGTGTCCAAGGCCGGGAACGTTCAGCCACTGCAGGCACGCCTGCAAAAGCTCGGCGCCAGACAGGTGCGGATCAGGGATATGTCACAGGGCCAGAAGCGTAGCCGCTTCGTCGCCTGGACCTTTCTCGATGACGCGCAGCGCGCGCAATGGCTTGCCGCCCCGCACGGCCAGCCGGCGTAACTGGCTATTGAAAAACGTAGACGAGGCAGGCAAGACGAGGAAAAAACAGGCGAGGACGCGGAGTTTAGTAGCCTAAATGAGCAGTACTCACTTCGTTCGCCCTCCGGGCCGCGCTGAAGCGCGTTCGCCGCAAGCGGCTTTCCGAGCCTGTTTTTAACGAAGTATTGGCAACGCAGGTAGTTTTTCAGACCACCAGGTCCCAGCGCTGGCGATCCTTCAGTGCCAGCGTCTGGATATAGCGCGGCTCACCATTGATCTCTTCCAGCTCGGTCATTCCGGCAAGCTCGCCTACCACGCGGTAGCGCTTGCCGACATGCTTGTCCTGCAGGGGATAGAGCTGGGCGATCTGTTGCGCGAGTTCGGTAATAGTGGACATCATTCGGTGCTCCAGGTGACTGCATGCCGCAGCTTTGTACAGGGCTTTGATGACGATTCTGCGACAGCCGTATTCGTCTCGCCTGTTGGAGCCACTCGCATCGAATTGATTCCGTAACCACCTGAAAAATAGCGTAAAGCAACGATCAGCAGATTCCCACGCCCAGTTGCAGAAGGGCCAAACCACCGTGCTGCCAGCCCCACCAGGCGGCGGCCAGCAACAGTGCCACCACGGCGATGCCGGCCAGCCACAACCACCCTCTGTTCATCAGGCCGTCTCCAGACGCATGCGCGCCACCGGCTGCTCGCGGATCGGCCAGTTCAAGGCGGCGGCCATAAAGCACAGAGCGATGGATATCTGCCAGACCAGGTCGTAGCTGCCGGTACGGTCGTAGACCCAGCCGCCCAGCCAGCCGCCGCAGAACGAGCCAATCTGATGGAACAGGAAGACGATGCCGCCAAGCATCGACAGGTTGCGCACCCCGAACAGCGTCGCCACGGTACCGTTGGTCAGCGGCACCGTGGACAGCCACAACAGCCCCATGGCGATGCCGAAGCCATAGGCCGTCCAGAGCGTCAGCGGGGCGAAGAAGAACGTGCTGATGACCACCGCACGCATCAGGTACAGCCCGGTCAGCAGTTTGGGTTTCGAGTACCTCCCGCCCAGCCAGCCTGCGGTGTAGGTACCAACGATATTGAACAGTCCGACCAGCGCCAGCACCGTGGTTCCCGTCGTCGCCGGCAAGCCGCGATCCACCAGATAGGCCGGCAGGTGAATACCGATAAAGACCACCTGGAAACCACAGACGAAGAAGCCCAGCGCCAGCAGGCGAAAGCCCGAGTGCCCCACCGCTTCGCGCAACGCCTCGGACAGTGACTGGCGCGGGCCGGTATCAGGCACTCGTGGCCCACCGCGCAACATCGCCGCCAGCGGCACGATCAGCGCCACCAGCAACCCCAGCGCCAGCAACGCCGAGGACCAGCCCAGCCAGCTGATCAGACCCAGCGTGCCCGGCAGCATCGCAAACTGGCCGAAGGAACCGGCGGCTGCGGCGATCCCCATCGCCATGCTGCGCTTTTCCGCAGGCACCGCCTGACCCACCGCGCCGAGAATCACCGAGAACGAAGTCCCCGACAGACCGATGCCGATCAGCAGCCCGGCGCTCAGCGAAAGCGATGTCGGCGTATCGGCCAGCGCCATCAGCACCAGCCCGACGGTGTAGAGAACGCCACCGACCAGCACAGTGCGGGCCACACCAAAGCGGTCCGCCAGCGCTCCGGTGAAAGGCTGCGCCAGGCCCCAGATCAGGTTCTGCAAGGCAATGGCAAAGGCGAATACTTCCCGCCCCCAGCCGAACTCCGCGCTCATCGGCGGCAGAAACAGCCCAAAACCATGCCGCACGCCCAGCGACACGGCGAGAATCAGCGAGCTGCCGAACAGAATCCAGGCGCTGTTGCGCCACGCAGAAGTCATAGAAACATCTCTTGCGAAAAAGGCAGCCAGTCTACTCGGGCCAAAGCTTCACCGCGCAAGCGAAACACAATTCAGGCGAAGCCTGCCTCTGACCCCACGAACCAGCCTGGGGCGATAGAGTTATCCCTTGAGCCTGATTCTGGTCAAGTTTCTGAAACACAACCCGATACATACCCCAGTATGGCTTCACGACACGACTCGCAAGGACATCAAGGAGAGGCAATGATCATACACAGACACTCAAGGCACGACTATCGCTACTGGGCTGCGCCAGTGTGCTCGGCGTTCTGGTACTGGCGGCGATGACACTGCTGTATACCGAGCGCAGTCGGCAGCAACTGACAGAATATGTCGAACGCTATGTGATGCTCAGCAAACTGGCTACCCAAACCTACGCCAACGGCCTGCAAATGGGCCAGGCCCTGCGCAATATCCTTATCGACCCGGCCAATCCCCAGGCTTACCTGAACCACCAGTCAGCCCTGGAACAGCTCAACCAGGGCGGCACACAATTGGCCGAACTGCTGGCCAGAGATCCGTCCCGCCGGGCCGAGGCCGAGAGGCTTGAACAGCATCTGCGCAACTGGCCGCCCCTGCAGGCACAGGTGATCGAACAGGTCAAAGCCGGACAGACAGAGCAGGCCCGCGACCTGCTGGTCAAACAGGAAACTCCGGCTTGGCGCACGCTGCGCGACCAGTTGCTGGAACTGGTGAAAAGCAGTGACCAGGCGGCTGAAGCCCGTCACGCCAGCCTGATAGACGGACTCGACAATTCTTCACGCATGGCTCTGCTGATCAGCCTGACAACCCTGCTACTGGTGGTGGCGGCCACTTTTCTGGTGGGCCGGAGCGTATTCCGCCAGATCGGCGGTGAACCCGCCGAGGCGGCCCAGACCCTGCGCCTGATCGCCAGCGGCGACCTGACGCGGACAATACCGGTTGCCCCTGGCGACCGTGACAGCCTGCTCGCCGCCACCCACGACATGCAACAGCAACTGGCCGCGCTGATTGGCGGCATTCAGGGCTCGGTCAGCCAACTGGCCTCTGCAGCTGAAGAGCTGCACACCGTAACCGAAGACAGCGCACGCGGCATTGCCCGCCAGAACGATGAAGTGCAGCAGGCCGCCACCGCCGTGACCGAAATGTCCGCCGCCGTGGACGAGGTTGCCGCCAATGCCACGAACACCTCGACCGCCTCCAGCGAGGCCGCTCGTGAAGCCGACGACGGCTTGCAGCAGGTTGCCACCACCCGCAACAGCATCGATCAACTGAGCGTCAAGCTCGATCAGACTCAGGAAACCATCGGGCGGCTGGCGACCGAAGCGCAATCCATCGGCCAGGTTCTGGTGGTGATCCAGGGCATCGCCGAGCAGACCAACCTGCTGGCGCTCAACGCCGCCATCGAAGCGGCCCGCGCCGGCGAATCCGGGCGCGGCTTCGCTGTGGTCGCCGACGAAGTTCGCGGATTGGCGCAACGCACCCGCAATTCGACCCTGGAAATCGAGCACATGGTCGAAGCGATCCAGAAATCCACCCAGGCGGTGGTGAGCGAGATGCAGGAAAGCGCTCAGGTGACCGCGCGCAGCCAGGTAATGGCCAACCAGGCCGATCAGGCACTGGCACGGATTGCCGAGCGGATCGGGCACATCAACGAAATGAATCTGGTGATCGCCAGCGCCGCCGAAGAACAGGCACAGGTGGCCAGAGAAGTGGACCGCAATCTGATCGCCATCCGCGACATTTCCCTGCAAAGCGCCGACGGCGCCCAGCAAACCTCGGTCGCCAGCGACGAACTGACACACCTGGCCACCCACCTGAACAAGCTGACCAGCCGCTTTCAGCTCTGAGCCGCTAACGAAGCATCAACCCCAGGCCCATCAGCAGTGGCGTCGCCACGCTGATGGCCGCATTCAGCCCAAGCGCCGGCAACAACCGCTGCGGCTGGCTGCGCAGCAGCCAGGCGGCGCGCAGGGCCAGCGGCAGAGTCAACAGGCCCAGGGCGGCACCACCAGATTCACTGTTGAAAAGCATCAAAAACAGCACACCGTAAGCCAGCAGCCACTGAGCCAGCGCCACTTTCAGCGCACTCTCACAGCCAAGGTGCATGGGCAAAGTACGCCGCCCAGCGGCGCGGTCAGCGTCAATATCGGGAAACTGGCTGAGCAGCAGCAGATTGTTGCTCAGCAGCAAAGGCACCAGGATCAGCAGCAGGTCGCGGCTCTCCAGCGGACCACCGAGCACGATGCGCGCGCCCAGCACCATCAGCGCAAAACCCAGACCCGGTGCGAACAGGCACAGCCAGGGGTGCCTCGTCAGCCAGGGCGTATACAGCAGCACCAGCGCCAACCCCGTCAGCCCGAGCGGTGCCAGGCTGAGCAGCAACTGCGGTTTGCGCAGCAGAAAAAACAACCCGATCAGCGCACAGGCCAGCACGCTACCGCGGCCAAGTATCAGCGTGCGACCGAGCAAATCCGGACGCGCCACCAGCGTGCCGCTGCCACCGCTGAAAGCAGTGCGACGGGTGCGCAGATCCAGACCGCTGCGATAGTCGCTCCACTCGTTGAGCGCATTCACCGCCACATGCGCGGCCAGCGCCCCGAGCAGCACCAGCAACGCCTCACCCACCGCCACAGAACCGCCCTGCCCGCTTGCAGCCAGCGCGGCCCCGAGCGCCACACAGCTCAGCGTCAACAGCAGAAACCGCCCACGCACCACACCCAGCCAGGCCCAGGTTTCGCTCACATGTCACTCCCTTCGTTGAATTGCGCTCGGCAGGCTAGCGCCACAACTTTTGCTGTCATTAACACACATCTGCCTGTCGGCAATTCAAAGTGACCACAGCCAAGCAATATGATATCAAGTTGCCTCCCCTAGACATGTCCCAAGCCAGATGCCAGACGATTTTGCCCTTCTCTTGTTGGAGTCCCCGTGGTGGACACCGAAAAGCAACCCTACCCGAGCTTCATCCCTGCCCTTCTTCCAAGGCTTGGAGCGTCTGCATGATTACTTCAATATTTATTACTCGACTTTCTACGACACCAGGAGCTTCGAGGCCGCCCTCTCGCAGGATCTGATTCATACGTATGAAAAGCGCCAGATTCTCTATATAGGCGCCCATGGCAACAAGACAAACATTGCCAATGGCCGTGCCAGTAAGCTTCTGGAGAAGGTGGCGCTCCACGGCGACAAGATCGAAGGAGTCTTCGTCAGCAGTTGTCTGGTGGGCGCACGGGAGTCCAATCTCTGGGCGCCCATCCTGATCAATAAGACTCGCTGGATATTTGCTTACCGCCATGAGGTCGGCTGGCTTGATTCGCTGTTTATCGAACTAGCACTTCTGGAAGCCTTGGCTCTAGCAGAAGAAGGCTATGCCGATGATCGCGAAGCCCTTCTGTATACCTTTTCCGATGCCTTGGCCAAATTTAATCCGCTGATGCCCTTGGGCAGTGCTGGCGAGCCGCTGATAGATTGTATTTGCCTGATACAGCGCGCCAAGCGTAAACGCAATCCAGAAAATCTGACCTCTGCGTTAATTGACCTTGCCTGGAGTACCGAATGACACTCGGCCCGATCCCTATTGTGCTGGCCACCAGTGGTCATCGCGACTTACTGGACGCAGAGGTTCCATCGATTAGCAAAGCTCTGCATGCAGAATTTTCAGCACTACGCAAGCAGCACCCAAACACACGCTTTCAATTACTGAACGGCCTTGCCGAGGGTGCTGATTGGCTAGTCGCTGAAGTGGCTCTGGAATATGACATTGAGCTGATTGCCGTATTGCCCATGCCACCGACCGAGTACGAACAGGATTTTTCCACACATGAAGGGCTTGCAAAATTTCGTCTCTTGCTGAGCAAGGCTGCAGAAACTCAAGTCGCCCCCATGGCAGGTTCACTCGCAAAAAACCCGTCACGCGATACCTGCTACCAAGCCTTGGGGATATATCTGGCTCAGCACGCACAGCGTCTTTATGCCTTGTGGGATGGTAACGCGGACAATCCCTTGCTCGGAGGCACCGCTGATGTTGTACGGCTTTGTCGTGAAGGCATCGAGAATGAAGACAATCCGCTGGCACAGCCTCAGATCTGCCAGGTTCGGCACCTGCGCTGCAACAGGAAAAAGAACCCACTGGCCTACGCAGCTGAAGACGTCGGTAAGTGGGAGGGTACAACCAGCGCCACTGCTACCGGCACGCGTAAATGCTGGAATGAAATTTTCCAATCTATAGAGGATTTCAACCAGGCAGCCAGAAAGATTCAAGCATCCGCACCTGGCGAGATAATCAAAAGCCGCCAGTGGTTGACGGGAGAAGCGGACTACTCTCCCACCATCAAAAACAGTGTACAGACATTCGCTATTGCAGACGCTCTAGCACGCAGCAAGCAAAAGCAACGCATCATCACCTTGTGGTTACTCAGCCTGTTTGTCTTTCTTTCAATATTTTTCCAGCAATTACATTTGGGGCCTGATACGCAATGGCACTGGCTAGCTTTGCATATAGCTTTCGGAGTTGCCGCATTTGCCAGCTACCAGTTTTTTTCCAGCAGCACGCGAAACAGTGAAACACAATACATGGATTGGCGCGCGCTGGCAGAGGGATTGCGCGTACAATCCTATTGGCAGGCCGCTGATATAAAGGAGTGCGTAAACAAATATTACCTGAGCAGCCAGACCGATGAACTTGGCTGGATTCGTCTCGCCATTCAAAACACCAATCGGACTTCAAATACAACTCAACCCAGAGCAGATTTCTCATGGCTCAGAAAACACTGGCTTGAAGATCAAAGGAAGTTCTTTTTGAGCGGAGGCAGCTGCGCGGCCAAGAAGCAAAAAAAACTGAAAAAATGGATACTCTCTAGCCGCATCCTGCTCGCAACAGGCTGTATTACTACTGCGCTCCTTCTATTCAAAACAGTTACCAATCTGCCAGCCCAGCTACTGCCTTGGATAACACTTTTGGCCACCATCCTTCTTGTTTTGGCTGCAATTTGTCGAAACCATTCAAACCTGATGGCTTATGAAGAAGATGCCAATAGGTATCAAAAAATGGGAAGCCTTTTCAGCCGCGCCATTCTTGTTCTGGATCAGCACCTTGAGGCCGGGAACACCGAATCAGCCAGAAGTATTCTCAAATCCATAGGCAAAGAGGCGCTTGCAGAAAATGGCGAATGGCTGCTTTTGCACCGGCAACGCAAGTTTGAAATACCGACGTAAGTTCATGTGAGATTTAATATGGAAATCAAAGATGTCTTCATCAGCTACCGCCGCACTGGTGGAGCAACCGTTGCACGCCTTCTCTGCGACGTACTTACCCAGCGTAATATTAGTATCTTCTTCGACAAGGAAAGTTTGGGGGAGGGAAATTTTGACGACGCCATCGAAAAAAACCTGCAAGCCGCACGAAACTTTGTACTTATAGTCTCCCCCGGCCTATTTGAGCGCGGCAAGAGTTCCAACGGGAAATACGACCCAGTGTTAACAGAAAAAGACTGGGTATATCGTGAGATACGCACAGCCTTGGCAAGTGGAAAGCCAATCATCCCCATTTTTGTAAATGGCGAAAAAGAGTTCCCGACGATCCTTCCTCCGGGAATCGAAGAAATATACAGAAAAGATGCCTTGTCTTTTGGACACGACCATTTTGAGCCAGAGCTCGAAAAATTGATTAGCCGAATAAAAACAAGAAAAGACCAACTCACCGAAAGCTACATCAAGAACTTATCTGCAAGCTACTCACCAAAAGAGCAATGCGAAAGCCTTATAGAGATATGCGAGAGCTTAGGTGGAAACAAGGCTACAGAAGAGATCCTAAACCTAATAGCAAACAAATTCCGGAGGCTACTTAACATAAAAAACAATCAGCAAGCTATCAATGTAATAGCAGACACAATCACTCCAGACCTGCTCAAAACCATCTGCAAAGATCTGAGCATCGACAACTCTGGCGATACAAAACACATCAAATCCAACATGACCGAATGGATTACAAACAAAAAATTCAGGGCATTCTCTGTAGAAGAAGAGGAATCGGATCGCATTAACAATGTTATCGATGCCTTTGCAATAACTTATCGAAGCCATGAAAAAAGAGCAAAAATCATTTCCACAATAGAAGAAGAGACTCATTTTGAGCTAAAAACAACCCGCAACAGCAATAGTATATTTTGCGAAATATTCGAATATTTTAGCGTTGAGGAGTTCCTTGAAGAAAAGTCAAAGCAACTCTCTGAGGAAGAAATAAAATCCGTATCTTTCTTATTATTCAATAACGATAAAGGCCGCAAAAAAGAACTCATTGAAAGAATCATTGACTATGCCAACTACACATATCATCCGGAGGAGCATGAGTAGTTCATGAGTTCACCTCCTTGCATAGACCAAGCCAAAATAGCCCTCATGCGCCTGCTCGACCTGATAATCAACGGCGGGCTGGATGAGCGATTCACTCGGGCCAATCCCAAACTGCCGCACTCATTGGTGCGCCTGACGCTGGGCTGGCTGTTTCCCATGCTCGACTTCGTGATGACCGGCGACCGCCAGATAAGCTCGCGCCATCAGGAATTTATCAACACCATCTTGGCCAACGATCTCAGTGTGAAAAAATTGAACTTGGCAGATGGCACATTGCGAGATCGCCAGGCTTCATTCGATCCACAGGTGCTGCCAGCCTTTCTGCTGATTGCCGAGCGCCTGCAACCGGGTTTCAGCGAAGAGGCCTACCCTTACCTGGACGAGCTGATCCAGGCAACCGTAGCCTGGGATGGCGACAAGTCGCCAGCGGACATGGACAGGGCCGAGCAGGTGCTAGAGCCGATCCGCAAGCATTTCGAGCTACAGATCGGTCCGCGCTCCAGCCACTCGCCCATGGCGCCCGGTGAAGCCTTGAAAGAACTTGAAAGTCTTGTCGGCCTCGAAGGGGTGAAGCGTGAAGTGCGCAACAGCATCAACTTTGTCCGCTACATCCTTAACCGCAAGGAAAACGGCCTGCCGGTGCCACCGGTTTCCATGCATATGGTGTTCACCGGCAATCCGGGCACAGGCAAGACCACAGTGGCGCGGCTGATTGCTGATATCTACCGCGACATCGGCCTCCTGCGTAAAGGCCATCTGATAGAAACCGATCGCTCGGGAATGATCGGTCAGTACCTGGGGGAGACACCCGGTCTCGTCCGGGAAATTGTCGAAAGCGCCTTCGGCGGCGTGCTGTTCATCGACGAGGCCTATGCCTTAGTAAAAGGCAGAACCGAAAGCGACTACGGCTATGAAGCCGTCGATGTCCTGCTCAAGCTGATGGAAGACCACCGCCACGATCTGGTCGTGATAGTCGCCGGCTACACCGAGGAGATGCGGACGTTCATTGAGTCCAATCCCGGCCTTAAGTCGCGCTTTACCCGCTACATCCACTTCGACGATTACGAATCGGCAGATCTTCTGCGGATTTTCCGCCGCCTGTGCGACAGGCACGAACTGCGCTTTCGCGCCGAGGCCTGGCAAAAGAGCGCCCAGATCATCAAGAGCCGTTGGGAGAGGCGCGGCGAGCATTTCGGCAACGCGCGGGAAGTCCGCACCTTCTTCGAAGAAGTGATGCAGGCCCACGCCAATCGCCTGTCTCAAATCGAAAAGCCCAGTCGCGATCAACTTCGCACCCTGACGCTGGAGGATATTCCAGCATGAACCTTGAACTACTGAAGACAAGCCTTCGACACACTCACGCCTATATCGATGCCTATGGCGTTGATCATCTCCAAGATGTGGAGATGCTTTTCAGGCAAGCGCTAGAGCAGGCTTCGGAGGAGGAGGATCTGGACGAAGATGACGAGCAGGAAGATTTCTCCGGCAGCCTCGATATCCCATCCAGACCCGCCGCAGTCACGCCCGTTGTCGAGTCAATGATAGAAACCGCAGCTCCTGCTCAGGAGGAATACCAAAGGACCGCGGAGCAAAGACTCGTGCCGGTTGCCAATTGGCATTTCCAACTCCCTGCCATGGTCGCCGGCATGGCTGTCGCGATACTCCTGTTAAGTGGATGGCTGTCATGAGCCGCGCACATCGTCGCTCTCTGCATGGCAAAGCCTATACGGTGGTTGATATCTGGCACGCCATACGCGTCACCTTCGGGTGCTGGCTGGCGATGCTGGCTGGCCTGACGGCCCTCGGCTTGTTGCTGATTCTACTTCTGCTAAGCGATTTCAGCCCGGTCCTCTGGATCAGTATCTGGCTCTGCGGCAGCCTGCTTGCATCCGGCCTGTTTGGCTGGCGAGTCTGGCAAGCCCAGTCTGCCGGCATCCGCCTCGACCCGGAGTCCGCAACGCTTAGCTTCAGCGCCGACGATTTGGAAAACAGCCTGCATGACATTCTCAGTCTGCGGCGCTTCTTCGATCACGCTCACCGCATCCAGATAGCCATCGATGAAATCCAGCGATTGGACAACGACACACAGCGAGCGGGACAAGGTCGCAGCCGACGCAGACGCTACCGGCTGAATCTGTCCGGTGACTTCGGCTCCTATCAGTTGATGTTCAGTCACAAACAGAAGCGCGATGAGTGCAGAGCCTTGCTGGCGCAGGTCATCCGGCGCGTCAAAGGCCGAGGGCCATCGTTCGATGCCAACATCGCTTTTTCCGAGTAACGACACATGAGCAAAAAGAGAAAACAGGAAGGCAGCCCACTTGGCTTGGTGATCGCTTTGATCGGCTGGCTGGTGTTCGTCTTCACACTGTTGGCTACTTCCTTTATCTGGCTGGGCTGGCTCATCAGTGAACTACTCTACGCCAGGCATCCTCGTGTTCCCGATGAGACGGATATACTGCTAGACGCGGAAGAGGAAGATGAACTGTCCGAAAACCAGAAGCGCGCTTTCGCAATCGAGGAGCGATTACAGCAAATCGAGATCGAAGGTCAGCAACTGCGCCGCCGCAAGGACGGATTGTTTCACGCTGGTAGTGCACTGGGCGCTCGATTGAATGCGGAAGTTGCCGAATTGACCGCCGAGCGTAGTGATTGTCAGGCTATTTGCCATGAGATGCTGCAATTGCCTGTCGAGCGCCTTCGGCAATGGTCCGCACCTCTTGGCCGCCTGCTTGGATTTCGCTGGGCCATCTCGGCTTACGTCGGTTGCCTGGCCTATGGGGTGATCCTTGCTCCCTCTTCCGCCATGGCCCTGCATGGAATCATCCTGCGTAATCTGAGCGAATACCTACCGGCCCTCACCTTTCCTCTCTATGGCGCAATGGCGCTGGCCAGCATCGTGGCGGTCTGCGCGGGCAGCGCGGCCTATCTGTTCTATAGCCGTTTTTTCTACCACCACTACGCTCCACAGCTTGAGGGGTAAACGCCTTCAGGACAAACGCTCCACGACCCCGGCTCTCGGGTAAACTGCCGCCTCTGTTGTATTCAGCCCGCGAGTTCGCCATGCCCATCCGTCACTGCATCGTCCATCTGATCGAGAAAAAGCCCGACGGCACGCCTGCCGTGCTGCATGCCCGCGACAGCGAGCTGGGCGAGTCCCAGGCCATGGAGAATCTGCTGGCCGATCTCAACGAGAGCTACAACGCCAAGCAGGGCAAGGCCTGGGGATTTTTTCACGAGGAATCGGGTGCCTATCCGTTCAGCGGCTGGCTTAGCCAGTACATGGAGGGCAACCAGGATTTCACCGCCTTCAGCCGCCAGGCCGTCGAGCATCTGCAGAAGCTGATGGAGGAATCCAACCTGTCCACCGGCGGCCATGTGCTGTTTGCCCATTACCAGCAGGGCATGACCGATTACCTGGCCATCGCCCTGCTGCATCACAGCGAGGGCGTGACCGTCACCGAGTCGCTGGACGTGGCGGCGGCGCGGCATCTGGACCTCGGCCAGTTGCACCTGGCCACGCGAATCAACATTTCCGAGTGGCGGAACAACAAGCAGTCCAAACAGTACATTTCCTTTATCAAGGGCAAGAACGGCAAGAAGGTCTCGGAGTATTTCCGCGATTTCATCGGCTGCCAGGAAGGCGTCGACGGGCCGGGTGAGACACGCACGCTGCTCAAGGCCTTCAGCGATTTCGTCGAGAGCGAGGACCTGCCCGAAGAGCAGGCACGGGAGAAAACCAGTGCGCTGGTGGGCTATGCCAGCAGCCAGTCGAAGATCGGTGAGCCGGTGTCGCTGGAAGAGCTGTCCGGCCTGATCGATGAAGACCGGCCCAAGGCCTTCTACGACCACATCCGCAACAAGGACTACGGCATGGCCCCGGAATTTCCCGCGGACAAGCGCACGCTCAATCAGTTTCGCCGTTTCACCGGGCGCGCCGAGGGCCTGTCGATCAGTTTCGAGTCGCACCTGCTGGGCTCGAAGATCGAGTACGACGAGGCCCGCGACATGCTGATCATCCGCCAGTTGCCAACCCAGCTGGTCGATCAGCTCAAGCGCCGCAAGGACTGAGCCTCGCCAACCTCCCGAGCGGAACAAAATCCGCTCGCTGCTGAATGAAATTCAGGTTTGTCAGTCACATGGCTGCTCAATCATTCAGCTGCAACTCCGCACGACCCGTTCTGGTAAGGACTCACAATGGATTGGCTTCACCTGATTATCCTGTCCCTGGTGCAGGGCATCACCGAGTTTCTCCCGATCTCCTCTTCGGCTCACTTGATCCTTCCTTCCCAGGTTCTCGGCTGGCCGGACCAGGGACAGGCGTTCGACGTCGCGGTGCATGTGGGCACGCTGCTCGCTGTGCTGATCTGCTTTCGCCATGAAGTGATTGCCACTACCCGCGGCTGGCTGGCGCACGTTTTTCGCCAGCAAGTCAGTGCCGAAAGCCGCCTGGGTTGGGCAATCATCATCGGTACCCTGCCAGCGGCGATCATCGGATTGCTGCTGGAGGATTACATCGAGCAATACACCCGCTCGATGCTGTTAATCGCCGCCACCACCATCATCTTCGGTTTGCTGCTGTGGCACGCGGACATCAAGGGCCGGCGAGTCGCCGAAATGGATCAGCTGACCTGGAAAAGCGCGCTGATCATCGGCTTTGCCCAGGCACTGGCGCTGATCCCGGGTACATCCCGCTCGGGTATCACCATGACCGCCGCACTGTTACTCGGTTTTACCCGGCAGACCGCAGCACGCTTTTCATTTCTGCTGTCGATACCGCTGATACTCGCAGCAGGTGGGCTGAAGGCAGTCGAACTGGTCCAATCTGGAGAGCACGCGCAGTGGAACGATATTTTCATCGGCGCCGCGCTGTCTTTCGTCGCGGCCTTCCTCTGCATCAAGCTGTTCCTCAAGGCACTCGATGCGCTGGGCATGCTGCCTTTCGTGATCTATCGCTTGCTGCTGGGCGTCACGCTGCTGTTCATTGCGCTCTGAGGCGCGGCACATGAAAGGCCCGCGGAACGGCATTACGCCGTTCGCGGGCTGGATGTATCAGCGCGCCTCGATGCGATAACCAATACGGGGAAAGTGAACATGCACGACTCCGGCGCGCTCATCCTCGCGGCGCAGGATCAATTCCTCGATGCCGGCAAACAGTAGCTCGCCTTCGACCGGATCGGTGCCGTAATCCACCGCGCAAATGGCCACCTGCTGACCCACCTGAAAACCGTTCGGCTCGCTGAATGCTTCGTCCGGCAACGCGGCAGGCGTAGCCTCGCGGGCGATGGTCAGGGCTTCTTCTGCCGAGAGTTCGCTGTGGGAACCGTGCCCGACGCCCAGTAGCTTGCCCAGCCAGGCAGCCACGTCCGGGTAATCCTCCACCAACGGCGCAGTCACCGGCGTGGCCTTGAGAAACCACAGGCAGTGGGCGACGGCGAAATCGGCGATGCAGGGCGCGCCGCCCAGCAGGAACTCATCGTCCTCTCGCGCCAGTTGTTGCTGCAGGCGTGCCATCAGCACCGGCCAGTGGCTCCGGGCCTGTTCCAGGGGAATGGCTGCAACCGAACCGCCACTGAACAGCTGTGCGCGGTCCTTGCTGAAAATCTGGACGAATTCCCTGGGCACCTGGGCGAAGCGCAGCGCCATGGATTCCGGCTGGAACACCAGGCTCACCGCGTGCAGGAACAAAACGGAGTCGGCCCATTGGGCCAGGGCGGCGGCAACGAATTCACGGCCTTCGGGAAACAGCGCCGGCGTGGCTTTTTCCGCTTCCAGGCGTCGTGCGATCAATGCCGTGTCGCAATAGATGTCGGCACCGACCTGCAGCACCGGCGTGCGCCGATAGCCGCCGGTGAGCGCGGTCAGATCCGGCTTGGGCATCACCGGCGGGATGGTCACCGAACGCCAGGAGAGTTGCTTGAAGCCCAGCAACAGCCGCGCTTTCTCGGCAAAAGGCGAGGTGGGATAGTGATGCAGAATCAGGTCATGCATGGCAGGCTCCGCCGCTTGTCCAGGTAGAACGGCAGCTTACTCGGCCACGGTCAGGCAGCCTACCCGTTCAGCTGATTACCGGGCCATTCACCGGATTACTTTGCAGCTCGATCAACGCTTCCTTGGCTGTCTTCTTCAGCCGTTTGATCGCACGCTCCCGGCGCAGCGCGTCGCCCTTGCTTGCGGATTCCACGCCATCCGGCCACCCAGTCCGCTCTCATCTGGCCAGGCATTCCAGGGCCATCTGGCCACCTGTTCCACGGCCATCCGGCCGGGCAGTCGGAGCGCAGCGACGCAGGGGTGG
>NZ_JAAMQZ010000045.1 GCF_013522825.1 Stutzerimonas stutzeri
CGGTTGAGTGGCCGGATGGCCGTGGAATCAGTGGCCGGATGCGCGTGGAATGGGTGGCCGGATCAGCGTGGAATCGGTGGTCAGATGCTCATGGAATGGGTGGCCAGATGACCGTGGAATCCGCACACCGGGCTAAGAAATCATTGCTGGGTGCGCCGCTTACGTTCACGAGCGTCAGCGACATCGCTGCAATCGTTGAGGATAACCCCGACAGTTTCTACTACGGCCAAGCGTTCCAGTGGAGGCAGCAACACGGACAGCATGCGTTTGAGTTGCAGTCCCGAGACATGGCTGATGTGCTAGGCAAAAAAGGTCTGCGTGACCCAAATGTGAAGGGCAGCAGGTGGATTCACGGGCTTGGCATGGCCGAAGAAGAGATGTGTTTGCGACCAGCCGGCATGCGCGACATCCATACGCTGGTTACCGGCACGACCGGTGCCGGAAAAACCCGCCTTTACGATTTGGCCATCGCGCAGTGCATTCTGCGCGGAGAGGCAGTAATCGTCATAGACCCGAAGGGGGACAAAGGGCTCGCCGAAACCTGCCGGCGAACGTGTGAGTTGATGAATGAAGGTGAGCGGTTCAAATACTTTCATCCAGCATTCCCGGACGACTCTATACGCCTGTCATTGACACGCAACTATGGCCGGGCAACGGAACTGGCATCGCGCGTTGCGGTGCTCATGGCATCGGAGTCTGGCGATCCATTCCAGGCGTTCGCGATGATGGCGCTCAACAACGTCATCCAGGCCATGCTGATCATCGGAGAGCTTCCCAGCCTCTTGAGCCTACGCCGAACGCTTGAAGGGGATATTCCCGGCCTCACTATCCGGGTCGTAACTGCCTACGGTAGGAAGATCCGCGGTGAGAAAATTTTCGATGCTGCGATTGAGCAAGCTTGCTCGACGGCCAAGGTGAAAAATCCAGAGGATAAGGCGAAGGTACTGCGAAAGCTGTACTACGCGGATCTGATCCACGAGGCGCCGAACTCTGACCTTGAAGGCCTGCTGACGATGCTCGAACACGAGCGCGCTCACTTCAGCAAGATGATCGCCGGTTTGCTGCCGATCCTGGTCATGCTCACGGCCGGCAGGATGAGCGATCTCCTTTCGCCTGCGCATACTGTCGATGGCACTGATGCGTACCAAGACTTCAGCGACATGAATACCGTGATCAACGGTAAGCAGGTGCTCTACATGGGGCTCGACTCATTGTCGGACCCCATGGTGGGCTCTGCACTTGGTTCGCTGGCTTTGGCAGACCTCGCATCTACTGCGGGAGAGATATACAACCACAGGCTTCCGGTGCCGGTGAACATCTTCGTGGATGAAGCGGCCGAGGTGATCAACGACCAGCTGATCCAGCTGCTCAATAAGGGTCGCGGCGCCGGCATCAACCTGTTCATCGCTACTCAGACGATTGCGGATTTCAAGGCGCGGATGGGTGATGAATCGAAAGCCATGCAGGTGCTGGCGAACGCGAACAACATCATTTCCCTGCGGGTGCTTGACACCGACACCCAAGAATTCATCGCCAAGAAACTGCCCATGACCCGCTACAAGTACGTCATGCGCACCCAGGGCAACAACGCCGGTGAGGGCGGTGTCATCACCGGGGGCAACCAGGGTGAGCGACTGATGGAGGAAGAGGGCGAGCTATTCCCTTCGGCACTGCTAGGCAATCTGCCTGACCTCGAATACCTGGCCATTTTCGCGGGCGGTGACGTGCGAAAAGGTCGTCTGCCAATTCTCAATTTCCAATCGAAGTAAGGGCTTGATCATGTCCATTACCCGGACCATCGAGATTCAGCGCAGCCTGCAGCTGGACGATAAGACCATGGTTATCCTGCGCAATTTCGACATTGACTGGAATTGCGGAACACGTTTCATCCTGGCGCTCATCAAAAGCGGCGTAACCGGCCGGCCGGTGGCAAACGCGCTCAGCGAGGCGCTGTTTGAGTACAAGATCATGTGCCAGCTGGGCGTCAGCGATTACGAGCGCCTGTACCACCTCTTCTACCAGCTTTTCGCCAAGCTGCAGTCGCAAGGGGTATCGGTGACCAACGACACGATCTCAAGCCTGTGTCAGCTTGCAGTAGTGCCTGATCCGATTCGGGAGCAACTGATCAATGGCTGAGGTTATTGAAGAGAAGTGGCCGAAAGGGCTCGTAGCGTCCCTTTTCTTCCTGTTCATCATGGTGCTCATGCTTGCGGTTTTTGCGCCCAACCCCATGATCGATACCGTGATGCAGAAAGAACGGCAGTGGAGCGTGTCGCTGCTGCCTCAGGACGATCTTAAGCGCATAGATGAAACCACGGCCAGCATCTACACCGCTCTGGTCATCGACTCGGGACTCAAGTACCACATATCCGGGATGTTCATGCGCAGCGGCCCCTCTACCGTGGACTCCTTTGAAGAAAAGGTGGGCTGGTGGTTTGAATACCTGGATTCACGAGGTGTGGCACTGCAGAAGATCACCTATCAGATCCTCTATCGGGCGGTGCTGATGACGTACTGGATGCCGTTCTTCGCCGTAATGGCAGTGCCGGCTATTTTCGCCGGGTACATGCGCTGGCAGGCGAAGAGGCACGGCTTCGATTACTCATCGCCGTTCTGGAATAACAACGCGGTAAGCCTGATGGGATGGGGCGGCATCATGCTTGCGCTCAGCCTGTTGGCGCCGCTACCACTGCCTCCAATGGTCGTTTGCACGGCGCTGATCATCATTCTGCCTATCCTGCTGTCGGTCCTGATCAGAAACCTGCCCAAGCAAATCTAAACCTACAACAAACGTGTCAGATTAGAGGCCAATTTGGGCGTTGAGCAATTCACACTTTGCACAACGCCCAGATAGGTTCTGATCCATGTCCGCATCTATACCCTTGATCATCATCTCCACCGGCCTTGCTACTGCGCTAGCGGTAGGCGCTTACCAGCATTTTGAGACTGTGGGGGCACTTCAAGATCAGATTTCAGAGCTTGAGGTCGCGACTCAAAAACCTCTGACCTTTGAAGAAATGGACGAGCTGAAAAACATGTTCATCGGTGAAACGAGCAAGAGCGCTCCCAGCCAGGGGCAGGACGGTTCGGCCCCGGATAACTGGATCTATGGCAACACCAAAGCTCGCTTCACCCTGGTCGAGATGACGGATACCGAATGTCCCTACTGCAAGCAGCATTTCCCCGTTATCAAGTCGCTAATCGACTCTTCTGGCGGGCATATCAACGCTGCGTTGATGCATGTGCCGGCCTTGTCTGAGGCATCCCGGCAGCAGGCGCTGGCGATTGAATGCGCCGGTGAGCAGGGGGGCTCGGAAACGGCATGGAAGTTCGCCCAGCGAGTGTTCGACACCACGAGGGGGAATGGGCAGGGAGTCGCCGCTTCATTGAGCAGTTATGCAGCCGAGATGGACATCGACCGGCAGCGCTTCAGCCAATGCATGGATTCATCGCAGGTAGTAGAGCGTGTCATCGCCGATATGGATCACGCGATTCGGCTGGATATCAAGCAAACGCCCTCGACAATGGTGATCGACAACCTCACCGGCAATTCAATTGTTCTGCAGGGGGACAACTCATCCCACAAAGGCATCCTCGATGCCATGGAACAAGTCAGCAAAACAGGAGCTGCACAGTGAGTGACGAACCAACAAAGATCCCCGCCCATATCGACGAACCGCCCTATCTGCTTTTCTGGCGTATAGACGAGGTTCTGCCCATCGGTGTTGGCCTGGTCGCCGGCATCCTGCTCGCACAGCTCACCATTTGCCTCGGTCTGGGGCTGGTCCTGGCGCGCATCTATCGTCGCTACTGTGACAACCGCCCCGATGGTTATCTGCTGCATGCAATCTATTGGTACATGGGAGCCATTGGCTTCAAGCGCAACCGCAGCATGCCTAATTCATACGAGCGAGATTTTATCTGATGCTTCTATCCAATCTGAAAAACTCATTCGACGGGATGCGTGGAGAAAACAAATTCCTGCGGCTGATCCTCTTTGCGATGACTGTCGCGCTGATCGCAAGCTCGTGCTCTGCCATGAAGAAAGATCAGATCATCACGGTGGTACCTCCGACGCTGACTGAAACGGCGTGGGTCAGTAAGACCCAGAGCAGCAGTGAGTACACGACCGCGTGGGCCATGTATGTAGGCATGCTGCTGGGAAACGTGACGCCTGAGAACGCAACCATCATCAAGGATGCCCTGGGGCCTATCCTCCACCCTGATATTTACCAGTCCACGATGGAAGTGCTGGACAAGCAAATATTTCAGATACGTCAGGACAGGGTGACCCTCTCGTTTGAGCCGCAGAAAGTGCTGCGCGATACCGTCAACGAGCACCGCTTCTTCATCACAGGCAACTCAGTCAGCGAAGGCCCAGCAGGTGGAAAGCGGCGATCAAACCGTACCTACGAGGTGGACCTTCAGATCAGGAACTACAAGCCAGTTATTACATGGATAAGCACAAATACCGGCGATGCCAGAACGCAGGATGTGATTGATCGTGAGGAGAAGAAGGCGCAGAAGATCAAAGAGCGCGAGGAGCGCCGGCGCGGTTGAATGGACTCTTGGCGTAGACAAACCCGGCTGAAGCCGGGTTTTTTTTTGCTTACCAGAATGTTGTCGAATTAGAGCCCATAGCGCGCTCTCAACTCGGGAAAATGGGTCATCAGTGATCTGAGGCCTTTCGATGAAAACCCGACCGCATAACAATCCATTCGCACTGGGCACGCTCGTCGCAGCGATGACCATCGCGCCGCTGGTGCACGCTAGTGAAGAAATCAAGATCCCTGGGCTGAACATGCCTGTGGCTGCCAGCGTTCAACCTGTTGAGCCGCAGTCCGCGCCTGAGGCCAAACAGATCAAGCATGAGGGGCAAGTAAACCTTGGCCAAACCGCAGCTCCCGCTGAGCCCGCAGAGGCGCCCAAACGCCTTGTCCTGGTTGAGAACAGCGCCAAAGACCTACCACCTGTTCCAGCCAGTGTCGTGCCGCAGCGGCAGGCCCCGCACAAGCCGGTGGAAACTCGGCAGGATGTCGTCGTTGCATCAGGCACCAACACGCTGATCCCAATCAGTCGTTCCCAGATTAATCGGCTCGTTACGCCCTTCGACAGCCCGAATATCCAGACGGTAAGCCAGGCCGAAATCTCCACAAGCGGCAATGTCATCTATGTCACCACACAGGATGATCAGCCGGTCACGATGTTCGTTACACCTGAGGATGATGAGTCTGTGGCCATCTCCCTCACACTTTTGCCGCAAAGCATTCCTCCGATCCAAGCAAACCTCATCTTTGCGCGCAGCATCCAGGGCGGGGCTGTCGGTATGCCGGCGATGGGCTCGACTGCCTACAGCGGAACCGCTCGTAAATGGGAGCGCAGCCAACCCTATATGGACACACTGCGTTCGCTCATGCGCGAAATGGCCGTGGGCAAGCTTCCTCGCGGATACAGCTTCGGCGCACTCAGATCGGGCGACAGCATCCCGGCCTGTGCTCAGCCAGCACTGAGTTTTGATTTCTCAAAGTCTCAGCTGATTCAGGGCCATGACTTTCGGGTTTACGTGGCTGTAGCGGAAAACATCTCTGGCAAAACTGTCGAGTTCGATCATGGAGCGTGCTCGCACCCGAATCGCGCAGCTGTTAGCAGCTGGCCTCATGAAATGCTTGAGCCAGGCCAGAAAACCGAAGTGTTTGTAGTAACGCGAGTCCCGGCAATCACCGCCGACACTTCCGTGCGCCCGAGCCTTTTGGATTAAGGAGAACACAATCCATGGAATCCATTCGCAACGCGATTGCAGGCTTGTCGCCAAAAGCGAAGATGTACACCGCAATCGGCGGAACCGTGTTGGTTGTCGGTACGCTGGTGGGGTACGCGATGAATCTCGCAACGCCAGAGGCTCGCTCCAGAGAAGCCGTGAGGCCAGCAGTAGCAGCTGTGCTTACCGACGAAGATCCGCGTGCTCTCGGTATCGATGCAATGGCTGCTCAGCTTCGGCAGATGCAAATAGAGCAACAGCGCCTGCAGCGTACCCTTGGCGCTGCCGAGAAGGATCGCAAGCTGGTTGAAACACAGGAAAAGGTCACCAGCCTCGAAGAGCAGGTCAAGCTGCTACATCAAGAGCTTGGACGGGTTGGCCGAAATGTTGAAAAGGATTCGGAAAGCAAGGGTAACGATGCTGGTGCAGTGAAAGAAGCCGCGACGGCGCTGATCCCTGAGCGCAATCCTCACTTCGTGCAACAGGCGACAAACTCAGCTGATGCCCTGGGAGACGTTTACTCGAATCTTCCGCCCCCACCTCCAGTCGATCCGCGCGCGCGCAGCAGTGAGAAGGTCGAGGCACCGAAGATCCGAGTCATCCGCAACGAGAAGGCCAAGGATGAGGATCAGGAGGATAAGGAGTTGTCGGTGACCATCCCGGCCGGCTCAATCCTTTCTGGCGTACTGGTTACCGGCATGGATGCACCTACCGGCAAACAGGCTCAGCGTGACCCATTCCCATCGCTGCTTCGAATCAAGAGCGAGGCCATTCTGCCCAACCGTTTCCGGGCCGACTTTCGTGAGTGCATGTTGATTGCAGGAGGTTGGGGAGACCTCAGCTCCGAGCGCGCATACATGCGAGCCGAGCGTATCTCCTGCGTGCGTAATGACGGCACGGTGCTTGAGGCCCCTATTGAAGCTTACGCCACTGGCGAAGACGGCAAGACGGGGCTTCGGGGGCGACTGGTCAGCAAGCAGGGGCAGCTCATCGCACGCAGCCTGATGGCAGGCATCATGGAGGGGGCCGCGTCAGCGTTTGATGTACGCCAGGTGCCATCGATCAATATCACCCGTGGCTTCCAGGACGGCGGCGAAACGCAGGCTCCAGTTTACGAGCAAGCCTTTGATTCGAATGCGTTGCAAGCCGCTGGTGCTCGTGGCGCTGGATCAGCTTTGGAGCGCATCGCTGACTACTACCTCGAAATGGCCGAAAACATCTTCCCAGTTATTGAAATCGACGCAATGCGAAACGTTGATTTCATTGTTAACAAAGGCATGACCGTAAAGTTTAACGCAACCACCCTCAAAGTTGCAGATGTGAACTAAGGAAATGAGTATGTACAAGCTAATTGCAATTTGCGTAGCAGGATTCTTTGTTTCTGGGTGTTCGAATATGCTCAGTATAGGCTCGACAGAATATGGCTGTAAGGGCATGCCGGAAGGCGTGTCCTGTATGTCCGCTAAGGACGTTTATAGCGCTACGGAAAATGAAGATTACAAGACCACGCTTCAAGCAGAGCAGCAAGCTGCGAAAGAAGCATCAGGCAAAATCAAAAAAGTAGATGGAGAGCCATCGACTCGCGTCCTATATGCTGAAGGAGCAGACAACGCGCCCATCCCAATGCGCGCCCGCAACCCGCTTCCTATTCGCACCCAGGCTGTTGTTATGCGAATTGCAGTAGATCCTTGGGAAGATGAAAACGGCGATCTGTATGTGCCTGGCTTCATCTATACGGAGATTGAGCCAAGGCGGTGGGAGATTGGGGCGAGGCAGCCAGATGCGCGGGCTACCTTGAGGCCGTTAAGTCAGTAATAAACAAAGCCGCGAAAGCGGCTTTGCCATTCAAATATTTCGGCGGGTAGCCGTGGGCCAACATAAAGGCTTACTAAGGAAGTGCCATGAACATAAAACGCGCAAGCTATTGGCTGCTAGTAGTGCCATGGATTATTTTTGGGCAAGTAAACGCCGCTGAACAAAGGCCTGGTTATGAACTTGTAGAATGTGTCCGGCCTGGAGAGGTTGTTGATGGTGAACCGGAAACCACAACGACCTCCTACAAACATACCGATATGGATTGGAAATATAGCTATGTACCGAACTCCTATAGGGAAGCTTTTGCCAAAGCACAAATGACCTTTCCTGCTAATGCCACCAGCATTAAGATTGTATCTACACGCCCCGATTTCCAGTGGATGCCGCTCTATCCCGACCCTAAGTGGCACTATAATCCTATAGGTCAATTGTTTCTTAACGGTGGCGAGTCAGTCGATATAACCAGCCTTGCTGGCGCTTTAGTCCATCTTTCGCTTCAATGTAGTGCTACCTACTACAATAACCCATCACGATGTGTTGAGAATGCGCTTAGTAATGCGGGATTTAGAATTGATATCACGCACTCTACGCCAAAGCCTAAAGTCGTGTTTCCTTCATGTGGGCATGTAGCTGGGCTTGAGCTTGAGTCAAGTAAATGTACCGCGCCAGGTGGGGTACGAAAAGTTAACTTCAATGGGAGCGTAGTAGACGTAAACAGTAGTTGCTGGGGGTATACAGACACTTATTGGAAGAAACTTCCCAACACGCCACCTACTGCCAGCAATCGCACTTTGAGTACACCAGAAGACACTGCAGGCGTTGTGACGCTGGTCGCCACCGATTTAGATGGCGATGCGCTGACTTACACTATTGTGGCCCAGCCCAGCGCCGCCCATGGCACCGTCACGCTCAGTGGCAATAAATTAACCTTTACGCCGAAACCGAATTGGAATGGCACAACCACGCTTACCTATCGGGCAACGGACCCCAAAGGTGCCAACTCCAACACCGCGACGGTGACCGTTACCGTCACTCCGGTGAACGACTCGCCTTCAGTCGCTAACGCCTCGCTGGCCATCGACGAAGATACCGTGGGCACCCTGACGCTGGGTGTAACTGACGTGGACCTTCAGTTCGAGGGTGACAGCCATACTTGGAGCATCGTCACTGCGCCGAATTCCGCCCACGGCACGGCCTCGATCAGCGGTAACAAGCTGACCTTCACGCCGAAGAAGGACTGGAATGGCACTACAACGTTGACTTATCGGGCGACTGACTCGAAAGGGGCAGCCTCCAATACCGCGACCATCACCATCACGGTGCGACCGGTTAACGACGCGCCGATGGCGTCCAACGCGACGCTGACCATGCCCGAGGACACCGCAGGCACCGTGACCCTGGTGGCTACCGATGTTGACGGCGACAGCCTGACGTACAGCGTCGTGGCGCAGCCCAACGCGGCCTACGGCACCGTGACCCTAAACGGCAATAAGGCCACCTTCACGCCAAAGCCCAACTGGAACGGCACGACCACTTTCACCTATAGGGCCAATGACGGTAAGGCGAACTCCAACACCGCGACTGTCACGGTGACAGTGACCCCTGTGAACGACGCTCCATCGGTGAGTAACGCCACTCTGGCTCTCGACGAAGATACCGTTGGTGAACTCACCCTTTCTGTAACTGATGTGGATCTGCAGTATGAGGGCGACAGCCACACCTGGAGCATCGTCACCGCTCCGAACAACGCGCATGGCACGGCCAGCATTTCGGGCAACAAACTGACCTTCACGCCGGTGAAAGACTGGAACGGCACGACGACCCTGACGTACCGCGCCACCGACTCCAAAGCAGCGACATCCAACACCGCCACTATCACCATCACCGTGCGGCCGGTGAACGACAAGCCCGAGGTACATGAGAAAACGGCAAGCATTCCTGAGGACACGAGCACGACGATTCGTTTGACGGTCAGCGATGTTGACCTGGGTATCGAAGGCGATTCGCACACTTTCGAGATCATCGGAACGCTCAACCCCACCGAGGGTTCGTTCAGCTTTTCTGGCTCAGACATCACCATCACGCCGGCACAGGACTGGAACGGCACGCTGAGTCTGAGCTATCGCGCACAGGACAGCCATGGTCTGCACTCGGAGCCAAAGCCGATCACGGTTGAGGTCACCTATGTAAACGATGCACCGACAGCGACTGAGGCCTTTATCCCTGCCAAGGAAGGGATGGCCAGTGACCATGTGCGCCCATCGGTAACCGATGTGGATCTGCCCTACAGCGACGAGCATTCGTTCGAGATCCTGACACAACCGGCGAATGGCTCGGCCAAGTTGGTTTACGGCATGCTTGAGTACACGCCCAACCCGCAATTCTTCGGAGAAGATAGTTTCACAATCCGGGCGACAGATAAGGCTGGGGCCAGCGTGGACGGCGTGGCCAATGTGGTGGTTGAGAAGTTCAACTATGCACCGACCGACATCGTTCCAGGTGAAGTGGTGCTGTACGCAGGCATCGGTGGCACCACGCAACTTCAGGCGACCGATCCTAATAACTGGGGATCGCACACGTTCTCGGTTGTGGGCCAACCCGAGGCCGGCACTGCGAGCATAGAAGGGAACACGCTGACACTGCGCACGGATGACGACAAACCGACCGTCATTCGGGTGAAGACGACCGACCAGGACGGAATGATCTTCGAGAAGGACATCAAGATCAGGTTCCAGTCGGCATGGGCGATGTTCGAGGGCCGGGAAGTCGAGCAGAGTGGTTCTGCACCTACGGTGCCGGCCGTCACCACTTTCATGACCTATCGCAACGGTAGCTATGGCCTACAGGTGAGCAGTCCCGAGCTGCTGGCTGCACTGGGTACCGATATTGTGGCGGCTGTATCGCCGGATTCTGCGGTGGGCGTGAAGCTTGAGCATCGCGACCTTGAGCCGGATCTAGGCATGCGGCTGACGCCTACTAAACTGCAGCCCAGTTATCTTGAGGCGAAGCTGGCGGGCCTCAAAGCGGGTGTCGATGGAACGGCGAATCTATACCTTTCGCGCGCTGACATGAGCGGGCCGATCTATGCCATCCCTGTGAATGTCTGGGCTCCGAAAGGCTCGCTGCAGGCTGACCGCTGGGAGGTAAAACAGGGGCTCGAAACAGCTCAGATTAGCTTCGCATCCGAGGGTTCCGCATGTGCGGTTCTGACATCCGAGCAGCTGGTCAAGCCGAAGAATGTCCTGCAGGAGCCTACCTGCTTTAGCGAGTGGGAAATCACCCCTGCGGAATGGCGGGACACCGGACATGCCAACCTGCTTTCGATGGTGGCAATTGGCGGCGAGGTCGGGCAGTTCCCGGTCAGAGCTAAGGCCTATGTGTTCGATCCGAAGGGAGGTAAACACTGGATCGCTGATTTTTCGCATGACCTGAAAGTGGTGTCGCCCACGGGCTTGCTGCAGCTCGGACTCAAGCCGGCGCCAGAGCAGACCTACCAGGCCGTGCAGGACCTATCGCTGTTGCTGCGCGCCCAGAACAACGATGTTTGCGAACTGACTACAAACGAAACGATTGCGCGCAACGCGGCGAAGAACTGGAACCGCGCCATGTGCTTTATACGCTGGACCGCGCTGCCCGAAGGACTGTCGCAGAGCACCACTTGGCATGCACCTCAGTTGGTCGGAGCGGCGTCGGTACTGGGACAGCATTCAATCGCATGGAAAGCGTCGGTATTCACGCCTAGCGGTCAGGAGGTTGATCTGACACATGGCGCCCATGAGGTAGAAGTCATCGAGCCGCCTGCCATCGAGATTGAGCTGCCGCAGGAGAAGAAGATCGATGAGAACACCTACTGGGTGTCGCAGCGAGGAGGCTATGTCGGCAGCCTTTCTATAATGGCGCTGCCGGCGAGCATCGACCTCAAGCTCAGCCGTGACAGTACCGTTATTGAAAAGGGTACGTTCCCGAGCTATGGCCGTAACCAGCGGCTGATGCGCAGTCTCGAAGGCACGGAAAAGCCTCTGTGGAGCCTAACGCCGTTCAACATAGACGCGCGCTTTACCAAGCTCCCAGCGGTCGAGACGGTCAAGGAAGTTCAGCTTTATGCTGTTCCGCACGAGCAGATTCTGCCAGTAATCCTTAACGACGAGCGGAGCGTCCTGGATAGCGTCGCGCTGCCGGTAAATGTCCAGATGCTCGATACCCAGTACCCGCAGGATGGTTACAACCTGGCGACGATGGGGGATTGGGACATTCGCCTGCTGATGACAACTGCTGGCATCAACTATGAGCCGGCGACTGACTGGGAACCGATAAACGAGGAGGGGATTGCCAGCTTTGAGCTGGATCTTGCAATGCTGACGAACAAGGCGGTTCGGGTCATTGCTGAGGCGCGTGTGCGCTCGCCGCTGCCGGGCTATGAGTCAATTCGGCAGTCGAACTACCCGATGTTCCTGACCGTATTGAACGGCGAGCCGCTAGATGGCGTGATCCAGGCACTGCGCGTTATTGGAGTGGCCCCGCTGCGTAACACGTTCTATGCCATGACTGTGGATCGCTTCGAAGCAAAGGACGTGGGTGATGTTCGCTGGGAGATGAGCACGGACAACGGCGTCAGCTGGGAGGCCGTCGAAAACACCGGCAAGATTCCGCAGCGTCTCTCGATGACGTTTGAGAAGGGCACTTACCTGCTTCGCGCTGAGATGACAAACCGGAACTCGGGAGCCAAGTCGATGACCCCCCAGATCGAGGTCATAGCCTACGAAGTCCCGACAGCGCGGCTAAAAGGACCGAGCAACGTCTTCATCGGCGACGTTGGAAGGTTTGTGCTGACTGACCTGAACGGAGAAACCCTAGACACTACAGGGATGGTCGTCGAGTGGTCAGAGGATCGAGGAGAGACATGGGTACAGGGCACAGGCGAGTACGAGCTGACGCGCGACCAGGCTGAGCGGGTATACCTGATGAGCCGGGTGAAATTTGCGGATTCGCCTGATGACACTCGCGTCTACAAGAGGCTGCGGGTAGGTGTTGCGTTTCGCGCAGTCCGACCGCCGCGAGTTCAAATCATCGGCCCTGGGCGTCCTGAGGTCGGAAAAGAGGCGACTTGGCGAGCCAATATGATGATGCCCTATCCGAAGATGGATCTGACCATGGATGGGTACTTCATTCTACCGACAGGGGAAGAAGTGCACGAACGTGAGGTGTCCTATACCCCGACCATGGAAGACTTCAACAAGGAGCAGAGCTTTTTGGGCTTCATGGGCTGGATCAACGGTTACGAGGACATGGGCGGTAAGGGTCTAACTCAGCAGCGGTTGATTTTCTGGTCGTATGACTGGCCTACCTGGGCGATCAAAGCCAGAATTTCGGCCGTCTACTCGCCTGCCGATCTTGACCTGCAGGTGCGTTCGCTCGGTCTGTTCAGGGAGTTTGAAGAGCTGGAAATGGACTGGGACATCCCGCCGTATCCAGGCCTTGAAATCATCAAGGACACTTCGCAGACAAGCCGCTCCCTGCGGATCACCGAGCCAGGCACTTACACCTTCGGTGTGCACGTAAGTGATGCGCGCGGCAACTACACCTACGCTGAAACTGAGCTGGAGTTCAGCGATCCACTGCCCTACGAGGTAACTCTTTCTTGGAGTGGCGATAACCAGGCCAATCGTGCTCCGTTGGGTGTTCTGATTCGACCAAGCATTACAGGAGGCCATCCAAAAGACCGAATCGAGGCTCGCACCTACACGCTTAACGGTGAACCTTTGGAGGGTTCGGGCAACTATGGCCGTGCCGTTTTGGACAAGGGTGAGCATACGGTACGGTTGGAGATTGGATCGATGATGGGCCATACCGCTTCTGGCGAGACGCATATCAAGGTCGAGTCCAATATCCCGCCGAGCTGCAGCATCGAAGTGGACGAAGGTCGGTCAAGTTGGATCGCCCGCGCGAGTTGTGCCGATGAAGATGGGCGTATCGTTCGGCATCTCTGGTATATCGACGGCGTACAGCAGTCGCTATCGTCCAGTTCGATCTCGATACCGATGTGGCGCTACCCGAATGGGGAGCCGATAGTCACGCTGATCGGCATCGACGACGCGGGCGCGGAGTCACCAACCGTCGCGAACTACTGATGGAAACAAGGGGCCACGCGATGGCCCCTTTTTTCGTGCCTAAAACTTACAACGATCTGGTCGAATACCGGCACAAATAGGCGTTTTGACTATGGACAATGGTTGCCGAGCGCAGGCCCTGCGCATATTTGAAGGAGCGACATGCGATGCAACTGAGTAAACCGGCAATGCAAACCCTTATCCTGGCTGGGGCCATGATCGCGGCCACCGCTGCGTTCGGCGGTACCGGCGGGGATGACTTCGACAGCGTGTGGATTCAGCTCACTGACTGGATGCAAGGCACCCTTGGCCGCATCATCATTGGCCTGATGGTGCTGGGTGGTATCGGTGCCGGCGCGCTGCGCCAGTCTCTGATGCCGTTTATCACCGGCGTGGGCGGTGGCGTTGGCCTCTACGCTGCACCGGACGTAATCGAGTCGATCATGACCGCAACCGTTCCTGCTACCCTGGATGTAATCGAAGCGCTGAACACCCTGCCGGTAGGGCTCTGAATCCGGGATAATCCCCTTCCTGAGCCTTCCGCCTAAGGCCGTCTAAACCGACCAGAATCTGGTAAGTTTAGACGGCCTTTTTCTTTCCCCTCTCCCTATCCTGTGAGCATCCTCCCCGAAGAGAAATGCTCATGCCCCGCGTTCTGATCTCCTCCATTTGTGCCTTGGCACTTGCCACAGCTACCACTACCGCGTTCGCGCAATCGAAAAAAGACAACATGGTAATTCTGCCTGCGGCGGGCATGGTTGCCATCGAGAAGGATGGCAAGTTCGCCGTGATCAGCGACAACGGCCGCTTCCTCATTCAGGGCATGCTGTACGACACCTGGACCCAGAAGGAGCTGAAGACCCTGCAAGAGGTCAAGGTCGCCGCCAACTACATCCCTATCGATAAGGCCAATGTGGGCTTTGAAGATCTGGCTCCGATGACTGTCGGTACCGGCGACAAGGCCATTACGATGTTCTCAGATCCGGCCTGCGGCTATTGCAAGGAAGTGATCGCCGAGGCGCGCAGTTCACTACCTGAAGGCTATCGGCTCGATGTTCTGATGCTCCCCCTGCTAAGCGACCGCAGCGCCTCCCGCACGAAAGAGTTGCATTGTGCTGAAGACAAGGCGGCTGCCTGGAAAGCTGGCGTGCAGGGTGACCTGACGACACCTCTGGCGCAGAAGCCGGAGGGGGCCTGTGATGTCGATGTGATTGGCAAGCGGCGAATTACCGCCCAGTTCCTTGGGGCACGCAACGTGCCCTTCCTGATTCGTGATGACGGCCTTACCCGCGAGGGCAAGCCGACTGAAGGGCTTCGTGCCTGGATTGAAAACAACCGAATCTGAGGAATCGCAAATGCTGTCGTCGTTCTCCGCGCTCATCAACCAGACCCCCCGGCTGTCGAAGCTGATCAACGGTCTAGCCTATGACCCGAACCTGCACCTGTTTCAATTGGCAGGCAATCGTCTCGGTTTCGCGTTCCTCTGCCAGCCGCTGGCCGGCTCCTCCGGTGACGAGGGGGCGCGCCTCAAAGCCGGCTTAACCGTGGACTGGCCTGAAGGAACCACGATTCAGTTTTCGCTGATCTGCACTGAAAACATCAACCGCATCAAAACGAGCTTCACGCGCATGCGTCAAGCATTCATGGAAGCCGGCAAGTTCGATATGAGCAAAGAGACTCTGGACTTGCTGCAGCGTGTTACCCATGCCCGTGCTGACTATCTTGCCGAGCGCACCTTGGAGCCGGTGGACAAGATCTCCGGGGTGCGTGTTCGTGAGCAGAGCTTGGTCATCTCGGTGACCATGCCGATATCCAATGCCACGCCTTCTATGACCGAAGCGACGCGAGCAAAGGACCTGTCGGACGGCCTGGGCACCTCGTTGGATAGTTGCGGCTTGGCCCCAGTGCCGCTGACCAACGATCTGTACAAGGAAATCTTCACCTCAATTCTCAACCAGGGACAGCATGCCAGCTGGCGGGAAGATCCACAGATCACCGCAGACGAAGACAAGCCACTCAACGAGCAGATCCTAGACTTCAATCGCGCGGTTCAGGTCCGCCCAGACCGAATTCTGATCGGCGACGATTGCATGCTCAAAACGCTGAGCATCAAGAAGTTTCCCGACATCATGTGGCAAGGTGAGGCATCGCAATATCTGGCCGACATCATGTCCCAGCGCGGCGGTATTCGCGGCAATTGCGTGATTACCATGACGCTCTTCTTCCCCCCTCAGCTTGAAACGAAAGACAAGCTGTCACGCGGTCGAAGCTGGGCCATCAACCAGACCCAAGGCCCGATGGCCACCTTCGTTCCGAAGATCGTCCAGAAGCGAAACGCATACGAAACACTCTTCACTGATCTCGACAAGGGCCTGCCCAACGTACAGGCCGCAATGACACTGGTGGTGTTCGGTCGAGACAAGGAAGAGCTGACGCAGGCTACCTCCAACGCAAAAAGTCATTTCTCTACGCAGAGCTTCACCTTCATGGAGGACCGTTATGTCGTCCTGCCGGTGTTCATTAACGCGCTGCCGATGTGTGCGGACCCTGACGCGATCCGGGACATGTTCCGCTACAAGACAATGAGTCTGGCTCAGGCACTGCCGCTACTGCCTATTTACGGTGACTGGAAGGGTACCGGCACGGCCGTGGCGCCATTCATCTCGCGCAACGGGCAGCCCATATCGTTCCACCTGTTTGACTCGGACACCAACTACAACGGAACCATCGCTGCTCAGTCAGGCTCGGGCAAATCGTTCCTGACGAACTATCTGATCACGTCCTACCTGTCGATTGGAGCGAAGGTCTGGTGTATCGACGTGGGCCGTTCCTACCTGAAAACCTGCGAGGCCTATAACGGCGACTTTGCAGAGTTCGGCCAGGATTCGAAGCTGTGCCTCAATCCTTTCGAGCTGATCGAAGATTATTCCGAAGAAGAAGACGTGCTTGTTGGGCTCCTCGCCGCTATGGCAGCACCCACCGTGCCGCTGATCGACCGGCAGACGGCTGGCCTGAAGAAATATCTGACTCAGGTATGGGAGATCAAAGGCAAAGCGATGATCGTCGATGACATCGCCGAGGCTCTGCTGCAGGACGAAGATCCACGAATTAACGACATCGGACACCAACTCTTCGCCTTTACCTCCAAGGGTCAATACGGGCGCTTCTTCAACGGCAAGAACAACCTCGACTTCCGCAACCCTTTCACCGTTCTTGAGCTGGAGGAACTGAAAGGGCGCACCCACTTGCAGCAGGTAGTGCTGCTGCAGCTCATCTACCAGATCCAGCAGGACATGTACCTCGGTGAGCGCGACCGGCCGAAGCTGGTAATCATCGATGAGGCATGGTCATTGCTGAGCCAGGGCAACGTGGGTGAGTTCATCGAGCATGGCTATCGCCGCTTTCGTAAATATGGTGGCAGTGCCATCGTGATCACGCAGGGTGTCAACGACCTTTATCAGAACAAGGTCGGCCAGGCTATCGCCGAAAACTCGGCATTCACTCTGCTGCTGGGCCAGAAAGCCGAGGCCATTGACGCCATCCAGGAAAACAAGCGACTGCCGCTTGGAGACGGTGGTTTCCGCATCCTCAAGACCGTGAAGTCCTACAAGGGCCACTACTCCGAAATTTTCATGCTCACACCGCGAGGAGCGGGTATCGCGCGGTTGACGGTGGATGAATATTCGAAGCTGTTGTACTCGACGGCTCCCGAGGATGTTCAGGCGATCCGCAACTACACGATGGCCAATGTGCCTCAGCACGAGGCGATTCTTCGTGTGCTGCGAGATCGCGGTGTGGCCTTCAAGTCCAGCGCTTACGAGGAGGTCTGATGGGCCTTCTACGGTTTGACCCGGAACAGGCGGTTGTGCGAGCCGAGGCCCGCGCAGCGGCGAAAAAACTTCGCGGTGCACGTCCGATGCCCAGCGCACGATTCTTGGTCAAGGGAAGCTTACTGTCCTTGGTTGTGGCCGGAATGATCGTTGGCCTCGCACATCGTTACAGCATCGCCATCGCACCTCAGGAATACCTGTGCCTACCGCCATACCGGATCTGGATCATCGACAAAGGCGACCGCGAGCCTGTGAGGGGCGGCATTTACGCCTTTCATTCGGTAGGCCTCGGTCCGATCTTTCAAGATGGAACGAAGATCGTGAAGGTGCTCGAAGGTATGCCCGGTGACACCGTGAAGGTGGAACTTGAGCAGACCACGATCAATGACCAGGTGGTCGGGGAGGGCCTTGCCGTAGCCACCGAGAAGGGGATCGATCCGCAGCGATACGTGCGCGAGGGGGTGATCGCCCAGGACCGTTACTGGTTCTTCGGCAAGACCAATGACTCTTTCGACTCTCGCTATTGGGGATCGGTCAAGGGTGAACAGATTGTGGGAAGGGCATACCCGATATGGTGAAGCATCTCGTTGGCGTGGCCATCGCGCTTGCGCTCTCTACCTCAGCAGTGGCCGGTGAACTTGGCATCAAGCCAATCGATATCAGCACGATGGACCCGCAAATTCTGGAACAGGCCCGGCAGGCTGTCCGCGATGGGGAGAGTGCTCGCCAGCAGATCTCTGAGACGGAAACGCGATGGATTGAGCGGCTTGCGTCGCAAAGCCCAGTGCAGCCAGAGCAGCTGCAGGGGGCCGGTAACTCCGAGCAGCCCAGCAAAAAACATCCGCTGGGTGATGGCGTGCGCACGCTGATCTTTGTTTCCTGGTCGCTAGGCGCCACGGCCATCAAGGACATCTTGACCAGCTACGATGGACGCCCTGCAACAGGCATCGTCTTCCGGGGTATCCCTGAAGGCATGAAGATGGTCGATGCAGTCACCAAGATGCACATGCTCACGCAGGAAACGCAGAGTCAGGTTAGCGTGCTGCTGGACCCGCTCGCGTTCCAGCGACATGGCATCGAAACCGTGCCGGCTATCGTCCTAGAAGATGAGAGCGACGAGCTGCTAGTGAAGGCGTCAGGGATATCTTCGACTCGCCTGGTCGATCAGGCGCTGTCGGAATCGGGCGAGAAGGGGCGCGACCTCGGTGTGTATGGACCAACCAGCGAAATCATTGAGCCTGATTTCCTGCAGGTGGCCAAGGCACGCATCGAAGCGCTGGACATGGAGGCCATGAAGAAGCGCGCTATCGATCGTTTCTGGCATACCCAGACCGGCACACCACTCCCGCCCGTTACTACGCCCGCAACACGGTTCGTTGACCCCAGCGTCATCATTCCTGCTGACCTCAAGGACGCAAACGGCAACGTGGTGCAGAAAGCGGGGCGAATTAATCCGCTGGAAATGATGCCGTTCAATCAGAAACTCGTTGTGATCGATCCCACGCAACCTTGGCAGGTTCGGCTTGCCCAGCGGGAATACGAGGCGCATGGCGATGAGCTGTTTGTGACGGTGATGGCGACACAAATACCGCCTTCCTCTGGCTGGGATCTTTTCCAGTCTGTAGAGGACGCGATCAATGGCCCGTTGTACCTGCTGCCGGGTGACATGGCGCAGCGCTTCCAAATCCTGCGGGCACCATCGGTCGTGACGGCCGAAGGGCTTATGTTCGCGGTGCGCGAGTACACCCGAGATGAGCTTGAAGGAGCAGAAAAGTGATGAGGCTGATCAAGCGGTTCTTGCCGGCAATAGCGGTGTGCTTGTTGGCGAACTTCTCCCTACCAGGGACAGCATCAGCCGCTGATGCGATGTGTGAGGATTCTGGCATTTTCGGGCCAAAGCTGTTCACTGATATTTGCTGGGCGTGCCTGTTTCCCATCAAGGTTTCCGGTGTGCAGATCACCCCCGGCACAGCTCCGGCGAAAGCCTCGAAACAGGTGTTCTGCGTCTGCCAAGAAGGCACATCAGGCATCTACAAGCCGGGCATCATCACAGCAATGTGGGAGCCAGCGCGCATCGTTGAGAATGTCCGTAAGCCCGGCTGCTCGCCCACTCTCGGTGGAGTCACCCTGCCACTTGGCTCCAAGCGTTCCTATGGCCGGCTGGTACAGGACCATGCAAAGCGCGATGACATGGAAGACGGGTCTTTCTACCAGACTCACTACTACGCCTTCCCCTTGCTGCAGATCCTCGACCTGTACACGCCGACCAAGTGCAATCCTGATGGCTATTTGGACGTGGACATCATTTCTTTCACCGAAATTGACCCAACCTGGGGGAACGCAACGCTAGCTTTCTTCCAGCATCCTGAATCGGCAGCGGTGGCCAACCCGGTGGCACGCGCGGCATGTGCCGTCGAGTCTGGCGCCCTGGCCGCTGGCAAGGAGCCCCTGGAGTCGATGTGGTGGTGCTCGGGCACCTGGGGGGGGATATATCCGCTGACGGGCCATGTATCAGCGCAGGACTTCAATCGCACCTCTGCATTGATCAGTGCCCGCTTGCTGAGCCAGCAGCACCGTCGCGGACTGGCCAGAAGAACGATGGGTGACGAAAACGTCTGCACGGCTGGCATTTACCCAACCATCCCGAAATCCCAGTACAAGTTCGCACAGTTCTGGCCCAAAGCGATGACGCAGGAGGGCATGTGGATTGGTGAGCACCCCTACCACTGGGACGGCGGCACGAATCGACACGTTCCCGGCACCCTCAATGACAGCATGTACATGATCTGGCGATGGACTGATTGCTGCTCAAAACTGTAGTGAAGCGCTAACAAATGACTGAATTTCTCTCTCTCTATCTCCCGCCGACCATCGCGATGGCCATCCTGGCAGGCTTTCTTCACGTTCGTCTCATGGAGACGCCCGCATACCGGGGCTGGTGGGGCGAATACAAGGTGAACCTGATGCTGCGGCTGTGCTTGAGCGGTGAGTACACCGTGTTTGCTAACGGCATCTACCGGGGAAAAACTAAGGGTGAAAGTACCCAGATCGACCATGTGGTGGTTTCCCGCTACGGGATTTTCGTTCTGGAAACCAAGGCCTACAAGGGCAAGATCGTCTACGACCCTCTGCAGCCAGACCAGTGGCTGCAGATCGTTGGGCGGCGCAAATACAGGATGCAAAGCCCTTTGCTACAGAACTATGCCCACGTCAAAGCTGTTCAGCAGGTTGCAGGAGTCCACAGTCAAAAGATCCACAGCTACGCGGTCATGGCGGGAAGTGCTGACTTTCCAAATGGCAAGCCCGAGCGCGTCTATGGCATCTGGGAAGCGGTGCGCAAGATCCAGAGCTACAAAACACCTATCTTCTCCAGGCGGCACACGGACGATATCTGCGCGTCATTGCGCCGTAGGCGCATCAGAGGGGGGTATTGGGCCGGCAAACGTCATGTTGAACGGCTACAGGCCCAGACGAAAGGAGGCAGGAAGGATGCGGATCAGGGGTTGTAGTAGAGGTAGATTCCGATGGGAATGCCTGCTATAGAGCCCAGCAGCATGCCAATGCCTATCGCAGCGAAGAGCTGACTGTCCCAGAGCGGTACTCGTACCGCATGGTTACCCATATCAACCACGTCCAGCTCGAAGCCCTCCAGCGCATCAACCTCTTGCGGCCCAAGGGCCGCAAGAGCTTTCCCCTCATTTGCCGGGTTGGTGGGATCGTCGTTCCGCTCCCGCCGAGTCCTCCCCCGCCTCACCGGGACCGCATTACCAGCATCAGATGACATGTTTAGGAGCCCTCAAATGTTTCGCCCTGCATAAAGCAGGGCGATGTCGGTACGCGTGAATCAGCGTTGCACTACGCAACGGCTTCCGCCTTGGCTTCAACCGCTTCTTCAACCGCCGTGTCGGGCAGTTCGCTGGGTGCGTCTGTGATCTCGTGTTTCTTCTCTTCCACGGCGATCTCAGCGAGCACTTCCTGGTCTTCCTGCTCGTAGGCGCTCTTTTTCGCTGCCTGGCTGAGCTTGTAGATATTGACGAACAGGCCCTTGAGCTGGCGAGACTTGAGCTGGCGGAACTGATTCGCCTCGTCCGTTTCCATGATGCCCATCAGCCAGACGGTATCTACCAGGATGATGAGGTTGTCGAACGCCAGCAGCAGATCCACGGCACGCTTGAGTTCAGGCGTAGTGATCTCGACCTGCGTCGAGCGCGGATTGTTGTGCTCAGCGCGATCAGTGATCCGCTGGGCTTTGAGCACTGCTTCGAGGCGGGCCGAGTCGTCCTTAATTTCTTTCTCGAAGTCGGCAAACAGCTTATTCAGCGCCTTGGTAGCGGCCTTGTGCTGCTTGGTGCTCATGTTCAGCCGCGCGAGACGCTTGCGCGAAATCACGTCAAGGGTGAACAGGGCAAGGGAGACGTTGTTGAGCCAGGTGCCGATGTAGTTCTTGGCTTCCTGGGTCTTGAAGGTAATCGTCTGCCGCATGATTGCAGTCGAGTACGGTGCGCGCTTGGCTATAGGGGTAAGGGCCATTGGGATAACTCCGTGATGTTGGTGGCAACACCATTTCACCAAACCGCGCAGCACAAAAAACGTCCAATCTGACAACATTGTGGTAAGCAAAAGGATTCGTCGGATACCGCACGCATCTGGTTGACGAAACGCGCCCGACAGCTTCAAAATTCAGCCAAGCACTCATGTTCTCCGTAGTGCTTGCGAAACATCAGCCTCATCCCCGCGCCTCAGCGCAATGAATCTTCGTCAGGTGCATGTTGCACTCGACAAGAGCCTGAACCGATCTTCGGCCAGGCAGCCCAGCATCATCATGTGAGCTGGGTACAGCCAAATCGGGGCTTCATCCGATCTAACCAACGGCAAACAGAAAGAGCGTCCCACTAGGGGCTTTTTTTGCGTGCCATAACAACCCGCAGCGGGGAAAACTCCCTGCGGGGGTTTCTCCGTCTGCAGCAAGCAAACGGAGAAATGAAATGGAAAATCTGAAGGTCAAAGTCATCCTGGGATATAGCGTCCTCGCTACCTTTCTGGGAATGATCTATCAGCCGGAAGTGGTACGTGCGCTGATGCCTCTCGCGCTTTGTGTCGTGCTTGCAGCGTTCGCGATGTACGCACCAGACATAATTCGAGCCGTCACCACCAACCTCAAGTCCCGCCGAAGCTACACCATGGCGAGCAAGACGTTTCGCGTTAAGTGCACCACCCCGGTGCCTGCACGCGTGACAGCCATCCCAAGTATCGATTACGACAACTACATCATTCCCACCTATCTGCGCTGCCAGGAGGTGAAATGATGATTCGCGTCGATTTCGATAAGCCAACCTACCTGCGGGCCAGTCTGGGCCTCGCAATACTGTCACCCCGTTCTCAGCACCTCCTTCCGGGAGCTGATGACGAGGTTGCGGAGCCAACCTTGGAACCTGTCGTCATCAACCGTCTTTTCAACGGAAGAGCACAGGTCAACACCGATGCTCAAACCGATGCTCAATCTGAAATTCGAGGGGAGTTGATCCCCTTCAAGCCCGACGACTCCGATGATCAGGAAATCCAGTCATCTGAGAAGGGCGTTGAGTTGAGCTTCGGTGGCATCGCGGGCAAGTCAGTTACCGGCCTGTATGGCGGTAGCGGTCATGCCCCTTACCGCTTCAACAAGAAAAATGGACCCTCATTCTTCTTGCGAGTCGGTGAACACCTGATCTGGGGCGTAGAGCTGGCCCCTGAAATTCGTCGCTCCGGCGCGGAAAAGGGGGTTAGCACCATCAGCGTCACCTTCATGGGTAAACAGCCGGTAACGGTGCTCAAGAAGGCGAACGTCAAAAACGGACAACCTGAAGACGAGTGGGTAAACACCCATAAGAACCTTTGGGAGGTCAGGAAACTGTCTTGAACCCAGCGCCCGGCCGTAACACGCCGGGTTCCTTACGATTGGAGGTCGTCATGTCAAACGTATCCTCGGGCAACTACGCCCCGGAAAAGCAAGATGTGCTCGACGCCGCAAAAGGGCGCTGGGACGACATCTTTCAGTCACTCGCTGCAGAGCTTCTTCCGTTCCAGAAACGGCCGGGCTGGCATGGTCCGTGTCCTGTCCATGGCGGGGAAGATGGTTTTCGAGTGTTCAAAAAAACCGCTGATACTCACAGTGGAGGCATGTGCCAGACCTGTGGTGTCAAAGCCGATGGCATTGCGCTGCTGATGTGGGTAAACAAATGGACCTTCAGCGAGGCGCTGGCTGAGGTGGGTGCGCGGTTGCGGGTAAAAGATCCATACGGGCGGTATGCCGATGGTGACCGCGAGCCGCTTCCCCCTAAGCCTGCTGTTCAAGCGAAAGTCCACAAAGGGCCGAGTGATGCGTGGATTCGAGAGTCACTGCGCAAGATATGGAAGGGCACTGTACCCCTCACAGATCCTGCAGCAGAGCCGGCTCGGTTGTATCTGCGCTCACGAGCAATTCTTTGTTGGGATCGTGCAGGAATGGAGCGATCCGTTCGTTTCCACCCGGCACTGACCTACAAGGATGAAAAGGGAAAGCTGCAGCAGCACCCGGCAATCGTCACGTTGCTGATATCACCGGCAGGTGAAGGGGTAACCGTCAATCGACTGTACCTAACACCGAAAGGCGAGAAGGCACCACTGCGCGACTGCAAAATGATGTTCCCTATCCCGAGCGACCGCACACTTCCAGGTGCTGCAGTCATCACGTCGCGAGCCAGCGAGGTGATTGATGTTGCTGAAGGGTTGGAAACATCTCTGGCCATTGAAACAGCACTGGGACTCCCGGTTTGGCCAATGGTCAACACATACCTGATGGAGCAGTTCGTTCCTCCGGCCGGTACCAAGGCTGTCCGCATCTGGGCAGACAAGGATCGGAGTGGGGGTGGTAGGAAAGCCGCCGAAGCACTCAAGGTTCGGCTGTGGGAGATGGGCATCCGTGCTCAGATCAAGATGCCACCCATGGAGATTCCAGACGGTAAAAAATCGGTCGATTGGAACGATGTGCTCATTGCACACGGACCGCTCGGCTTCATGACTCACGAGGCCCACCGCGCTATGCGGTAGGCCTCGTGCCTTTTTCAAACTGACCAGAATGTGGTTGGTTTAGACCACCTCTCCGCTATTGCCATCAGGATAATGAGCCGCACTGTTCAGTTGCCGGCATTCACGATGGCCTATTCAAAACTCCCAGTTCTGCTCATTGCCACCATGCTTTCGAGTGCCCATGCGGCCACCTCCGCGAAGGATGTGCAGAAAGCCGAGTCAACTCCTGCAATCGCCGGCTCGTCGTTCTACGCCGATAAGGAACGAGGGTGGTTCTGGTATGAAGAGCCCGAGCCCGAGCCCGAACCTGAGCAACCGAAAGAGGAGCCGCCTGCTCCAACACCGCCTCCGCAGCCGACCGAGAAAGCTGAGGAGTTACCCCCTGTCGGTAGCGTCGCCTGGCTCCAGATCATGATCCCCAAGCTCAAAGAAGCCGCCATCGACGATCCATCAGAGGTGAACGTCAAGGCCTTCTACTACGCCCAGCGCCTGATGATGGACAAGGCTGAGCGGTTCTCCAGGGCGTCGATGCAGACGATCAAAAACGAGCCATTGCTGGATGAGGATCTTCGATATCCGACATCGAACGCCGCATCGAGCGCACTGGCCTCGGCTGCCGAAGTACAGAAGAAAGAGCTGCTGAAAATCATCGCAAACGATGCAGCGCTGATGATCTTCTTCAAGGGCCGCGACTGTGCACTGTGCGGACAGGCTATATCAGCACTGCAGGGATTGGAGCACGCATATGGCTTCACCATCATCCCTGTGTCCATGGACGGGGAGCCCCTACCAGGGGGGGAGTATCAGAATCTGCAGTATGACGCAGGCCTGGCGAAACACCTGGGGATCATTACCACACCGGCTATCGCAATGGCGGTTCCGCCAAACGATGTTCGCATCATCAGCTACAGCACGATTTCGCTGGAGGCTGCCAGTAATCGCATCCTGCAAGCGGCAAGCGATGTTGGGTTGATCTCCAAGGAAGAGATGAACGCCACCTCTCGGCTGGCGCAGATCGGCTTGATCGCACCAGAGCAGATCGTCGATGCGCCGGCTGATCCGACCAAATCACCCGAAGACTTTGTGAACGCAATGCGCGATGCCGCAGTTCGTGCTTTCGATTTCCAGAATGGAGAAGACCAGTGAGGATTAACGCTCTCGCATTTGCCGTTGCTGTTGGAATCGCCATTCCCCTAACGGCCTCTGCCACCATCGAGCAGCAGGTCAACAGCATGTTTGGCCAGCTCATTAACGTGACAGGTCCTGGCTCATACAAGACCGCTTCGCGGGGTGTCGTATCGGGTGGCGGTATTGTGCTGCGAAATCGCATCACCACTTCCAACCTGATCAGCATCACACCGCCCTCTGCAAAAGGCGGCTGCGGCGGCATCAACCTTTACACAGGCTCTTTCTCATTCATCAATGGCGAGGAGTTTGTCGGGCTGATGAGAAACATCGCCTCAAACGCGGCTGGAGTCGTGAGTGGCTATGCATTTGAAGCCGCGCTGGATTATATGGATGCGTCAACTGCAAGCATCATTCGAGGGCTGCGCAACAACATCCAGCGCCTAAACGAGATGTTCTCGAATTCATGCCAATTGGCTACTGGAGTCATAGATGCCGGAAGGAAAGCATTTGCCGAACATAACGATCTGAAATCGGCTGCCACTGGAATGCTTGAGAACGTAACGTCTGACTTCTTTTCATCCAAAACTGCGACTGCTACATCACCGTCAGAGCGGCTTGCAAGCGCAGGGAAGATGAAGCCGTGTTACAACACTGGCAACGTCATGTGGTGCGGCTTGCGCAAAATGGGGATCGCTTCACACCTCACTACCGGCAACGACGAGTTTGCCGAGTTGATCATGTCGATTGTCGGTACACATATCCTTACCCTAAAAGATAATGATAAGGGTGGAAAAGAGATAACTGCGTCCCCAATTCAGCCGACTATCACAGACCGATCAATCTCCCTTTTTGTGGATGGGAGTAAGGGATCGGACGAAAAGGTACTCAGCTGTGATTCCGATGACAAAGAGCAATGTTTGAACCCATCTGTTCGAACGCTCGGCTCATTCAAAGGTTTGAAGCAACGCATCATCGATGACGTTAGAACCTCAGGCGTTTTCGACAGGCTGGCGAACGGTACTGCGTCTGAGGCTGATGGCGCAAAAGTTCAGTATTTCATGTCCAGCGCTGTTGGCCACAATCTTATGCGTGTTATTCAGAAAGCTGGAGCAGCTGAGGGCTATATCTACTTTGAAGAATTTGCACATGTAATCGCCATCAACGCTGCATATGCAGCAATTATGGAGCTGATTGACGCTGCGCACGCGGGACTAACTGGCGTTGACTTCGCTGAAGCGGAAAAAATAAAAGAAGATTTGCGTGCCGCTCGGCAACGAGTCACAAGCGAGTGGACAAAAGAACTCATGAACGGAACCAATTTCCGTGATGCAGATAAGCGAGCTTCTGAGATTCTGCAATTGGCTGAGAACAATGATAATGGCAAAACAGTTCAAGGTCGTCAGAACCAGGGGGCAGGGAGCTAATTTATGTCCATGAACATTTATACGACTGGCAGCGGCGAGTTCCTTGAGATAATCCTGAACGCAAGTGCCATGATTACAGGCTCTGGATTCAGTGAGGATCTGGCGCGCATCGGCTTTCTAATTGGTTTGGTGCTGCTCAGTTTCCAAGCAATATGGAACGGCCAAGGCATTTCATTCCATAAGGCGGGTATGCTGTTCGTGGTGTACCTGCTGCTATATGGCCCAACAACTACAGCCGTTATTGAAGATACAACGACGAACCAAGTGCGCATCGTAGACAACCTTCCTATCGGACCAACCTTCATTGGCTCCGTTATTTCGACTGTGGCCTACAATATTACAAAGACCTCAGAGCAGGCTTTTTCAACTCCATCTATGACAAACTATGGTTTGTTTAGCAGTTTGAATACACTGGCCAAAGTGCGCGACGTGCTTAGAAATCCACTAGCACTTGACTCATTTGTTAACTACCGCAGAAACGGTGGATGGGATCTTCCGAAAAGCGTAAACGAGTATCTGACGTTCTGTACGCTTAACCCGATCAACCTTAGGAACTATACAACTATCGACGAGCTTTATCGTGGTGCCGGACTTGAATCCGTTCTTGCTGCGCCGCTTATATCTCAGTCAGCGTACATATATGACGGACAGCCTAATGGGCGTCTGGACTCATGCACAAATATCCAGCCTCGCCTCAATGCAGCCATCCGAGAGGCGATGATGGATGTGATGGGTGAAATTCTGGATAAAGGGTTTGCAGCTGAGAAAGCTGCAGGCAAGGTTACTACGCAATTTGAACTGCAGGCGCAAATTGACCAGTCTATCCAGAGCTTTGCCATGAGCGCCAAGAGTGCTCAGGGCTACACCGAGATGTCGCTTATCCAACCAATCTTCGGTGACGCGCGTGTCAATGCGTTGAACCACTGGCAGGAACAGAATGCCGCTCTGGCACTACGAGAATCGCTTAACCATCAAGAGATCCAGTGGGCCGGGAAGGGCGACACCTTCAAGCACTATATGCGTCCCATGATCGCCTTCTTTGAAGGTCTGCTGTATGCGATGACTCCGTTCATGGCATTCGCCCTGGTACTCGGCGACAAGGGCATGTCGATTCTTGGGAAGTACATGGTGCTTCCCTTGGCAGTCGCGCTTTGGATGCCCCTGCTGAGCATCGTAAACGCCTTTACCCTCTGGTATGCCGGCGCGGAGATGCAAGCAATCTTTGACGGGTACGATGCAACCTCGCAAAGCTTTGCAATGCTTCAGTTGCTCGATATAGATCATGCCATTTCCAAAGCTCTAGGCGTCGGAGGCATGCTCGCAGCATCGGTACCGCCGCTCGCGCTCTTCATCGTCTCCGGTTCAGCCATGGTTGCAAATAGCATCATGGGACAGATGACTCAGGGCGATAAGTTCCGCACGGAAGATGTAATGCCTCGTACAAAGGATCAGGCGCCGATTATGGACACATCGGCCAGCTACACGTCTGATCAGATGACTACAGGTGCAAGCGTCACGGGCGCGCGAGCAACAGCACCTAAGTTGTCTGTGGCTGCAGGAGCTGATGCAACTGTTCAAAGCAGCCACGCAAACGCGCAACAAAAAATATCCAACCTTCAAGAGACTCTTCAAAGTGGAGCATCGCAGCTCTCTTCAACATCTGCGGGAAGACAACAGCTTTCGCAAATTGGCGACCAGCTGCAAACGAATCTAAAGCTCGGTGAAAGCACAAATTACAATGAGGCTGTAAGGAAACTTTCCTCAGCGGGATGGAGCCAAGACGAAATTAAAGCTGGCTCAGCATCTGGCCATCTGGGCGGTTCCCTTCCAATGGGTCTGGCTGGCGGAAGGCTGGAACAGTCTGCAAAGTTTCAGCAAATGAGTTCCGAGCAGCAGCAATTAACGAAAGAGGGCGTTCTTCAGCTTCAGCAGGTTGTAGACTCCAATAGGAGCGACACAGCTACGTTTGCTGCAGCTGAAGCATTTACCCAAAATAACCAAGCCATGGAGCAGGTATCTAATAGCGATACAATCGGAAGAACGCTCACGGAAGCGAAATCGGCACAAGCTACATATACAGATACCAAGGCTTCTAGCCAGGGCTGGAGAAGCCAGCAAGACCTTGACATAGGACAGGCTGCGGGTAAGGCAATTGCAAATAGCGGCCTCACAAAACACGCGGCTGCACTAGGCATACGAGAACTTGCAGGACAGAATGAACAGGACTACGCAAGTATTCGCAACCTGATGAATTCTGCTAGTGTTCAGCAAGCCACTACGGATAATGATGAAAGAATCATTGCCGCCTCTATGCTTCATATGCAGCAAACTGGAAGAATGGGTGAGTTGGTAGACTCTCAGTTCTCTCCATTCGACTTCAAGGTTGATTCTGGAAACTCAAACGAACTTGCAGGCCTGAAAGGAGCAGCGCCCGACACCTCTGGTATGGATGATCGCTTCGAGAATGCTCGTAGGGGCGCAGCTGGCGCATTCTTAGAAATGAATGACATGAATACAAGTGGCTATCATTCTATGAAAGCCGATGGTAGAGATGTCATTGACGTTAAGGATGACGCAAATGCAGCAGTTGTTCAGGAGCACTATCAAACAGGTCTGAATAATCAGCCAACGGATCAGCCACCCGTTGTGGATACGTTCATGAGCAATCCTGAGCCGCTTACACATCAACTCAGCGAGATGCCTCAGAATTTCTCAAATGCGGGGCAGGGCATAAAAAATGCGGCTCAGACAACTTACAGAGAGCTACAAGAAGCTGGCGAGAAATATCGGGAATCAAGTAAGCCACGAAGCCCAACGAGCATAGACTAAAAAAAAGCCCGCGATGCGGGCTTTTTGTTTACCTCTGTGCGGGTATATGTGTAAACCATTTATAGAAGCTACGTCCGGCATATATAGCACAGACAAGCGCGATAAGGTCAGGAAGCCACGAAGACCTGACACCGAAAACTGCATCAAACAGTCCGATGCCAAAGATGAGGGAAACGAGGACCATGAAGGTAAACAAGAATGCGAGAACGACCCCTAGTGCCTGATACCAGACCGCTTCACGGACGTCAGGCGAACTCCCATCCCACCTTTCGGATAGGCAGAACGGGCAGCAGCTCGATACGGGGCGACCACCTCCAAGCCACCATCCCCAGCCGCCGTAGAAGCCGCGACTAAAGATTGTCTTGGGCACCATCATCTTTCCGCAGCACTGGCACTTCACTGAATCATGGCTCGGCATAGCCACCTCTCTCCACTTCAACCTTGTCATGACTACATCATCGCTCGGTATCGCAGGAACCCAAATGCTCATCGGATATCGCGCCCATAATCGCCATAGCTCTCCCTGGTAGGGAGCCCAACGAAGACGCCAGGCATTGCCTGGTCCGATAGCTCATTGCAGCCTGACTGTGAGCAATCAAGCCCTTATCTTGTTAGCACCAATGGCAGGTGCTCGCCTTTCGTCTATCTTGGATTTTGATCTGACGGCAGGAGGAGCATTCGACAACGCTAACCTCCTGAGAGCGATAACCCGACGCAAGAAGCCAGCATTCAGATGCGTCGAGAGTATCGGCCTCAGAGAAATTCAGGTACGACCAGATCAGGCGGTACTCATTGAGCGCGAGCGAAAAGGCCAGCGCATTGATACGAGTCTCGGGGTTCTTGGCCAGCAGCAGGTAGATGCTCATGAAGAGCAGAGCGTGGCGAGGCATTCTCTCGATACTGCTCGAATGACTGCCGATTCGACCGCCTCCCTTCGGGCCAACACGATTCTCACGGCGCAACTTACGATGAAGGCTGTTAACGCGCTCAGGCAAGCCAACGTGGGCGGTAACGAGTTTGGGGGTCACACCATCCTTCAGCAGCCTTTCTGCGACGACATCACCACTGGTTAGCTCCGCGTTCCAATCCCGCACGCGGCCCATACGCTTACCTCCATTAGCGCGCTGGTGCTTCAGCTCGCCGAGGATAATGCGCAGGCAATCACTCAACTGCGCCTCAGGGTTGTCAGGCTTCAACTCCAGGGAGGCGAGGTCGCACCGAAGGCCAACCTTGAAGCCTCCTTTCTGAATCATCATGAGCCGTCGCAGAAAAGGTTCATGCCGGAAACGGTCGAAGCCTTCATTGTCGAACCCGATGCTGATCAGTGGGTTCGTCTTGTTAGTGATCGCGAAATTGATGGTTTCAGTGACCATGGTCAACCGGATGCATGTGCGCTCAAAAAGGTCATCATCCAGCCCTCCACGCCCAACATCCAACCTGTCATAGGAGATCCTAAAGAGAGAGATCGGAAGCCGGTCCAAAGCCTCCAGTTTTCTCCGGTTGAGCAGGTGCAGCCACATCACATCCCTTGAACTGATCCGCTGTTCCTGGAGTACATCCGGGAAGCCCTGTGGACCTGCCAGGATCATGCGGCGCATTGTCATCTGAATCAGCGCACTGTTGAGTGAGTACATTCCTTAGCTCCCCGATTTCTCTAAAGCTTGAAGTGAGCGCCAGATCATCAGGACATTCCTGGCGTATGCACGAGCGTCTGCTTCACGTTCTGGATTCATTGTGTGGTACCCACCGATGCCTAGCTCGATGTCGTTTCGCTTAACAGAAAGAGACTCGCAAAGGATCTGGGCAGCCACCGCGATATTCGTTTCTGGATCAAGCAGCATCTCAGGCGACTTTACGCGCGCACCGTTCCACCGAAGATTAATCTGCATCATGCCGACATCTGTAAGCGGATCTTCCTGAATGTAGCGCTGTAGAAGCTGTGCGGCTTCGGCCTGACTATCTGGATATTTTGAACCGCTGATTGCATTGCGTAATGCGAACGGATGGGGAGTAATTAACCCCCTCCCTGCCGGATGCCGTGACTCCTGAATCGCGAGCGAGTACAAGAGTAGTGGTGGTGCTTTGCAAGAACTCGCATTGGAAACCCGTTCCCAGACAGTTCCCTTCAAAGTGAACGCCCATACTGTAGGGCTTGCGAGTGCCACAATCAGAAGAAGTGGCATTAGCAAAATTCTATGCGGAGCCATTTGCTGTTCTCGTGATCCAATCTGGTGCTCGTTTAGCTGGCGCAACGGGGGCTACGCCATCAGTTACTTCCGCACACGTTTCAGCTGCAATGGACGGCTCGGAAATGTGACCTTTAAACGGAGCGGATGCTTCACTTCGAGCTAATTGCATTGCGGCCAAAGCGAGAAGCCGTTTCCCTCGCAACTCTGGTTTTAACGACTCCAAATGCGCGAGCAGTTCCGAATATTGCTCGCCAACCCTCACCTGAAAACGCATAGCAGACCTCATTTATCTTCTGAAAGGCGTCTCAAGACATGGCGATAATGTAGAAGCCGTTCGCGTTGCTTTTGACACTATTGGCAGGCTTAATTACCAGAGATTCGGGAAACTCAGAGCGAGCATATTCTTCGTAAATCGAGGCGCCACCGCCTCCCAAAATCACGCAGTCGATTGCGCGACCACGAAGAAAACGAAGAGATTGTTTGATTTCACCTAACACCGCAGGAATAACACGATCAGCTGCGCGCTTTAAATAAACGTCCAACTCAACCTTGCGGCCGAACATCAGGATGTAAGACCGGCCGGACTGTAGCGCATGCTCGATCTTTTCAACACCCGGAATGCCACCCTGTTCCAAGCCAATCTCTTCGTTGCAAGCCTGAAGTAGAACGCTCATTGCTTTAACGCTACTAGAGCTTGACTGCGCAACCAGTTCACGGTGATCGAACAGAACCCAATCCACACTGAAGAATCCGGGATCAAGAACGAGCGAAACAGACTCCTCTACAACATCCGCACTATCTGATGTGCAATAAATATCGGTAAGGGTGCCGATTGGCTGTGCAACAACTACGACGGATTTGACTGTGACTTCGCGTTTTGAACTGATGCGGTGAGTACCAGTCATTGTTTCAACGAGCGCTTTAACATAGCTCTCATCTCGTGCTTGAGTGACCGGCAATCCAGTTACAAGCACGTCGATTACATCTCCACTACCTGCTGCATGTAGCAGAGATGCTTTAAATAGGGCCTGATAGGCCTCCGAGCTGGTGTAATCCTCGTGCAGCTCCCGACCTTCCTGGACCCTTCCAGGGGCAGCGAATGCAACCCATGGCTCGCCATTAACATCAACCAGTACCTCGCCGGCTCGCAGACCTGAATCGCCGGGGATAGAGGCCAGCGGTGCAGCCTGGGACGGCCTTACGAAGGATTCCGGTTGCCCTACGCCGTCACCGAAGGTGCCAATTGTGTTGCTGTAACCGATATCCAGGCCCAAGAAGGTACTCATGACTCTCTCCAGAGGTAGTGTGAATCACCCCGGGTTTCGTGGAGGCCTCAACTCTTGAGAAGATGAGGCCATGAGAAAGACTACTACCTACTCCCCTGAAGTCCGTGAGCGTGCTGTGCGCATGGTTCTGGAACACCTGAACGACTA
>NZ_JAAMQZ010000046.1 GCF_013522825.1 Stutzerimonas stutzeri
AATGCCACCCCTGCGTCGCTGCGCTCCGACTGCCCGGCCGGATGGCCGTGGAACAGGTGGCCAGATGGCCCTGGAATGCCTGGCCAGATGAGAGCGGACTGGGTGGCCGGATGGCGTGGAATCCGCACCCATGGAGTCCGAGATGGAACATCTATCGCCTCCGCCCGGCGCGTCAATCTCCGAGACCGGCCAGTCTCTTCCGATGCCTGACACGGAAGCCTACGAGGCACTGCCGCAGTTTCCGAAGCGAAGCCCCCTGCCCTTCCGGCGCACCATTCGGCGACAAGAGCTGAGGCAGATCATCCCGCTATCTGAGACGACCATCTACGAGATGGAGCGTCGTGGCGAGTTCCCTCGACGCTTTAACCTGACACCACGTTGCGTGGTGTGGGACTTGGCCGAGGTGGAAGCATGGATTGAGGAGCGCAAGCAGGCGCCTCGCAGAGACATCAGCGGCCCGGATGTCCGCCTACGGAAAACCCGCCCGGTTCGGGCGGGTTCGGATCAAGCATGAGGCCTATGATTGCCTTAGCCGACCAGAGCCCCCAGCTCCTCAGAAGTCGAGCGGGGTAGACGCCGACTTTCCTTGGCCAGATTGACCTGCAAGGCCACTCGCGCCACTTCCAGTACATCTCTGGCCAGCGAATAGCTGCCCCTGGCCTGCAACCAGGTCAGCACATCCGCCAGGTGCCAGATCGACGCACTGCCCTCGTGCACAGGTGCCGGGAAGCTGCCCGGGTTGGCCAGCATCAGCTTGCGCATGTTCTGTCGCGATACCCCGACCATTTCGGCCACGTCGGTCAGGCCGACCAGATCAGGGGCGACCTCGATCAGCCTGGCCGAGGGCACTGCACTGCGCACATCGGCCAGTGCACTGCGCACAGCCGCATCTGCGTTCTCCGCCTCGCGAATGAACTCCAGCGCCAGCCGCCCCGGCTGACCGATGCCAACCAGGGCATCGTCGCAACCAGCTTCGCCAAGGCGTTCGACCAGCACATCCGGGTTCCGGTCATCATCGGCGAGTTGGTATTTCAGAGTGAAGGTGTATTCCATCGTGCTACTCCTCTGCGCCGTCGGCAGCCTCTTGCGGCTTACGGTGCGTGGTGCAGTTGTCCACGACGCGTCGCAAGGCGCGTGCGTGGTTACCAGGGGTCTTCGGCGTGCTCCACACGCTGGTGATGCAGAACTCGCCGCAACGACACTCCTCGTCGTTGTAGGGACAGTAGATCCGTCCCCAGGCGTGACTGCCGCCAACTTCGATGCGCCACCCCTGCCCTTCGGCATGCTTGAGCGCTTCTTCGACCTCTTTCTTCGGATGTGAGGGACGGGCCATTAATGATCTCCAGTATTCCCATGACTCGACAGGTTGTCAACCGACAACCTGTCCATTCCTCTAAACGGCGGCACTCAACACCGGCACGGTCACATTGTCGGGCAGCAGCTTCGGCACATGAGTCCGACCATCGACCCAGGCATCAACCATATCGGCCCACTCTTGCAGCATGTGGCGGCGCTGCTCAGCGTACTCGGCCTTGTTGTAGACCGAGCGCGAGGAACGCCCGTCCTCATGCGCCAAGCACTTCTCGATCCAGTCACCATTGAAGCCCACTTCGTTGAGGAGCGTGGAGCCAGTCCTGCGCAGGTCGTGAACCGTGAACGGCTCCAACGGCAGCCCCGCTTCCTTAGCACGTGACGCAATGAGTTGGGTGATCCGGTTCAAGGTGGCGTGTGACATGCAGCGGTGGATGTCATAGCGCGAGGGCAGCACGAACCTCGAGCCAGCAGCACAAGTGTGCAGCGCCACGAAGATGTCCAGAGCCTGGCGCGACAGGTAGACCACATGGGGATTACGTCCCTTCATCCGCTGTTTGGAGATCGTCCAGGTGGCGTTCTCAAAATCCACTTCATTCCAGGTCGCCTCAATCAGCTCGCTCTTTCGCACCAGGGTTAGAAGCACCAGGCGCAAGGCCAGCCGAATGGTGGGATATGCAGCAATCGACTCCAACTGGTGAAAAGCCAGGCGAATCTCGGTCGGGGTCAGCGCTCGATCCTTCGGCACGAAGGTAGCGATTGACGCAGCCTTCACATCGTCGGCCGGATTCTCGACCTTCTCGCCATGCAGGATCGCGAACGCAAAGACTTGCTTCACGATGTCGCGAATGTGGACGGCCGTGGCCGGCGCACCACGGCCCTTCACCTTGGCACAGAGCGCCCGCAGATCGTCAGGGGTGATTTCGGTCAGGAGCCGGTTCTCGAAGACCGGCAGGATGTCGCGGTCGATGATGCTTTTGCGCATGGACCGCGTGCTGTCAGCCATACGCGCATCAGCCAGCCAGCTTTTCAGCATGTCACCAAACGATTTGGCGGCTGTCAGACGCCGCTTGGCTCGCTGTTTTTCTAGGGAGGGGGATATGCCTTGGGCAACCATTCGCTTGGCATCTAGAAGCTTCTCGCGAGCCATGGCCAGCGAAATTCCCGCTGGGCCATACCGCCCGATGGTCAGCGTTTCCCGGCGCCCATTGAGACGGTAATCGTAGCGAAAGGTGACGGTACCGCCGGGCGATACCGTCACGTACATGCCATCGCGGTCGGAAGCCTTATAGGGCTTGGCTTTGGGCTTGAGATTGCGCAGCGCGGTGTCAGTAAGCATCGAGGTTTTTCCTCCTGTTCATGACGGCTTTTACCGTCAAGGGTCAGGAGACCTGCTGATGCCGGGAAAGCCGCATGGCGCAAGCTTTCCCAAGGAGAGATTTACCGTCAAAGACCGGTTTGGTCTCGATAGTAAACGGGAGGGTCTTAATCCGACCTCCGGTTCCTACCGTCACCCTTACCGCCAGTGCGTTCTGCTGCCCGGCGATAGCCACCGATAGATGCCGTGACGTATTTTCTTCTAAATCAACACGTTACAGCATCTTATCGATAGGTAGCGATACCCCCGAAAGACCTGATTTCACTCCCACTCGATCGTCGCCGGCGGCTTGCTCGACACGTCGTAGGTGACGCGGGAGATGCCTTCGATTTCGTTGATGATGCGGTTGGAGACCTTCTCCAGCAGCGCATAGGGCAGGTGCGCCCAGCGGGCGGTCATGAAGTCGATGGTTTCCACCGCGCGCAGGGCGACGACCCAGGCGTAGCGGCGGCCATCGCCGACCACACCCACGGACTTGACCGGCTGGAACACCACGAAGGCCTGACTGGTCTTGTGGTACCAGTCGAAGTTGCGCAGCTCTTCGATGAAGATGTGGTCGGCGCGGCGCAGCAGGTCGGCGTATTCCTTCTTCACTTCGCCGAGGATGCGCACGCCCAGACCCGGACCGGGGAAAGGATGACGGTAGACCATGTCGTAAGGCAGGCCGAGTTCGAGACCGATCTTGCGCACTTCGTCCTTGAACAGTTCGCGCAGCGGCTCGACCAGCTTGAGGTTCATCTCTTCCGGCAAGCCACCGACGTTGTGGTGCGACTTGATCACGTGGGCCTTGCCGCTCTTGGCGCCGGCGGATTCGATCACGTCCGGGTAGATGGTGCCCTGGGCGAGGAACTGGATGTTGTCGAGCTTGCTGGCCTGGGCATCGAAGACGTCGATGAAGGTGCGGCCGATGATCTTGCGCTTCTTCTCCGGGTCGGCTTCGCCGGCAAGGTTCTCGAGGAACTGCGCTTCGGCGTCGGCGCGGATCACCTTGACGCCCATGTTCTCGGCGAACATCGCCATCACCTGGTCGCCTTCGTGCAGGCGCAGCAGGCCGTTGTCGACGAAGACGCAGGTCAGCTGGTCGCCGATGGCCTTGTGCAGCAGAGCGGCAACCACCGAGGAATCGACGCCGCCGGACAGGCCCAGCAGCACGTTGGCATCACCGACCTGGGTGCGGACCTGCTCGATCAGGTCATCGACGATGTTGGAGGGCGTCCACAGCGCTTCGCAGCCACAGATTTCCAGCAGGAAGCGCGAGAGGATGCGCCCGCCCTGGCGGGTGTGAGTCACTTCGGGATGGAACTGCACGCCGTAGTAGCCGCGCGTGTCGTCGCCCATGGCGGCAATCGGACAGCTCGGGGTGCTGGCCAGAATACGGAAGCCTTCCGGCAGGTCGGTGACCTTGTCGCCGTGGCTCATCCAGACGTCGAGGGCGAACATGCCATCGTCGTCCATGTGATCCTCGATGCCGTCGAACAGCTTGGACTTGCCGACCAGATCGACACGGGCATAGCCGAATTCGCGCTCATCGGAACCCTGCACCCTGCCGCCAAGCTGCTCGGACAGGGTCTGCATGCCGTAGCAGATGCCGAACAGCGGCACGTTCAGATCGAACACCGCCTGCGGCGCGCGCGGACTGCCTTCGGCATGCACGGATTCCGGGCCGCCGGCGAGGATGATCCCGCGTGGGTTGAATTCGCGGATGTCCTCATCGCTCATATCGAAGGGATGCAATTCGCAATACACGCCCAGCTCGCGCACGCGACGCGCGATCAGCTGGGTGTACTGGGAGCCGAAATCGAGGATCAGGATGCGATGGGCGTGAATGTCGGGATGGGCCATTTTTTCTTCACCTGGATTAAATGGCTGAAGGCTGGAGGCTGGAGGCTGAACGAAAAAGCGTACTCGTCCAGCCTCAAGCCTCCAGCCTCCAGCGAAAAGTTCGATTAACCGACGCGGTAGTTCGGCGCTTCCTTGGTGATCTGCACATCATGCACATGCGATTCAGCCATGCCGGCGCCGGTGATGCGCACGAACTGCGGCTGCGTACGCATGTCTTCGATGGTGGCGCTGCCGGTATAACCCATGGAAGCCCGCAGGCCGCCCATCAGCTGATGGATGATCGCCGCCAGTGTGCCCTTGTACGGTACGCGGCCTTCGATGCCTTCGGGCACCAGTTTTTCGGCACCGGCGGAAGAATCCTGGAAATAACGGTCCGAGGAACCCTGGGCCTGGGACATGGCGCCCAGCGAGCCCATGCCGCGATAGGCCTTGTAGGAACGGCCCTGGAACAGTTCGATCTCGCCCGGCGCCTCTTCGGTGCCGGCGAACATCGAGCCCATCATCACCGCATTGGCGCCAGCGACGATGGCCTTGGACAGGTCGCCGGAGAAACGGATACCACCGTCGGCGATCATCGGCACACCCGTGCCTTCCAGCGCTGCGGAAACATTGGCGATAGCGGAAATCTGCGGCACACCGACACCGGCAACGATACGGGTGGTGCAGATCGAGCCTGGGCCGATACCCACCTTGACGCCGTCGGCACCGGCTTCGACCAGCGCCAGGGCCGCTTCGCCGGTGGCGATATTGCCGCCGATCACCTGCAACTGCGGGAAGTTCTGCTTCACCCAGCGCACGCGGTCGAGCACGCCCTTGGAGTGGCCGTGGGCGGTGTCCACCACCACCACATCGACACCCGCAGCCGCCAGGGCCTCGACACGCTCGGCGGTATCGGCGCCAGTACCCACGGCAGCGCCGACGCGCAGGCGACCCTGCTCATCCTTGGAGGCCAGCGGGTAGGTCTTGGCCTTCTCGATATCGCGGAAGGTCACCAAACCGCGCAGATGGAAACTGTCGTCGACCACCAGCATCTTCTCGATGCGATGCTCGTAGAGCTTGGTCTTGATCTCTTCCAGGCCGGTGCCTTCCTTGACGGTGACCAGCTTGTCCTTGGGCGTCATGATCGCCGCCACGGAGTCGCCGGCATTCGGCGTGAAACGCAGATCACGACCGGTGACGATGCCGACTAGTTCCTTGCCGGAAATCACCGGAAAGCCGGAGAAGCCCAGTTCATGGGCCTTGCGCAGCAGCTCGCTGATCTTGGTTTCCGGCGTGACGGTGACCGGATCATGCACGATGGCCGTTTCATGGCGCTTGACCTTGCGCACTTCGGCAGCCTGCTGCTCGATGCTCATGTTCTTGTGAATGATGCCGATGCCGCCTTCCTGCGCCATGGCGATGGCCAGGCGAGCTTCGGTGACGGTATCCATGGCTGCGGAAACCAGGGGGATATTCAGCTCGATCCCACGGGTCAGGCGGGTTTTGAGACTGACATCCTTCGGCAGGACCTCGGAATATCCGGGGATCAGGAGAACATCATCGAATGTCAGGGCTTCTTGGCTGATACGCAGCATGGCGGGGGCTCCCCAGGCGGGAAAAAGGAAGCGCGGCATTATACCTGCCAGAGCGCCCGCACTCAACGCACATCCGCCGCTTCAGAGATCCACCCGGACCTGTGCGCAGGCGAAGCCCAGCCGTTCGGCGAACGCCTCGACGAAGGCCTCGCTCAGCCCTGCTTCGGCCCAGCCGTTGAAGATGAAGCCCAGGTTGGAAAAGCCGCAGGGCTGCAGGAACAGGAAGCCATTGATGTCATCTTCGAAGCCGCATTCCGGGCAGGTGAATACATCGGTCTCCCCTGGCCACCAGGCTTCCAGGCTGTCGAACAGCGGCACGCCCACTTCCTGGCGGCAATCGGGGCAGCCCGCTTCTCCGAGAAAGTCGCGCGTCGGCATATAGATGCAGCGCTGGGTGACAATCTCCAGGCCGTTATGCGCCTGGCCATACGGCAAACGCTCCGGATGCTGCGCGATGCGCCGGGCTCCCGGCCCGATGGCATAGGCCATGCCATCGCCGCCCTGACCGCACGTGGTCGGCAGTTCCTCGACGATCTCGCTCCTGACCAGCCAGCGCAACAGGGCCCGCGCCTTCGCCTCATGCGCAGGCAGGCTGGATATCCGGGGGACGAGGATCAGTTGCGCAGTCATGACGATACGGGGCGATGGCCAAAGGGAGGCGGCAGCTTAGGCCCTGTGCCAGGCAAATCAAGCCCGGGCGCTCAAAGCGTTTGCGAAACCGACCGGCTGCCACCCTGCCCTGTCCAGCGCGCCCGCAGCACATCATAGATCCAGTTGAAAGCCATGGTGTAGGGCAGGAAAAACAGGATCAGGCCGATATCCAACACCAGTGCCTCAAGCAGACTAATCGACAACCACCAAGCAGCCAGAGGTACCAGAACCACAATCAGGCCCAGCTCGAACAGCGATGCATGAACCAATCGCGCCCACAAACCTCGGTGAAAGCCCAAGCGACGCTGCGCCCCGTCGAACCAATAGTTGAACAGCATGTTCCAGAGCATGGCGACGGTGGAGAACATCAGGGTCAGAGCCCCCAGGTGCGCCAGCGGCTTATCCATCAGCAAGGCCAGAGCCGGCGCACAGATGGCCACCGCGATGAGCTCGAAGGCTAGCGCATGGCCGATGCGTTCGCGCAGAGAACGCTGCAGTGGCTGGGTCATGAAGAGGCACCTCTCGAATAGCGACAAGGCGCTATGATCATCGGTAAAGCGGTTATCAAAAAATCAGCTGCCATCGGAAAAAGCGATATGAATCATTCCCCCGAATCACTTCAGGCCTTTGCCCTTGCCGCCAGCTGCGGCTCGCTGAGTGCCGCCGCCCGACGCCTGGGCAAGAGCCAGTCAACGGTCAGCGGAGCTGTTGCACGCCTGGAGCTCGACTTAGGCGTCCAGCTATTCGAACGCGGTCCCCGCCAGCTGATTTTGAGCGAAGCCGGTGCCAATCTACTGATTTATGCCAAGGAGGTACTGGCTGCCAGCGACCGCCTGACGCGCCACGCCGCACGCATGGCCAGCGGCCAGGAGACACGACTGACATTGGCGCTGTCCGACGCCTACCAGCCCAAACAATATGAAGCGCGTCTGCTGGAACTGGATCAGCGCTTCCCTGACCTGCAGTTCGAATGCCTGCTCGCCGAGCACACCGACGTACTCGACCTGGTTTGCCAGGGGCGCGCTCATCTCGGTCTGCTGGCAGCCCAGCCAACCTATTCAGGGGATATCGCCTATGCCCGCGTCCCGGCCAGCGCCGAGTTTGGCCTGTTCGTCGCGCGTTCCCATCCGCTGGCAGCGCTACAGACCGTGGCTATCGAGGACTTGGCGCGCTGGCGAGCCTTGCGACTGAGCAGCGTGACCACCAGCGATACACCCTCGGATGAGCTGTTCGTCAGCGGCGCCCGCTGTTGGACAGCACCCGACTACCTGTTACTGCTGGAAATGGCAGTGCTTGGTTTCGGCTGGGCAGCCCTTCCGCGCCAATTGGTCACATGGTACGACTCCGGGCAGTTGCAGGAGCTGCAATTGCCCGGTTGGCCCAAACACGTCCCGGTTGATGTGGTCTGGTCACGCCAGCACGAACTGCGCCCGGTTGCCGCCTGGCTGCTCGACCGCCTGCTCGAAAGCGTCTGACTGGCAATTGCGCACGCTGCCAATCCGGCTCATCAAGACGACCCTCTCCAGTCGACTCGCCCCCCGGAGAAATTGTCGAGCGGGCCGGAGCGGCAGCCGGTTACAGCAGTTCTTCGCGCAGCTGCTCGGCGGATTTGATCGACAGCAGCCCCGGTGCCACATCGAAGGCCGTCTTCGCGCCGATCTGGCCCTGCTGGTTCAGCCGGTACGCCGCACGCGCATAGGCCACCAGTACGCTGGCGGTGAATTCGGGGTTGCTCTCCAGCTGCAGCGAGTACTCGATGACCTGGGCATGCGCATCGCTGGTGTTGCCGCTGCGAATCACGAAGCCGCCATGCGGCATGCGCTGGTGATCCCGACGCAGTTGCTCCTCGCTGATGAAGTTGACGCTGGTGTCGTAGTCGGCAAAGTAGTTCGGCATGCTGACGATGGCCTGCTCCACGGCAGCGGCATCGGCGCCTTCGGCCAGCACCACGAAACATTCGCGCGTGTGCTTTTCCCGTGTACTCAGCTCGGGGCGCGCGCCGCTGCGCACGCGGTCGATGGCCACCGGCGAAGGCAGTGTGTACTGCACGCCGGCCTTGACGCCCGGCACCCGGCGCACGGCATCGGAATGCCCCTGGCTCAGCCCCTTGCCCCAGAAGGTGTAGGTCACGCCATCGGGCAGCAACGCTTCGCCGTAGAGGCGATTGATGGAGAACATGCCGGGATCCCAGCCAATGGAGATCAGTGCCGTCTTGCCATTGGCCCGCGCAGGCTCGTCCACCGCCGCGAAGTATTCGGGAATCCGCGCGTGGGTATCGAAGCTGTCGACGGTATTGAACATCGCCGCCAGCTGCGGACCTTGCACGGGCAGGTCGTCCTTGGAGCCGCCGCAGAGGATCAGCACATCGATGGCTTCGCGATGTTCGTCCAGTGCATCCATGGCATACACCGGCGTGCCGGCGACAAGCGGCGTCAGCTCGCCCGGGGCACGACGGGTGAAGATGCCCACCAGCGTCATGTCCGGGTTCTTGCCGATGGCGGCTTCGACGCCTCGTCCGAGGTTGCCGTAACCGGCGATGCCAATCCGAATCTGCTTGCTCATACACAGCTCCTTGCTGGTTCAATGACCGTTTGTGGCGGCATGGCCACACCGATGAAAGGTGCGAATGGTACGGGCTGCGCCAATTTGGTGCATCCCACTTGCGCAACGAAGGTTTTTGCCCCTGCTCGCCTATCAAGGCCTTATCATGCCGCCCATGCTCAAAGATCCCTTCCAGCGCCTCAATCTCGACCGCGAGGTCCTCAGCGTCAGCCAGCTCAATGGCCGTGCCCGGCTGTTGCTCGAAGACGTGTTCGCCCAGGTCTGGGTCGAGGGTGAGATTTCCAATCTTGCCCGCCCCGCCTCCGGCCACATCTATTTCACCCTCAAGGACAAGAACGCCCAGGTGCGCTGCGCGCTATTCCGGCAGAACGCCCTGCGGGTGCGCCAGGCGCTGCGCGACGGGCTGGCGGTCAAGGTGCGCGGCAAGGTTTCGCTGTTCGAGGGGCGCGGCGACTACCAGTTGATTCTCGACTCGCTGGAGCCGGCTGGCGATGGTGCCCTGCGTCTGGCCTTCGAGGCGTTGAAGGAAAAGCTCGCCGCCGAAGGCCTGTTCGACGCCGGCAGCAAACGCGGCCTGCCCGCCCATCCGCAGCGCATCGGTATCGTCAGTTCGCCAACCGGCGCGGTGATACGCGACATCATCTCGGTGTTCCGCCGTCGCGCACCGCATGTGGCGCTGACGCTGGTGCCTAGCGCCGTCCAGGGCCACGAGGCGACCGCGCAGATCGTGCGCGCCCTGGAGCTGGCCGACCGTGGCGGTTTCGATGCGCTGATCCTGGCGCGCGGCGGCGGTTCGCTGGAAGACCTCTGGTGCTTCAACGAAGAAGCCGTCGCCCGCGCCGTGGCCGCCTGCCAGACACCGATCATCAGCGCCGTCGGCCACGAAACCGACGTATCCATCGCCGATTTCGTCGCCGATGTGCGCGCACCCACACCTTCCGCCGCCGCCGAACTGCTGGCGCCCAGCAGCACGGATATCCGCCAGCGCCTGGAAAGTCTGCGTCAGCGCCTGCTGCTGCGCATGCGCGAACGCCTGCTGCGCGAAGGCGCGCGCCTCGATGGGCTGAGCCAGCGCCTGCGTCATCCCGGTGAGCGTCTGCAACAGCAGGCCCAGCGTATCGACGATCTGGAGCAGCGCCTGTTGCGCGGCATCGACCGTCGTCTCTGTGCGGGCCAGGAGCGTCTGGCCCGCCTCGACACCCGCCTGGGCGCACAGCATCCGGGCCGCGCGCTGGCCTTGCTGCGCCAGCGTCTGGAGCATCTGTCCCAACGCATGCCGCGTGCCATGCAGGAACGGCTGAACAGCCGTCGCCAGCAGTTATACGGCCTGGCGCAGACGCTCAATGTCGTCAGCCCGCTGGCCACCCTGTCCCGTGGCTACAGCATCCTTCTGGACGAACGTGGCCAGGCGATCCGCCGTGCCAGCCAGACACACCCCGGCCAGCGCCTCAAGGCCCGCCTCGGCGAAGGGGAACTGGAGGTGCGGGTCGAAGACAACCATCTGCAGCCGGTGACGCTGCCGCTGCTCTGAAAAAGCCTATGCGCCCATTACGTGGGCTGCATTCTGAAAGTCCGTAAGCGGCAGGCCGCCCCTTCCCCTCGCCTGGCGTTTACGCGAGGATGAGCCGTCCTTTCAAGCGGAACCGCTTATGCCACGCGTCATTGCCCTGCTGCTGTCACTTGCCTTTACCCTTCCCGGGCATGCCGAAGGCTTCCTTACTCGCCTGCTGAACAAGCCCGTGCCGGGCGGGGTGGCGGTGGTCGAACTGGGCAACGGCGCCACGCCACCGCAAGTGCGCTATCAGGACAAACCTGCGCTGGTGATCTGCGAGGACGGCCAGCGCTGGATCGCCATCCTCGGCATCCCGCTCACGGTGAAACCCGGCGAGCAGCAGGTGCAGATCGATGGCCGCCCGCAGAATTTCCGGGTCGAGAGCCGCGAGTATCGCGCGCAGCACATCACCCTGAAGAACCAGCGCCAGGTCAATCCGAATCCCGATGATCTCAAGCGTATCGAGCGCGAACTGGCCGAACAGACCGCGGCCTACCGCCAGTTCAGTCCCGGCCAGCCCAGCAATCTGCTGTTCGACAAGCCCGTCGACGGCCCGCTCTCCTCCCCTTTCGGTTTGCGCCGCTTCTTCAACGGCGAGGAACGCAACCCGCATTCGGGGCTGGATTTCGCCGCCAGAACCGGCACGCCGATCAAGGCGCCGGCGGCGGGCCGGGTGATCCTCACCGGCGACTATTTCTTCAACGGCAAAACGGTATTTCTTGACCATGGCCAGGGGCTGATCAGCATGTTCTGCCACCTGTCGGCCATCGACGTGAAGACCGGCGATCAACTGGGGCGCGGCGACATCCTCGGCAAGGTCGGCGCCACGGGCCGCGCCACCGGGCCGCACCTGCACTGGAACGTCAGCCTCAACGATGCCCGCGTCGATCCCTCGATATTCATCGGCGCATTCAAACACTGACCCACGAGGAAAACAGCCATGCGCATCAGAGCCACCCAATCCACACTGCTCATCGTCGATATCCAGGAACGCCTGCTGCCGGCCATTCTCGATGGCGCCAGCATGATCGAACATACCGCCTGGCTGCAGCAGATCGCCGGGCGTGTCGGCGTGCCGACGCTGATCACCGAGCAATACAGCAAGGGCCTGGGACCAACCGTCCCGCTCTTGCGCGAAGGTGTCGAGGCCAACGCGATCCTGGAAAAGATGGAGTTCTCCAGCGCCGCCGACGGCGAGCTGTTCAAGCGCCCCGGTGGCGAACGTCAACAATTCGTGATCTGCGGCTGCGAAACCCATGTCTGCGTCATGCAGACCGTGCTCGACCTGCTGGAGCGAGGCAAACAGGTGTTCGTCGTCGAGGAAGCGGTCAGTTCGCGCCGCGCCTCGGACAAGGCGCTGGCGTTGCAGCGCATGCGCCAGGCCGGTGCCGAGATCGTCTCGCGGGAGATGGTGGCCTTCGAATGGATGGAGCGCGCCGGTACCGATCTGTTCAGGAGCATCAGCCGCGAATTCATTCGCTGAGCCTGTCATTTGCTACCGCTCCGTTTGGGACTGCCTGGCGGATTTGTTAAGGTCCGCCCCCGTGCGGCACGTTCCGCCGCAACGAGAACCGAACGGAGTATCAAATGACTGACGAGTTTGCCGGCTGGCTGGACTGGCTCAGAGCCCACCCTGAACTGCAGACACTGGCCGCCTGCGCCGCGCTGATCTTTGCCGCCTGGCTGTCCAACTGGGTCGTCAAGCGCATCCTGGTGCGCGGCCTTTATCACCTGCTGCGCCATGCCCGCGATGCGCAGCTGCAGGATTTCGGCGTCATCAAGCGGCTGTCCAATATCGTCCCGGCGCTGGTGCTGTCGGTCGGCATCAATGCCGTGCCGGGGCTGCCGGAAGCTGTCGTGACGGTGGTAAAGAACGTCTGCGGCGGTTTTATCGTGCTGACCATCGCACTCGCCCTGGCGGCAGTGCTGGACATCGTCAACCTGCTCTACCAGCGCCGTTCGGATGCCCACCTGCACCCGATCAAGGGCTATCTGCAGGTGGTGAAGATCGTCCTCTACGCCATCGCCACCATCCTGATCATCGCCACCCTGATAGATCGCTCGCCGCTGATCCTGCTGTCCGGTCTCGGCGCCATGGCTGCGGTGCTCATGCTGATCTTCCAAGACACCCTGCTGTCGCTGGTGGCCAGTGTGCAGATCACCTCCAACGACCTGATTCGCGTCGGCGACTGGGTGGAAATGCCGCAACTCAATGCCGATGGCGATGTGATCGACATCGCCCTGCATACGGTCAAGATCCAGAACTGGGATAAGACCATCACCAGCATCCCGACCAAGCGCTTCATTTCCGACTCGTTCAAGAACTGGCGCGGGATGCAGGAAAGCGGCGGTCGCCGTATCAAGCGAGCCATCTACCTGGATCAGCAGAGCGTGCATTTCCTCGATGCCGAAGAACGCAAGCATCTGCATCGTTTCAGCCTGCTGGATGAATACCTGACGGACAAGCGCAAGGAAATCGACGCCTGGAACGAGAAGCTCGCCGAGCGCGGCCAGGAACCGGTCAACACCCGCCGCGTCACCAACATCGGCACTTTCAGGGCCTACGTGGAGCGCTACCTGCGTAGCCATTCCGGTATCCACCAGAACATGACTTTCATCGTGCGCCAGTTGGCCCCCACCGCAGACGGTCTGCCGCTGGAAATATACTGCTTCACCAACACAGTGGCCTGGGTGCAGTACGAAGCGATCCAGTCGGACATCTTCGATCACCTGCTGGCCATCCTCCCGGAGTTCGGCCTGCGCGTATTCCAGCACCCGAGCGGTGCCGATATGCGTGCCTGGTGCGATGTTCTGGATACACGCGGCGAACCTTCACTGCCACGGCTCGAACGAGAGCAGCAACCAGCCTGACAGTCGGGAAGTAATCGTAGGTTGGCGCTGAGGCACGAAGCACATGGGCGACCTCTGGCACTGCCCATTGCCTCATCCCTGATGCCAGCGCCGCGGGCTGCCCCTGCACCCCGCGCCTCAGCGCCAACCTACGTCCGGAGCGGGAATTGCTCCCGCCCCTTGCCACTGTTGAATCAGAAACTCATATCGACGCGAGCCCAGTACGTGCGGCCCGGTTGGTTGATGCGCTCATCGGCGGACAGGCCGATACCGGCGTTGCCGGCCTGGTTGAGGTGCTCGCTGTAGGCCTTGTCGAACAGATTGTCGATGCCGGTAGTGAGCTTGAAGTGCTGGTTCAGGCGATAGGCGCCATTGACCGAGAACACGCCGAAGCCGGAGCTTTCGTCGAAGTCCTTGCTGGTCACGTTGCCTTTGTTCTCGGCTACGCGATTCTGCGCCGCGACCACGCGCCAGAGGCCGGCAGCGCTCCAGTCGCCCTGCTCGTAGGTCAGGCCCAGACGTCCTTCCAGCGGTGGCATCTGCGGCAGCGCCTCGCCATCGGAGCTGTTCTTGCCCCAGGCATAAGCCAGGCTGGCATCGGTCTTCCAGTTGGGGGTCAGGCGATAGCTGGCGCCCAGCTCGCCGCCCATGATGCGTGCATCGATGTTGTCGGCGCTTGAGGAAGACATGCCCATCATGTTGGTCTGGTAGCTGAACAGGATGTAGTCACGCACCTGCCCGACATAAGCCGACGCCCAGGCCTCCAGCGGCCCCTGGCTGTACTGGAGACCGAAATCCAGCTGGGTGGTCTTTTCCGGTTGTACATTCGCGAAGGCGTTGGCACCGCCGGAAAACAGCTCCCAGTAGTCGGGGAAGCGCTGGGTGTGACCCAAGCCTACGTAGGCGGTTGCCGGTAGAGATTGCAGGTCATGCTCGTAGCGCAGGAAGCCGCTCGGCAGATTGTCGCTGCGGCTGTCGCCTGCCGACGGTCCGGTGCTGCGGTAATCCTTGGCTGTCACATGATCCAGGCGCGCGCCGCCGATCAGGCGGCTGTCATCGCCCAAATTGCGAGTCAGCTCGCCGAACAGGCCATAATTGTGAAAGTCGGCGTCCTTGTCCCAGGCGAAGCGGTCATGCTCGATGAGCGTGCCGGTCATCATATCGAACTGGGAATTGCGTTTGCGGTGCTCGTTACGTTGCGCATCCAGGCCGGTTACCAGCTCGTAATCATTCCACTGCCAAGTGGTGGCGAAGCGACCACCCAGGGTGCGCCGGTCGACGTTGCTGGCCATGGGATTGGCCATCATGCCCATGCCCGAGGGTGTGCGCAGGCTGTAATTGTCCATCACATGGTCGGCATAGTTGTAATAAACCCGCGCCTCGATCTTCTGCAGCACCTCGCCGATATTGTCCTGCTCGAAACGCAGGGCCACGCTCTCGCGCTCGAACTGACTACCATCCATCCCGCGCCCGGCATAACGCGCCTCGCCATCACCGCGACCGACCGTCAGCTCCAGAAGCGTGTCTTCGTTCGGCGTCCAGCCAAGCACCAGGTCGGTGCTCCACTTGTCCCAGCGCGAATGCACGTCGTCACCGTTGCCGTCCTGGTAGTCATCGGAATCAGAGCGGTTGGCGAGCAGGCGGATATACCCCTGCTCGCCACCGGCGGCGGCATCGATATTGCGATCGAAGCGACCGTTGGAGCCGACCAGGAAACTGGCATCGATGCGTCCGCCCAGTTCGCTGAAGCTCTCCGGGTCACGCTCGAACAGAATCGTCGCCGCCGAGTTGCCCGGCCCCCAGAGTACGGTCTGCGGCCCCTTGATCACCGTCAGCGAATCGTAGTTCTCCGGCGTGATGTAGGAACTGGGCGAGTCCATACGGCTCGGGCAGGCCCCCAGCATCTCGCCCCCATTGGTCAGCAGCTTCAGCCGCGAACCGAACATGCCGCGAAACACCGGATCGCTGTTGGAGCCACCGCCCCGCACGGCGGAAAAGCCCGGAATGGTCTGCAGGTAATCCCCAGCATCGCTGGCCGGTACGGGTTGGCGTGGAATTTTCGGGTTGGTGGCCACGGTCAGCGGCGATTGCTGGGCGACACCCGTAATGACCATGGGCGCCAACTCCATGGAGTCATGCTCGGCATGGTTGTGATGCGCGCCTTGCTCGGCGGCGATCGCACCGCTGGCCAGCAGCCCCAGCAGAGCCGCATGGGCGAACTGCCAACGCAGGCGCGATGGCTGGATAGAAAAGGTATCGGACAGGCGCACGCGCGCCTGGGAGCCACGAATGATACGGGACATAAGCATTTCCACTTCTAAAGGTGTTGTACAGCCGTGACAGCACGGCTTCGGACATCAGGCGTGGAAATACGGAGGTGCGCGTGCATGGCCACTGCTGCGGCGCAACGCGCGGATCAGCGGCTCGTCGGGCAGCGGCAGGAAATGCGCCGGCTCGTGCCGAGGCAGGGCCAGATCGAGGGAAAGGGTCAACGGCGGGTTGAGCGTCAGCAGCTCGCAATAACCGCACATCTCCAGTGCGCTCAGCCAGGCCGGTTCCTGGCCCGTGGACTGCCTGTGGTGGCCATGCGCGGAAGGAGAATGAGCATCATGGCCGGCATGCTGGTGATGCTCGCCCATCGGCATCGCAGCCGTCTGCGCCGCCTGTATCGCCGAGTACAACGGACCGACATGAATCATCAGCATGGCGAACAGGCCAAGCCAGATGCTCAATGTCGAAAGCCGTTTGTTCTGCACCACTAAATCCTTGCTTAACAATGACATGGGCTCTGCGCAAGCCGTGATCTGGATGATCGCATGAGCGGTTTGACGAAGCGACTGCGACATAGAGCCGCAAAAACCAAGGGCAATCAAGCGCACGAAACGAACAGATAACAAGCATAAAAATGCTTAGATCGACACTCCAAAGACAATTACTGCCAATTTTTAACGAACTATTGCACGAACACCCTCGCAAGCACTAAGTTCGCACCATAACCAACCGGCAAAACCGGTTTCGATTGCCGTCGCCACGAGCGAACTCCAAGGAAACACCATGACCATGCTCAAGAATCCGTCGAAGAAATATCGCGCTTTTGCCCAGATAGACATCCCCGACCGCACCTGGCCATCGAAGGTCATCACCCAGGCGCCGATCTGGCTCAGCTCCGATCTGCGTGACGGCAATCAGTCGCTGATCGAGCCGATGGACGCGGCGAAGAAGATGCGTTTCTTCAAGACGCTGGTCGCGGTGGGCCTCAAGGAAATCGAGGTGGGATTCCCCTCCGCTTCACAGACCGATTTCGACTTCGTGCGCGAGCTGATCGAGGGCGGCCACATCCCCGATGACGTCACCATCCAGGTGCTGACCCAGGCGCGCCAGGATCTGATCGAGCGCACCTTCGAGTCGCTCAAGGGTGCGAAGAAGGCCATCGTCCACTACTACAACGCCACCGCGCCGAGCTTCCGCCGCATCGTCTTCAATCAGGACAAGGCCGGCGTGGTGAACATCGCCGTGAGCGCAGCGCAGATCATCAAGCGCCTGGCCGCCGCCGCGCCTGAGACCGACTGGCGTTTCGAGTACTCGCCCGAGGTGTTCAGTTCCACCGAAACCGACTTTGCCGTCGAGGTGTGCAACGCGGTGATCGACGTATTCCAGCCGACGCCTGCGCAGAAGCTGATCCTCAATCTGCCGGCCACCATCGAGGCGGCCACACCGAACATCTACGCCGACCAGATCGAATGGTTCGGACGCCATATCAACAAGCGCGACAGCGTGTTGATCAGCCTGCACACTCACAACGACCGTGGCACCGGCGTAGCCGCCACCGAACTGGGCCTGATGGCCGGCGCCGATCGCGTCGAAGGCTGCCTGTTCGGCAACGGCGAACGCACCGGCAACGTCGACCTGGTGACCGTGGCATTGAACCTGTACACCCAGGGCGTCGATCCGCAGCTGGACTTTTCCGACATCGACGCCGTGCGCAAGGTGGTCGAGGAATGCAATCAGTTGCCGGTGCATCCACGCCACCCTTATGTTGGCGATCTGGTGCATACCGCCTTCTCCGGCTCGCACCAGGACGCCATCCGCAAGGGCTTCGCCCAGCAAGACCCGAACGGCGTCTGGGAAGTGCCCTACCTGCCCATCGATCCAGCCGACATCGGTCGCAGCTACGAAGCGGTAATCCGCGTCAACAGCCAGTCGGGCAAGGGCGGCATCACCTTCCTGCTTGAGCAGGAATACGGCATCAGCCTGCCCCGGCGCATGCAGATCGAATTCAGCCAAGTGGTACAGAAGGAAACTGATCGCCTCGGCCTGGAAATGAGCGCCACGCAAATCTACGCCCTGCTCGAAGCCGAATACCTGCAAGCGGTCACGCCCTACGCGCTCAAGAACCATCGCCTGCAGGAAGAAAACGGCACCAGCGCACTGGACGTGGAAGTCACCCACGAAGGCAACAGCCTGCACCTGCGCGGCATCGGCAAAGGCCCGCTGGAGGCCCTGGTCTCCGCCCTGCCGGTCAAGCTGGAAATCATGGACTACCACGAACACGCCATCGGCGCCGGCAGCAACGCCAAGGCCGCGGCCTATATCGAAGTACGCCTGAACGGCGAGCGCCCGCTGCATGGCATCGGCATCGACGAAAACATCACCACCGCCAGCATCCGCGCCCTGTTCAGCGCCCTGAACCGAGCCATGCGTGAAGCCGAGGCAAAAGCGGCTTGATCGCCTGGTTGTGAAGACGAAAAAGGGGATGCTTTGGCATCCCCTTTTTCGTGGCAACTAAAAAATCCAAACATTCATCAGTGCTTTGAGCCTTTGGAGCTTTTGGGTTGGGAGGGAGCGAGTTGAATACCCTACCCCTTGCACCCCATGCGCTTATTAGCTGGAATCTCCGGGATGAACTGAGACAACCCTGGACAACTAAAACCCCTATGCTACGTGGCTTACAAGCTATTCTAGCGTCCCATGATGTCCAAGATAGTCCACCACTAGCCAAGCGATTCGGTGGGGTAAAAGTGGGGTAAAATTCTAGGCCAGTCGAATTAGGCAAGGGGTAGAGAGTGGCTAGGTTGACGGTAAAGCAGCTGGAAGCACTTACTTCTGCCGACGACGGCAGAATCCTTCGGGAGGACGGCGGGCTAGTGGCGAGGGTTCGCGCAGGTGTCCGTGGCGTAACAGTGCAGTTTCGCTATGAATTCAAACAAGACGGATTCAAACGCGATCAAAGTCTGGGCAGTTGGCCAAAGAAGTCTCTTGCTCAGATTCGTGCCGACCGTGATGAGGTTAAAGCGACAGCCGCCAAAGGCATCAATCCAACCGCTGCGCGCAAAGCTGCCAAGATTGAAGCTCAAGCTGCAGTTGCAGCGACCATTGCCGAAGCCGAGCGCCAAGCTGCCGAGAACAAGACGGTGGGCGACCTCTTCGACGAGTGGATACGCGACGGGGTCTCCCGCCAGGATGGCAATGGCGAGCTGATTCGCAGTTTCAAGAAGGACGTCCTGCCACTCATCGGCAGGAAGCCACTGCGCAACCTGACCGAGAAAGATCTGTTGGCCGTCCTGCGCTCAGTCAAAGCGCGCGGTCTCAACCGCACCGTGGTGATCCGCAGCAAGGACATCGGCCAGATGCTCCGCTGGGGAGAAAAGCGTAAGCCGTGGCGTTCCCTGATGGCTGACGGAAACCCCGCCGACCTTATAGACGTCAGCAAGCTGCTCGACCACGACTACGAGGAGCAGCGCGACCGCCTGCTATCACCCGACGATATTCGTGAGCTGCACGATATCCTCCAACGTCTGAAAACAAATTACGAAGCGCTTCCCGCTGGCCAGAAATATTCCGGTATCCGCCCGGTCAATTCACGAGTCCAATGTGCTTTGTGGATATGCCTGAGTACCCTCTGCCGTATCGGCGAACTGCTCAAAGCCGAGTGGCGCTACCTGAACTTGGAGAAAGGCACCTGGTTCATCCCCGCCGAAGCTACCAAAGGGCATAAAGGTAAACGCCAGGATCACCATGTATTCCTGTCAGCGTTCGCCATAAAGCAGTTCAAGCGCCTGAAGAAAGAAACCGGCAATACCCCGTTCTGCTTTCCCGGCAAAGACGGCCAAGGCCACGTCGACACCAAGACGGTCAGCAAGCTCATCGGAGACCGGCAGTGCCGCTTCAAGAACCGCAGCAAGCCCCTGGCTGGCCGACATCATGACGACTCGCTGGTACTGAGCAAGGGAGCCAAAGGAGAATGGACGCCACATGATCTGCGTCGCACCGGCGCAACCATGATGCAGGAACTGGGCGTGACGCTCGAAATCATCGACCGCTGCCAGAACCACCTGCTGGGTGGCTCGAAGGTACGTCGACATTACCTGCACCACGATTACGCCAAGGAAAAAACCGAGGCATGGCGGTTGCTGGGAGAGAAGCTGGAGTCGATTCTTGCTGAAGGCGCAGTAATTGCTGTCCAAGCTTAGTAGCCAGCTTCTTTTTGATGGCGGAAGGCTGTGCTGCCCCCGCCGAAACAATCAATCATTTCTCACTCAAACGCTCTTTCAATCGCTGCCAACTCAAAATCACCCAGACGATTCAGCATTTGCTCGTACAGCTCAACTGACGCCAGATAGGCCATAATGCGGTTCTGGCTGATCATAGCGACTGGCGCGCCTGCTGAGCGAGCCAGAAGATGGAATTTTCTTTAGTTCTGAAACGTTAGCAGCGAATCAGCTAACACACTGCATATCGCGGCTCCATTGAACGATCGTCATCCAAGCCATTTGCCAACTACTGCTCCTCGTGCAGGAGTCAATGGCTGGGTGAATTTAAGTGATGTATCTGATCTGCCATTCGAGTAGAAAAACCACGACAGATCTTCACTCAGGAAAGCCCTGCCGACTCAACTGTGGCAAAAAGTAACCTTGCTCGAAAATCGACAGACTATATGTCCAGCATTTTTCATCCAACACAGCTACAGAGTATCAAGGATACGAAGGACGCTTTTCGGCAAAATTTCTAACCCTGGTGGCGCTTGAACAGCCCTGAGTACGGTGATATAAGTATCTCATCTGACGTTCTTAGAACGCCTAGGGAACCCACCGCATATGGGCGTAACGTTAGAAGCGACTCGCTACCGCGGCTTCTTTCAGCAGGCTTGAGGGGCATCATCCGCTCCCTCCCTGTAAATCACAGGGTAATTCCTGTATCGCTTAGTCCTCTGTGGCTGCAGCGCCCAAACCGTACCATCTCAGTATAATTGTATCTGCGCAATTTACTGTTCGGGTAACGCCTCATAACAGAGCTCCCCAAATTTTCGCACCACATTTTGGATCGAGGATGGAGACCCCTCATCAATTTTTTACTGCATCGCATTGCCTTGAGGAACCAATAAGCGATGCATTGGTGAAATTACAATGGCACAAAAAACAAGCATTGAACCCACTAATGAAATTCGGTTTTGTCGACTTAACGAGGTTAAACATATTGTCGGGAAAAGTCGTTCTAGTATTTATCTCGATATTAAACTCGGAAAGTTCCCTGCTCCGTACGAACTAGGTAGCAGCCGATCAGTTGGTTGGTTAAGTTCAGAAATTGACGAGTGGATGAAAAGCCGCAAGCGCGCTCACATGCGCTCCCCCAAGTTGGGGCGCGCATGAAGAACGTCAATAAAACTTCGCCAGCTTGCTGCCCTAACTGTATGAGTGCGCTTGACAGCACCTCACCCATACAAAAAGTTGCTATTAATCACCGACAACCATTGCTTAACACACTATTTGAGGCCGATACGTCCATATCAATTGACTGTGGACAAATAGTTATTGTTAGCCAAAATGGACTCCAAACAACCAAACTACAGCAAGATCTGAACAGTCAATTAACGAAGGAGCTGCTTGAGCTTTTACAAATTGAGGCCTTTGTTTATACAAGCTACTCAGTCGGAGTTTACGACAAGAAATTCCCAGGACTTACCTTACAGTTCTTGTCGGAAACTTCGGGTGAAAGTTATTACACTATTTTCAATGTAGAAATAACTCGAAAACGCACTACGAGATCCGGCAAAAAAGGCGAACTTTTACCCGCAGGACATTTCCACGTTGGAAAACGTAGCTTATTTTACTACTTTTGGCACTCAACCGCCCTTGCTTATCCAGCACGGCTATCTTCTTTCCACGATTATTTAGGCAATCTGGGAAAAATACTGTTCTCTGCTGAGAAGGTACCAGATCGGCCCGGACGTCTGGGTAAAACGAGCCTACGCCCACTGAGCGTGCCGGCGGAGGTCATCCGTCGGCGCTTTCTGGCGGACAATGACCGGACAATCTCCGGACACGGGCCAGACAATGAGCAGACAAGCGTGCCGGACAACACGCGAGCTCAAGGACAGCTAGAGCAAGCGATACAGAGCGATACAGCCACGTGCGCTGAGAACTACGACAAGCAGGTAATCAGGGGGCGCGAGTACGAGGGAGCTCGCACTCCCTGTCAGCACAAGCGACCGGAGGAGCAGACTGAAAAAGAGTGGCTCGCGGATTTCTGCAGCCCGCCCGCCGCTGGTAACTGACCTCACGAGCCGGAACCCCACCCTGGCTAGAACGCCAGGGTAGGACTTGAGGCGGCCATCCCCCCACCCGGTTCTCTACCTCACCAAATCCATCAAAGCCCCATACCCATCCACCACCTGGTACTTCACTTGGTCCGAGGTGATCTTGGCGAAGAATTTTCGTGCACAGGCTATCTTGGATTTTTCGATGTCACGCAGTTCGAGCGAAGACATCGATCCTTTGGTTTCTGCGATAAAATAAACATGCTTCACCTTGCCTTCCTGGAAGGCAATGGCCCAGTCGGGGTTGTAGTTGCCGACCGGGGTCGGGATGAAGAAGCTCTTGGGCAGCTTGGCGTACACCGCCACCTCGGTGCTGGCATCCAATTCCTCAACGAATTTGCGCTCGATGTTGGAGTCCGTGAACACATAATCGTAAACGTGGTGCTTGGCTTCAAACGCCTTACTGAAATCGTCTCGTGGCTTCTCGGCGGTAAAGATGTCGGAGCTGTGGGTCTCGTCCATCGGATCGTAAGCGATGTGTTCGACGATGACCGTGGCCTTCTGCTCGTTGATCAAGGTACCAGCCCTGGCGATGAAGTCTTCCGGGTTGGTCTTGTACTGACTGAACACAGCCACGTTCACGCGCTTGAGAATGCTGGCAATGGTGCTGCGCGTCAGTTGAGTAAGCTCTGCAAGGTTGCCAATCAGATCGTATTTCACTGCAGAATGAGCAGAGTGCGTGTACTTCTCGGTTGAGCTTTCGGAGACCTTGAAGGCTGTACCGCTCTTCATATCATCGAAGCTGGCATTCTCCAGCTGGGTGCCGCGCTCGATGATGTACTGCATCGGCTTGACCCGCAGCTCGGCATCCAACGCAGCCACGCACTTGTCCAGCAACTCATCGGTTTCGAAGTGAACGGTGTACGCTGCCTTGCGGTTTATCTTGTTCCACAGCGCCTGGAACTCCCGCTTCTCGAAGTTCGAGTTCAGCGGATTGGGCTTGGCATTACGATCGTTACCGATCTCAGGCATTTGCGCGGCGCTAAACACGCTATCGATCAGCTGGAACACCTGTTCGGCATAAGGCTGCAGCTCAGCTGGCAGCTCGGCCAATTGCTCTTCACGCTTGGCCTCATGGTAGGCCTGGGTGATCTGATCGCTGTCGTCGGTGTAGTCGTTCTTCAGCAGGTATTTGTAAATCTGCTTGGCCAGTTGCGGCGTGACCTCTATTTCGCCGCTGGAGGTCTGCAAGACCTTGCCGGTGAAGTATTTCTCATCCGCGACTCGCGGTCGTGCTGATAACGATTCACTGATGTCTTTCTGCAGCGCGCTGACGAAGTCCTTATAACTCTCGCTGGCCACCACGGTCAGTTCGTTGATCTCGTGCACTGTGGCCGGGTTGTCCATACGCTCGCCGAGCTGGTTCACCGACAAGCGCATGCCGCGCCCTACTTCCTGGCGGCGGGAGACGGTGTTGTCGCTGTGTTTCAGGGCGCAGATGACGAACACGTTGGGGTTGTCCCAACCTTCGCGCAATGCCGAGTGAGAGAAGATAAAGCGTACCGGTTCCTCGAAGGACAGCAGACGCTCCTTGTCCTTGAGAATCAGGTCGTAGGCATCGACGTCATCGGTCTCGGTAGCCTTTTTGCCCACCGAGGGATCGACCAGGCGCTTGCTCTTCTTATCGATGGAGAAGTAGCCATTGTGTGTCTGTCGCGCCTGAATGCCTTTGAGGTAGCGGTTATAGGGCGTGTCTTCCAGCGTCATCACCTCGGTGAGGTAGGCGTTGTATTCCTCCTCGAAGATCTTCGCGTACTCCCCCGGCACTTCGCCGGTTTCGTCGTACTGGCGGTACTTGGCCACCTCGTCGATAAAGAACAGCGACAGCACCTTGATGCCGCGACTGAACAGCATCATCTCTTTCTGGAAGTGCGCCTTTACCGCCTCGCGGATCTGAATGCGCCGCATGGCGGCCTCATCCACATTGCCCACGGCATCGCCAGCGACCAGCTCTACGCCATTGGTGAAGCTCAGGGTATCGATGCGCGCGTCGATGTCGGCAACGACATAGCCCTTGTACTGATCCAGCCCACCGGACAGGTCATACAAGTTGTCGTTGCGACCGAGCTTGCGCAGCACACGCTTGATACCGTTGTTCTGCTTAACCTCAAACTCAACGCGCGCCATGGGCGGCTTGTTGGTGGAGACTTCGATGTCCTGCAGAAACAGGTACGCGTTGGTGCCGGTCAGATTCTTGATCGTGATCCCGCGCACGTTGATCTTCTTCACCAGCTTCTGGTTGTAAGCATCCAGCGCGTCGAGGCGGTGGATTTTGTTGTACTCGGTTTTGTGGGTGGCCGAGTAGCGCACAATCATCAGCGGGTTGAATTCACTGAAGGATGCCAGCGTTTTAGCCCCTTCCATCTTCTGCGGCTCATCGAGAAACAAAATCGGCCGGTTGGCTTTGATTACGTCGATTGGCCGGCGCGACTGAAAGTCATCCAGCTCCTCATAGATTCGCCGCTGATCAGCGCCACGGGCAGCAAAAGCCTGGACGTTGATAACCATGACGTTGATGCCCGCATCCGAGGAAAAGCTTTCCAAGTTATGCAGCTGCTTGGAGTTGTAGATGAAGAAGCGCGCCTTCTTGCCGTAGCTTTCCAGGAAGTGCTCGGCCGTAATCTGGAGCGATTTATATACGCCCTCACGGATGGCGATGCTCGGTACCACGACGATGAATTTGCTCCAGCCATAGCGCTTGTTCAGCTCGAACATGCTCTTGATGTAGCAATAGGTCTTGCCGGTCCCTGTCTCCATCTCGATGTCGAGGTTGATCGGGCAGCCGGTTTTATTGTCCCTCGCCAATGCAGTGGAAAGCGGCAGGTTCTGCCGGCGCTGTACTGCCTGAATATTCTCAAGCAGCTGGGCTGGGCTAAGTGCCAGTTCGGCATTCTTGAAGCCGGCCTCGGTTGCTTCAGCAGCACTCGGCGTGCCATAGAGATCGATCTGCTGCGGCGTGACGGGTTTTACAGGATTGGCGCCGGGGTCGATGCGATAGCTCACGCCCGAGGCTTTTGGCTGGCCAGCAAAACAGTCGGCAAACGCGTCGACGGCATGAGTTTGGTACTGCTGCTGCTTAAACTTCAGTTTCATGCGTCATCACCCGAATCGTCCGCAGGCAGTTTGGGAGCCTGCTTGGCGATTTTCTTTTCTTCCGTTTTCACCCGCCGCTCCAGCTTGCGAATGTCTTCTTCTGCCGGCAGCTCTTCGGGTTTAATACCCCGCTGATCCAGCATGCCGCGCACGCTCAGGTTGTTCTGCACGTGCTCTTTACTGATCGCCGTCTCGCCCTGCAAATCAGCCTGCAGTACGTTGTGATTGGTCATCTCGGTGGCCAGGTTCTTCGCAGCGATGGTCAGTGTCGGCAGGAAGTCTGCCAGCGGGCGAGACTTGACGATGCCATAGCGATCTTTCATGGCCTGGGTGCTCTTGCCCCCGAACAAGGCGGTATCACCTCGCGAGCGAATACGGGCAAACCCCTCGTCATCTACGCCGCGTTCATAAATGTTCTGCGACAGCTCTTTTTCCGACTCGCGCAGACGATCACGCGCTTCAAACCGGGCCTGCAGACGCATCCGGTCTTCAACCAGCTCCTGCTTGCGGGTCTGCAGGGCAAAGTAGCTCTGGGCGAAGGCGATGGGCTGCTTGCGCGGATCGCCATTCTGCGCGATCAGGTAGCAGGCATAACGGGTGAGCATAAAATCATCGATTTCACGCCTAGCTCCACTGCCTAAGGTGACCATTTTCGTGACGTCACGAAAATGGTCTGCCACGTCTTGCCCCGTTGCTTCACAGGAGCTCATGGCACGCTGGATAGCAGTGAGAAAGTTTTCCCAGCGGGCATACCCCAAAGGTTCCAGCAGATTGCGGGCAAACCAGAACTCGATGTTCTCATCCGGTACACGCTGCACCAGCGCATCCAGACGCTGTTGCAGTTGGGTCAGTGCTTGATTGTCCATGTCGACGGCTCCCTGTCGGTCAAAGGGTCTTGATTTCAGTAGCCGGCGACAACAGCTTAAATACCTGCTCGACGTTGATCTTCACACTGTCGCTGGCAAAGCCGGCGTCACGGAACACCACGCGCAGGGGTTTATGCCCGGCGAGCTGCTTGACGAAGTCCTCATCAATGCCGGTGTCGAAGCAGGCAGCCAGGGCGTTGCCGTCAACGAAGAAGACGGTCTTGCCAGCGATGCTTTGCTGGCTGATCGGCAGGGCCAGATCTACGCCCCAGTCCAGCAGAACCTGGAAAAGCAAGTCTTCCGGGGTGCGGTCTTCGCGGATATTGTCAACCTGGTCGGAAAGCAGATCCTGACTCACCGCATCCGGGGTGTAGTACACGTCCTTCATGTTGGAAGTATCAGTTTTCAGAACCCGAAAGCCCAGATCGCACTTCTCTACCCCGTCCTGCTTTCGGACTTCAGCACTGAAGTTCCGAACACGATTGAGCCCCATTTCAAAGATTGAAGCGAGTCCCGGTTCTGGCTTGGGCAAAGGCTCTGGAATCTGAACGCCGATAAAGCGCCGGTTCCCACCATCCTCAATGTTCTGTTTCAGTACAGCATGTGCTGTTGTCGCACTGCCGCTAAAAAAATCGAGAACTATGCTGTTGTCGTCAGGTTTGCTTGCCAGTTGGAGGATGCGTTGCAACAGCTCCACCGGTTTCACTGAATTGAGAACATTCTCCGTATGCTCAAACTGCACATACTTAAGCAGCGTTTTCTTTGCGTCCTGCGTATGGCCAACCTCTTTGTAAGACCATAAGGTTTGAGGCGTACGGCCTTGCTGAACTTCAGACAGGAACCGCTTCAAACGTGGCATATTGCTGCCGTCTCCGCCCCACCAAATTCGATTATCTTGGTCTAGTTTTTTGAAATTGGCCTCACTTACCCCCCAATATCGACCTTTTGGGGGACCATCGATTATCCGACCCGAGGGGCATTGCACTGGGTAAAGCCCCGCGTCGTAGCGATTTCTGGCGGCAAGATCACTTGACGTCCATGGGCCACGCGAGTCGCCATCGGGATTCTTGTAGCGCGCTATCATTTCATCCGTTTGAGGGAGAAGATTTGGGGTCCACTGGTCTTTCGACTTGGCGTACACCAAAACGTAGTCGTGATCCTCAGAAAACCATCTTGCAGAGTTTTTCGGCGAGAAGACTTTCTGCCAGATGATCTGCGCCACGAAGTTTTCTTCTCCGAAAACCTCACTACAGAGCTTGCGCAGGTTGTCGACCTCGTTGTCATCAATGGAGATGAACACTACGCCATCGTCCCGCAGCAGGTTACGAGCAAGCCGAATGCGTGAATAAATCATCGTCAGCCAGTCCGAATGAAAACGGCCATTGGCTTCCGTGTTCGCCACAATACGCAAACCTGATTCGTCAGTTTGATTGGAGCGCAGGAGGTAGCTCTCGGTGTCATCCTTAAAGTCATCGTCATATATGAAGTCCCTACCAGTGTTGTAGGGTGGATCGATGTAAATGACTTTCACTTTGCCGAGATAGCTCTCTTGCAACAGTTTGATCACGTCCAGGTTGTCACCTTCGATGAACAAATTCTGTGTGCTGTCGAAATCAACGCTCTCATCTCTGAAAGGACGTAGTGTCTTGGCGATCGGCGCATTGGCAGCGAGCAACGCCTCACGCTTCCCCGGCCAATTCAGCTGATAACGCTCCTGCGGTCCTTCGACGATGGACGAAGACAGCTCCTGACGCAGCAAATCAAAGTCGACAGCCTTTTTCAGCTCGCCCTTGGCATCCCGTGCTTCGGTGATGCAATTGGGGAACAGCTCAGCCAGCTTGGCGATATTGGCTTCGGTCAGGTTAGGGGAGTGCATTTTCAGCTTGTCCATGGGACTTCCTGTATCTCTTAAGTGCTTGGCACGAACCGAGGCTTAGGCGCTCAGGTCGGCGATTTCATTCTGGATTTCCCGCAGCTGGGCGTTGAGCGCCACCTTACGGTTAAACTGTTTTTCTTTATGCAGGCGCGTATCCAGCTTGGCGTGCTCGCTGTGCAAGCTACGCAAGCGGTTCAGCCGCTGCAGTTGCTCGGGCAGGCTCTCGCCCGGCCTAGCCGGACGGGGTAACAAGCTGCGCAGCAATTGTTCGTAGAGTCCCTGCAGATCCAATGCTACCGGCAGGGCCTGACGCGGGCTGTCAGCTGGCAACCAGCTACCTGCGAAGTAGCCATCAATCACCCATTTGCTGGCATCGGCTTCGCTGGGGCGCTTAAAAGCTGCCACCATGCGGGTGCGCTGTTCATGGTGCAACTGAAAGATGATCGGCAGGGGGATGGCGCGGTCGATAGCACGCAACACGTCTTCATCCAGCTCGGTGGTTTTAAGCGTGACGTCGAATACCTGTATTTCCGTCACGCCGCCGCGAGCCGGCAGGTTGATGGTTTCCGGTGCCAACTTGAAGGCCCAGGTTATCTGCTCCACCTGGCCGACAAACTTGTCGCGCAACGCCGAATTCACTGGGCCGTGCTCGTAGATTTTGCTTTTGGGCACTACGCGAGCAACACGAGCCTGCACAGGAAAGTTAAACAGCGCTGGCACAGGATCACCCGAACTCATGCCGCACCCTGAATAACGATAAAGGCAATCAGCTCGAAGTCGTCGAGCCCGGAGATAGTGTCAACCAAAGCCGTGGTGCTACCGCCACTAAACAGACTGTCGATGTCCATCTCCTCCTTGACGTCGATCATCGAGCGAATGGCCTGATCAAGCAGGTCGGAGTAGACGCGCATGTTGCGTCCGTCTTCGGTGGCTTGATTGAACAGCTGGTAGGCCTCAGGTATCGGTTGGCTATGGCCCTTACAGGCGCTACGGGCCAGGTCCAATAGACGCTTGGCTTCGGTTTGATCGCTGATGATCTGCCCTTCCAGGCTGATGTAGATCAGGTAGAAGGGATGCAGCCGATTTTGTTGATTGAGGCTGGAGCCTTTGTTGCGATTACGCAGGGTGAAGATCACCCCAGGCAACAGGCCAAGCTCTTGCCGCGCCGGCACGACGGCATGCATGCCGTTGGGGACATGCTCAAGGTCGCCATTGGTTTTGATGTAGTTGAGCAAATCCATACGGAAGTCATTCAGGCCAAGATCAGTGATCGATACACCGGTCTTGATGTCTTCCATTTCGATGACGTCATCTTGCAGGCGACGCAGCTGTTCCTTGCGGTAGGCCACGTCGTTGGCCTGGGCATTGAGCACGTTGTCATCGCCGGTGGCTGTGACGTCCGCGATCATCATGCGGTTCTCAACCCGCTCTTTGAGGTTGATGTACTCATCAAGGCTGATGTCCGGCCAGTAGTTGACCAGTTGAATGCTGGCGTTCTGCGAGCCGATTCGATCCACACGGCCAAAGCGCTGGATGATGCGCACCGGGTTCCAGTGGATGTCGTAGTTGATCAGGTAGTCGCAATCCTGGAGGTTCTGGCCTTCGGAGATGCAGTCGGTGCCGATCAGGATATCGATCTCGCGCGACTCATCCGGGTAGATAGCGGCCTTTTCCTTAGATCGCGGTGAGAACAGTGTGAGCAGCCCCTGAAAGTCATAGGTCTGCCGACTGCCCTGCATATTGCCCAATGTAGACTTGGGTGCATCACTCCCCGTGACCTTACCTGAGTGAACCTTGTGGTTCGCCAGCAGGTATTCGGCCAGGTTGTCGTAGAGGTAATTGGCGGTGTCGGAGAAGGCTGTGAAGATCAGCACCTTGCGATTACCGGGGTTGATCGGCGAGGTCAGCTTGCTGGTGATCTGGGTTTTAAGATGCTGCAGCTTGGCATCGTCAGCCGGCGTGACCTTGGCCATTTCGGCCAGCAGTTCATCGATGAAAACCAAGTCGCCTTGAAGATCCTGTTCCCAGGAGGGTACGTCCATATCTTCCAGGCTGATCTGGATTTTCTTACCAATACTGATGTCGCCCGGCATGGGCAGGTTGTCTTCATCGAAGTCCGCATCTTCGAATGCGGCGGTGACATCGGCAAAACCGCTGGCTACACCGGTTTTCTTGAAGGTGGCGATTTTGTCCAACGCACTGAGGTGAGTCGCCTGCAGATTTTTGAGGGTCAGACGGAAGGATTCGACCGAACTTTCCAGGCGCTTGAGCAGGTTGGTGGTCATCAGCGCCTGCAGGCTTCTTTCTCGGTCAACCTGCTTGAGCTTGCCTCTGCCGCCCTCCACTTCGGTGTCGTACATTTCCTCGTACTTCTTCATCCGGCTGGGCAGGATGTAGCTGACCGGGGCATAGACGGCGAGTTTGAGCAACGAGAGCTGGTTGAAGATCTCGTTAAAGCCGATGACATCATCACGATGGGTCAGCGGGCAGTGAAAGGACAGCGGCTTACGGCGCTCCGGAAAGCTACCAATGTCTGCGGTGTCGTAAAAGGTCTCGATATGCCGGCGCGAGCGGGCAATGGTCACGCTGTCGAGCAGCTCGAAGAAGTCGAAGTCCAGGGTATTAAGAATGGCAGCAGCAGTGCGTTTCTCTGGAGGCAGGATCGACCAGGTATTGAACGCCGCCTGAGCGCGACGAAATATGCCGTCGATGTCTTTTTCAGTACGCAGCTTGTCGTTGAGGTTGTCGCTGTCGCCTTCGTAAGCCAGGGCCAGCTGGTTACGTAAATCGCTGAAACGGTTGTTGACCGGGGTAGCTGAGAGCATCAACACCTTGGTCTTCACACCTTGACGAATCACCTGATTCATCAGCCGCTGATAACGGGTTTCTTTGTCTTTGTAGACGTCGTTGTTGCGGAAGTTGTGCGACTCATCGATCACCACCAGGTCGTAGTTACCCCAGTTGACTCGATCCAACGGAATGCCCAACGACTCGCCACGGGTGCGGCTCAGGTCGGTGTGACAGAGCACGTCGTAGTTGAAGCGATCCTTGGCGAAAATGTTGGTCTTGAGGTTGCGGTTGTAGTTCAGCCAGTTGTCGGCAAGCTTCTTCGGGCAGAGCACCAGGACAGACTTGTTGCGCAGCTCGTAGTACTTGATCACCGCCAGCGCAGTGAAGGTTTTGCCCAGGCCCACGCTGTCGGCCAAGATGCAGCCGTTGTAGGTTTCCAGCTTGTTGATCAGGCCGGTTGCAGCGTCTCGCTGGAAGTTGAACAGCTTCTGCCAGATCAGGCTGTCCTGGTAGCCGGTGCGGTCGTTAGGCAGCACGTCCTCATTCAAGTCCTCCAGGAACTCGCGGAAGATGTTGTAGAGCATCAGAAAGTAGATCCGCTCCGGGGCGTTCTCCCGATAGACCGAGGCAATGTGGTCGCAGAGCCTGGCGGTCACGTCCTCAAGCTTCTCCGGGTCGCTCCAGATTTGCTCGAAAAGGTTGAGGAACATGCCGGTGTGGGCAGGCTCATCGAAACGAGTAACGATGTTCGAGAGCGCATTGCCCTTCTGGTAGCCCAGGTCGACAGCGGTAAACCCCTGAACGGGCATAAAGACGGCGTCACCCGCCGTCCCACGCGTACCGATAAAGGGCTGCATCGGAGCCTGACCTCGGTTGGACCGGAAGCTGGCCTTACGGCGTATCCAGTCAGCGCACTCCCTGGCGATGGCCTTTTGCGTGAGCTGATTCTTCAGCTGGATCTCAAATTCACTGCCGGTCAGGCTACGCTCGCGCTCAGTCTTGGGAATATGGAACTCGCGCTGTTCCTTCTTGATTCGGTCACTGACCTCGTTGGGCACGAAGGTCGGCGAGGTGAAGATGAACTCCAGGGAGTCGACACTCTCCAGCTCCTTCTTCAGCGCCACGTAGGCGTAGATCGAAAAGCACGAAGCGGCGATCTTCAGCTTCGAGCCCGGCTTGAGCGTACCTTTGAGGTTTTCACCAAGCAGGGTATTGATGTTGTCGATCAGTTCCATGAGGCCTCTTCCCTTGTGCATGCCGGCTGGATTATCCCCAACCAGAGGAAAAATGACACGGGCTGTCTGGGGAGCTGCTGGGACAACCCCAGACGAATATCCAATGGCAGGCTCTCAGTCAGCGCAAGAATTTCTGCTGTCCATGCGTAGCGTCCGAGCAGAAAATCGGTCAGTAGAGCTTTCTCTGGAGGGAGCTTTCCAACCGACGCTCACAATTAAAGATATTTGGTTTAATCGGTAGAGCCATATTCCCTTATCATTAGAAACTTTTCAGCAGCGAAAACAAAAAACCTTGCTTGCACTGAATAAACAGCGCAAGCAAGGCATTGGGTCTCACCCCGTTATTACATTAGCTTTGACAGCAACCCGCGCATGGAAAAAGCTTTCACCATGGGAATAAACCTTTCCCCAGACAGAGCCCGAAAATTTTTATTCCGGCGATCTTTTCCAGCAGACAGCCTCACAGTACTGGCAACGTTAAAATAATAACTAATCAGCTTTGCTTTATCCTCAGGCGGAAGCTCTTTCCCCTCTGAGTCAACCAGAGGCACAAATTTAGAGTAGTAGATTTTATCCCCATGATAACTCCAGGATTTTTTACGCATGGCGGCGGCAAAAACTGAGTGCAACACCTGACCTTTCCGGTACGGTGCTGCCCCTATGTCTTATACCGAACTCAGCGTTGAAGAGCGCGCCACCATTCAAATCGGTCGTACCCAAGGCTTCAGCCTG
>NZ_JAAMQZ010000047.1 GCF_013522825.1 Stutzerimonas stutzeri
TCCGGCGCTTGAAGGGGTTTCGGCGTATATTCTCTCGCTTCGAGAAGCTTGATGTGATGTTCATCGGATTCATCAACTTCGCGCTAATAGTTGACGGACTGAAGATGTGTTAACACGCCCTAATCCGACCTACAAGTGGCTGGGCTTGTACTTTACCGACCTGCCGGGGGCCAAGGTTACGCCCCGCTGAAGCTCGACGTTTTGCACGTCGGGTTACACCTTCGGCTGACACGACCTACGCGCGCTTGCGTCAGCCTCCAACGATCAGCAACGGGTTGTAGCCGCTGCGCTCGTATTCGCCCTGCTCGGCCAGCAGTAGATCGAGCGCCAGGCTCGCCAGGTCGTCGGCAACCGGGTCGGCTCGTCCATGCAGTTCGCGCTGGGCCACCTTCAGGTAACTGTGGCACTCCCTGCAGGCTTCGGCCTGCACGGGCAGGAAGGGTTTGCCCTTGTCGTCATCGAGGCTGAAGTAGAGCAGCTTGGCGCTGTCGCATTCGCTGCACTTGACCCGTTCCAGATGCCACTCGGTGGCGCACAGGCTGCAGTGCAGATAGCGCACACCACTGCGCTGCTTCTCGCTGTGGATCACGCTGGCCACCGGCAGGGAGCCGCAGCAGGGGCAAAGCGCACGCGCCTGTTCGTCCGGTCTGTCTGGCGGTCTGGGCAGCGACAGGGCCAGACGCAGCCAGGCAACCTGCAGCGCGGCTGCTACCAAGGGCATCAGCCCGCGTGTTGCCTCGCTGCCGGGACGTACCTCCAGCACGTCTTCGGCCAGGGCGGCACTCTGCTCGTCCGGCAACTCGCGCAGGGCTTTGAGCAAGGGGCGCTGGCGCTCGCCCACATGCAGATCGAGCGCATCGAGAATCGCCAGCAGATCGGCCTGCCAATCGATATCGCGACGCAGCGCACGATGCCCCAGCGGCGGCATACCGTGCAACAGCGCGGCATCGAAGGCATCCGGCGCCGGTCGCCAGGCCGGCTCGCGTTCGTTCAATACCTGATGCTGTGCCTGAGCCAGGCGGGCCATGAACGCCAGAAACTCGTCCAGCGCCGGCACCTGCTCGACCAGTTCGCGCAGGCGCAGGGCACGTTTACTGAACAGTTTTGCCTCCGCCAGGATGACCTCGGGCGCCTGCATGATGCCCGAGGGTGCGCTTCCGTAGCTGTGGCTCACTTCAGCCCCTTTCATCGATGATCCTGTCATGGCCGGTCCTTCTGCGTTTCGCTGGTTGGCGAAGCGCTTTGCGCATCGGTCTTGCGGTTACGCATGATGTCCTCGTACCAGAGCGGGTGATGATGCCTGGCCCAGGCGTGGCTGACCCGGCCCTGGGTCATGGCACGGATGGAGCCCTTGACCCAGATGGCCGAGTAGATGTGGATCACCAGGGTGATGATGGCGATGAACGCCGCGTAGGCATGGATGGTCACCGCCCAGCGCAACGCCCATACCGGCATGCCATCGGCGATCCACGGGCGCCAGAGTACGAGGCCGGTGATCAACAAGATCGGCACCGTGGCGAGGAAGATCCAGTACACCAGCTTCTGCCCGGCGTTGTTCTTGCCCACCGCCGGCAGGCGCTCGTCACGGTTGCCGAGCACATCGCCAATCTGCCTGGCCCACTGCACATCGTGCCGGCGAAACAGGTTGTCGCTGAAGAAGCGCACCGCCTGAATGACGAACAGCAGCGACATGAATACACCGATATAGGGGTGCACGATTCGCGTCGGCTCGGGGCCGCCGAACAGTGCCGTGAGCCCGAAGAACGCCGGGTAGAAGAACGCCAGTCCGCTCAGGGTCAGCAGGACGAAGCAGATGGCGACGATCCAGTGGTTGACCCGCGTCCATCTGCCATAGCGGAGGATGCCGTGGCGAACATTGGAATGACTCATGGCCGGTCCTCCTCGCGACGGTCGAACTCACGGTCTGCTGTCGCCTTCTCGATGTCCGGGTCGTCCTCCGGCTCCTCCTTGGGCCCCTGGGTGACGTAGTGGAAGAAGCCAGCCAGCACCGAGATGCCGAGCGCCACCGACATGATCGGCTTGGTAATGCCCTTCCACAGCTCGACCGTCGGCGCGATATGCGGATCGCGCGGCAGGCCACTGTAGATCTCCGGTTTGTCGGCGTGCTGCAGCACGTACACCACATGGGTGCCACCCACGCCCGGCGGATCGTAGATACCGGCATTCTCGTAGCCGCGTCCGTTCAGGTGGGCCACCCGCATGGCACCGTAGTCGAGCATGTCTTCCTTGGTGCCGAACATGATCGCCGAGGTCGGACAACTCTTTACACAGGCCGGCTCAAGGCCGTTGAATACCCGGTCGGAGCACAGCGTACATTTGTAGGCCTTGTTGTCCTTCTTCGAGATGCGCGGGATATCGAACGGACAGCCGGCAACGCAATAGCCACAACCGATGCAGTGCTCGGAGTTGAAATCGACGATGCCGTTGGCGTACTGCACGATGGCGCCAGGGCTCGGGCAGGCCTTGAGGCAGCCGGGCTCCGCGCAGTGCATGCAGTTGTCCTTGCGGATCAGCCATTCGAGGTTGCCCTGTTCGTTCTCGTACTCGGAAAAACGCATGACCTCGAAGGATTCGGCGGTCAGGTCCTGCGGGTTGTTGTAGGTACCATCACAGGACCCCACCTCATCCCGCAGGTCGTTCCATTCCGAACAGGCCACCTGGCAGGCCTTGCAGCCAATGCAGACCGAGACGTCGATCAGCTTGGTCACCTTGTCCACGCCGCCCTGCCGCACCTGGGGTGAAGGCACCGTACTCGCCGAACGGGCGATGATGTTTTGCAGATTGATCTGGTCACCACGCATCAGGCGGTCCCTCCGATCTTCTCCACATTCACCAGAAACGACTTGAATTCCGGTGTCTGTGTATTCCCGTCACCCACGAAGGGCGTCAGGGTATTGGTGAGGTGCGCCTTCTTCGCCACACCCTTGAAGCCCCAGTGGATCGGAATACCGATCTGGTGAACCGTGCGACCGTCGATTTCCAGCGGAATCAAGCGCTTGGTCACCACCGCAACCGCAGTGATATAGCCACGCTTGGAGGTCACCCTGACCCGCTCGCCCGCACTGATTCCCAGCTCTGCGGCCAGCACTTCGCCAATCTCGATGAACTTTTCCGGCTGCGCGATGGCATTGAGCCGTGCGTGCGTCGTCCAGTAATGGAAGTGCTCGGTCAGCCGGTAGGTCGTCGCCGCGTAAGGGAAGTCCTTGTTGGAGCCGAACGAGTCGCGATCCTGCTCGAACACCCGAACGATGGGATTGTTGAAGGCCTGAGGGTTGTTCGGGCTCATGGGGTTGCGATCAATGGGCGACTCCATCGGCTCGTAGTGCTCTGGGAACGGCCCCTCGTTCAGCCATTCGGCTGCGAAGAAATGCCCGCCGCCACTCTGGGTGATGATGAACGGCCCCACGCCCGCGGACGGCGGCGAGGTCAGCGGGAAGTCCGGCACGTCGGCCCCCGTCCAGCGCTCGCCATCCCACCAGATGAACGCCTTGTTCGGCGCCCAGGGCGTGCCGTCGGGCCGCGCCGAAGCTCGGTTGTAGAGCACTCGGCGATTCATTGGCCAGGCCCAGGCCCAACCGATGGTATTGCCGGTGTCGTAAGGGTCCGAGTTGTCGCGCCGGGCCATCATGTTGCCTTCCTCGGTCCAGGCACCCGAATAGATCCAGCAACCACAGGCTGTGCTGCCATCGTCGCGCAGTTCGCTGAAGTCCTTGAGCAACTCGCCCTTGCGGCGAACGACCCGACCAGTGTCATCGGTCAGATCCACCAGCGCTCTGCCGTTGTACTCCTTGGCCAGCTCCTCCGCCGTAGGGTAGCTGGGCACCTTGTAGTTCCAGCTCATGTTGAGGATCGGATCGGGGAAGGCGCCCCCCTCCTCCTGATACATCTTCTTGAGTCGCAGCATCACCTCGCCAAGGATTTCCGTATCGGTCATCGACTCGCCCGGCCCAGGTACTGAGCGTTCGTGCCATTGCAACCAGCGCGAGCTGTTGGTGATGGAGCCGTCATCCTCGGCAAAGCAGGTGGTGGGCAGGCGGAACACCTCGGTGCCTATCTGCGAAGGATCGACGTCGTGGTACTCGCCGAAGTTCCTCCAGAACTCGCCGGTTTCCACCTTCAAGGGGTCCATGATCACCATGAACTTCAGCTTCGACAGCCCCGCAACCACTTTCGCCTTGTTGGGGAAGGCGGCAAGGATGTTGAAGCCCTGGCAGAAGGCGCCGGTCATCTTGCCCTGGGTCATGTCGTTGATGGCGTAGAGAATGTCGTAGGTGGGTACGGAAAGCTTCGGCAGCCAGTCGTAGCACCAGTCGTTTTCCGCCGTGGCGACATCGCCGTACCAGTCCTTCATCAGGCTGACGAAGAAGCGCTCGTAGAACTTCCAGTAGGACACCTCGCCTTCGACCAGCGGCTGCTTGATGCGCGTGCGCATATAGTCGGCATAGGTCTGCAGGTTGGCCGAGGGCAGGTTCAGGTAGCCCGGCAGCAGGTTGGAGAGCAAGCCGATGTCGGTCAGCCCCTGGATGTTGGAGTGCCCGCGCAACGCATTCACGCCACCGCCCGGCATGCCCATGTTGCCCAGCAGCAACTGCACCATGGCGCCGCAGCGGATGATCTGCGAGCCGATGGAATGCTGGGTCCAGCCCAGAGCATAAAGGATGGTCAGGGTCTTGTCGGGCGCCGACGTCTGGGCGATCAGCTCCCAGAGCTGGACGACCGTATCTCCCGGCATGCCGCAGATGTTCTCGACCTGATCCACCGTGTAACGGCTGTAGTGCTGGCGCAGCAGCTGGAACACGCAACGCGGATGCTGCAGGCTCGGATCGCGTCGGGCGAAGCCGCGCTCATCCATGTCGAAGTTCCAGGTCTGGCGGTCATAGGTCTTGCTGGCCGGGTCATAGCCGGTGAACAGACCTTCCTCGAAGCCGAAGCCTTCGGCCACGATCAGGCTGGCATCGGTGTACTCGCGCACGTATTCGTGGGCGTAGCGGTCATTTTCGATGAGGTAGTTGATCAGCCCGCCGAGGAAGACGATATCCGTGCCGGTGCGCAGCCAGGCGTGATAATCGGCCACCGCCGTGGTGCGGTTGAAACGCGGGTCGATGGAAATCAGGATCGCATCATTGCGCTCCTTGGCGCGCATGACCCAGCGGAAGCCAACCGGATGCGCCTCAGCCGAATTGCCGCCCATGGACAGGATGACATTCGCATTGGCGATGTCCGCCCAGTGATTCGTCATGGCACCGCGACCAAATGTTGGGGCAAGACCTGCCACCGTTGGTCCGTGTCAAACGCGCGCCTGGTTGTCCAGCTGGAGAATGCCCAGTGCCCGGGTGATCTTCTGCGTCAGATAAGCCGTTTCGTTGGTGCAGGCCGAGGCCGCCACCATCGAGGTGGTGAGCCAGCGATTGACCAGTCGGCCCTGCTCGTCATGGGTCTCGAAGTTCCTGTCGCGATCATCCTTCATGTGCCGGGTAATGCGCGTGAACGCCTCGTCCCAGCTGATGCGCTTCCACTCGTTGCTGAAAGGCTCGCGCACCTCGGGGAACTTGACCCGCGATTCACTCTTGATGAAATCCAGCACACCGGCTCCACGCGGGCACAACGAGCCGCGGCTGACCGGGTGATCGGGGTCGCCTTCGATGTGGAAGAGCTCATCGACGACATTGATCGACTGGTCACCGCATGAATAGAACAACATGCCGCAGCCTACCGAGCAGTAGGTGCAGATGTTGCGCGTCATGCGCGCGGCGCTGAGTTTGAAGTGGCGGACGGAAGCGACGGCTTCATCCGGGGCGAAACCCATCATGGCCATGCTCGACGCACCGACACCGGCGGCACCGAACTTGAGGAACTGGCGACGGGATACTCTCACGGTCATGGGTATCTCCTTGTAGTTATTGTTGGCAAGCCAACTGATCCAGTGGACTGCCTCGCTCGCTCGGGGTTCCGCTTCTGCACTTCTGGCGCCCCTGGCAAGTCGCCAGAGGGGCGACTCACCTGTCGATATTGAGCATAGATCAGCAATCGCTGGCGTCGAGCCGATGGCTGTCGTTGCGTTCGCAAGACAGCCGATGCCGCATGCTCAACCGTTGACCACCGTACCGCCGTTCACGTGGATCACCTGTCCGGTGACGTATGACGAATCGCTGCTGGCCAGATAGACGTAGGCCGGCGCGACCTCCTCCGGCTGTCCGGGGCGCTTGAGCGGCACGTTGGCGCCGAACTCGGCGACCTTGTCGGCATCGAAGGTGGACGGGATCAGCGGTGTCCATATCGGCCCCGGCGCCACCCCGTTCACCCGGATACCACGCTCGACCAGGCTCATCGACAAGGCACGGGTAAAGCCGACGATCGCACCCTTGGTCGACGAATAGTCGATCAGCATCGGGTTGCCCTTGTAGGCGGTCACCGAAGTCGTGTTGATGATCGAGGCGCCCTTACCGAGGTGTGGCAATACTGCCTGGGTCATCTGGAACATGCCGAAGACGTTGGTGCGGAAGGTCTTCTCCCACTGTTGCTGGGTGACGTCCTCGAAGCGCTCCTGCGGATGCTGTTCGGCGGCGTTGTTGACCAGGATGTCGAGCTTGCCGAATCTGGCCACTGTCTCATCGACCACCTTGCGGCAGATTTCCTGATCAGCTACGTCTCCGGCGAAAGTCAGGCATTGGCGTCCCTGTTCTTCCACCACACGACGGGTTTCGTCGGCGTCCTGGTACTGGTCCAGATAGAGAATCGCCACATCAGCGCCTTCACGGGCGAACAGCACCGCTACCGAACGCCCAATGCCGCTGTCACCGCCCGTAATGATCGCTACCTTGCCCTGCAGCTTGCCAGCGGCCTTGTAATCCTCGCCGCGAAACTCCGGGCGAGGCGTCATTTCGTCTTCCTTGCCGGGCTCCGGTTGCTGTTGTGGGGGCATTGTCTGCTTCTCGTCAGCCATGCTGATTCCTCCGTCAAGGGAATAACCTGTCTGCGGAGGACTGAGCGGGTAGCTGAAAAGTTTCTATCGGGTGATGAGAGGCAGCCTTAGAGGACTGCCCCGTTTCGTCACGAACGAAACGGGAACAGACCCAAGATCATTCGATGCGCAACGCGATGCGGCCTCGCGCCGCACCGCTTTCCAGATACTGATGCGCAGCGACGGCCTCTTCGAAGGGGAAAACCTTGTCGATCTGCGGGCCGACCAGCCGGTCGGCGGTCAGCTGGTTGATGTGCGACAGCGCCCGCTCCACCGCTTCACGGTTCTGTTCGATACCCATTTCCGGCTGACCGGTGAAGTCGCAGAGGCAATGCAGGAAGAACTTGAAGTTCTTCTTGAACGCCGCGCACGCGGGAAACGCCGTTTCGTTGCCGCCGATGATGCCGTAGAGAATCAGCTTGCCACGCGGTGCGATCACGTCGCCCAGCAGTTTCATCTGCGACCCACCGCAGGAGTCGAGTACGATCTCCACGCCCTTGCCATCGGTGATCCTGTCGAGGCGACCGACCAGATCCTCCTCCTCGGTGGCGATGACCGTCTCGGCACCCAGGTTCAGCAGGAATTCCCGGTCCTCACTGTGCGCGCAGGTTGCGATGACTCGCGCGCCAAGCGCTCTGGCCAGTTGCACCGCTGCCGGGCCGGTGCAGTGCCGGGCCTCGGTGACCAGCACGTACTGGCCAGGCTCCAGTTGCGCCAGTTCCACCAGTGCGAAATAGGAAATCAGCAATGGCGTGTAATGCACGCAGGCCTCGATGGGACTGAGCATGGCGGAGTAATGCACCAGGGCGGTCTGCGGAATGCGTACGTGTTCGCCGTAGAGTGGGTAATCGTTGAGATCGTGGGCCGGAAAGCTGGCCACCCGGTCACCGATGGCGAAACCCTCGACACCTTCGCCCACGGCCTCCACCACGCCGGCGACTTCGCTTCCCAATCCCGCTGGCAATCGCGCGTGACGCGGCGCCAGATCCTGCCGCCAGAGCACGTCGTTCCAGCTCACGCCGATCGCGGCGACCTTCACCAGCACCTCACCGGGGCCAGGTCTGGGTGTTTCCTGCTGCTCGTAGCGCAGCACCTCGGCAGGACCGAACTGATGGAAGCGGATGATGCGGGACATGGAAAGACCCCTCGATTACTACTGTGTTGAAGACTCTATCTGTCCAGTGAGCACAACTCCAGTCGCCAGGACGCATTCCGGTCGATAGTTGCCATGTCCGCCGATGATGATGGATTGCACGATAAGGCGTATGTATAGGCGCATCCCAGAGCGGCTGCACGCTGTTTGCAAGCGGAAATGGGCATGCGTAGCACGCATCGATCTGTCTAGAATGCAGTCGCAACGTTCGAGGAAGGGCTTACCGCCCGACCGCAGCATGAAGTGAATGGCATGAATCGCAACGACCTTCGCCGTGTGGATCTCAACCTGCTGATCGTTTTCGAGACACTGATGCACGAGCGTAGTGTGACCCGTGCGGCTGAGAAGCTGTTTCTCGGGCAGCCGGCGATCAGCGCCGCGCTCGCCCGCTTGCGTACGCTGTTCGACGATCCGCTGTTCGTGCGTACCGGTCGCAGCATGGAGCCCACCGCCCGCGCCGAGGAAATCGCGCGGCTGTTGTCGCCGGCGCTGGATTCGATCTCCACCGCCGTCAGTCGTGCCTCATCCTTCAATCCTGCTACCAGCACCCAGGTCTTCCGAATCGGTCTGACCGACGAAGTCGAATTCGCCCTGCTACCACCGCTGTTGCGTCGCATACGAGCCGAAGCGCCAGGGGTGGTGCTGGTGGTGCGTCGCGCCAACTACCTGCTGATGCCGGGGCTGCTGTCATCCGGAGAAATCTCGGTGGGCGTCTGCTACACCGAAGAACTGCCAGCCAATGCCAAACGCAAGGTATTGCGCCGCCCGAAGCCGATGCTGCTGCGCGCCGACGCCATCCCGGGGCGCATCAGCATGGAAGATTACTGCTCGCGTCCGCATGCCATGGTGTCCTTCGCCGGCGACCTCAATGGCTATATCGATGAGGAGCTGGCACTGCATGGCTGCAAGCGTCGAGTGGTACTCGCCGTACCGCAGTTCAACGGCCTGGCGAGCCTGCTGGCGGGCACCGATCTGGTGGCCACCGTCCCGGATTACGCCGCCGCAGCCCTGGCGGCCAACGGCGGCGTGCGTGCCGAACCACTGCCGTTCAAGACCAGCCAGGATTTCGAACTGTCCATGGCCTGGCGCGGCGCCCAGGACAACGACCCCGCCGAGCGCTGGCTACGCTCGCGCATCCAGATGTTCGTGGGTGATCCGGATAGTCTCTGAATGCGGTAGGCCCAACGTTGACATTGGTTTTAGGGCAAGGCCGCCGGAGGCCCAGCCTTTATCTTTTTCGCCGAGAACAGCTAATTCTTTATCAAATTTGCATGAACGTTAGCGTTCTAGCGCTTATCGAATTATTGTTTTCGCGCATGCGCCCCTGTTGGTTATTATTTTTCGGCTCTTGTTAGGGGATTCGACAATGCAAGTAGGTTTCAAGGCACTCGCCGATCGCTACGGTATCGCGCTTGCGCAACCCCTGCGTGTCGAATCGGTGATCGGCACGACACGAATGAGCCGCGAGAGCAACGGACATGTCGAGAACAAGTATCCCGCCAGCTACCAGCCGGCGGACAACTTCGCGGGGCATTTCGAGTTTGGGCTCAAGTACGAGGACATCCACCTCGAGTTTTTCGCCCGGCTGTTTGCGGTTGTCGGCCCGGAGCCGATCGAAGCCTGGTGCCGGCAAGCGCCCTTTGGGCAATATGCCCGTCGCACCGGATTCCTCTACGAGTGGCTGACCGGGCAGCACCTTGATGTGCCCGATGTCACCAATGGCGGCTATGTCGATGCCATTTCATCGCAGCGATATCTGACCCGCGTTGAGCCACTGCGGATACGGCGCTGGCGCATCAACAATAATCTTCCCGGCGTGCCGGCGTTCTCCCCCCTGATCCGCCGTACCGAAGCCGTACAGGAAGCATTGCAATTTGACCTGGACGCAGCACTGCGTGAGCTGAACCAGACCTTTGGCGCCGATATCCTGATGCGCACGGCCAGTTGGCTGACGCTCAAGGAATCGCGTGCAAGCTTTCTCATCGAGAAAGAGGCGGACAAGGCCGACAGGATCCAGCGGTTTGCCCATGTGATCGCCAAGTACTGCGGCCATATCGAAGATCCGTTGAGCAACGACAGTCTGCACACGCTGCAAGCCGGTATTCTGGGGCATGAGGCCTTCGGACTGGGTCTGCGGCGCTCGCCGGTCTTCGTCGGACAGGCGACCATGCGCGAGGACATCGTGCACTACATTGCGCCGCCATCCGAGGTGCTACCGCAACTGCTGGATGGCCTGAAAGCATTCGAGCGGGCAACACGGGGCGCCGAGCCGCTGGCTCGGGCAGCAGCACTCGCCTTTGCCTTTGTGTATATCCACCCCATGCGGGACGGCAATGGCCGGATCCATCGTTTCCTGATCAATGACACCCTGATTCGCGACAAGGCAGTGCCTGATGGCGTGATCCTGCCGGTATCGGCCACCATCACGAGTTCCATCGATTTCCGGGCGCGCTACGACCGTACGCTGGAGGTTTTTTCGCGGCCCTTCATGCAACGTTACGCAGCGTCCTATCGGTTTGGCGAACTCGTCGTCTACGAGGATGGCACCCCGAGCAACCTGGCCTTCGATGACTACGACGACGCGCAATTCGCATGGCGCTATCCCGATCTGACCGAACACGTCCTGTACACGGCACAGGTCGTGGCGCATACGGTCCGTACCGAGATGGCCGATGAGGCCCGTATGCTGATCATTTTCCAACGCGCCCAGGAGCGACTCAAAGAAGTGCTGGAAATGCCGGACCAGGATACGAACCGCATCATTCGCTCTCTCAAGGAAAACGGCTGGCAGGTATCCGCCAAGTTGAAGAAAGCGTATCCGCAATTGGACGACGCTCAGCGGGCGGAACGCGTCGTGGAAGCCGTGCGCTGCGCCTTCGAAGAACGAGAGATGGGGACCCGCGAAGAGTGATCTTCGACCTTTACACCTCTGCCTTCTACACAAATTCATGTCCTGACCGAACGGTATGACAGTGGGTTGAGCCGCCTCACGGCGAAATCCGACGGGACAGCGCGCGCGTTGGGCTTCGCTACGCCCGACATCGGCGGTCCCACTCAGCCTGCGATAGCCACAGATCATCGGCGAATGGCCTCGCGTGCACCTGATGCCGAACGCCAAACCATCATCGCCGATGATATTCACCTTTGCCTCGTTCGATTTCTGCTGCACCGCCCGACCGCGCAGACTCCCGCCCATCGATAAATCCGAGTTGTGGAGTCAAGCATGGAATCTTCCCTCAACGCCTTGCGTTTCCCTCTGGTCGCGCTGGTCATGGTCGTCGCCGCCGGGTGCGGCAAGGCGCCCGAGGCCACGCAGTCGGCAGCCGCGCCGCCGGCTGTCAGCGTCGCCCAGGTCATCAAGCATCAGGTCACCGAATGGGACGAACTCACCGGGCATCTGGAGGCGCCGGAGTCGGTGGAAATCCGCCCGCGCGTCTCCGGCTTCATCCACAAGGTGGCGTTCGAGGAAGGCGCCCTGGTGAAGAAAGGCGACCTCTTGTTCCAGATCGACCCGCGTCCCTTCGAGGCGCAGGTCAAGCGGCTGGAAGCCGAGCTGCAGCAGGCCCGCGCGATCCAGCAGCGTACGGCCAGCGAGGCCCAGCGGGGCGAGCGGCTGCGCGCCAACAACGCGATTTCCGCCGAACTGGCCGACGCACGGGTCAGTGCCGCCAGCGAGGCGAAATCCGCGGCGGCGGCGATCCAGGCACAGCTGGAGGCAGCAAGGCTCGATCTCGGCTTCACCCGCGTCAGCGCACCCATCGATGGCCGCGTGGGACGTGCGCTGATCACCGCCGGCAACCTGGTCAACGCCGGCGAAGCGCTGCTCACCACACTGGTTTCCACCGACAAGGTTTATGCCTACTTCGAGGCCGACGAGCGCACCTACCTGAAGTACCGCGCGCTGGCGCGCGAAGGCCAGCGCGGCGAGGCGACGCCCGTCTACCTCGGCCTGTCCAGCGAGGATGGTCATCCGCATCTGGGGCACATGGACTTCATCGACAACCAGGTCGATCCGCGCACCGGCACCATTCGCGGCCGGGCGGTGTTCGACAACCGCGACGGCCGCTTCACCCCCGGGCTCTATGCGCGGCTGAGGCTGGTCGGCAGCGCCACCTACGATGCGGTGCTGATCAAGGACGTGGCCGTGGGCACCGACCTGGGCAAGAAGTTCGTGCTGGTGCTCGGGGACGACGGCAAGGTCGATTACCGCTCTGTCGAGCTGGGACCGAAACTCGAAGGCCTGCGCATCGTCCGCAACGGCCTCGGTGAAGGCGAAACCATCGTCGTCAACGGCTTGCAGCGCATCCGCCCGGGCAATGCGGTCGAGCCGCAGAGCGTGCCGATGGCCGACGCCGACACCCTCGCCGCGCTGCAGGAGCAGCACCGCGCCATCAGTGCCGCACTCAAGCCGCAGGTGGTGGACCGCAGCATGCCGCAGCCGCCCAGTACCTGAGCCCGGCGCTGCGCCAGCAGTCGCGCCGCACCACACAACAACAGATTCCGCCAGGGTGCGTGTTGCGCACCCTCTCCCCCGGAGTGCGTCATGAATTTCTCGCAATTCTTCATCAAGCGGCCGATTTTCGCCGCCGTGCTGTCGCTGGTGATCCTCATCGGCGGCGCCATCTCGCTGTTCCAGCTGCCGATCAGCGAATACCCGGAGGTCGTCCCGCCCACCGTGGTGGTGCGTGCCGAATTCCCCGGCGCCAACCCCAAGGTGATCGGCGAAACCGTCGCCTCGCCGCTGGAACAGGCCATCACCGGCGTCGAGGGCATGCTCTACATGTCGTCCCAGGCCACCGCCGACGGCAAGCTGACGCTGACCATCACCTTCGCCCTCGGCACCGACCTGGACAACGCCCAGGTGCAGGTGCAGAACCGCGTGACCCGCACCATGCCGAAGCTGCCCACCGAGGTGCAGCGCATCGGGGTTACGGTGGACAAGGCCTCGCCGGACCTGACCATGGTGGTGCACCTGACCTCGCCGGATAACCGCTACGACATGCTCTACCTGTCCAACTACGCCGCGCTCAACGTCAAGGACGAGCTGGCGCGACTGGACGGCGTCGGCGACGTGCAGTTGTTCGGCATGGGCGACTATTCGCTGCGCGTCTGGCTCGACCCGAACAAGGTGGCCTCGCGCAACCTCACCGCCAGCGACGTGGTCGCCGCCATCCGCGAGCAGAACCGCCAGGTCGCCGCCGGTGCCCTGGGCGCGCCGCCGGCACCGGGCGCCACCGATTTCCAGCTGTCGATCAACACCCAGGGGCGGCTGGTCGACGAGGAAGAATTCGAGAACATCGTAGTGCGCGCCGCCGAGGACGGCGAGATCACCCGCCTGAAGGACATCGCCCGCATCGAGCTGGGTTCCAGCCAGTACGCCCTGCGTTCGCTGCTCAACAATCAGCCGGCGGTGGCTCTGCCGATCTTCCAGCGTCCGGGCTCGAATGCCATCGAGATATCCGACTCGGTTCGTGCACGCATGGCCGAGCTGAAGCAGGAATTTCCCGAGGGCGTGGACTACGAGATCGTCTACGACCCGACCATCTTCGTCCGTGGCTCCATCGAGGCGGTGGTGCACACCCTACTCGAAGCCATCGTACTGGTGGTGCTGGTGGTGATCCTGTTCCTGCAGACCTGGCGCGCCTCGATCATCCCGCTGGCCGCCGTGCCGGTGTCGCTGATCGGCACCTTCGCGGTCATGCACATGCTGGGCTTCTCGCTCAATGCGCTGTCGCTGTTCGGCCTGGTGCTGGCCATCGGCATCGTGGTGGACGACGCCATCGTCGTGGTGGAAAACGTCGAGCGCAACATCGGCCTCGGCAAGTCGCCGGTGGACGCCACCCGCCAGGCGATGAAGGAGGTCACCGGGCCGATCGTCGCCACCGCCCTGGTGCTCTGCGCGGTGTTCATCCCCACTGCCTTCATTTCCGGCCTCACCGGGCAGTTCTACCAGCAGTTCGCGCTGACCATCGCCATCTCCACGGTGATCTCGGCGTTCAACTCGCTGACCCTGTCGCCGGCATTGGCTGCCACCCTGCTCAAGGCCCACGATGCGCCGAAGGACGGTTTCTCGCGCCTGCTCGACCGCTTGCTCGGCGGCTGGCTGTTCCGCCCGTTCAACCGCGTCTTCGACCGCGCCAGCCACGGTTACGTCGGCGTGGTGCGGCGCATCCTGCGCGCCAGCGGCATCGCCCTGGTGGTCTACGTGGGACTGGTCGGCCTCGGCTACCTGGGCTTCGCCAGCACGCCGACCGGCTTCGTCCCGCCGCAGGACAAGCAGTATCTGGTCGCCTTCGCCCAGTTGCCGGACGCCGCCACCCTCGATCGTACCGAGGCGGTGATCCAGCGCATGTCGGACATCGCCGGCAAGCACCCGGGCGTGGAGAACACCGTGGCCTTCCCCGGCCTGTCGATCAACGGCTTCACCAACAGCCCGAACAGCGGCATCGTCTTCACCCCGCTCAAGCCCTTCGACGAACGCAAGGACCCGGCGCTCTCGGCCAATGCCATCGCCGCCGACCTCAATGGCCAGTTCGCGCAGATCCAGGACGCCTTCATCGCCATCTTCCCGCCGCCACCCGTGCAGGGCCTGGGCACCATCGGCGGCTTCCGCGTGCAGGTGCAGGATCGCGACAACCTCGGCTACGAGGCGCTCTACAGCGAGGTGCAGAACATCATCGCCAAGAGCGCGGACTATCCGGAACTGGCCGGGCTGTTCACCAGCTACCAGGTCAACGTGCCGCAGGTGGACGCCGACATCGACCGCGAGAAGGCCAAGACCCACGGCGTGGCCATCGACCAGATCTTCGACACCATGCAGGTCTACCTCGGCTCGCTGTACGCCAACGACTTCAACCGCTTCGGCCGTACCTACCAGGTCAACGTCCAGGCCGACCAGAAGTTCCGCCTGGCGCCCGAGCAGATCGGCCAGTTGAAGGTGCGCAACGACCGCGGCGAGATGGTCCCGCTGTCGACCTTCGTCAAGGTCAGCGACAGCGCCGGCCCGGATCGGGTGATGCACTACAACGGCTTCCTCACCGCCGAGATCAACGGCGCCGCCGCGCCGGGCTACAGCTCCGGCCAGGCCGAGGCGGCCATGGAACGCCTGCTGCGGGCCGAGCTGCCCAACGGCATGAATTTCGAGTGGACCGAACTGACCTACCAGCAGATCCTCGCCGGTAATACCGCGATATTCGTCTTCCCGCTCTGCGTGCTGCTGGCCTTCCTGGTGCTGGCCGCCCAGTACGAGAGCTGGAGCCTGCCGCTGGCGGTGATCCTGATCGTGCCGATGACGCTGCTCTGCGCGATCGCCGGGGTGATCCTGGCCGGCAGCGACAACAACGTCTTCACCCAGATCGGCCTGATCGTGCTGGTGGGCCTGGCCTGCAAGAACGCCATCCTGCTGGTGGAGTTCGCCAAGGACAAACAGGAAGAAGGCATGGACCGCCTCGCCGCGGTGCTGGAAGCCTGCCGTCTGCGTCTGCGGCCGATCCTGATGACCAGCTTCGCCTTCATCATGGGCGTGGTGCCGCTGGTGCTGTCCAGCGGCGCCGGCGCCGAGATGCGCCATGCCATGGGCGTCGCGGTGTTTTCCGGGATGCTCGGGGTGACCTTCTTCGGGCTGCTGCTGACCCCGGTGTTCTATCTGGTGATCCGCGCCTTCGTCGAGAAACGCGCGGCGCGCAAGGCGGTATTCGAGGAGGCCCGCGCATGAAGTTCTTCGCCCTTTCCCTGCTCGCCCTGGCCATGGCCGGCTGCGCCGTCGGCCCGGACTACCGGGCGCCACAGCCCGAGCCCGCGCGCATCGCCCATGCCGAGGACAGCGACTACGACCGCTCGCGCTTCGAGTCCGCTTGGTGGCATCAGTTCGAAGACCCGACGCTGGACGCTCTGGTCGTACAGGCCCTGGCCGAGAACCGCGAACTGCGCATCGCCTATTCGCGTCTGCGCGCGGCGCGAGCGATCCGCGACGACGACGCCAATGATCGCTTCCCCACGGTCACCGCTGGCGCCAGCGCCGATATCGGCAAGGCACAGCAGCCCGGCGTCACCGAGCGGCGGGTCAATGCCGAACGCTACGACCTGGGCCTGGACATGGCCTGGGAGCTGGACCTGTTCGGTCGTATCCAGCGTCGCCTCGATGCCAGCGAGGCCCAGGCCGAGGCCGCCGAGGCCGAACTCTACCAGTTGCAGGTCAGCCTGATCGCCGAGCTGGTCGACGCCTATGGCCAACTGCGCGGCGCCCAGCTGCGCGAGCGCATCGCCCGCGACAACCTGGCGAACCAGCGCGATTCACACGAACTGACCGAGCAGTTGCGCGATGCCGGCATGGGCAGCGAGCTGGACGTGCTGCGTGCCGACGCACGCCTGGCCGCCACCGAGGCCAGCCTGCCGCAACTGCAGGCGCAGCAGGCCCGTGCGCGCAACCGCATCGCCACCCTGCTCGGCCAGCGCGCCGATCGGCTCGCGGTGGACCTTTCGCCGCGCGAGCTGCCGGCGATCGCCAAGGCCCTGCCAATCGGCGATCCCGGCGAGCTGCTGCGCCGGCGGCCGGACATCCGTGCCGCCGAACGCCAGCTGGCCGCGGCGACCGCCACAGTCGGCGTGGCGACCGCCGACCTGTTCCCGCGGGTGAGCCTGTCCGGCTTTCTCGGCTTCATCGCCGGGCGCGGTTCGCAGATCGGCTCCAGCGCGGCCGAGGCCTGGGGCGTGGCGCCGAGCATCAGCTGGGCGGCGTTCGACCTGGGCAGCGTGCGCGCCCGCCTGCGCGGTGCCGAAGCCGACGCCGACGGCGCGCTGGCGAGCTATGAGCAGCAGGTGCTGCTGGCGCTGGAGGAATCGGAAAATGCCTTCAGCGATTACGCCCGCGCCCAGGAACGCCTGCTGTCGCTGCTGCGCCAGTCCACGGCCAGTCGTGCGGCGGCGCAGCAGGCGGAGATCCGCTACCGCGAAGGCACGGTGGACTTCCTCGTGCTGCTGGACGCCGAGCGCGAACGGCTCGCCGCCGAGGATGCCCAGGCGCAGGCGGAAGTGGAGGTCTATCGTGGGGTCGTCGCGCTCTACAAGACACTGGGCGGAGGTTGGCAGCCGAGCAGCAGCTGAGCGGCTTTACGATGGGGCATTGCGGCTCAAAATGTGATCTGTTCCCGGTCCCAACGGTCAGGATGGCGGTTTTGCAAGAAAGCGCTTTTGGTGATGCTGTTAATTTGGCATAACGCTTCGTTGACGTGCAGTCGAAACCCGGCTGCCGCATGTACTGCCATCCCAACAAAGAGAAGTGCCGTTCATGATCAAGCCGATTGTCACTCTCGCCGGCCTGGTGTTCGCCATGACCGGCGCAGCTGCCCAGGCCGACCCCATCGTCATCAAGTTCGCTCACGTCGTCGCCGAAGAGACCCCGAAAGGCAAGGGCGCCCTGCTCTTCAAGCGCCTGGTCGAGGAACGCCTGCCGGGGCAGGTGCGCGTCGAGGTCTATCCCAACTCCACCCTCTATGGTGACGCCAACGAGCTGGAGGCCCTGAGCAACAACGACGTTCAGTTGCTGGCACCTTCGCTGGCCAAGTTCGAGCGATACACCAAGCAGCTGCAGGTCTTCGACCTGCCGTTTCTGTTCGATGACCTGGAGGCTGTCAATCGCTTCCAGAAGCGTTCCAAAGGGCGGCAACTGCTGCGCTCGATGGAAAAGGAAAACATCACGGGCCTGGCCTACTGGCACAACGGCATGAAGCAGCTGTCCGCCACCCGTGCCATGCACTTGCCGAGCGATGCATCAGGGCTGAGCTTTCGCATTCAGCCGTCTGCAGTACTGGAATCCCAATTCACCCAAGTAGGTGCATCGACCAAAAAAATCGCCTTCGGCGAGGTTTACAGCGCACTGCAGAGCGGCACTGTGCAGGGCGCGGAAAACCCCTGGTCGAACATCTACAGCCAGAAGATGCACAGCGTGCAGCCTTACATCACCGAAACCAACCACGGCGTGCTGGACTACATGCTGGTGAGCAACACACGCTTCTGGTTCGGCATTCCCCATCAGATTCGCACCGAGCTTGAAGGCATCATCGATGAAGTGACCTACGAGGTGAACCGCGCAGCCGAAGACGCGAACCAGACCGACCGCACGCGCATCATCAATGCCGGCACCTCGGAAATCATCGAGCTGAGCCCGGAACAACGCGAAGCCTGGCGCGAGGCGATGCGCCCGGTCTGGCAGCAATTCGAATCAGTCATCGGCGAAGACATCATCAAGGCAGCGCAAGCCGTCAATCGCAAACAGCGCAACTGAGCGTAGGTCGGATTAGCCAAAGGCGTAATCCGACGATGCGTGGCGTAACTCAACGAGCAACCTCAGCCCCCGCCCGTCGGGTCGATAAAGCCTGGCCCGACCTACGAAACCCTTGCCATTTGTAGGTCGGATTAGCCGAAGGCGTAATCCGACGATGCGTGGCGTAACCCAACGAGCAACCTCAGCCCCTGTCCGTCGGATCGATAAAGCGTGGCCCGACCTACGGTCGCAAGATCACAACCCCCAATGGCGGCAGTGTCAATGACAGGGATAGCGGCTGCCCATGCCGCTCAACCTGCTCGGCCAGAATGCCCCCACCATTGCCGGTATTGGAACCTCCATAGCAAACCGCATCGCTATTGAAGATTTCCGTCCAGCGCTCGCCTTCCGGCACGCCGATGCGATAGTTCTCGCGCACCACCGGTGTAAAATTGGCCACCACCAGCAACGGATGGCCGCTGGTGCTCTTGCGCAGCCAGGCGAAGGTGCTGTTGCTGCGGTCATCGCCGATCAGCCACTGGAAACCGGCAGGGTCGCTGTCCAGTTCATGTAGCGCCGGTTCCTCGCGATACAGGCGGTTGAGATCACGCACCAGGTCCTGCGCGCCCTTGTGGTCGGCTTCGCCCAGCAGATACCAGTCCAGTTCACGGTCATGATGCCACTCGCGCCACTGGCCGAACTCGGAGCCCATGAACAGCAGCTTTTTGCCGGGATGGGTCCACATGAACGAGAGATAGGCGCGCAGGTTGGCGAATTTCTGCCAGCGGTCACCCGGCATCTTGCCAATCAGCGAACCCTTGCCATGCACCACTTCGTCATGGGAAATCGGCAGCACGAAGTGTTCCGAATAGGCGTAGACCATGCTGAAGGTCATCTTGTCGTGGTGATAGCTGCGATGGATAGAGTCTTCCTGGATGTATTTGAGGCTGTCGTGCATCCAGCCCATGTTCCATTTGTAGGCAAAGCCCAGACCGCCCTCCGCGACCGGCCTGCTCACGCCGGGAAAGGCCGTGGACTCTTCGGCGATGATCAGTGCGCCTTGTGCTTCATGCGCGACCACCTCGTTGAGGTGCTGCAGAAACTCGATGGCCTCCAGGTTTTCGCGCCCGCCGTGGCGATTGGGAATCCACTCGCCTTCCTGCCGGGAATAATCGCGATAAAGCATCGAGGCTACGGCATCCACGCGCAAACCATCGACGTGGAATTCGCGCAACCAATGCAGCGCCGAAGCCAGCATGAAGCCATGTACCTCGGTGCGACCGAGGTTGTAGATGTAAGTGTCCCAGTCCTGATGGAAACCCTCGAACGGATGCGCGTATTCATACAGCGCCGTGCCGTCGAACATGCCCAGGCCATGGGCATCGGTGGGGAAATGCGCAGGCACCCAGTCGAGAATCACGCCGACGCCAGCAGTGTGACAGGCATCGACGAAGGCGGCGAAGTCATGGGGCGAACCGTAACGCGCGCTTGGGGCGAACTGCGAGAGCAACTGGTAACCCCAGGAGCCGCCGAAGGGATGCTCCATGATCGGCATCAATTCGATATGGGTAAAACCCATCTCCACCACATAGGGAATCAGCCGCTCCGCCAGCTCGTGCCAGTTGTACGAGCGTCCGCCCTCACCGCCTTCGCGCTGCCACGAGCCGGCATGCACCTCGTAGATCGACATCGGGGCGTTGAGCGACTGACGGGCCGCCCGGTCCTGCAACCAGAATTCATCCTTCCACTCGTAATCCAGCGGTCGGGCAATAACCGAAGCGGTCCCAGGTGGATGCTCGGTAGCCAATGCCATGGGGTCGGCCTTTAGCGGCAGAATGCCGTGCGGCCCGAGAATCTCGTATTTGTAGACGTCGCCCGGATGCAGTCGGGGAATGAAAATTTCCCATACGCCCGCCGGAAAACGCAGCCGCATCGGGTGCCGCCGCCCATCCCAGTCGTTGAAACTGCCCACCACCGAAACACGCCTGGCATTGGGCGCCCAGACGGCGAAGCGCACGCCCTGTACCCCGTCGACCTCCATAAGCTGCGCGCCAAATACACGGCCCAGTTCACGGTGGTTGCCTTCGGCGAACAGGTAGAGATCCATTTCGCCCAGTTGCGGGCCGAAGCTGTAGGGATCTTCGGTGATCTGCTCTCCGCCGGCCCAGCGAATATTCAACAGATACGGCTGCGGGTGGGTCAGGCGCGTGAAGAACAACCCCGGAACCTGCCCCTGCTCCATGGCCGTCAGCGTACGACCGCTGGCACGCTCCATTACCTCGACGCTCAGCGCATTGGGCAGATAAGCACGAACCACCAGACCGTCGCCGTCGGGATGGGGGCCGAGAATCGAGAACGGATCACCATGCTCGGCGCGAACCAGCGCATCGACATCAGCGTCGCTGGGCAAAAGGTGTTCGCCGTGCAAGGTCACCGCAGGCCGATCATTCATTGAAACCTCCGCTGGATAACTGTTGCGCCATCTCCCACAACCCCCTCAAAGGGACCGGGAGCCAGGCGGGTCGATTCTCTGCTTCGTAGAGGATTTCGTATGCGGTTTTCTCGAAGCTGAACAGGTTCAGAGCCGCCTCGGCACCGTTGACGTCATGCCAGGCATGAGGCATTCCGGCGACAGCCTGTCGATAGGCATCCATGAACGTTGAACGTGCACTGTGCCGATAGTTTTCGGCAATGCGATGACGGGCATCTTCGGCTTCGGCGGACGTGTCGCTGCCCTGGGCGTTACGCCGGATCATGGACGCGGCGTACTCAAAGGAACGCAGCACACCGGCCACATCCTTCAGCGGGGAAAGCTTGGCGCGGCGCTCTTCCAGCGACCGCGCAGGCTCGCCTTCGAAGTCGATGAAGTAGGCATCGCCCTGCACCACCAGCACCTGCCCGAGATGCAAATCGCCATGCACCCTTGTGCGCAGGCCGCCAATGGTGCTGTTCGCGAGCCGGTCCACTTCATCGAGCAGCCTGCCGCGCAAGCCAAGCAGATGCTCCACTTCGGCTGCAGCCTTCCTGTTCAGGCCGTCACGCTGCGCGGCAAGCACATCCAGCGCATGCTCGAGCTGCTCACGAATACTCGCTGCCCATTTTTCACTGTCGGCTTGCGAAGTGGTTTCGTAGGCGAAATCCGGATTGTCCGTTTCAGCAGCCAGGGTCATATGCAGTTCGCCAAGTCGCTGGCCCAGCAGACGGTTGAAGTGTTCCAGCTCTTCCAGGGCGCTGTACTGGTTTTCCACCAGCGAGACACCACCCGCCAGCTCGTCGCGCACCGCACGGTCCAGGGTGGTCAGCGTCCATTCCCAGGCATCGCCCTGGTTGTCCAGGAAACGCTGCACCACCATCAGCGCGTGCGGCTCGCCCTTCTTGTTGACGCGGCTGACCTGGCCGAGCATCGCGGAAATATGGGTGAAGCCCTGCTCGGTCAGGAAACGACCCATTTCCAGCTCCGGATGCACGCCGGACGAAACGCGGCGCAGCATCTTGATCATCATCTCGTTGCCGATGATCGCCGAACTGTTGGATTGCTCCGCCGAGGAATAGCGCACCTCGACACCGTCGGGCAGTTCGATTTCAGCCAGTTGCGGCAACGGCTCGAAACGTATCTGGCCTTCGCCACAGCTCAGCACCTGTTCGTCACGCAAGCCCTGGATGACGCTCAACACGAACTGCTCCAGAGTGAAGGCATCGGTCAACAATCCCACCTGCGGGCCACGTCGCACCCTCGCGATGGCCAGTTGCTGGGGCAGCGCAGTACCGAAATCGGCCTCGGCGAGGAAGCCCAGTGGCAATTGGTAGAGATCGGTATGCCCGCCTGACTCCACCGCAATCTCGCTGAACAGCACCGGTCGTTGCGGATCACCGAACGGCACGCTGTAGCAGATCCTGATCGAATCGATCGGTGCCCCCTTGCTGGCGAACCAGCGCCGCTTGGGCAGGTAGGCCGGCAAGGAGTCATGCGCCAGGGTACGTTTGCAGGCGCTGTCCAGCGTGTCCAGGCGCTTGAACACCAACGTCTGGAAGTCCGGCATGACATCCACCGGTTCCTGGTGCCAGATCGGCATCTGATGCGTGGACGCCAACTGGAACCAGTAGAACCCGTAAGGCGGCAACGTCAGCAGATAGGACAGCTGGCCGATGGGCGGAAAGGCGCTGCCACCGACCATCTCCACCGGCACCATACCGGCGTACTGCGAAAGCTCCAGCTCCGCCGCCTGGGCCGAGCGGGAGACGTTGGCCACGCAGAAGATGACTTCAGTTTCGCCATTGGCGCCAGTGAATTCGCGCAGATACGCCAGGATTCGCCGGTTGCTCGGCGCCAGCATTTTCAAGGTGCCGCGACCGAAGGCCTTGAACTGCTTGCGAATGGCGAGCAGGCGCCGGGTCCAGTTGAGCAGCGAATGAGGATCGCGCTGCTGCGCCTCGACGTTGACCGCCTGATAGCCGTACAGCGGGTCCATGATCGGCGGCAGCACCAGGCTTGGCGGGTCGGCGCGGGAGAAACCGCCGTTACGATCCGGCGACCACTGCATCGGCGTACGGACGCCATCGCGGTCGCCAAGAAAGATGTTGTCGCCCATGCCGATCTCGTCGCCGTAATAGATCACCGGCGTGCCGGGCATCGACAGCAGCAGGCTATTGAGCAGCTCGATGCGCCGGCGATCACGCTCCAGCAGCGGCGCCAGACGGCGGCGAATGCCAAGATTGATACGCGCGCGCTTGTCCGAGGCGTAATAGTTCCAGAGGTAGTCGCGCTCCTTGTCGGTCACCATTTCCAGCGTCAGCTCGTCATGGTTACGCAGGAAGATCGCCCACTGGCAGTTGGCCGGAATATCCGGCGTCTGACGCAGGATATCGGTGATCGGGAAGCGATCCTCCTGCGCCAGCGCCATGTACATGCGCGGCATCAGCGGGAAATGGAACGCCATGTGGCATTCATCGCCTGGGCCGCCATCCTCGCCACCGAAGTAGAGCTGGGTGTCTTCCGGCCATTGATTGGCCTCGGCCAGCAGCATACGATCGGGGTAGTTGGCGTCGATCTCGGCGCGAATCTGCTTGAGCACCACATGGGTCTCGGGCAGGTTCTCGTTGTTGGTGCCATCGCGCTCGACCAAGTAGGGAATGGCATCCAGGCGCAGACCATCGATGCCCAGATCCAGCCAGTAACGCATCACGCTGAGCACCGCCTTCATCACCTGCGGGTTGTCGAAGTTCAGGTCCGGCTGGTGCGAATAGAAGCGGTGCCAGAAGAACTGCTCAGCCACCGGGTCCCAGGTCCAGTTGGAAGTTTCCGTATCGAGGAAGATGATCCGCGTGCCCTGGTATTTGTCGTCGGTGTCCGACCAGACGTAGAAATTGCGCGCCGCCGAGCCTTTCTTCGCTTTGCGCGCACGCTGGAACCAGGGATGCTGGTCCGAGGTGTGGTTGATGACCAGCTCGGTGATGACCCGCAAGCCACGCTTGTGGGCTTCGGCGATGAAGCGCTTGGCATCGGCCATGTTGCCGTAGTCGGGATGCACGCCGCGATACTCGGCAATATCGTAGCCGTCATCGCGGCGCGGCGAGGGGTAGAACGGCAACAGCCAGATGGTGTTGACGCCCAGGTCGGCGATGTAGTCGAGCTTTTCGATCAGGCCGGCAAAATCACCGACGCCGTCGTTGTTGGAATCGAAAAAGGATTTCAGGTGAACCTGATAGATCACCGCATCCTTGTACCAGAGCGGGTCTTTGATAAAGGCGGCAGGCTTGCGCGCTTTGGCCATGTTCTTCGTTTCCTTTCAGTGCTCCGGCGCCGGTAATCCGAACGGCAGAACCAATCTATAAAAAGGATTTAGTTTTAATTACAAGCAACTGATTCAAAACGATTAAGTAAATTATTCTAGAATTCACTTTAAGCCTGGATCTGGAGCAACCATGCTGAATCGCCAAATGCCGAACGGCAGTTGCCAAGGTTCGATGCGCATCCACTGGGTCTTGCCGTACCAGGTCCAGCGATGGCCATTCATCAGATCTTCACCCTGGGTGTGGGCGTCATCAGGCAGGCCCAGCTCCCAGAGCGGCAGCTCGAAATGGGCTTCCTGAGCGTTATGCGGATCGAGGCTGACGGCCACCAGCACGAAGTTCGACAGGTCCGGCGTGCGCTTGCCGAAGTAGAGAATGTTGTCGTTCCAGACCAGATAGGGCTTGAAGCCAAGATGAGTCTGCAGTGCCGGGTTTTGACGACGGATGCGGTTGAGCTGGGCGATCTCGGCGATGATGTTGCCGGGCGCGTGATAGTCGCGCACCCGGATCTGGTATTTCTCCGAGTCGAGATATTCCTCTTTGCCGGTGATGGCGGCGGCCTCGCACAGCTCGAAGCCCGAATACATGCCCCACAGACCCGAGCCCATGGTCGCCAGCGCAGCGCGAATGAGGAACCCGGCACGCCCGGATTCCTGCAGGAAAAAGGGGTTGATGTCCGGCGTATTGACGAAGAAATTCGGTCGGTAGCAATCGCGCAACGGGTGCTCGTTCAACTCGGTCAGATACTCACTGAGCTCGGCCTTGGCGTTGCGCCAGGTGAAATAGGTGTAGCTCTGGTTGAAACCGACCTTGCCCAGGCGCGCCATCATCGCCGGTCGGGTGAAGGCTTCAGACAGGAACATCACATCGGGATCACGCTCGCGTATATCGGCGATCAGCCACTCCCAGAACGGCAGCGGTTTGGTGTGCGGGTTGTCGACGCGAAAGATCTTCACGCCCTGCTCCACCCAGTGCCAGACCACATCACGCAACGCCAGCCACAGGTCGGGCATGGCGTCCTCGGCATAGAAATCGACGTTGACGATATCCTGATACTTTTTCGGCGGGTTTTCCGCATAGCGGATGGTCCCGTCCGGTCGCCAGGAGAACCAGCCGGGATGCTCCTTCAGCCAGGGATGATCCTGGGAACACTGGATGGCGAAGTCGAGTGCGATCTCCAGACCGTGTTCAGCGGCAGCTGCAACCAGTTCACGGAAATCCTCCAGCGTACCCAGCTGCGGGTGGATGGCGTCGTGACCGCCGTCTTCGCTGCCGATGGCGTAGGGGCTGCCCGGATCGTTCGGTCCAGCCTGCAGGCTGTTGTTCGGTCCCTTTCGATGCGCGCGGCCAATGGGATGGATCGGCGGAAAATAGAGCACATCGAAGCCCATGTCGCGAATCATCGGCAGGCGCTTGTGTACATCTCTAAAAGTACCGTGGCGGTTCGGATCATCGGTTTCCGAACGGGGAAACAGCTCGTACCAACTGGCGAACTGCGCCAGTGGCCGCTCGACTTCAAGCGGGTAGATAGGGCTTGCACTGCAATGCTCACGGGGATCGGCCTCGGCCATGGCCGCCGCGGTTTCCGCGGCCAGCAGCACCGAAACGCGCTCGTCATCCAGGTGTGAGCTGTCGAGCCGATGCAGCAGATCATCGAGCATGGCGCGAATTTCACCCTGTGCCCGTTGCGCGGCACGCTCGATCAACAGACGCCCTTCGGTCAGTTCCAGTGAAACCCCAACGCCCGCCGCATGCTTCTTGGACAGTTCATAGCGGTAGGTTTCGTAGAGATCCCACCAGGCTTCAACCCGGAACTCGTGCGAAGCGACCTGGGTGGCGGTGAATTGGCCCTGCCAGATATCCCGGCCAGCATCAGCCCGCTTCAGCGGAGCGCGACGCCAGTTCTCCTCGCCCTGCTGCCGCCAGCAAATCGCAGCGGCAAGCTGATCGTGGCCATCGGCGAATACCCGGCAACTGACCACAACCGGCTGACCGATGATCGCCTTGGCCGCAAAGCGCCCCTCATCCAGCACAGGTTGTATGGCATCGATGGCAATGCGCGGCAACCGCAGAGCCTGTTCAAGTCGGGGGGCAAGGGTGGCGTGAGACGGTGCTTCGGACATCGAACGGGCTCCTGACGCGTGAAGGCTGCGATACGGCAAACCCGTCCGCTTCAGGAACGAACATCAAGCGGGCCGGATACACCGAGGAAAACCCACTGGAAGGGGTTTCACAAAGTCTGTTCTTCCGAACCAGAAGAGCCCGTAAAAGTTCAGCCGGAAACCTTGCTAACAGCTGCAGCGTGCGCGTAAAGGGAGGGTCACATCCGCAAACAAGGCCTACACCTCAGTGTGGCCCTTCACGGGCATGGCCCGTTCCCACGAAAAGCGAAGATTGCCCCGATAAGGAGCCTTGCGGCAGGTATCGTCACTCGTCCTCATTCACCCGATCCCGCAACTCCTTTCCAGGCTTGAAATGCGGAACGTATTTGCCGTCGAGTGGGACGGATTGGCCGGTCTTGGGATTGCGACCGACGCGAGGGGCGCGGTAATGGAGGGAAAAGCTGCCGAAGCCGCGAATTTCAATGCGATCACCAGTGGCCAATGCCTGAGCCATTTGCTCAAGCATGGTCTTGATTGCCAGTTCCACATCCTTGGACGAAAGCAGCCCTTGCTGGGTGACGATTCGCTCGATCAACTCCGACTTGGTCATGGTTTTCCCTTCGTTTTCAAGCGGCTAGATCATTTGGGTTGCGGTCGTTTGTAGCATGTTGTACAGAGTTTGAACAGCCCGTGAGCACTTCCTGACTCCCGACGCAGGAAGAAGGCAAGCGCCGGGAATAGCCAGCGCTTCTTACGCCCTATCCACCAACGCCCTGGCTTCTTCCTGGATACGCTTGAGGTGGGATTCGCCTTCGAAGCTTTCGGCGTAGATCTTGTAGACGTCTTCGGTCCCGGACGGCCTGGCGGCGAACCAGCCGGTGGCCGTCACGACCTTGAGCCCACCGATGGCAGCGCCGTTGCCCGGTGCTTCGGTAAGGATCTGGGTGATGGGCTGGCCAGCCAGTTCCCCAGCGGTCACCTGGGAAGCGGACAGCTTGGCAAGCCTGGCTTTCTGTTCACGATCGGCGGGAGCGTCGATACGCTGGTAGACCGGCGCACCGAAACGTTCGGTCAGTGCCTGGTAGCGCTCGCCAGGATCCTTGCCGGTGACGGCTGTCATCTCCGCAGCCAGAAGGCCGAGGATGATGCCGTCCTTGTCGGTCGACCAGGCGCTACCTGACTTGCACAGGAAGGAAGCACCCGCTGATTCCTCTCCGCCAAAGCCCAGGCTGCCGTCCCTCAGGCCCTCGACGAACCACTTGAAGCCCACCGGCACCTCGATCACCCGCCGCCCTATTCCGCTGGCCACGCGGTCGATCATGGACGAGGACACCAGGGTCTTGCCGATGCCCGCCTCTGCGCGCCACTCGGGGCGGTGGGTAAAGAGGTATTCGATGGCCACGGCTAGGTAGTGATTGGGGTTCAGCAGCCCGGCAGAGCGCGTGACGATGCCGTGACGGTCGTGGTCGGTGTCGCAGGCGAAGGCCACGTCGAAGCGGTCCTTGTTCTCGATCAGTCCGGCCATGGCGTGTGGTGAGCTGCAGTCCATGCGGATCTTGCCGTCCCAGTCCAGGCGCATGAAGCGGAAGGTCGGATCGACCACCGTGGACAGCACCTCCAGCGGCAGGCCATAGCGCTCGGCGATGCGCGTCCAGTAGTGCACGCCAGCGCCGCCAAGCGGATCGACGGCAAATTTCAGGCCCGAGCTGCGAATCGCCTCGAGATCGATCACCTGCCCCAACCCGCCGACATAGCTGTCGATGAAGTCGAAGCGCTGGGTCGTCGGCGCCCTCAACGCACGGGCATGGTCCATGCGCTCGACGCCTCGAAGCCCGGCCACCAGCAAGGCATTGGCGCGCTCCTGAATCCATCGGGTCACGCCGGTATCAGCCGGGCCGCCGTTGGTGGGGTTGTATTTGAAGCCACCATCGGCTGGCGGATTGTGCGACGGGGTGATGACGATACCATCGGCCAGACCACCGCTGCGGCCCTGGTTGTACTTGAGAATGGCATTGGAAATCGCCGGCGTCGGCGTATAGCCGGGCACGCCGCCGGTTTCGCCACAACCGGCATCGATGCGCGTCTCGACGCCATTGGCCGCCAGCACTTCCAGGGCCGAAACGAACGCCGGCTCGGACAATGCATGAGTATCCATGCCGACGAACAGCGGCCCATCGATGCCCTGCTCCCTGCGGTAATCGCAGATAGCCTGGGTCACCGCCAGAATATGCCATTCGTTGAAGCTGTTCTTGAGCGAAGAACCGCGATGCCCCGAAGTGCCGAAGGAAACCTGCTGCGCCGGATCGGAGGGGTCGGGTCGCTCGCTGTAGTAGCGCGAAACCAGGCGCGGGATGTGGATCAGCGAGTGTTCGTCAGGCAGGCATCCTGCGTTGGAGTCGATGCTCATGGGTCATTCCCTGAGAGGATAAAAGTATCGCCTCAGATTAAGTGTCAGAGGCGGTCGACTCCATACGACCTCCGCCAGGCGTATTTATCTCATCTACTGCAACACCAGAGAACGATGTAGCCGTAGCCTGGATTAGCCGAAGGCGTAATCCGGGTTTCGAAGGCGTAACCCGCCGATCAGCAGGCGTAACCCCTCGCGCCAAGTACCGGTTCTCGCAATGCCTGGACGTCCACCTGTCGAGTCGGTGAAGCGTGACCCGACAACAGCGCAGAGCCCGCCTTTGTAGGTCGGGTTAGCCGAAGGCGTAACCCGACGATCAGCAGACTTAACCCCACGCGCGAGGCATCGCCTCTCGCAATGTCTGGCCGTTCATCCGTCGGGTCGGTGAAGCGTGACCCGACCTTGTATCTCGACTGCAGCCTTTCAGGAGGCGATAGTCCCCGGCTGATCATCGGGGGAGAGAGTGCAAGTAGTACCCGCCCTTAAGCTTCGAGCTTGTGACGTAGATAACG
>NZ_JAAMQZ010000048.1 GCF_013522825.1 Stutzerimonas stutzeri
TGCCACCCCTGCGTCGCTGCGCTCCGACTGCCCGGCCGGATGGCCGTGGAACAGGTGGCCAGATGGCCCTGGAATGCCTGGCCAGATGAGAGCGGACTGGGTGGCCGGATGGCGTGGAATCCGCAGCCCGGTGGACGCGTATTGCCCTCGGCAGTGCAGATAGGGCGAAGCCAGCCTGAACACCCATCGTGATCAGGTACGGCATCATCGGCATGCCTGTTAGTACCTGGACCCCTGTGCTGGCTAGCATTGACGCTCCCCAGGCACCGACCTCCCTGGCTTCGTAATTCGTGCGCCAGAGGTTTGTGTAATTCCAGTCACCCATCAGCGGTTCACCTTGCTATCCAGCTGGAAGTAGTATTTTTTCTCGCGGCCGACTTTTACGGCTTCGAGGCAGTAGAAAAGGGCTTCTTCTGAAGCTTCGAGATCGGCACCCACGGCTTCGGCTGCTTTGGCCTGTGCTCGGAATGTGATCGACCAGATGTCACGACCTTTTGATGGCTCTGCCACCGCTACCGCCTTGAGTAGATCGGCAAGCTTTTCTGCGTCTTGCCAACGCTCTTTCGGGAGTGTTTCGAGGCACAGTGGGAACCAGTCGGTCTGGGCCAATCGACAATAGATCAGGGATATCTCCTTGCTCGCGAGAAACCCTTCCGTACCGCGCAAGGTGCGCGTGATCTGCTCTTCGGAACTGGTGAAGTCGCGCCATAACCACCCAGCACGGTCGATGGCCGGCAGATCGCCGAGCGTCATGTCCCCAGCCAGGGGAATGAATGCCCGATTTCGAACTTCCTTGATCGCCGTGTCGCCAGCGAACACGCTCAGAAGGCGGCTGCCAAGCTCCGGGTTGCGCTGCAATAAAGTCCGATCCTGATCTGTCAGCAGGCTCTTGAATTTGGGGGGAATATCGAGCGCATCGGTGCTTTGCTCTGGGGTTGCGGTTTCAGCCAAAGCCTTGGGCTTGCCTACGTTGCCCCTATCTACTCTGATGGGCTTCTTGGTAATCATGTCGTTGAAGGTGAGTTTCACCTTTTGAACCGGCTCTTCCGGTTCCACCGAGTCAAGGTCTTGCTCAACCGTGGGCTCGTCATCATCGACTGTACAAAGATGCGGCGCCGGATCGGGCGTTGTGCCGTTGATTTCGTGCAACATGGCGGCAAGGGTATGGTCATCGAGAGCATTGCCCTGCTGCTGCTCGGGCGCTTGATCGGCAACATCTTCTACCGGCTGCTGTGCGCCCTGCTTGAGGAGGCGCGCACGCTCTTCCAGGTCGGGCGGCAGAGATACGCCGGTTCGCTCCGGGACTGGCTTTTTGGGGCGATTTTTTCCCTTGGGACTCTCCGTCGCTGCGGCGGTCGGCAGCTCTGTCGCACCAAAAAGGTCTTCCTGCGTGCCTTTCTTCTCCTGTTCCTTTCGCGCGATTGCGTCTTCCTTCGTCAGGTATTCCTTGGCGTTATCATCCCGGCCGATGGTCACAGAAACCGGGGCGATGTTTCCGTCCAGGAACGGGAACACGTTGTCGGGGTTCTTGAATTTGACGCAGCGGATGGATGGCGCCTTACCGTTCTTGAACAGTGGGTGTGGCGCCACGAACCAGATGGGCGAACCGTCTGCATTTTTCTCAAACAGCTCGTACTCGGACATAGCAGCCAGTAGGGTGTTTTCCGCTCGCGGAAAGCCGCCTACCTTGTCCTTGACTACCTGATGGATGATGTCCTCGGACCCAGTGCTCCAAGCGAGAAATAGCCCCTTGGTGCTCAGCCAAAGCCGCGAGCCGGGTTCGTTGAGCGTCCAGCTTCCTTCCTCGACCAACTGGCGCATCGCATCTACGCACAGACGCTGCACCGGCACGCCGGTGTTGGTATTGGCGCCGGCGACTGCACCGCGCTCGCGGTCTGCTTTTACTGAGCGCGAGTCTGCAACCCTCACCGCTTCGGTCAAGGGTCCAGGCTGGCCTGCCACAGCGTCCAATAGTGCCTGCCAAATATCTGCCCCGCCTTCGAGCAGCCACTTTCGCAGCTCAACGCTGGTGTAGATTCCGATCAGAGTGTTGGTGTGAGTGATGTGCTTGTTCTGACGCCCGCGCTCCCAGTTGATGAAGTAGCGAGTGAGGTTGTTTGCCACCGCCCACTCATGAATGGTTTCAGTGCCCATCACCCATTTCTTCGTACCGTCGAACGACATGACGGTAACGTCCGTCAGCGGCTTGCCGGCGTCATGGAACAGTGCCGCCACGATGCCAGCCACATACCAGCGGCGAAGGCGTTTGCTTGCTTCGCCTGGCGTCAATTCGTGGTCGAACTTGGTCAGAACCATCCAGTCCAGCATGAAAGCCGCGCACTCCAAGCCGTGGCGCAGAAGCCCCCCCGGAGTGTTGTGATGGTGATTTTCTGAGGCGGGTAGCAGGTGGACTAGCTCGGCATACGCGACGAACATCGGCTTCAAATAGGCCTCGTAGTCCTCAGGCGTGAGGCCTACTTGCCCCTTGAGCTTGCGCAGAAGGCGCGACTGGAACTCATACATGCAGAACTCTCCCGAGATAAGGCCGTAATAGCCTTCCTGGTAGGGAGGGTTTCTGAGGATTGACGGATCGCTCAGCACGCGTCGGATATCGTCCGGGATGTTCTTATATGCGGGGTGCTCGAAACGCGGGTCGGGCGGCGGGTTGATGAGCCGACTGGGACGGCGTTTGCCCGCAAAGAGCTGCTTGAATAACTTGAACATGAACAGGAATGCTCCGACTTTTCACCCGAGCATCATGTCTGTTTGCGAATGCGATTTGCGGCCTAAACCTACAAGATTCTGGTCATAAAAAAACCCGGCACGAGGCCGGGCTGGGTTAGAAGGTGAACACGCCTGCGGAAAGCAGTGCTTGCGTGTCTACGGGGCCTTTCGCCATGCGCGGTTGCGGCATGACTTCCGGCTTATAGGTGGTTTCGTCGAACTCGGTATCAACCGAGATTCGCGTTGCAGTGCGCGAGTCAGCACGGTGGTACTCGACAACATCCGCTGGGATTGCGGCACAGACACTCTCTGCGACCGCCTTCCAGTTGACCCTGCCTTGAACCTCATACTGAATAACACGAACGCCATACGCATCTGCGCGCTTGAAATCGCCCATCAACGCGAGGATCTGGTCATCAATGACCGTTATCTCGTTTTGAAGCTCTTCCAGCGCCTTTTTTGCAGCCAAAGCTGCGTTCTCTTTGTCTCGCCTGACCGCTGCGAGGGTTGACCAACGGTCGTGGTCGATCTTTGCGTGAGGCATCAGGTCGCGTTTCGGGTCCGCCTCGGGAGGCGTAAGCGACTCGACCATATCCCAGAAGCGCCTTTCCGCAGCAATGATCTGCTGCGCAACAGCTTCATTGAGATCAACCACCAGGCAGATAGGCTCATGCTTGGGCGACCAGCACCACAGGTAGCCCCGTGAAGCCCCGCTAACGATCATTTGGTGCAACAGCTGCCAGCGGTAGAGCCTGTACGCCTTGCTCTTCTCTCGAAGCGCCAGAACCTCCAGATGATTGTCATCGGAGAGGTTCTTGATCTCCACCGGCTCATTACCTGCCAGAAGCCCGTCGAACGAAGCCCGCATGAACGGGTAATCGCTAGACTCTGCGCAGATCGGGAGCCCCAGCTGACCGTACCGCTCTTCAAACGCCTGAAGCGCAACCGGCTCAAACTTGACGCCCCGCCTTACCTGCGGAATGCAGGCGAGATCGGGGGGTGTATCAAGTCCAACCAGCTCACGCCACAACTGAAGCTTCGTCTTGTCAGGATTCTGATCCATGATGACCGCGCAACTGGTTGCGCTGACACCACCCTTTCTCCACGCGTGCCACTCGGCAGAGCGCTGTTGGACGTCGATTACTTTCATCCTGATTACTCCTGATGAAAGCCAAGCCGTACTCTTTCCTCAGCGCTGATCCTGATTCCGCCTTCACGGATCTGGGAACAAAGCTTGAGGTCGTTGTAGAGCTTTATTTTTGTCAGCCCCGTCACCGTGAAAAAGCCCTTTGAGAAGCTACTTTCATGATTGAGGAGATCGACATAGCCAAACCCATCCAAGAGGGTCTTGCGAAGCAAGTCCCCCTTTGTGAGCACGTCAGCAATGCGTTGATCCAGAGGACCTGAAGTGTTGACTTGGTACTCAACACCCAATTCCCTACCGAGCTGCCCAAGAGCTTCGCAGAACGCCTGGTAGCGCGCCTGATCTAGCTCCTCATTCTTGATCTTGAAAGCCTGATATTTCTGCAGGAATTCCAAGGTCTGCTCTTGTAGTGACGCAATGTGCTCGTCTGCAAGGGCCTGCATAAGGTAGTTGTCGAGATCCCCATATATGAAGATATCAACATGCTTCACTTTCTTGCTGATCTCCACGCCCTGATCCGAACTCAAATGAGCATCTAGTTCGGCTTGACAGGCATGAAACTCCTTGCACCAAGCTTCAAAGGTTTTCATCTCATTCTCCTTTCTAGGTACTTCACCACCTGGGTTGAAAATCCCAAGGGCAAATCCCGGAAAGGCAAACCCCCAAAGGGGGGTTGCCCCCCTGGGGGTTTGGTTCGTCAGCCAGTACGTCAGCCGGCGATGCTCTGGCGCAGTAAGCGCAGAGCGTTGGTTTTGCTAGCACCGAACATTTCGACTCTCGTCTCCATGTGCGGAGCTGCTTGCACCACCTCAAAGAGGCGGCAGGTTTGCTCATTTACAGGCCGGTTTTCTTCGCCGTCCCAGCTCAAGAGCTGGTCGAACAGCCTTTGGCCGCAAATTTGCGGGGTTGGGCCAAACACGGCGATATTTCGACCTGAATGAACCAGCTTTAGGATCGCCATGTAGCTCATGCGGCGCTCCGGTATCGCTGGTCAATTTCGGCATAGCGGTCGTTCGCTTCCTGCCAGCTCAGCCGGCCTGCATTGCAGGCCTGAATCACTGCGCAAACTTCCATCCCACGCTGCCATTCAGTTGTGCAAGACAAACGCTCCAGCGCTCCCATGTCAGGGATCATGAAGCCATCATCGAGCATGTCGCCAATGCACAGCTCGGCGGTGTCCTGGGTGCAATGACCCGTGAAACCATCCTTACCGAACATCGTCCAGCGGTACCGTCCGGGCTCGGAAGAATCTTCGGAAAGAATCCCCCACGAGTCAGTTCGGCAGTGCTTGAGCGTCAACCCAAGCCCGTGGACCTCGTACAGGCCCAGTAAGGATTCCAGGGAAAGAATCTTCCTCTGGATCTCTCCGGCCATTTCAGTAACCAGGCTGCGCTGAGCCAGATCACCAGCTTCAAGCTCCTGCCAGATGGCAAGAGACTCTTTAAGCGATTCAACCGTTGAAGGACGCATGGCGACCTCCATTTGCAGCACCCATTGCAAACCCAGGAAAGCCCCCATTGAGAGTCTTCTGGGCCTTTTCAACTGCTTCATTGAAGCTGTTGGCTTGGCACTGAAAGCGGGTGTAACGCTTGGTACGCATATCGCACATAGCGAGTATGTAAGTACGCATTTTAATTTCTCCTTTTCATCCCTGAAACGGAGCAATCCCCTGTAGGGAAAGTCCCTACAGGGTTAGATTTATCTGATCAACTTATACGCAGTCAGATGGGTTATTTAAACTCAGGAATAGACACGCTGATAATTGCCAGCCTGTATCATTGCCTGATGCTGATTACTTAGATGATCCAGAACGCCATTTGTCATTGGATCGCTACCAAAGAATCCCCAGCAGCTATCAACAACTTCGTCATCCTCGATCACTTGATACCCCCAAACATTCCCCGTCAGGTATTGATCGTATGATTCGACCTCTCCGTCCAGATATGTTTCCAGCTTCTCAATGCGCGGCTTCGTGAGATGTTTCCAACCAAGCTCGGAGCGGGCTTTATCTTTAGACACAAAGATAAAGCCAACCTTGCCACTGTCCCATCGACAGCTAAAAGGGGAGGTTTTCATTGTGATGCCAGAGTGATCATAAAGATAAAGTGGAAGCATAATTGCTTGCCCCGTCATCTCCAGCGCACGCTCAACATCTGGGATGTGATTGGCATTGAAATCGATCTGCCCCAGCTGCTTATCAGACAGGTGCTTGTAGATCACTTCCAATGCTTTCGCAGCCCCATTCTCATCACCCAAACGATAGCGCCGATGAGCGCATACCATCAATCCTAAGTTGTCCCATTCACGCGGACTTTCTGCGTCATGGTCATGGACGAGTTTGATGATGCAGCTTGAGTTAGCAGTTGCCATTTCGTTTTCCTTTTCAGTACGACGAAGGCAACTAACCCCTGAGGGGCAGGTGCCCCGTCAGGGTTTATTGTGAGTTCGCTGTTCTTAGTTAAAGAACAGCATGATCAGGTTGATAATAATCTCAGCCATCTCAGTTTCCTCATTTATTGCCAGCAGCAGCCCTGTGCAAAGGGACGCCCTGCACAGGGTTGGTTGGAGACTCCGGGTTATCCCAAATCGCAAGACACTCGGAGCAGATTTTGTTTCTGTAGCCAGTCTTTTCCAGAAGCTGAACATTGGGGTGAAAAACCTCTTCTCCCTTTCTGAACACTTCTGATCGTGTCTGGCTACAGAACGTATTGCCTTCTAACAGAGATCTGATCGATAGATGAACCATCGTCATTCACCCTGAGCAGCTTGGTATTCCGCCGCAGACAGGAGTCGCAGAGCGTAATCACGAGCCTCAGCAGGCCACGCACTTACATAATCACGCGCAGCTTTCCAGCCTTGCGATTCACGCGCCCGATTGACCACCGCTTGAGTCTTTTTCAGGACTTTGGGAGGTAGATCTACAGGTGCCTGGCTCTCATTATTTGAAGCTTGAAGCACTTCGCCTTCCAGCGGCGCTGGGGCCTGAGATTGAACATCTACAGGCTCAGCATCCGTTGTGTCAGTAGCCGGCACCTGCTCTTCAACCTCATTCGAGGTCGGGAGTGGCTGGGCTTCATCGACTACTTCTGCTGCACCCATGTAGCGCTCTACAACAGAGATCGGAACATCATGCGATGCAATTCCCTCCCCTGCCGTTGTGTTGAGATACTGAATAACCGTGTCGAGTTTTTCGCCGACTTGGGGCCAGTATTTCTTAGCGATTTTGATGCCGGTTTTTTTGAACATGGAAGTTTCGAAGTCAACCCAAGGGCCTTTCTTCTTGCGCTTCCACAAATCACTTGCATCACGCGCTTTGTAGATCTCCTTGGCTGTTACAGCTTCCACATGGACCCGGCCATCAGGCAGGGTTACTTCCACATAGACACCACGGAATTCGCCGCGCTCTTCAGTGTCGAACGGATCGAATTCATGCACAGGGCTATGACGCTTACCCTTGTACTTAAACTGATCATTCGAGTAGACCAACTCAACAATACAGTCACGTATTGCGCCGTCATTTACAGCGGTTTTGATCATGCCTTTGTATGACACATCCAGAACCACTTGCCCGTCCCGTGGCACCAGGTAGCACAAACCCCTTGCAGGGTTCAGCGTGAGGCCACAGGCGGCCACTTGGCCAAATGCATTGCGAAGAGACAGCGGATTGTTGATAGCGACAGTGCACAGGTAGTCATTGTTCATCATGGCTTGAGCTGCATAAAGCATCTCTTGCTTGAACACGACATCTGTTTTTGCTGCCTTCACCAACTCAAGAAACTTATCCTCTTGCTTTGCAATTACGGCTACAGCGTTTTGATAGTTAGCACTAGACATTATGAAACCCCCTGAACAAAAACGCGCCCGAAGGCGCGTATTTATTTACAACTGATTGACCCGTTAGATGATGTTCAGAAGAACACGACTAATAGGGGCAAAGGGGATGTCATCGTCAAACGAATCGTAATGCGGATCAGGAGTCGGCGCTTGAGTCGGTTGACGGTTGGGTTGCTGCGGAGAACGCTGTGCTTGATTCCTCCCGCTAGAGCGAGGAGCACCATCACCACCGTTATCTGCCTGCTTACCGCCAAGGAGCTGCATGGTGCCTTGCATATCAACCACAATCTCAGTGGTATAACGCTTGACTCCATCCTTCTCCCATTCGCGGGTTTGTAGTCTGCCTTCGATATAGCACTGCGAGCCCTTACGAAGGTACTCACCGGCAATCTCAGCAACCTTCCCAAATAGCACAACACGGTGCCACTCGGTTCTTTCTTGAAGCTGACCAGACTGTTTGTCCTTCCAGCTATCGGTAGTTGCCAATGTGATATTGGTAACCGCATTCCCGTTGGGCATGTAGCGAGTTTCAGGATCACCGCCAACATTGCCGATAAGGATTACTTTGTTTACGCCACGAGCCATGATTATTCTCCATTCAGAGTAAAACACAGGGCGACGTAAACCCCTGACGGGGAATATCGCTGCCCCGAAAGGTTTTCATTTCAAATAGTTAGGTTGTATTTGACAGACGGCCAACTTGCCGACCATGCACCGAAGTGCATGACTAAATCGATCTGCACATGCAGAACGACTTAATTTGGAGAATCTTGACGGGCTCGTGGCCCAAGGCGCGAGAGTGAAGCTGCGCTTTCTGAGGTTATCGCCATTAAGGCTTGGCGAAAGCATGCCCACAATCGCGCTAATGCGCAAGAGGGTATGCCACGATCTTAGAATGTTTTTATCTTACAAGAATCGTGTAGGTTTAGCCGCCTCATCGCGATCTGGTTCCCACAAAATACCTCATCCCCCGGATCGAGGTTCAACCGATGCATTTCTCTCGACTGCGCATACCGCTGGCAATCACCGCAGCCCTCGGCATGCTCTCAGGCTGCTCTAGCAAAGAGCCCGCACCCGAGCCTTATACAGGCACCCCATTTGAGGTCCAGCAGTACGAGCCGGATCTACGCGGGCACCACACCAGCTGGGGGCACTCCGGCCGTGGAGGGGCAGCACTGAGAAAGCCGTCCTATCAACCCGTACTCGGCAGCCCGGATGAGCTGGATACACGCGCTGGCAAGTTGCACCCAGAGCTGCAGAACACCGCGCAAGAGGTTACAGCCAGCATCGCTGTACCACCGGCACTACGGTCTGGAACTTGCCTGGATCAACCGGAGGAGAATCAAACGCCGGATCACGTCCGCGTACTGACGCCCAGTGGTCCCGCAGACGCAACTCAGATCGTGACACTGGCGAACAGCACCGGGTCGGTCAATGACTATATCCGCGTTCGCAACAAGCTCTGCAGCGGCGCCGAACGCCTCACCTACGAAGAGTGGGAAGTTCTAGTGCATGGCACTCCCAAGGACGTACCACTTCGTCTGCAACCGACTTTCAACAGCCTCGCAAAGTGAACCCCATGCCCAGCTCAAAAAACCGACTCCCTTTGACCGTAGGTCTTTCCGCTCTTTTCGCGGTGGCCGCCCTCGGCGCCAGCGTCATGTACACCGAGCATGCGATCAATCAAGCGATAGCTGAGCAGTTGCCGGCTGGCGTCGCCGCTGCACTTGACGCGAAAGAGCAGGCCGAGGTCGCGGCTGCCAAGCTACAGATCCTTTCGCAATGGTCTGCCGCCTCAGACATCGAGGTCAAAGGCCGCAACATCTACGGTAAGGCAGACGCCGAGTTCACCCTTGTGGAGTTCAGCGATCTGGAGTGCCCCTTCTGTAAACGCTTCCATGACACACCAAAGTCACTCGTTGAGCAGGCCGGTGGCAAGATCAACTGGGAGTGGCAGCATTACCCGCTGCAGTTCCACAACCCCACGGCCGCAAAGGCTGCACACGCGGCAGAATGTGTCAGCGAAATTGCGGGCAACCAGGCTTTCTGGGCATTCACCGGGCAATGGTTCGAGCGCAGCGCTATGAACGGCCAAGGCATTGATGATATCGGTCGGCTGGCACGAGAAGTCGGCGCAGACTCGCAGACATTTGATGCGTGCATGGCCAGCGGAAAGTACAAGCAGAAGATCCAGGATCAGATGGATCGCGGTACCGCTATGGGCGTGACGGGCACGCCTGCAACTGTCGTCGTGGACAACACCAATGGCCAGAAGATCCTGGTCAAAGGCGCCCAGCCTGCGAAAGCATTGCTCCAAGCCATAGGCCAGCTGGTAGAGCAGCGAAATCAGCCAGCGTCGCCACCCATCCAGGAAAAGGCTGAATAGTCCAGCGCCGACAACAGAGCCCCGCATCAAAGCGGGGTTTTTTGTGGGCCGCTACCAGCTGCAGAGTTGACGCGCCAAAGCCAAGAATTTGGGATAACGGCTGCCACTGGTAGCCTTGAATAACTTAACCAAGAAGGACAGCGGACATGATTCACTGCAGCAAAATCAAACTGACACTCGCGCTGACAGCGGCCCTCACCGCCTTGGTAGGGTGCTCATCACCAGGCAATACCGTTACCTTCGATCAGCTGCCGGACCCGGCTGCTACACCCAAAGCGAAGTGGTCCGACGCTATGGTCTACATGAATGCCATGCAGATTTCGGGCATGCGTGACGTACCACGCGAAATGATGGGCGATGCGTCCTCACAACCGGCCCAAGGTGGAAACAGCACTGGAGTGCTCGATGCTGCAACCTATGGGGTAGGTGCCGTGGCGCCGCCATCGGGAATGAGCGGAGGCGCTGTAGCCGGGGTCGGCCTTGGTCTTTTGCTTCTTGGGGGCGGACCTACACAGCCAGCTCAATTGCCGCAGGTCGTTGCATGGGTCCCATCAGATCTGGCCTCCTCGCCGGAGGAAGCTGTGCAGGTTGCCTTGAATGAGTTCAATAAATCGAGAGCCGCCGTTTTTCAAAAGCAGCTCCCTCAAGAACTTATCGCTACTGCATATCCCGAGTCGGATAGCCGATCATTTGGTGGCAAGATGCCAAAGGCTTCGAATTTAGTGCTGTTCTCGGAGGAGGCGAAAAAGAGTCCAGCATTCATTTCCGCACCGAAATCATATGGCCCTATCCATATCGTCGGTCACAAAGTTACTGAGGAATCCATTATCAATGCTTCTGGGTTTCGGAATATCCACGGAAGTAGGGCTAACACCGTCGCGCTATCCGCATCTCTGCCTGATTGGTTCTTGATCTATGTCACATCGGCCACACGGTCAAAGTCCGATAAATTGCCGCCTGCAGTGCTGAGAAGCGGAATGTCAAACTACTTCATTGGCAAATAAACGAAAGGCCCCTAACGGGGCCTTTTGCTTAGTCAGGGACAGCACCCCTAGCTATGTCTTCCTCCATTTTCTTGACCGCTTCAGGATCAAATCCGTCCAGCCGCTTTTCGTTTCGACTAAGCGAGTTTTGCCTGACGTTACCTTCAGATATTGTAAGGCTGCTGCCGCTCCCTGTAACTTGCTCAAGAGAAACCGTATTCACTGTTGGAAGGTGGCCCGCAATGTTCAGCATGCCTATCCATTCCGACATATCTACTTTACTCCAGTCCATTTGCGCCATTTGGTTTGGAGTGATGCCCTCACAACTTGGATTCTCAACATCACCGTACTCAATACCCAGCTGCTCATGTGCGGCCTCTTGAACAATCCGACCAACAACCGAACCATAGCAACAGTAGCTTTCTCGTTTCTCAACACAAGAGCCAAGAGCTTCTGAGGCACAATAACTTCCTACAAACGTGCACTGCCTTGTTTCTTTTTTTGCTCCAAGCTCGAACTCTTTTTCTTCGCATTCCCAGATAATGTTAATTAGAAGATCGACAATCACATATACCATGTATACCCAGCCGATAATATTAATGACCATTGTGGCCTGAGGGCCGAGCATCATCCCACCCCCCTCTGCTGGGACAAACACCGCATTCGCAGCTACCTCGGCGCCCATGTTAACCATGGCGTCATAGGCTTTTTGCATTAGCCATTCTTGGACCTTAGATACAAGCGTATCCTGGACTGTTCCCTGAAGCGTTTTGTTGAAGGCTCCAGTTGCGTTGTCAACTATTGTTGACCACTGCCCCTTAATGACAGAACTACCAGCGGACGTGATGGCATTCGTGCCCGCTTGCCAGTAACCGTACTTCAGGCTCCCCCCAAGCCCGTGCGTGGATAGCGCTTCCATTGCACTAGCCATTTTCATAGTGTTCATTGTCAGATTCACATAATCGTAAATACTGACGCTTTCGGGAGCCTCACAACAATCGACATAGCCACCGAGCGCTTTCTTGCACTCCATTGCTTCGCCTTTGAATATCTTGCACTCGTTGGCAACCTCGATATCCGATCCGTCGCCACCGCAATCAAGATCATGCTCAGCGAACTGGGCAACTTGGAGCATTGCGACGGCGTATGCAAAGTCACCGCTTTTCTGGTTCGAGGTGTCGAAGCACTCGCTTCCCATGCACCTAGCGCCGCCAGGACATTCGATCTGAGTGCCGGTATTGACTACCGTGGGATAGCTGGTGTCATAGCCGCAGTCCCATATCTCCTCGTAGGCGTAGCATCCTCCCGACTCCCCAGAAGCCCCCTTAATACAGCTCTGGGAGATGAAACCGCAGTTGGGGTCTTTCTCGTACTGCTCACAGGTGTCCAGGTTATCTTCGATTACACCGCAACCCTGCACACGGACCTGCTCTGCAAGTCTTGACGTACCCAATGGGCTCGCCGAGATTTGTTCATAAAGTGGATTACCAGGACAAATATTTATGCCTGAAATGGTTGCGCACTCTCCTTCATGCTGAACACCTTTGGTGACTGTAATCTGCCCCGAACTGCACTTACCTTCAAGTACAGCTTTACCCTGATCTATGCAACTTTGTGGTGACCATACATCTTTAACAAGCTTTGAGTGCCTGAAACTAAAGGCACCAGTCAAAGCATTTACTAAATCATCGTCAGATTTTGTATCCCGTAATTCTACGACAGCTTTCAGACCATTACCGCAGGATGGCTGGCTTATTACGTTCATCACTATTGATGTATCTAGCTGACCACCAAGTCCGTATTCAGGCCAAAGCTCTGTACCGGAAGATTGTATGTATCCATCTTGTCCATCACAGATTTCGTTGTAGTTAACCTTGGTCACACTGCCATTGAATCTGGTTCCATCCGACCCTGGAAGAGTTGTCCAGGTTCCAGCAACAAAATCAAACTCGGCCCTGGCCACGTTCCGACCATTAGCAGCGAATTTTCCAACCATTCCAGTTGAGCGCAGTTCGATCTCATGATTTACAACGCAGGAATCACCGCCGTTTTCAGGACATTGTTCTTTCCCATTGGCATCTATGTAGCAGGCAAGATCCCCTTTGAAGAACGAACAGTCAGCCGTTACTTCCGCTTCCTTACAGAAGGGATCTAAGTCAGGATGAGGGGATGGCTGCATATCAGATTGGCATGCGACAACACCATTCTCGCTAATACAGCCAGAAGCATCTACTGCCGGCGTTTTAGTGCAAACAACACTGCTTTCTTTGCAGAAACCATCGTTGATCATCTTAAGAAGCGGAAGGCGCTCTTCAGGTCCCCAACCATTATCGGTAATCGCTTTTGCTGGATCATAGTTAATGCGAATGCGTGCATAGCCTTCGCCCCGACCTGTGACTGACGTGCGTGTTTTGAATGTAATTACGTCCGCGTCTTGCTTTAGTTCGTTCGTGACATCCTTGTTGGGACTTACTTTCCAACTGGTACTTCTCTCGCACGCGCCCGCCGTCTCGGGAGGGAATACGCCCGGCGTGTGGGTCCATAGAAGAGAGTCATTGAAGTAGATCTGAAAGTAGTCATCGAACGTAGCTTGTTCAACAACCGCAGACAGGATGGCATCTTTATTGATAACCCTGAAGCGTGTGTATTCCTCGTAGATCGCGCATTTACCGCCCCAGTAATCGTTACCAACGGTGCCCACCCATACATATAGGCAACCTCTGCCGCATGACTGGTAGTTTGGCTGGCCTGAAACATACTCGACAACTCCTAGCGTATAGTCATGCTTGAAGGTCACATTGCCGCCTTCGTTTGCTACGCGCTCACAAGTGCGGTAATCCGCGATGTGAGATGTAGCTTGGCGTTCTTCAAACACATCTTTTCTGGAGCAGTCTGCAAAGTTCTCTTTGAATCCTTGCATGAAATCATTAGATCGAATCTCGTCCGTCTGCTTAAACATTGGATCATTCGAAAGATCCACCGCAGGCCGTTTGCCGCTATCAACCAGAATCCTGTATGCCTCGCCATCCATCGACGACTCACTTCTCAGCCGTGTGTTGGCCTGGATGCCAGCGTCAAGAGTGCCCGAGTCGTCTCCATACACCTCTTCCAAGGACGCGGTACCGCCGCCTTGGAGGTCAGGGAACAGATCCTGAAGCGTCTTCTGCGCCGCAGAAGGATCGAGCATCTGAATGCCCATTTGAGCGGTCTGATTGCCTAGCGTGGCGCTGGCAGCAATGGAATCGGCCCACGCCTTGAAGGCAACCGTATTGAGCTGAACCATGATGATGCCGCCAACAGCCAAGCGTCGGAGGGCATGTTTGAAGCTGGGACGCATAGGTGCTACCTGGTGAAGGTGAGTACCAAGATGCTAGAGATACGCGAGAGGAAAAGGCGGTGGAATCTGACCAGATTCTGGCAGGCAAAAAAATAACCCCGGCTGGAAACAGCCGGGGTTTGGGGTTTTGTTGGCACTCATGCCGCCGCTGACTGAGGCGCTTCGAGAACCGATACTGCGCCTGATGCGGGTATCAGGCGGTGCAGCACAGCCCATGCTTTGACGAAGCGGGTGTCAGGGTTGGCCTTCTTCACTGTTGCTGCGATCTGATCAGGGACGAGGAACACTCGGCCGGAGTCGATCATCAGCTCTTTGAGTTCGGGGCAGTACAGTGCTATTGGCTCTTCGTGTTGTGGCATTTGATGTTCTCCAGGTGGGTGATCCCCAGAACCCTCACGCGGAGGGCTCTGGTGGATCACCCACAAGGGATGACCACGTTACGCGACTAGCTGGTTACCTACTCAAGGCATTGCCTTGAGCAGAAGGGTATTGACGCAAATATCTCGTGGATCAGGGCACCTTGGACGCATGCGCAGCATGCTTCTTGTCCAAGTGCTTCGCTAGCATCATGCCGACGCACGCTGCCACAGTGATCGTGAACAGCACGCCGGATATAGCCAAAACGAGCGTTTGTGTCGTGTCCATTTCATTCACCTGCGTTGTCTTTCTGGAAAAAGGATACCACCAGACCACCGACAATCAAGACCAGGCCGCTTACCACGCTGACCGCAATGGCTTGCGGATGCGAACCTGGAGTGATGATGCCGACGAACCCCGCAGCCAGCAAGCTACAGCCAATGCCGACGACAGTCTCCCTTAACCAACTAAGAACTTTATTAAAAAACATATTACACCTCGCAAATTAATGACGAGGCGCCCCCATAACGGGATTGCTCCCGTCAGGGTTTGATTATTTCCAACTCCAAGCTGTTAGCCCGAGTCAGTTTTCTTACGATGTAGCCCTCCTTATGTCCATAAAGGGCATAAGGGCGTTGTGTGCTTTCTGCAAATACCTGACCGATCCATAGGGCAGTCATTAAGTTGCGGAAGTACATACGCAGATCCTCAATGATTGAGAACAACCCATGGGATTGTTCCCAAAGGGTTGTTTCAATCAGAGCACCTGACGGGCTTTGATCGTTTTGGCGGTTTCAGTTTTTTCAACCGAAGCAACGCCGTAATCGAACGCTTTAAAGCCGACTTGGATGCCACCAACAATCAGCACTACTGCGATGATCAGAACTTTCATTATGTTTCTCCATTAGCTTAATGCAGACGGAGAAACGCCCGGCAGGGAGTTATCCCCGCGTGGGTTTTGTTGTGCAAACAAAAACGCAACGGACCTAAAGAGGAACGTTGATTCTGAATGCTTTCGATTAGGCCGGTTGAAGCTCCGACTTAGCTTTCCCAGGCCACAAAGTGACTCTGGTTTTTGCCTGACCGAAGATCGGTACAGGCTCTTGCCGAGTGCAACATGCACTTGACGAAGATTAGTGCGCTGAGGCGCGAAGGGATGAAACATGAAGCGATGTGTCGATTATACCGATCCACCTGCCAGCCTCAAGCATGCAGGCAAAAAAAACGCCCCGAAGGGCGTTGAACCCGTCTTATTCACGAGCCTTGACCTAAAATAAAGAAGGCGAGTGGTTTATTCTTTATAATCAATATGTTCGGCAAGAACTTGATTAGAGAGGGCCGCTCGCCATGGGTGAAACACTACCAAGCTGGAAACCAGCCTGCAACTTATCTGTTTCAGTGCAGCTCAGTGAACAAAAAACCAGTAGTGATGCCGGTGCATTCTTGCTGCGCGAGGTGCTCGATCGCAGCGGTGTGATTGAGAGCTTGGATCGGCAGTTGCTTGATGATCGTGACCCCGCACGTGTGCAACATAGTTTGTCCAGTCAGCTTCGTACTCTGCTGATTCAGCGTGCGCTGGGCTGGGACGATCTGAGTGATACGCAAACACTAGCAAACGACCCGGTTTTGCAGCTGGCCTGCAGCGATCAGCGCAGCACCACGCCACTAGAGCAGCCCCGTCCTTCGCAGCCAACCCTGTCGCGTCTTCTGAATCTGTTGGCCACAGATATCAACCAGTCTGCATTTCATGACGGTTTGCTCGACATGGCCATGAGGCGACTGTCTTCGATGCGCAGCGGCAAGCCATTGTCATCGATCACGTTGGATGTCGATGGCCTGCCCATTGAAACTTTTGGCCAACAAGTCAGAACGGGCTACAACAGCTATGTTGGTTATTCACACTACTCACCGCTGGTGGCTTCTATCGCTGAAACGGGCGACATGGTTGGCGGCCTGTTACGAGAGGGAAACAGCGGTTGTGCAGTACAAGCTGAGCACTGGATTCCCAAGCTGGTTGAACGGATTGGCAAGACAACCGGCACCAAGGTCAGAGTTCGTTTTGATGCGGGTTTTACTGGCAACCCAACACTTTCGGCACTGGATGACGCCAATATTGAATATGTTGGTCGATTGTCCAGCAATACCGTACTTGAGCGCGAAGCGGCACACTACCTCAAGCGCCCAGTGGGTCGGCCAACCCATCAACTACGCGAGTGGTGCCATGAGTTTTACTATCAGGCACAGTCTTGGGAGAAGCCGCGCCGCATTATTTTAGTGGTCTGCGAGCAACCGGATGATCTGTTTTTAAAACATTTTTTCCTAGTCACCAGCCTGGACTGGAAAGACTGGACACCGCATAAAATTCTGCAGCTGTACCGCAAACGCGGGAAAGCTGAGGGGCACATGGGCGAACTGAAAGACACGCTCAACGTTCACCTATCTTCTACCTGCCGTGGTGCGTCTACCGTGCAACAGGTGATGGGCCGCAATCAGGTCAGCCTGCTGCTGAGTCTCTACGCTTATCAGATGCTGCACAGTCTGCGAGCGCTGATGGAGCGCGTCACACAAAAGGGCTGGAGCATACGCAAAGTCCGCGAGCAGATCCTGAAAACAGCAGCGACCGTGGCCGTGCATGCGCGAAAAATAGCAGTTCATATCGGACAGTCTGGCGGCAAATGGTGGCCCAGTCTGCTTAAAAACTTGCCTCGACTGCATCAGGCTCAAACTTAAACCGAGGCACGCAACAAACAGGTTATCGGCTGAACGGCTGAGGTTTTATCTTGCCTAAATGATAAGAAAAGCTGTGAAAGAGTTGAAAGCAGGCACAAAACCTTTCTGTTTTTACGCTGACAAAGTAAATACACTACCGAAAATCGTACCCCCCAGCCCGAAAACGGTTAGAGGGTCATCAAGCTGCCGAAAATGAGTCACTTTGAGAGCTCTCATGAATAAGACGGGGTAATAGAGGTTGCCGGGTGACATGCCCAGGTGGCTGGCGATGTGGTTGGTGGTGATGTTGCGCTCGCCCTGGGTATTGAACAGGTGCAGGCTGGCTTGCAGGATACGGTCGCGGGTGCTTGGCTTTGCAGCCATAGTCAGGTCTCTCATTGTTTCTCTGGGCAGCTCCCCTCAGTCACGGGAGAAGTGACCGAGGGGCTGTCGCTTAGTCGGTGATCGGCTCGATCAGCGCGAAGTCCGGGGTGAAGTGATCCATCAGGCTCAGCAACTCGAGAAAGACTTGCGGATTGCCTTCGATGCGGATATCTCCGGACTTGATGGCCGCTGGAAAGCTGTTTTGTTGCGTCAGGATAGCATTGAGCGTTGCCCGGGTCATAGTGATGCTGGCGTCGGCATCCGGAGCGCTGCGCTCGGGCAGCCAGGTCAGCGTGGCGTTCTGCAGGTTGAGGCGGAACTGCTCGTCCGTGTCAGTGAAGCTCCAGTTCAGTAGCATCTGCTTGCCTTCGGCCCTGGGACCATTAAGGCGTACGCCGAGCAGATCGAAGAACATGCCGGTGTCCAGCGCCTGCAGCAGATCGGTGGCGATGGCACCGGCAGACTGTTGTGCCGTCCCGTTGCGCAACTCCATGGCACCGGACAGGTAGACATTGCGCCAGGGGCCGGATTCGGCCTGGTAGCCGAGTTGTTCCAGCGCAGCGGCATTCAGTTGCCGGGCAGTCTGGTTATCCGGTTCGGCGAACACCGCCTGGCTCATGACCGAGGCTACCCAGCGGTACTCGCCGCGATCGAAGTCCTGCCGGGCGCGGGAAATTACCTGCTCGATACCTCCCATGTACTCCATGGCCTTGCGCGCTGCTTCCTGCGTCGGCAGAGGGTTGAGGTTGGCCGGGTTGGCGTCATACCAACCCAGGTACTTCTGGTAAATGGCGCGGGCGTTATGGCGCAGGGTGCCGTAATAGTCGCGGGCGATCCATTCCTTCGCCAGGCTGGCGGGCAGCGTGAGCTGCTCGGCAATTTCGTCGGGGCGGTAGCCCTGGTTCATCAGCCGTACGCTCTGGTCGTGAATGAATTTGTACAGATCGCGTTGCACGGCGAGAAAGTGCCGGGCATCGTCCTGATTCCAGACCGGCCAGTGGTGCTGGGCCATCAGAATGTCGGTGCGCGGCCCGTATTTCTCCAGAACCTCATCGATATAGCGTGACCAGAGGCTGGCGTCGCGCACTTCGGCGCCGCGCAGGGTATAGATATTGTGCAGCTGATGAGAGGTGACTTCGGCGGTGTTGAGCACCCTGGCTGCGGGAAAATACATCATCATCTCCGCGGGTGCTTCACTGCCCTGGGCCAGGTGAAATTCGACCTCGACCCCGTCGATCACCTTGGTTCCATTGGCGGTAATGATGTCGGTGGGCGGAATGAGTGTCAGCGCGCCATGGCTCAGTGCCTTGCCCAGGCCATTGTCGACATGCCCGGTAGCGCTGGCGTCCAGTTCGGTACCGTACATGTACATGGCGCGACGGGTCATGGCGTTGCCGGCAATCACGTTCTCGCTTACCGCGTGCTCCATGAAGCCTTCTGGCGCGTAGATGCGCACGCGCTGCTGTTGGATGTCCTCATCGCTGACGATGCCGCGCACCCCGGCAAAATGATCCACATGGCTGTGGGTGTAGATCACCGCCACCACCGGTTTGCTGGGGCGGTGTTCGAGATAGAGGTCCAGGGCTGCCCTGGCGGTGGTTGGCGACAGCAGTGGGTCGATGATGATCAGCCCGGTCTGACCTTCGATGACGGTCATGTTGGCTAGATCCATACCGCGAATCTGGTAGATCCCGTCGGTGACCTTGAACAACCCATGGATGCCATTCAGTTGAGCCTGACGCCACAGGCTGGGGTTCACCGTGTCTGGAGCTTCTCCTTCAACGAAGGCATAGGCGCTCATATCCCAGGCGGTGCTGCCATCCGGGTTGCGTAGCGGGCCGTCTGCCGGGGCGGCGATAAAACCGCGGCGGGCATCTTCGAAGGCCTTGCGGTCACTGAAGTCCAGTTGCTGCAATACGGCTGCGTTGGCCTCTACGGTGGTGGGTTCTGCTGGTTGGCCATTGGCAGATGCGATAAGTGGCAGGCACAGGCTGGCAGCCAGCAAGCCTATGGCATAACGTTGTTTGTTCATTATTGTTCTCCGTTTTCAAGAGTGCAGCTAACCGGCTAACCGCTCGGCGAGCAGGCTGGATAACCTGGCTGTCAGCCCATAGATCGACAGCTGCGGGTTGGCGCCGATGCTGGTAGGGAACAGCGAGCCGTCGTGAATCGACAGGTTCTCCAGCTGGTGGTGCCGGCCAAGGCTGTCGGTGACGGCGCGGCTGGCGTCTTCACCCATGGCGCAGCCGCCCATGACGTGGGCGCTGCCCAGGCGCGCCTTGAAGCGGCGCAAGTCGAGCGCGTCAATCATTGTCCGCGCCTCGGCCAGGTTTTTCGCCGGGCGGGCATCGTTGTGTACGGGAGTTACCGTGCGCGCGCCGGCGGCAAACTGGATCTCGGCCATGCTCTGATAGGTGCGCCGCACGGCCTCCCAGGTGTAATCGGTCAACTGGTAATCCAGCACCGGGGAACCATCGCTGCGCAGCTGCACTTCACCTTGTGAACTGTCCGGGTGAAAGCCATCGCGCAGCAGGGCAATCATCATGTTGGCGTTGGGTAGCTGCTGCATCAGCTCGCTATTGGCCACGCCCGTGCCGCCGAGGACCGTAGCACTGAAGCCAGGTTGCATGGGCGGCACCTCCAGTTTGTAGCCCATCGGGCCGGTGGCACCGTCCTGCCACTGGAAATGGTCGGAATAAATGGACTGGGGAGCGCCATAGAAGGGATTGATCTGCTGGTCGAACTGCGCCCAGGAAAAGGTCGTGAGGTGCAGGAAGGTGCGCTTGCCGAGGATGCCATGCGGATCGGGCGCTTCGGAGCGCAGCAGCAAACCTGGGGTATTGATGCTGCCGCCGGCCAGGATGTAATGCCGGGCATGAACCTGGATCCGCCGCCCGGTCGGTGCGACGCAGCGCTCATCCATGGCTACGCACTCGAGCCCGGTTACACGACCACCGTCCAGCTGCAGACGCTCGGCCCGGGCGAGGTAGATCAGCTCGCCGCCATTATCCAGCAGCGCCGGGATGCTGGTGACCAGCATGGACTGCTTGGCGTTGGTTGGGCAGCCGAGACCGCAATAGCCGAGATTCCAGCAGCCGCGCACGTTGCGTGGGATGACTTGCCAATGCAGTCCGAGCTTCTCGCAGCCACGGCGCAGCACGTCGTTGTTGGCATTGGGCGGCATGGCCCAGGGGCTGATGCCCAGGCGCTCTTCCATACGAGCGAACCAGGGTGCCAGTTCTTCTACGCTGTGCCCAAGTACTTCATGCTCACTGGCCCAATGCGCCAGGGTGGGCTCGGGCGTGCGGAAGCAGGACGTCCAGTTGACCAGGGTAGTGCCGCCGACGGCACGGCCCTGCAGGATGGTAATGGCGCCGTCCTTCGACATGCGCCCCAGCCCTTCCTGATACAGGTCGGGGTAGGCCTCATGTTCCTGCAGCTTGAAATCACTGCTGGTGAACAGGCCGCCTTCCTCTATCAGCAAGACCTTGAATCCGGCTGCGCTGAGTATTTCCGCGCTGGTGGCACCACCGGCGCCGCTGCCGACGATGGCGATATCCGCCTCCAGGGTCAGGTCTTGCTCCAGTTGTGCAGCGTTGGTCACTTTCCAGTCGCGCTTGAGTCCTTCGGTGAACAGATCCGGAATGGGCATGCAGGGGCTCTCCTGTTCAGATGCGCGGTGGGCCCGGATAGCCGCATTGCGGCCATGACGCCGGGGTGCTGTAGCAGGACAGCAGAATCAGATTGGTCAGAGCGTTCTGACCCTGTTGCAGCAAGGCGAAGGAGCTGTTTTCCCAGCGCTTGAGGAAGGCTTGCACCGCCTCGTCGTTGGCATTCTCCCAAGAGCCCCAGATGCCGGTTACTGCGCCGCGCGTGACGCCCAGAGTCAGCAGATCGAACAGCTGCAACAGCTGGGTGTTGAGGCTGGGTGACAACTGATTCAGGTTGTTGTCGAGCGCCAGCAGAACGCCTTCTACAATGGCGGCCTGTTGCTCTGCCGGGAGCGCGCCAACCAGCACCACTGGGATTACCCGACGCAACATGGGCAGATCATCCTTGCGCAGTTGCTGGAAACCCTGCGCGGGGGTATCGGCCGAGCAACCGCCAAGGCTGGCGATGCCGCCGACGGTAGTCAGGACGGCGGTGCCGAACAATCCCAGTTTGAGCAACTGGCGACGATTCATGCCGGGGGCGTCTGCAGTGGTGTCGGGCATTATTATTGTTGTCCTTGGCCTGGTGAGTTGGTCAGCGAATCAGCAATTTGCGCAACAACTTCTGCATGGCGCTGCCGTAGGGCGGATAAAGCACCCGTGTGGCATTGAAGCGCGGCTTGCGCAATACCGCCTTGGCCTTGCTGAAGGTCAGAAAACCCTCATGACCATGGTAATGGCCCATGCCGGAAGGCCCGATACCGCCAAAGGGCAGGTCGCATACCGCGACATGCAGCAGGGTCTCGTTCAGGCCCACGCCGCCGGAATGGGTCTGCTCCATTACCCGCTGTTGCTCACCCCGATCGTAGCCAAAATAGTAGAGCGCCAGCGGGCGCGGACGGGCATTGATATAGGCGATGGCGTCGTCGATCTGCCGGTAGGGCACGATCGGCAGCAATGGGCCGAATATCTCATCCTGCATCACCAGCATGTCATCGCTGACATCCACCAGCAGGGTAGGGGGCAGGCGTTGCTCCTGGCTTGCGTCGAACAAGGGGAGCACCCGCGCACCCTTGGTTTGGGCATCGTCGATATAGCTGTTCAATCGCGCCTGCTGGCGCGGATTGATGATGCTGGTGTAGTCGGGGCTATCACTGAGCTGCGGATAAAACCGGCTGATCATCTTGCGGTAAGCCTCGACAAATGCTTCCACCCGCGCTTCCGGCACCAGTACATAGTCCGGCGCCACGCAGGTCTGCCCGGCATTCATGGTCTTGCCGAAGGCGATGCGTTCGGCAGCGTCGTCCAACGGTACCGTTGCCGAGACAATGGCCGGTGATTTGCCACCCAGTTCCAGCGTTACCGGGGTCAGGTTATCCGCCGCTGCGTGCAGAATATGTCGGGCAATGCTGGTGGCGCCGGTGAATAGGAGGTGATCGAAGGGCAGGCGGGAAAAAGCTGCACCCACATCCGCCTCGCCCAGCACCACAGCGACCTGATCCTCTGGAAAGGCTCTGGCCAACAGCTCCTTGACCAGTTGGGACGTAGCCGGGGTTGATTCACTCATCTTGATCATTACCCGGTTACCCGCCGCCAGCGCACCGAGCAGCGGGCCGATGGCCAGAAAAATCGGATAATTCCAGGGCACTATCACCCCAACGACGCCCAGCGGTTGATAGAACACCTGAGCCGAGCCCGGTTGAAAGGCGATGCCCAGCGGGCGTCGTGCCGGTTTCATCCAGCGGCGCAAATGTTTGCAGACGTGATCGATGGATTGCAGGCTGGGTAATATCTCGGCAAACAGCGTCTCATCCCGCGAACGGTTACCGAAATCCCGACTCACCGCCTCAGCCAACGCTTCCTGTTCATCTACCAGAACTGTGCGCAGCCGTTTCAGCCAACTCAGCCGAGTTGCCAGCGAAGGCATGGGATCGGCCTGAAAAGCATTGCGCTGCTGCTTCAGTAACGAAGCCAGAGGCGCCTCGATGTCGCTACGGGAAGGGCTACTATCCACTGAAAAAGCTCCGGGCGGGATTGGAGTAATTATTCTAATCTTTTTGAATTCAGATTGCATGGGGAGAGATCACCTGATGACCGTTTTTCTCGCGAAATCGGTTAACGATTACCTCCATTGGCTCATGCAGCTTTACCGGATGCTTGAACCCTTCCCCCTCCATGTGGCGCAGGAGAATGACGCCCCCAGTCGATAGCTCCCAGAGGTGAACCTTCTGCTTGCCCCTTTTTGCCCAGGCCCTGCGGATGATGCTCGCGTTGCCTTGCAACTGTGCTGCCTCAAGGATTGCACTCATGATCCTCTCCTTCCATCCATGCAAGGAGAAGCCCCGCCAGGGATTTCTCCCTGGCAGGGGTTGTTTTACGCCACCATCAGACTGAGCTGGAACTGACCCTGGTTGGGATCACTTTCCGGCAGGCCTGGCATCTGGCTTTCCGAGTTGATTCCGAAGCTGCACAACTGGCCAGCACCGCAATTACCACCGCCGCAGATCTGCCCACAGTAGGAGGAAATTCCCTCCTGTCGCAGACTCACCACGCTGGGGTTTACAGCAGCAGTGATCGACACCCCTAATTCGAGCCCAACGGACTCAATCAACGGAAAGATCACTGACTGCCCAAGCACCTCATGCGCAGTCGTGTCAGGAAGCCCAGCGATTACCACCTCCGGGATGCCTTTCACTCGTGCGTGCTCGACAGGCGTGAGTAGCCGAGACAGTTGCGGGTTGGTCGGATGTACTAGGAAGGGCTCCGTGCTCCTGCACTTCGCATAACCACGTCCGATTGTTCCGCAGAAATCTTCAGCCCCACTTAGCAGTTGGCGTGAGAATCCTTTGCCGTCTGCCTTGTCGCGTACTTCCTTATTTGCGAGATAGTCGAAGGATTTGAACCGCTCAGAATCATGCGGAACATCCTCTAATACCTCATTAAGACTTCCCTCTTTCTCTTTCAGTTTGCTTAGCTCACTAAAATCGAAAACGTCAGGAAGCCCCTTACTTATCGCGACCACAACCAATCGGCTTCTACGCTCAAGAGCGCCAAAGTCGTTGCCATTCAACACAGCTTCCTTCAGCACATAGCCTTGAGAAACCAACTTCGCGCGAATAACAACCATAGAAGCAGACGTTTGATATTCCGGTACGTTCTCGATCAGGCAAATGCTTGGGTTCAGCGCTTTAACCGCATCGAGAAAATCAACAAACAAATCACCAGCTTTGGAGTGTTCCTCTGCCATGCTCAGTTTGTTCTTGCTGCGACCTGACTTCGATGCACCTAAGCAGGGAATCCCCGCACAGATAACATCGCACTGGGGAGGGTTATGTCCCCAGTTGACCTCTCTTACGTCAGAGCAGATCGCAACACTCTTTTCATTCCACAGCTCGGGATTGTTGTCTAACGACGAATCCAAGTATTCCGGTTCAATCTCGACACCGACTTGGATAAACGACTTGATCCCAGCACGTCTAAGGCCACTATGAAGTGCCTTATCCGCAACACCACCACCATGGAACAGGCTGGCTACTGCCAACGGCTCTCCGGTACGCAGCTTTTCCGTCAAACGCTTAACTCGTTCCCGGATCTTGGTTTCGATGTGCAGCGCTGTGATCACGATCCGACCTCGCCGGATTGCAACCCGCACCCGCTCGATGTTCGCGAACACCTCGCTGAGTATCCTTGATCGAACCTCAATCAAGGGCACCACCACACCACGTCGCTCGCGCTTGGAGACAGTGAAAGTCTGGTCGTTCGCTGCGGCCGGGGCCTCGCGAAGCTCCAAACGCTCCATCGCCTTGTCCTGCACGAGCTGGTAGCGCGCACCGATCTTCACGCCTGCCCTTTCGAGCTTTCGACCCTCAAGCCAAAGGCGCGCTACGTTTTTCGACTCACCGATCTTCGTGTTGATGATCGTGGACATGATTTTCTCCTTTCCTGGTTGGGTGCCCCAGGCAAAGAGAAACCCCGTGCGGGATTTCTCCCGCAGGGGCTATTTGGTTTGTGTATCGGTTTATGCAGCTAGCTGGTAAACACCGGGTTTCAAACGAACAAAGTAGCGCTCGTCTTGTAGAACCTGACGCACCTTAGCTTGCCAGTGTTGGTTATCACGCGTTTTAGCATAGGGCTCCAGTGCATCATTGATATCCTTCAGATGAAGAATCTTGTTGCCTTGAAGCACACGCCGAACCGCTGCTTTCCACGTAATACCAGTCATCGCTGCTGCGCGCTTTTCCATTGACCCAATAAGGAACAACGAAGATTCACGCTTAGCGAATACAAGTAACTTTTCGTGGGCAATCCTAACAAAGTTGCCTTTGTAGGAGCTTGAGTCACTTTTACAATTATGCTGGACCTTGATGACCTCATCGATCAACCGACCCGGCGCAATTCGTTCCACAAGTGAACTAAGGTTATAGTAGGTACCTTTGGCACGCATGTTGCCCATAAGGATTCCATACACGCCGCCACGTTCAACTGCGTCGTGGATATTCATCACGGCAAGTTCCAGTGCTTCAGTGAAGTCCTGGAAATTCATCCGTGACATATCCCACTTATTTGGCTCCCCCCACTCTACCCCGCTATACTTGAGCATTCCCGCATATGGGGGATGCCACCAGCAAACGTGAGCCATCTCACCGATGTACGACGCAAGGTCGTCCGTAAGCAAGTTGAAGCCCTGATGTAGGTCAGTGCCAACAAATCGCAGTCCCATCTCCCTAGCAACATCGACGCTAGTACCGCCACCGATGCTCGGATCTACGACCAGGCCATCTTTTCTTTTCATGTAACTTTCCAGAAAGTCTTTGATAATTCTTCCTGTGCAGTTACCGCGATAGGATGACTTGCCCCAGTGACCACGATCCGGGTAAGAAACAACTGAGCCTGCAAACATGTCTATTCTCCATTCATTTTTGATGCTGGAGAACCCCGACTGGAGTTTCCCAGCCGGGTTTTAGGCGCTCGCCGTGTTAACCACGACGAGTAGCATTAGTCAGACAAACTCACCCTCTTCGCCGTTTGAGTAAACACGACAAGATGATGCGTAGTTCAACCAGCAAGCAGGATACTTATCCCGTGCTTGCTCAATTGCATGCAACGAATCTTCTGCCTCGCACTCAAACGTTGTTTCCGGGAGCAACGCTCCGTTCACACGTTCGCGCAGGTAAATTCGATAGCGCAGATACAGCCGTGGTATCACCAGGACTGACATGTTTCTCTCCTTTCATTTTCAGAACGGAGAAAGCCCGGTAAGGGGCTTCCCCCTACCGGGCTCATCTTTACTTTCGCCGCATCATGCTCAGGAAATTCTCACGAACCTCCTCATGATCAGCGCCAGCTGCGTTACAGCAGGTTTTGAAGCTGAACGGTTCATCTTCATCCGCCAGCACCCACAACATGCCATCCCACCAGTTTTCAATACTCACCTGAGGGTGAAGAATCTGGCGAAGTGTCATCTTGATCATGTAACTGCGCATCCAGTCGATGTAATCGTCAGTGATTTCATCCTCTGCGCGCAGCAACTCCAACTCCGCATCTGACATCTCAAGGATGTCGAGAAACCCAAGCTGAACCTGTACCTGGATGGGAACAGTTTTTCGCCGGGGGCGGCGCTCAAGAGAGCGGCGTTGAATAATTACTTCATCCCCGAACAAGTCGAGTAATGGAGCTACAGCTACATTTTCCATTCTGGCCTCCCTTTCCAAGCGAAGGCCTCCCCCAGCAGGGTTGGCCCCTGCTGGGAATGGTTTGTTGTCTAGTTAAGCGGTTAGTACGTCTCGAACAACCTCAAACAGCGCTGTCTTCAATCTACTTACCGTCCCAACTGCAACGTATTTGGTGAAAAGCTTGCTGAGAACATAGCTATTAGCCGAGCCGAAGCCGAGTCCAATAACCTGTATCCCTGAAGCCTCACACCGCTCGAACATCTCTTTGCAATATCCGTCAGTACCGGAATTTGGCTCGCCATCGGTTATCACGAAAAGAATCTTCCGCTCTCCCTTTGCGCGTAAAACCTCAATCGCGGCAGGCCATATAGCCTGTGCCAATGGAGTTCCACCATGCGGCAGAGCACCAAATCCACCCGCTTCCACTGCAGCGCCAAGACGCTCGGTTGAACGCTTGATCAGATCGCAGCATTGATCGGCCCCAGCTGTGGTTGTGCCTGGAAAAGACATCGCCCCAGTTGTTACCAGTGGCAGCCCTTCAAGCCCCCTGAGAACGGCATACAGCGCCGCCTCAGCTTGTTCCATTGCTGCATCCATACTTACTGACTTGTCGAACAGGAACTGGATAGCAGCCGATTGACGCTCAGCCCGCGCCTTGCTTCGGAACACCCGCGTTTCGCCTGCTGGAAGCATGGCTATGCGCGACGTATCGATCCGACGCCCTTGGCGCTTGAGCCTCACCCGACAGTCCACCTGCGCCTGCAGCAGTCCATTGAGGATCTGACGCAAACCAGCAGAGTGCGCTTCGCCGGTAGTGCGACGCCTACATGAGGCTTCGTCTGACCGGCGTACCGCTCTCCCTCCCAGGGGGAATGGCTTGATCGGATTGAAGCTTGCCGATGCCTTTCGGCCCAGCAACTCAGCAGCAGCATCGCCAACCTCCGAAATCAACCCTTGCAGGTCGCTTTCAGTTGCTTGCATTACGCGCTCTCGCAATCCCAGTTGGGCATCTTGGCCATCACCGGGCTGTTGCGTTGCATCGCGCTGGCCTGATGCCTTCTGGTCGGAACTTGCGCCCTGACCTTCAGGAGATGATTTCTGCTCGGAATTTGGTTGCCCGCCTCCCGTGCCATCCTCACCGCCATTGGCTGGTTGATCACCGCCCGCTTCGTCACCCTGCGAAGAGTTCTGCTCTCCCGAAGGATCGCTTCCTTTTTCGCCGGTACCGTCACTGTCGGTGTTGCCGGTTTCGCCTTCGCCCTCCCCTTGCGGGTCGGCCTCCGATTCACCTTTTTCACCACTTTTGCGGATTCCACGCCATCCGGCCACCCAGTCCGCTCTCATCTGGCCAGGCATTCCAGGGCCATCTGGCCACCTGTTCCACGGCCATCCGGCCGGGCAGTCGGAGCGCAGCGACGCAGGGGTGGCAT
>NZ_JAAMQZ010000049.1 GCF_013522825.1 Stutzerimonas stutzeri
CACAAGCTCGAAGCTTAAGGGCGGGTACTACTTGCACTCTCTCCCCCGATGATCAGCCGGGGACTATCGCCTCCTGAAAGGCTGCAGTCGAGATACAAGGTCGGGTCACGCTTCATCGACCCGACGAGCGGAGCCTCGGTGGATGTAAAAAGCGACATCCACCCTACGCTAGCTTGCAGCTACACCCGAAACGTCTGTGTCGTCTGGTTCAGGTCATTGGCCAGGCGCAGCATCTGTTCGCTCTGCTCACGGCCACGGCTGATGTGGCCGAGGTTGCTGTCGCCCAGTTGATGGATGTGTTCGCTGTGACTGCGGATTTCACTGACGGCGCCGCTCTGTTGCGAGGTGGCCTGGGCGATCTGCTCGGCCATGTGTTCGATGGTGCCGATGGTGGCGACGATCTGGTCCAGCGCCAGGTCGGCGGTTTCGGCCAGTTCGGCAGTGGCCGTGGCGTGCTCGACCTGCACGCGCATGGCCTCCACTGACTGATTCGCGGTTTTCTGCAGGTTGCCGATCAGTTGCTGAATTTCCTCGGTGGCGCCGCTGGTGCGTTGCGCCAGGGTGCGCACTTCGTCGGCCACCACGGCAAAGCCACGGCCCTGCTCGCCGGCTCTGGCCGCTTCGATGGCAGCGTTCAGGGCGAGCAGGTTGGTCTGCTCGGCGATGGCGCGGATGACGGTCAGCACCTTGCCGATGGTGTTGGTTTCGTCGGCCAGACGCTCGATGGCCAGCGCATTGCCCTGCACTTCGCTGACCAGATGCTGCAGGCCCGTGAGGCTCTGGCTGATGTCCTGTTGCCCTTGGGCAACGGCCTGACTGGCTGAACGGCTGGCTTCGGCAGTCTGCCCGGCGCCGTCGGCGACGTTCTGGATGGTCGCCTCCAGTTCGCCCAGCGAGTCGCGAATCTGTGCGGTATCGCTGGTCTGGCGGGTAGCGGCCTGGTACAGGTCATTGCTCATTTCAGCCAGGCTGCCGCTGTTGCCCGCAACCTCCTGGGCATGCTGGCGCAGAGTGCCGACCAGCGTCACCAGATAGCGTCTCAACTGGTTCAGCGAGGTTTCGATCTCCACCATTTCCGGGGTTTTCGAGCCGAGCTGGACGGTTTTCCCGAAATCGCCCTGGGCCCAGGCGTGCAGGGCGGGTGCCAGTTGTCCCAATGCGCGTGTCAAGTGACGCTGGAGGCGATCGATGGCGAAGGCGACAAGCAATATCAGGACGATAATGGTGCTCTGAATCAGGCGCACTTCTGCCTGGATGCGCCCGTGTTCGGCGCGAACGACGGGCTCCAGTTCCGCGAGTGCCTGCTGCAGCATGGCAATCCGCTGCTCGCTGCTGGCCAACAGTTGGCTGCGCTGGCCGATCAGTTCCTGGGTGCGGCGCAGTTCGCCAGGGTAGCGCTTGAGCAGGCTGGCGATATCGCGTTTGAGCGCGATGCCCTTGTCTTCGCTGACCTGTTCGGCCTGTTCGCTGCCCTGCAGGTCGAGCAGAGCGGCGAAGGTGCTGCTGCCGGATTGCTGTTCTGCGGCGATGCCAAGCAGCGGCAGGGTTTGGAGGGTGGCGATTTCCCTGTTCAGCCTTTGCAGAGCCTGCTCGGCCTCGGCGGCCAGTGCGTCCTGGCCGCTGGCAACCAGTCTGCCGCGTGCATGGCTCAGACGTAGCAGCTGGCGGCTGGCTTCGAATACCGCGCTCTGGTAGGCCGCTGCGCTCGGCTGATCGCTCTGTTCGGCATACTGCTGCAGTTGCGCCAGTGCCGCGATCATTTCACGTTCGGCCTGCAATAGCAGACCCTGCGGATCACCGGCCAGCTTGCCAGCTGCCAGCAGTTCGCTGGCGGTGAACTGGCTGAGCTGTTCGAGGCTGGGTATCAGGCGTTCGGCGAACCGGGTGGGCAGGGCGGAGATGTCGCTTGCCAGGGTGTCCAGCGCCTGCAGTGCCGCGCTGTGCTGCAGCGCATCACCGCTGGCCAGATAACCCTGGATATTGCCGGCGACAGGCTGCTCAAACTGCTGGGAAATACCAAGATAGCGCTCCATCAACTGATAGGGGCGCTCCAGCGCACGCTCCGACCACCAGAGCGTGGCGCCCAGAGCGAGGCAGATGGCAACGAGCAGCAGCGTGTTGACTGTGGTGAGCGACTTCAGGCGCATGCCGGCCTCCGGATGAGTAGGAGGCCCGCAATATATGGCTATCTGATGTCAGTTACGTGACAGCGGAAGGCCTCGACACGGTTGCGCCCGGCGTTCTTGGCACGGTACAGGGCTTCGTCGGCCTGCTGGGTCAGCATTTTCACATCGGCGCTGGGTGTGAGTTGCGTAATGCCGCAACTGAAGGTGCAGGACAGATCGGCAGGTTGCGCCGGAAAGCGGATTTCCGAGAAGCGCTGGCGGATCTCGTCGAGTACCCGGCAGGCGTTTTCCAGCGTGGTGTCGGGCAGCACGATGGCGAATTCCTCGCCGCCATAGCGACCGATACAGTCGGTCTTGCGCAGGCGCTGCTTGAGAAACAGCGCCAGGCTCTTGATCACCCGGTCGCCCATGGGATGCCCGTAGGTGTCGTTGACTTGCTTGAAGTGATCGATATCGACCATGGCGAAACACAGGGGGCTGTTGTCGCGCTGTGCCCGCGTGCTGGCATCCTCGAGCAACTGCAGGCTGTGGGTGTGGTTGTAGAGACCGGTCAGGCTGTCACGAACGATTCGGGCCTTGAGGTTGCGCGCTCGCTCGGCACGGGTGCGCACGGTGGCGATCAGATGGCTGGGCTTGATCGGTTTGGTCAGGAAATCGTCGCCACCTTCGTTCATCGCACTGAGTTGCTTGTCCAGATCGTCTTCGGCGGACAGGTAGATGATCGGTACGCTGACGTAGCGCTCGTGCTGGCGAATTACCTTGGCCAGTTCGGTGCCCATGCATTCGGGCATGTACATGTCGAGAATGATCAGGTCCGGTTGGAACTCGGCCAGATAGCTGATCGCCAGAATCGGCTCGTTGAGCGTTCGGGTGATGATTCCGGCGTTGTTCAGGACGCGCTCGGTATGCGTCGCCTGCGCGCGCGAGTCATCGATGATGAGTACCCGGAAAGGCTCGTAGTAGGCGGTTCGAGTATGGATCTCGATCTTTTCCAGCAGGCTCGATGCATCCAGAGACTCGATGAAAAGCTCCTGCCCGCCAGCGCGTACAGCCGCCAGGCGTGTGGGCGTGTCCGTGTCCTGCTGGCTGAAGAAGATCAGCGGCAGTTTTTCTTCCAGCCCCTGCTGCACGCGTTCGGCCAGTCTGAGTCCCTCGCCGGCGCCGTTGAAGTCGACATCCATGACGATGGCTGCCGGATGGCGAAGGTGCATCGCTGCGCGGAACTCGTGGTCGCTGGCAAAGGCCTGTGCGCTCATGCTGAAGAATTCCAGCTGGCGTACGATATGGCTGGCGCGCTCATGGTCGTCCAGGGCGATATAGACCGGCTTGTTCAGGGAGGGGGTGTGGGCGGCCGGGCCGCGCGAATCGCCGTTGCGCAGGCCGGTGCGGGCGAGCCGGTAGATCAGCTGACTGAGGGTGGCGATGATATCGCTGGACAGGCGACCGCGATTGTCATCGATGTCGCCGAGACAGTCCTCTATCTCCAGCGCAAGTTGATGATGCTCGGCCTGGTCGAAGCGCCCGGCAAAACGCTGCAGCCGCTGATTGGCTTCGGCGAGGGCGGCGCGATAGGAAGCATTCCACTCGTTGCGTTGCACCTGTTGCCAGACTTCGAGCACTTCCCGGGCCTGGTGAATGACCCGCTGCGCGAAGTGTTGTTTGAGTTCTTCCTGGTCCGACATGTCTGCTTCCTGAGCGCTGCGACAATCACGTGCAGCGTTATGCTGGCGGCATGCTATCACCTGCCCGTCCGGTTCAAGATGGCGGCAAAGGTGGTCTGGTTCTCATTATGGCGATTGGCGTCGGCAGCTGCGTTATAGTGAAGCGCCCGCCGCAACGCTCCAGATGACTGGCGGTCGAACCTCTGAACTCTGAAAGAGAGAAGGACAGATGTCTATGTTGGATTGGAAGAACCGCTTCGGTCGTCCTGGCTCGTCGGCGAATACCGCGACTGCGCACGGAACGAGCCGCAATCCATTATGGCTGGCGCTGGTCGCCGTGGTCGGTCTGTATCTGCTGGTGACCCTGATCCTGGGCTGGTACTGGAGCCGCGAGCCCGATCGGTTTGCGGTCCAGCAGCATGTCCGCCAGGCGGCAGAAGCCACGCAGCGGCAGATCGTCAATGGCTATACCACCGTCGAGACCCTCAGGCAGGTCGCCACTACCCTGCTGGACAAGCCGGGTGGCTATCTGACCAATGACGTGGCGCCTCCCGGCCTGTGGCTGGACAACATGCCCAGTTGGGAATATGGCGTGCTGGTGCAGGTGCGCGACCTCAGTCGTGCGCTGCGCAAGGACTTCGCCCGCTCGCAGTCGCAGTCGACCGAAGACCCCGATCTGTCCAAGGCCGAGCCGCTGTTCAACTTCGACAACCGCAGCTGGGCATTGCCGGCAACCGAGTCGGAGTACCGTAACGGCCTCCGCCACCTGGACAACTACCTGGCGCGTTTGAGCGATCCTGCGCCCAAGGCGCAGTTCTATTCGCGCGCGGACAACCTCAACAACTGGCTCGGCGACGTGGGGACTCGTCTGGGGTCGTTGTCCCAGCGCCTGTCCGCCAGCGTCGGGCGGGCGCGCCTGGATACCGCGAGTGCCGCGGAACTGGAGTCCGAAGGCATGGTGGTCGAGGAGGATCGCGTCGAGACCTCCTGGCTGCAGATCGACAACGTCTTCTACGAAGCACGTGGCCAAGCCTGGGCCTTGTCGCATCTGCTGCGCGCCATCGAAGTGGATTTTGCCGACGTGCTGGCCAAGAAGAACGCCACGATCAGCGTCAGGCAGATCATCCGCGAGCTTGAGGCCGCGCAGGAGCCGCTGTGGAGCCCGATGGTGCTCAATGGCAGTGGTTATGGCGTCCTCGCCAACCACTCGCTGGTGATGGCCAACTATATTTCCCGCGCGAACGCAGCAATCATCGACCTGCGTAATCTGCTGTCGCAGGGATAAGAAGCCGATAAGAGCGCTTGAGGCTGGAAGGCTGGACGAAAAAGCTGGACAGAGGTTTGGCGTTAGGCCGCACACTGTCCAGCCTCCAGCCTCCAGCCTCCAGCCTCCAGCCTCCAGCCTCCAGCCTCCAGCCTCCAGCCTCCAGCCTCCAGCCTCCAGCCTCCAGCCTCCAGCCTCCAGCTGTAGGTCGGGTCACGCTCCACCGACCCGACGAGCGGAGGTGAGGGCCGGAAAAAGCCTGCCCCCCTTACTTAATCCAACCCCAGTTTCTTCAGCCGATAGCGCATGGAGCGGAAGGTCAGACCCAGGCGCTGGGCGGCGGCGGTGCGGTTCCAGCGGGTTTCTTCGAGCGCCTGCATGATCAGCTTGCGCTCGACGTCTTCCAGGTGGTCTTCCAGATTGTCGATCTGCGCCAGGCTCGCTTCTCCGCTTTCGCCAACGCCGGGAGCTTCGCTCAGGCGCAGGTCGCCGGCCTTGATTTCCTCGTCTTCACACAATGTGTAGGCGCGCTCCAGCATGTTCTCCAGCTCGCGCACGTTACCTGGAAAACGATAGTTCTGCAGTTTCGCCAGGGCGTCGGCATGCAGGCGCGCCGTGCTGTCACCGCATTCATCGGCGAGCCGGCGCAGCATGGCGTCGGCGAGCAGGGCGATATCCTCGCGGCGCTCGCGCAGGGGCGGGACGCGCAACTCGATGACGTTCAGACGGTAGTAGAGATCCTGGCGGAAACGGCCTGCCGCGACTTCGGCGGCGAGATCCTTGTGGGTGGCGCAAAGTACGCGCACGTCCACCACCGCCTCCTTGGCGCCGCCAACCGGGCGGACGGCTTTTTCCTGAATGGCGCGCAGCAGCTTGACCTGCATGCTCAGCGGCAGATCGGCGACTTCATCGAGAAACAGGGTGCCGCCGTTGGCTTCCTGAAACAGGCCGGGCTTGTCTTCGATGGCGCCGGTAAAACTGCCCTTCTTGTGGCCAAAAAACTCGCTTTCCATCAGCTCCGAGGGAATCGCCCCGCAGTTGACCGGAATGAAGGGGCGTTCGTGGCGTGGGCCCTGCTCGTGGATCAGGCGCGCCACCAGTTCCTTGCCGCTGCCGGATTCGCCACTGATATACACCGGCGCCTGGCTGCGGGCGAGTTTGCCGATCTGCTTGCGCAGCAGATTCATCGGCGGCGAGGTGCCGAGCAGACGGTTGTCGGCGGTCAGGTCATTGGGATTGGGCGTGCGCAGGCGTAGTGCGGTATTGACCAGTTCGCGCAGACGCCCGAGATCCACCGGTTTGGTCAGGAAGTCGAATGCGCCAGCCTTGAGTGCACCGATGGCGGTGTCGAGGCTGCCGTAGGCGGTGATCATCGCCACCGGCAGGTGCGGGTACTGCTGCTGGATGAACTGCACCAGTTCCAGTCCGCAGCCGTCGGGCAGACGCATGTCGGTGAGGCACAGATCGTAATGTTCGCGCGCCAGACATTCGCGGGCTTCCTTGAGGTTGCGGGCGCTACGGGTGTCGAGTTTCATCCGCCCCAGGGTGATCTCCAGGAGTTCCCGGATGTCGGGTTCGTCATCGATGATCAAGGCTTTCTGGCGGGCGGTCATGGTCTCGGTCTTTCAGTGGCGGCAGGGCGTCCGGATGGCGCAGGCGACAATGTTAACGTTACAGCACGTGTTTTGTACTCGGGCTGTGAGCGATGTGTGACCTGCTAGCCCTCAGGCGAGCTTGCCCGGATGGGCGAAGACGATGCGGAAACAGCTGCCGCCTCCGTCTCTTGCCCGGTAATCCAGGCGTGCCTGATTGCTTTCGCACAGCTCCCTGCATATATACAGGCCCAGCCCCGTTCCCTTGCTCTCGGTGGTGAAGAAGGGCTCGAAGATATTCTGCAATTGTTCGGTGGGGATGCCGGGGCCGTCATCGAGCACCTCGAGAACCGGCAGGTCGCTGGTCTCGTCGCGAAACAGGTGCAGCCACACCTGTGCTTCGGCATGTTCCTGACCGCTGTAGCGCAGGCCGTTCTGCACCAGGTTGGTCAGCACCTGAAGCAACTGATTCGGGTCCATGCGCGTCTGCAGCGAGCTGCCCAGGGTTTTCACATGGAGGATCTGGCGCGGTGGCAGACCGCCACGAAACTCGCTGGCAAAGCGATGCGCCCAGTATTTGAGGTCCAGCAATTGCGGCTCGGCCTGCCGCCTGCGCGACAGCTGCAGGACGTTCTCGATCACCAGGTTCATGCGCCGCGAGTGATCCTGGATGATCTGCGTCAGGCGCATGTCGGCGGCATCCAGCTCCTCTGATTCCTGCAGCAGTTGCGCCGCATGGCTGATCGCGCCGAGCGGGTTGCGGATTTCGTGGGCGATGCTTGCCGTCAGCCGGCCCAGCGATGCCAGCTTGAGCTGCTGGGCCTGCTGCGCAATCTGCGAAATGTCTTCGAGAAATATCAGAGTGTTCTGACGCACGCCATGCTGCAGCGCGGCGAAACTTGGCTGCAGCATGGTGCCGTTTGGTGTGGCCCTGAATTGCTGCGGGCGCAGTGTCGGGTTGTCGTGCCATTGCTGCAGTCCCCTGAGCAGCTCTGGACAGCGCGGCGCCAGACGCTCCCCGACCAGTGCGTGCTGGTCGAGCAGGTCGAGCGCGCCCTGATTGGCGAGCAGGATGCGCTGTTGCGGATCGAGCACCAGAATCCCGGTGCGCATGCGCTGCAGGATCTGCGCGTTCAGGGCTTCGAGGCTGGCGACTTCCTCGGCCCGCTGGCGGGCCAGGGTTTCACTGACCTGCAGGCGGCGTGTCAGGCCCTGTACCAGCAGGGCGGCGGCGAAGCACAGGGTTCCGAGCGCGGCGGCCTGGACGTACTGGCTGCTTGTTTCGCTGTCGCTGAGGCTGAGGTAGAAGGTCAGGTAGATGAGGCCGGTGGTGGCGACGGCGGCGATGAGAAAGCCCATGCGCCCGCGCAGCAGGATGTTGGCGATGGCGACGGCAATGATCAGCAGGTTGCCGATGCCGCTGGGAGTGCCGCCGGCAAAGTAGAACAGCGCCGAGAGCAGGGAAACATCCATCAGGGCGAGGATCAGGACCGACAGCTCGCGCTTGGGATTCTGCAGCAGAACGGCGATGAGGATATTGATGATCAGGTAGCCCCAGGCGCCATAGTGGAAGGCGGCGGGGTTGCTCATGTGCATCAGGTCGTTATGCAGGTCGCTGCTGATCAGCAGCACCAGCACCAGACCGATGGCGACACGATAAAGGTGATAGAGGCGAAGGATTCGCCGGCCCTGCTGGCCTAGGAATACCTGGCTTTCAGTTCCCACCCGGCTTGCTGCCCTGTTCCAGGTGGGCCTGGCTGCAGTACCACTGATCGCGTTCCTGCAAAGCCTGGTCGCGGGGCAGATGGATGCCGCACTGGGCGCAGCGCACCATGGGCAGTGTGGGCTGTTCAGGCTTGCGGGTGGTCGTGCGTTTGCTCGTCAGACGTCGCCAGAGCCAGAATGCCGTCGCAATCAGGATGATCCAGAACAGCAGCCGAAATAGACCCATATTTTCCTTCCTGGCTTGAGAGAACTGCGTGCGGTGCCTGATCGCTCAGGCACCGGCAGGATGTCGCTGCGTCAGTCGAACAGGCCGAAGGTCAGGTAGCTCCACCAGGAGCGTCCGCCGTCCTGTTGTTCGTCCTCGGCTTCTCTCAGTACCGGACGCAATTCGTCAGGCAGATCACGGGCGGCATTTTCGTACTGGCGGAGCACGTCGCGGTTTGAGCGCGAGCTGTCCAGTGTCGTGCCTTTCGATTCGATCAGGCCCAGGGTGGCGCGAGACAGCCAGCCACGGTTGTCGGCCTCCTTCTCGCGCGGAACGAATTGGCCGCCTTCCAGGCTCGGATGTTCGGGGTAGTTGAGCTTGAGGGTCTCCAGACTGGTGCTGGCGAGATCGTCGAGGCTCAGTCGCAGATAGGCTTCGGTCATGACCGCCAGGCCATCGCCGACCGCCGGCGTACCCTGGAAGTTCTCCACGACATAGCGCCCACGATTGGCTGCGGCGACATAGGCCTGGCGGCGCAGATAGTAGTCGGCCACGTGGATTTCATTGGCGGCCAGCAGGTTGCGCAGGTAGACCATGCGTGCCTTGGCGTCCGGTGCGTAGCGGCTGTTGGGGAAGCGGGTGGTCAGTTGTGCGAACTCGTTGAAGGAGTCACGCGCGGCGCCTGGATCACGTTTGGTCATGTCCAGCGGCAGGAAGCGGGCGAGGATGCCGCGATCCTGATCGAAGGAAGCCAGGCCCTTGAGGTAGTAGGCGTAATCGACACTCGGATGCTGGGGATGCAGGCGGATGAAGCGCTCGGCGGAGGAGCGCGCGGCTTCGGGCTCCATGTTCCGGTAGTAGGCGAAAATCAGCTCCAGCTGCGCCTGCTCGGCGAAGCGACCGAAGGGATAGCGCGACTCCAGTGCCTTGAGCTTGGTGATGGCGCTGGTATAGCTCTTGTTGTCCAGGTCGGCCTGTGCCTGCCGGTACAGCTCCGTTTCACCGAGGTTCTCGCTGATGGTTTCGTTGGACGAGCAGGCGGCGGTAAGAGCGAAAATGGCGATCAGCAGCAGGTGTTTCACTTGCATGGCGGCTTGCGTCCTGTCACGGCTGGCTGTCTCGCGCTGAGCCGTCCTGTTATGATGAGCGCCCCGGCACGCCGGGACAAAGACGCCGTATTTAAACACAAGCCTGTTGCTGAAACCAAAGGCTCACCTGTACCTACGAACGGTCAAGCCCGACAGGCTCTAAGGGTATGGATTCTGTCAGCCTCGCCATCGATGCCGAGCTGACGTCTGCACGCGGCGAAATCTGCGACCGCATGGCCTGAGGGCAGGCCGCTCCCGGTTCCTGTTGGTCCTGTCGAGCAGAACTCGGCTCCTCCTTACTCATAAAGCGTCCTTAATTATGTCCACCATCCCCACGCAAGCCATCCAACTTCGCGCCGAAGTGCCATTCGACCTGGGCGGGCAGCGTCTCGATCAGGTCGCGGCCCAGCTGTTTCCCGAGCATTCCCGCTCGCGCCTCGCCGCGTGGATCAAGGACGGATCGCTGACCGTGGACGGAGCGACGCTGCGCCCGCGGGACATCGTGCATGCCGGCTCGGTTCTGGTGCTTGGCGCCGAGCAGCAGGCGCAGGGTGAGTGGGTGGCGGAGGATATTCCGCTGGATATCGTCTTCGAGGACGAGCACATCCTGGTGCTGAACAAGCCGGCTGGCCTGGTGGTGCATCCGGCTGCCGGGCATGCCAGTGGAACCCTGCTCAATGCCCTGCTGCATCATGTGCCGGAGCTGATCAACGTGCCGCGTGCCGGCATCGTGCATCGGCTGGACAAGGACACCACCGGCCTGATGGTGGTCGCCAAGACACTGCAGGCCCAGACGCGCCTGGTCGAGCAGCTGCAGGCACGCAGCGTCAGCCGTATCTATGAAGCCATCGTCATCGGCGTGATCATCACCGGCGGCACTGTCGATGCGCCGATTGGCCGTCATGGCCAGCAGCGCCAGCGCATGGCCGTGGTCGAAGGCGGCAAGCCGGCCATCAGCCATTACCGGGTGCTGGAGCGCTTCCGCTCGCACACCCATGTGCGGGTCAAGCTCGAAACCGGGCGCACCCACCAGATTCGTGTGCATATGACCCATCTCGGTTATCCGCTGGTGGGTGACCCGCTCTACAGCGGTCGTTTCCGCATACCGCCGGCGGCCAGTCAGACGCTCGTGCAATCGCTGCGCGAGTTTCCGCGCCAGGCGCTGCATGCCCGTTTTCTCGAACTGGACCATCCGCTCAGCGGCGAGCGGATGAAATGGGAATCGCCCCTGCCGGATGATTTCGTCTGGCTGCTGACGCTGTTGCAGCAGGATCGCGAGGCCTTTATCGGGTGAACGGCTGGCCCGGCGACTGGATCATTCCCGACTGGCCCGCGCCCCGGCATGTGCGGGCCTGCGTGACCACGCGCGAGGGTGGCGAAAGCCGGGCGCCTTTCGACGGTTTCAATCTGGGCGATCACGTCGGTGACGAGCCGGCGACGGTCATGGCCAACAGGCAGCGCTTGCAGGCCGTTCTCGGCTGCGAACCTGCCTGGCTGAGCCAGGTGCATTCGGTTGTCACGGTCAAGGCCGACCCGGCACTGGTGCCGTGCGCAGATGCCAGCTGGACAGACGCTACCGGCATAGCCTGTACGGTACTCACCGCCGATTGCCTGCCGGTACTCTTCTGCGATCGGGCCGGTACCCGCGTAGCCGCCGCGCATGCCGGCTGGCGCGGACTGGCCAATGGCATGCTGGAATCGACCGTGGCCGCGATGCAGGTGCCGGGCGAACAGTTGCTGGCCTGGCTGGGGCCGGCAATCGGCCCGGAGGCCTTCGAGGTCGGCCCTGAAGTCCGGGAAGCCTTTATCACGCAGCACCCGGTTGCGGTCGAAGCCTTTCGCCCAAGTCGCAATGCCGGGCGTTATATGGCTGATCTCTACCACCTAGCCGGCATCCGCCTCGCCGCCTGTGGTGTCAGCGCGGTCTTTGGCGGCGGGTTCTGCACCTTCACTGACCCGCGCTTCTATTCCTACCGTCGCGCTGCCCGCACCGGGCGCTTCGCCAGCCTGATTTGGATCGACGGGTAAAAAGACGAGAAAAGCGCTGGAGGCTGGACGAACAGCCTGAACGGCACTGTCCCGGCCCGGCCCATGATCTGCATCAATGTCACAGGCCTTGAATCTCCAAGAATCCAGCCTTATCTAAGTTTCATCTCGCAGGCTTCGGCAGACCATTAAAAACTACCTGCGTTGGCAATACTGCGTTAAAAACAGGCTCGGAATGCTCATTTAGATTACTAAACTCGTACGCGAGCCCGGTCCGTTCCTCGCCTGTTTTTGCCTTGTCTTGCCTGCCTCGCCTACGTTTTTAACGGCCAGCCGGGCGCGATCCAGTGTGCCGGCCTGCCTTATTAGAAAGGTGACTACATGCGTATCGATCGTCTGACCAGCAAGCTGCAGCTTGCGCTTTCCGATGCCCAGTCCATCGCCGTTGGCCTGGATCATCCCTCCATCGAACCCCTGCATCTGCTGCAAGCGCTGCTGGAGCAGCAGGGCGGCTCGATCAAGCCCCTGCTGATGCAAGTGGGCTTCGATATCAACGGCTTGCGGCAAGCGCTGACCAAGGAACTGGATCAGCTGCCGAAACTGCAGAATCCCACTGGCGACATGAACATGTCCCAGGACCTGGCGCGTCTGCTCAACCAGGCTGATCGCCTGGCGCAGCAGAAGGGTGATCAGTACATTTCCAGCGAGCTGGTGCTGCTCGCGGCGCTGGACAACAACACCCGCCTGGGCAAGCTGCTGCTGGCGCAAGGCGTGAGCAGGCAGGCACTGGAGAATGCCATCAGCAACCTGCGTGGCGGCGAGGCGGTCAACGACCCCAATGCCGAGGAATCACGCCAGGCGCTGGACAAGTACACCGTGGACATGACCAAGCGCGCCGAGGACGGCAAGCTCGACCCGGTGATCGGTCGCGACGACGAGATCCGCCGGACCATCCAGGTGCTGCAGCGGCGCACCAAGAACAATCCGGTGCTGATCGGTGAGCCGGGCGTGGGCAAGACCGCCATCGTCGAAGGGCTGGCCCAGCGCATCGTCAACGGCGAGGTGCCCGACGGGCTCAAGGACAAGCGCCTGCTGGCGCTGGACATGGGTTCGCTGATCGCCGGCGCCAAATTCCGTGGCGAGTTCGAGGAGCGTCTGAAAGCCGTGCTCAATGAGCTGGGCAAGCAGGAAGGGCGTGTCATCCTCTTCATCGACGAGCTGCATACCATGGTCGGGGCCGGCAAGGCCGAGGGCGCTATGGATGCCGGCAACATGCTCAAGCCTGCGCTGGCACGAGGCGAGCTGCATTGCGTCGGGGCGACCACGCTGGATGAGTACCGCCAGTACATCGAGAAGGATGCGGCGTTGGAGCGGCGTTTCCAGCGCGTGCAGGTCGATGAGCCGAGCGAAGAAGACACCATCGCCATCCTGCGTGGCCTGAAGGAGCGCTACGAAGTACACCACGGCGTCTCCATCACCGATGGCGCCATTATCGCCGCGGCGAAACTGTCCCATCGCTACATCACCGACCGCCAGCTGCCGGACAAGGCCATCGACCTGATCGACGAGGCGGGTAGCCGCATTCGCATGGAGATCGACTCCAAGCCAGAAGAGCTGGATCGTCTCGATCGACGCCTGATCCAGCTGAAGATCGAGCGCGAGGCACTGAAGAACGAGGACGACGAGGCCACCAGGAAGCGCCTGGCCAAGCTCGACGAGGAAATCGTCAAGCTGGAGCGCGAATACGCCGATCTGGAGGAAATCTGGAAGTCAGAGAAAGCCGAGGTGCAGGGTTCGGCACAGATGCATCAGAAGATCGAGCAGGCCAAGGCCGAACTCGAAGCCGCACGGCGCAAGGGTGATCTGGCGCGCATGGCCGAGTTGCAGTACGGCATCATCCCGGACCTGGAACGCAGCCTGCAGATGGTCGATCAGCATGGCAAGGCGGAAAACCAGCTGCTGCGCAACAAGGTGACCGATGAGGAAATCGCCGAGGTCGTGTCGAAGTGGACCGGCATCCCGGTCTCGAAGATGCTCGAAGGCGAGCGCGAGAAGCTGCTGAAGATGGAAGACCTGCTGCACCAGCGCGTCATCGGTCAGCATGAGGCGGTGGTTTCGGTGGCCAATGCGGTGCGCCGTTCCCGCGCGGGGCTGGCGGACCCGAATCGCCCCAGCGGTTCGTTCCTCTTCCTCGGCCCGACCGGCGTGGGCAAGACCGAGCTGTGCAAGGCGCTGGCCGAATTCCTCTTCGATACCGAGGAGGCGATGATCCGCATCGACATGTCCGAGTTCATGGAGAAGCACTCGGTGGCGCGGCTGATTGGTGCGCCACCGGGCTATATCGGCTATGAGGAAGGCGGATACCTGACCGAGGCGGTGCGTCGCAAGCCTTATTCGGTGGTGCTGCTCGACGAGGTGGAGAAGGCGCACCCGGATGTCTTCAACATTCTGTTGCAGGTGCTGGAGGATGGGCGTCTGACCGACAGCCACGGGCGGACAGTGGATTTCCGCAATACCGTGATCGTGATGACCTCGAACCTGGGTTCGATGCAGATTCAGGAGCTGGTGGGCGACCCGGATGCCCAGCGTGCGGCGGTGATGGATGCGGTGGGGCAGCATTTCCGTCCGGAATTCATCAACCGTATCGATGAGGTGGTGGTGTTCGATCCGCTGGCGCGCGAGCAGATTGCCGGAATCGCCCATATCCAGCTGGCTCGTCTTCGCCAGCGCCTGGCGGAGCGTGACTTGAGCCTGGAGCTGAGCGATGAAGCGATGGACAGGCTGGTCGCCGTAGGTTACGACCCGGTCTATGGCGCGCGGCCTCTGAAGCGTGCCATCCAGCGCTGGATCGAGAACCCGCTGGCCCAGCAGATCCTCTCCGGCGCATTCGAGCCGGGTGCCAGCATCACAGGCAGGGTGGAGGGCGACGAGATCGTATTTGCCTGATCCGGACGGGGCCGCTCCGCTGGAGTGGCCCCTGTCTGAAAGGGGCGTTGCCGTGGCCAATCTTCCCCGGCCTGAAGTTTCTCGCAAGGTATTGTAGTAAATCGTATTTTTTCTGTTGACAGGCGCGTCGAGAACCGTAAAATGGCGCGCCTCTGAGGGGGGTTTGCAAGGCTACACAGCAAGCCAGCCAAGGGGATGGAAATAGAAGTTCCGCGATAGCTCAGTCGGTAGAGCAAATGACTGTTAATCATTGGGTCCCAGGTTCGAGTCCTGGTCGCGGAGCCAAATTCCAATCGGGGTATAGCGCAGTCCGGTAGCGCGCCTGCTTTGGGAGCAGGATGTCGGGAGTTCGAATCCCCCTACCCCGACCATTTTTGGGTCGTTAGCTCAGTTGGTAGAGCAGTTGGCTTTTAACCAATTGGTCGTAGGTTCGAGTCCCACACGACCCACCAAAATGGCTTCGCAAGAAGCCTGAAAAAACCGGAAGTTCCGAGAGGAACTTCCGGTTTTTTTATGCCTGCATTTTTCTTCGCAATCACGACACATCATTGGCCGCTCTTGAGCCGCTCTTCCCGCTCGTTATGGGAAGCGCGAGCGGGCGCAATCAGTGCAGCTTGAGGCGCGGTGCCGTACTGGTGCTGAGCTTGTCGCCGATCATCATCAGGGCGGTGCGAGCGACGCCATACAGGGCGATCTGATGCATCCGGTAGAGTGAAATGTAGAACATCCGCGCCAGCCAGCCTTCGAGCATGATGCTGCCGGTGAGGTTGCCCATCAGGTTGCCGACGGCTGAGAAGCTGGAGAGGGAAATCAGCGAGCCGTAATCGCGGTAGCGGTAGCTGGGCAGGTCCTTGCCTTCGAGTCGCAAGGCCAGCGACTTGGCCAGTAGCGAGGCCTGCTGATGTGCGGCCTGCGCCCGTGGCGGTACGTTGCGGTCGCTGTCCGGTTGCGGGCAGGCCGCGCAGTCGCCGAAGGCGAAGATGTCATCATCACGAGTGGTCTGCAGGCTGGGCCGAACCACCAGTTGATTGATCCGGTTGGTTTCCAGGCCGTCGATCTCGTGGAGGAATTTCGGGGCGCGGATGCCGGCTGCCCAGACTCTCAGGCTGGCGGGCACGAAATCGCCGTTCTCGGTACGCAACCCATCCTTGGTCACTTCGCTGACGGCAGCGCCCGTGAGGACGCTCACCCCCAGCTCCCTGAGCGTCTGATGCACGGGCTGGCTGATGCGTTCAGGCAGCGCCGGAAGTACGCGCGGGCCTGCTTCTATCAGGGTGATGTTCATATTTTCCGGCTTGATGCTGTCCAGCCCGTAGGCGGCGAGCTCGTGGGCGGCATGGTGAAGTTCTGCCGCCAGTTCGACGCCAGTCGCCCCGGCGCCGACGATGGCCAGGTTGAGGGTTTCGTGTTGGCCCTCGCTGGCGTGGGCGCGCATGTAATGGCTGAGCAGCCGACGGCGGAAGCGCTCCGCCTGTTCCCGGGTATCGAGGAAGATGCAGTGCTCGGCTGCGCCCAGAGTGCCGAAATCGTTGGTGGTGCTGCCGACAGCGATAACCAGGGTGTCGTAACCGAGCGTGCGTGCGGGCACCAGTTCGAGACCCTGCTCGTCCAGGGTGGCGGCAAGGTGTATGTATCTGCCTTCACGCTCCAGGCCGCACATGCGGCCCAGCTGGAACTCGAAGTGATTCCATTTGGCTTGTGCCACATAGTTGAGCTCGTCGGCCGAGGAGTTCAGCGAGCCGGCAGCGACTTCATGCAGAAGCGGTTTCCAGATATGCGTCAGGTTGGTGTCGATCAGGGTGACGCGGGCTTTGCCGCGCTTGCCCAGTGTTTTACCCAGGCGGGTAGCAAGCTCCAGGCCGCCGGCGCCGCCGCCGACGATTACAATGCGATGGGTCATCAGAAGAACTCATAAAGGTTTTGCGGGATTCGGTCGAGCGCCTGGGGAGCGCAGAATCGCTCATGACACCAGGCGGCTGAGGAGGCGGCTGAGAATGCCCAGACCAATCACGACGACCAGAACCAGAAGGAGCAGAAGCCAGGGCCGAAAAGGCTGGCGCTCGACCTGGTGCTGAGGAGCGCTGAGATACTGGTCAACGCGTTTCTGGTCTTCAGGATTAAGACGGCTGGGCATGAGCACCTCGAATGGTATGCAGTCATTCTAGCCTTGGGGCGGGAAAAGCCAATCCTGCTTGTGTACAAAGCCTTGCGCCGTGCGAAAGTACTAGCGATTGCTGCCCCTCAGTTGGCGCAAGTTGCCGATGACCGATTCCAGTGCGCGATCGAACAGCAGGGTGTCGTTGAGCAGGCGGATGGCGCCGCGGCGAAATTCGATGGCAAGCCCCAGGCGGGTCTTTTCCAGTACTTTCATGCCGGTGCGGTTGACGAAGATGTACTTGCCGGTGGGTTTGATGATTGCGGCCAGTTTGCAGCGCAGCTTGTGCTCTTCGTCCTCCTGAAACTCGACCCAGCTGCCGACCCGCAGGTTGTCGACCTGGGCCAGTGCTTCGTCGCTGTCGGCCAGGTCGATCTCGGGCTCCAGTTCACGACTTTCGCCGGGGGCGAGCAGCACGATTTCGTCGACCACTTCGACCATCGCCGGTACTGCAGTGGCTTCGGAGGGGGTGTCTTGCGGCAGTTCGGGGCTTTGTTCGGTGATGCTGTCGTTGCTGGCAGGTGCCGGTTGTGCGGGCTGCGACGATTGGCTGGTCTGGTGCAGCGTCTGCACATGCAGGGCTTCGAGTCGGGTAAAGAAGTCGCTGGTCGAGAACGGATCGAACGCGGCGCTGGTCAGGCCGTCGCGCAGGCTTTTGAGCAGGCTCGGAACCAGTGCCAGCAGGCGCTCACGCGATTGCGGATCGTCGTGTGGCTCGACGCTCCAGATCAGGTCATCCATGGTCGCCAGGGTTGCCTGCCATTGCTCGGAGTGGGTGCCGTACTTCAGGCAGGTGAGCAGCAGAACTTTGCTCCAGGCTTCCTGCAGGAGGCGTACCACGACCTCGGGCAGGGTTTTGCCGAGCAGGCGCTGGTTGAGTGCGTGCTCGACTTCCTGGCGAGCCACTTCCGCCTTGGCGCGTCCTTCTTCGGCATCACGGGTGCGTTGTTCGAGCAGTTCGCTGCGGCGGCGCTCGTCGCCGGTGAATGCGAGGAAATCGGCAAGCAGCTCGGAGAAGATGACAGGATCATCAACGAAGTCGTTCAGCAGACGCGACACGATCTGTTCGATCTTCTGGTAAAGGCTGTCCCGCTGGGTTTCGTCCTGTTCGACCCAGCCCATCGCGGCGGACGCTATTTCGTTGAGCAGGCGGCGGGCCGGATGGCTGCCGCGGCTGAAAAAGGTCTTGTCCAGCACCGCGACCTTCAGCAGCGGGATCTGCAGGCGGCCAATCAGGGCCTTGAGCGAGTCGGGCAGGGTGCGGTCATCGAGAATGAACTCGAACAGCATCGATACCAAGTTGATGACGTCCTCGTCCACCTCGCCGACAATCCGCGATTTGCCGCTCTTGGCGCTGACCCGGTGCAACAGGTGCTCGAGCTGGTCCTGCAGGCTGTATTCATCGATCTGCTGTGGCGCGCGCGCCTGCAGGTGCGAGAGCAGGCGCATCAGGTCATTGCTGGAGATCGGCACGGCATCACTGGAGATGTTGCGTGCCGGCAGGGCGCTGCCGCGCAATTCCGCAAGCAGGGTTTGCAGCGCGCCGAAGGCTTCGTGGAAGCCCTCTTCGGGATACTCGGGTGTACCGCTGAAAGTATGTGCCGGCGAATTGCTTCCCGGTGTCGCCGGGCGATTGCCGGTCTTGCGGGGTGGGGTGGAGTGCAGCTCCGGCAGTATGCCGGCAGCCATCAGGGTCTGGTTGGCTTCGGCATAGAGCTGGGTGAGGTCCGTCAGTACGTAGCGCTCGAACAGCTTGAGAATGATCAGCTTGACCTTGATCTCAACGCCAAGGCTGCGGCAGGCCTCAAGAAAGTTTTCGCATAGCTGCTGGGGGCCGAGCGGGTTGCTCTTGTCGTCGATTTTCCTGCTCACCAGGACGTTCATGCGAGTGGTCAGGTGGCTAAGCGGTTGGGCGGCGCGACTCATGACCTTGGCGACCATGGTGTCGATCGCCACCGATTCTTCCAGCTCGTCGTTCTGCACCAGCGCCAGGCTTTCAAAGGAGGCTTCCGGCTGTGCGGGCCTGCCGATTTCATACTGGTTGAGTCGGGTGAAAGACTCGAAGAGCTGCTGCAGAAAGCCGCGCTCGATGCTGCGGCGCTTCATGCGCAGGTCACGCATGGCCTCGAAGAAGGCATTCTGCTCGACGTTGCTGGTGGCCCGGTCGGCTATCTCGAAAAGCGAATCGTCGGCGTTGTCGAGCAAGGTTTGCAGTGCCAGTCGCAGTTGCTGCGCCGCCTGATCGCGCACGCTGATGAGCGCGACAGGCAGTCGACCTGCCGAGGGTGTCGCCTGGTGCTCTGCAGTGGCCTTCAGGTGCACCACTTTCGCATCGGTTCGCATCGAGACTCTCCCGAACGCCCTGGTAAGGCGATCACAATGCCTGGCATGCCGCTGTGGATAGTAAAGATAGCGGCCTGTGAGTAGCTCTCGCCACTTTTATGGCGTCAATTTATAGAAGCATTATATGTCTTCAGATGCTGCTTAGTAGTCCGGGCATTGCTTAGACATGATGCAGCTCACAGATGCTCCCGCGAATTCCGGCGGACGGTCACGAAATACTACCGGCGGTGCCTGTTTCGGGGAACCTGTGGCTTTTTGCCAGTCTGGCTGGTCCTGCGCGACCATCGGATGAGGCTTTATACTCATGCCGAATTCTATGGGAGTCTGTCGTGACCAATCTCACTCTTGCTGACCTCGGTGCTGAAATCGAAATCAACGTGCGCAAGGCCCTGGCCGAGGATATTGGCGCCGGGGATATTACCGCTCAGCTGATTCCGGCTGAGCGGCTGGCCCATGCGAAGGTGATTACCCGGGAAGCAGCCGTGATTTGCGGGACGGCCTGGGTCGATGCCGTATTTCGCCAGCTGGACCCTCGGGTCGCGGTGCATTGGCAGGTTGTCGATGGCGAGCGGGTGGCGGCGGATCGTGTGCTGTTTCAGCTTGAAGGGCCGTCGCGTGCGCTACTCAGCGGTGAGCGAGCCGCGTTGAATTTCCTGCAGACGCTATCCGGCGTTGCAACCCGGAGCCGGCACTATGCCGATCTTGTCGAAGGCACGGGTGTGCAACTGCTCGATACCCGCAAAACCATTCCCGGCCTGCGTCTGGCGCAAAAATACGCCGTCACCTGTGGGGGGTGCCACAACCATCGGATCGGGCTTTACGATGCTTTCCTGATCAAGGAAAACCATATCGCCGCCTGTGGTGGAATCGCCGAGGCCGTCGCGGCGGCGCGTCGTATTGCGCCCGGCAAGCCGGTGGAGGTCGAAGTAGAGAGTCTGGACGAGCTGGAGCAGGCGCTGCGTGCCGGCGCTGATATCGTCATGCTCGACGAGCTGAGCCTGGATGATATGCGCATCGCCGTGGGGGTTGCGGCGGGGCGGGCGAAGCTGGAGGCTTCGGGTGGGATCGATGATGAAAGTCTGCGCAGAGTGGCCGAAACCGGCGTGGACTATATTTCGATCGGCGCCCTGACCAAGCATGTCAGGGCGATCGATCTGTCGATGCGCTTGCAGCAGTGAAAAAACTACCTGCGTTGGCAATACGGCGTTAAAAACAGGCTCGGACTGCTCATTTAGACCACTGAACTCCGCGTCCTCGCCTGTTTTTGCCTTGTCTTGCCTGCCTCGCCTACGTTTTTCAATAGGCCTGATGATGTGCTTAAAAGCCGGCGGCCCACCTGAGGTGTGCCGCCAATTGCGTTGCGATCAGTGCTTCTTCAGGCCGAAGTTCTCATGCAGCGTGCCCGGCGTATCTCCGTCCTTCGGGGCGTAATCCTTCGGTGGCTCGGTGAATGCCGGTGAGTCCAGGCGTTCACGGGGCGTGTGGGTTTCCTGGCTGTGCAGTGCGGTGAGCAGGCGCTGACGGGTCTGTTCGTCGAGCGCGAGCTTGTCCGCACCCTCGGACAGGTGGTTCTGAATGTCCTGATGGCTTGCCGTCAGTTTGCGCAGCAGGCTGGCGGTGGTATTGAAGTGAGTCACCACTTCGCTTTGATAGGTGTCCAGGCGCTCCTGCAGCTCATCCACCTGGTGCTGTGTGCTGTTGGGCGCGCTGTTGCGCGATATCAGATAACCAATAGCGATACCGACGATCAGGCCGGCAATCGGGAGCAACCAGGTCGCGAGGTTCTGTTCCACGAGTTTTCCTCTATATAAACGGCTGTGCTGTTCAGGCCGGGTAAAACACCGCGAAGGCGTCGACGGTGACAATCGGACACTGCTGCGCCCGGTGTCGCTGACTGTATCGCCTGAGGCGGGTGGTTTTTCCACGGCCTGATACGTTAACGTCTCGTACCTGCCCTGTATACCGCGACGCAGCGCGGCGGTCATCATCAGGTGGCTCGTAAGCAGGCTGTTGAAAAACGTAGGCGAGGCAGCCAGTGCAAGGCAAAAACAGGCGAGGAAGCGGAGTTTAGTGGTCTAAATGAGCATTCCGAGCCTGTTTTTAACGCAGCAATGGCAACGCAGGTAGTTTTTCTCAGCCTGCCAGCAAGACGAGTCAACTTGCCACAAGGTCACGGAGCCATTTTGTTGAAACGCGAAATCCCCATTTCCATCGAAGGGCCGACCGGCGTGCTGGAAGGCCTGTATTACGACCAGCCCGATGCGCGAGGGCTGGCGCTGGTCTGTCACCCCAACCCGGTCAAGGGCGGGACCATGTTGAACAAGGTGGTCTCAACCCTGCAGCGCACCGCGCGCGATGCCGGCTACGTCACGCTGCGTTTCAATTATCGCGGCGTCGGCGGCAGTGGCGGCAGCCATGACATGAATACCGGTGAGGTCGATGACGCCGAAGCCGCGCTGCGCTGGCTGCAGGCACAGCATCCGGGGCTGCCGTTGACGTTGCTGGGCTTTTCCTTTGGCGGGTTCGTCGCAGCGGCGCTGGCGAGTCGGGTAGAAGCACGGGACGAACGTCTGGAGCGGCTGTTCATGGTGGCGCCAGCGGTTTCACGACTGGAGAGCGGAGCAATGGCCGAGCACTGCACCCTGACCATCGTTCAGCCCGACGATGACGAGGTGATCGATCCGGCCTCGGTGCATGCGTTCTCCGCCACGCTTGAACGCCCCCACGAATTGCTGAAAGTGGCAGAATGCGGCCACTTTTTCCATGGCAGGCTGGTGGAGCTCAAGGAGCTGGTTGCGCCCCGCTTGAACTAGCAGGTTGTTGCACAACAGCGAACTCCTGAGCCGCCTGCAGACTTAATCGAGATAACCCTATGAAAACCCGCATCCTTACCGGCATCACCACCACGGGCACGCCGCACCTGGGCAATTATGCCGGGGCCATTCGCCCGGCCATTTTCGCCAGTCGCGCAGCCGATGCCGATTCCTTCTATTTCCTCGCCGACTACCATGCGCTGATCAAGTGCGACGAGCCGTTGCGCATTCAGCAGTCTCGCCTGGAAATCGCCGCGACCTGGCTTGCCTGTGGCCTGGATGCCGAGCGGGTGACCTTCTACCGTCAGTCCGATATTCCAGAAATTCCCGAGTTGACCTGGTTGCTGACCTGTGTCGCCGGCAAGGGCCTGCTCAACCGCGCGCATGCCTACAAGGCCTCGGTGGACAAGAACCTCGAACAGGGCGAAGACCCTGACGCGGGCATCAGCATGGGGCTGTTCAGCTACCCGGTGCTGATGGCCGCCGACATTCTCATGTTCAACGCGCATCAGGTGCCGGTGGGTCGTGACCAGATCCAGCATGTGGAAATGGCGCGCGATATCGGCCAGCGCTTCAACCACCTGTTCGGCAATGGCCGGGAGCTGTTCACCCTGCCGGAGGCGCTGATCGAGGAAAGCGTAGCGACCTTGCCGGGGCTCGACGGGCGCAAGATGTCCAAGAGCTACGACAACACCATCCCGCTGTTCGCCAGCGTCAAGGAGCTGAAAGGCACCATCGCGCGTATCGTCACCGACTCGAAGCTGCCCGGTGAGCCGAAAGACCCGGACAGCTCGCATCTGTTCACCCTCTACCAGGCTTTCGCCACACCGGCGCAACTGGCCGGGTTTCGCGCCGAGCTGCTGGCTGGACTGGCCTGGGGCGAGGCCAAGCAGCGCCTGTTCCAGCTGCTCGATGACGAACTGGGCGAGGCGCGGGAACGTTATCATGCGCTTATCGCCAAGCCCGGCGAGCTGGAGGATATCCTCCAGGCCGGCGCGGCCAAGGCGCGCAAGGTGGCGACGCCGTTCCTCGGTGAGTTGCGTGAGGCAGTGGGGCTGCGCAATTTCCGCAGTGAAGTGAAAAGTGCCGGCCCGGCCAGGAAAAAAGGCGGCAAGGCGGCTCGTTTCGCCAGCTTCCGCGAAACCGATGGCAGCTTCCGCTTCCGCTTCTTCGCCGCCGATGGGGAAGAGTTGCTGCTGTCGCGTCCGTTCAGCGATCCCAAGGCCATAGGCGTGCTCAGCCAGCGCCTGATCGGGCAGGGTGTCGATGCGCTGGAACTGCGTGCCGATGAAGACGATCAATTCACCCTGTGGCTCGATGGCGAATGCATCGCCGATAGCCCGCGCTACGCCGACGAGACCGCGCTGGAAGCCGCCATGCTGCGCCTGCGTCAGGCCATGGCGACACTTGCTGTTTAGTTTGGCGGGTTTGGCTGCCGGTCATTATCTGACCGGCGATTTTCCGTCATCACCGGAGGTCAGCTGTTTTGAACGATCTGCGCAAATTGCCATCCGCTGAGGGCGCGGCTAAAGTAACGCCCCCGTTTCACTACCCAGACCCGGCCATGACACCTCTCGAGCGCTATCAGGCAGACCTGCAACGTCCAGATTTCTTTCACGATGCGGCCCAGGAAACAGCCGTTCGTCACCTGCAGCGTCTGTACGATGACCTGGTCGCGGCGGAGCGCACATCCTCCGGCCTGCTGGGCAAGCTCTTCGGCAAGAAACAGCAGGGGCCGGTCAAGGGCCTGTACTTCTGGGGCGGTGTCGGTCGCGGCAAGACCTATCTGGTCGATACCTTCTTCGACGCGCTGCCGTTCGAGCAGAAAACCCGTACCCACTTCCACCGCTTCATGAAGCGTGTGCACGAGGAAATGCGCACCCTCAAAGGCGAGAAGAATCCGCTGACGATCATCGGCAAGCGCTTTGCCGAAGAGTCCAGGGTGATCTGCTTCGACGAATTCTTCGTTTCCGATATCACTGACGCGATGATTCTGGCGACGCTGCTCGAAGAGCTGTTCAAGAACGGTGTGAGCCTGGTCGCGACTTCCAATATCGTTCCCGACGGCCTCTACAAGGATGGCCTGCAGCGTGCCCGCTTCCTGCCGGCCATCGAGCTGCTGAAGCAGCATACCGAGATCATCAACGTCGACAGCGGCATCGACTACCGTCTGCGGGCTCTTGAGCAGGCCGAGCTTTATCATTTCCCGCTGGATGCCGAGGCGGAGCAGAGCCTGGAGAAGAGCTTCCGCAGCCTGCTGCCGGAACAGTGCCGAGTGCAGGAAAACGATGCACTGAACATCGAGAACCGCGAGATCGTTGCGCGCAAGACTGCCAGCGGCGTCGCCTGGTTCGAGTTTCGCGAGCTCTGTGATGGACCGCGCAGCCAGAACGATTACATCGAACTGGGCAAGATCTTCGATACGGTGCTGGTCTCGAACGTTGAGCGAATGGACGCCTACAAGGACGACATGGCGCGACGTTTCATCAATATGGTGGACGAGTTCTACGACCGCAGCGTCAAGCTGATCCTCTCCGCCGAGGTCGAGCTCAAGGACCTCTATGCCGGCGGGCGCCTGGAGTTCGAATTCCAGCGCACCCTGAGCCGCCTGCTGGAAATGCAGTCCCACGAATACCTGGCGCGACCGCATAAGCCTTAAAAGCCGATAAAAGCGCTGGAGGCTGGACGAAAAAGCTGGGCAAGTATTGTCACGGGCCTGTCCAGCCTCCAGCCTCCAGCCTCCAGCCTCCAGCCTCCAGCCTCCAGCCTTCAGCCGTTCTTGTGCCGGTACTGCTGCCGATACTGGTTCGGTGACAGTTCGGTGTGGTGGCGGAACAGGCGGGCGAAGAAGCTGGCGTCGTCGTAGCCGACTTCATAGCTGATGGTCTTGATGCTCTTGCGCGTGGTCGAAAGCAGGCTCTTGGCCGTTTCGATGCGCAGCCGCTGCAGGTAATGCAGCGGTTTGTCGCCGGTGGCGCTCTGGAAGCGGCGCATGAAATTGCGGATGCTCATACCGTGCTCGCGGGCCACGTCTTCGAAGCGGAATTTCTCCGCGAAGTGTTCTTCCAGCCATTCCTGTATCTGCAGCACGCGCGTATCGAGGTGCAGTTTCTGGCCGCCGAAGCCTATGCGTCCCGGACTGTAGTTGCGCTGCACCTCGAAGAGAATGTCGCGCGCCATGCCCCGGGCGACACTGGGGCCGCAGAAACCCTCGACGAGATGCATGTAAAGATCGCACGATGAGGTGGTGCCGCCGGCGCAGAAGAGGTTGTCACTGTCGGTCAGGTGCTTTTCCAGGGTGAGCAGTGCGCGAGGGAAACGCTCGGCAAACTCACCGGCGAAACGCCAGTGAGTGGTGGCTTCGCGCTCATCGAGCAGGCCTGCGGCGGCCATCCAGAAGACCCCGCTGGCTTCTCCGCAGATGGCACTGCCGGCGGCGTGACGCTCCTGGAGCCAGGGGGCGACCTGTGGATACTGCTGGCAGAGTGTGTCGAAATCTCCCCAGAACGCCGGCAGAATCACCGCATCGGTCGCCTCAAGCGCGCCGTCTACTTCAATGCGGGAACCGTTGAATGTCGTGACCGGATTACCGTCAGGGCTGACCAGCCAGGTTTCCAGGGCGGGCGTCAGGCCCAGGCCGAGCTGTTTGCCATAGCGCAGGCTGGCCATATGGAAAAAATCCTTGGCTTGCATCAGGGTGGAGGCGAAAACGCCTTCGGTGGCCAGAATGCTGACGCGTTTCAAAGCGTGTGCGTTGAGCATGGTTTCTATTCTGCAGGTCGTTATTTTTATTGAATGGCAAGGTATATCTGCCTTCATTAGGCAGGAGCGTCTTATTTTTTCGGCTGAGTGTCCAGTCACATCGACTCGGAGCGGCGAAATACGGTCCTGTCGTTGTCCATCCGTAACGGAGGATTTTCTATGACTTCAACAGTGCCACGTCCTTATGCCGACGCCTTTTCGGGCTGGGATGGCAGCACCGCGGCGGCGCGTGAGATGCAGAAAGAGCTGGCCGGCAAGGTCGTGCTGGCAGACGACTTCGGACCGTTGCAGCTGATTGCCGGTGTCGATGTCGGCTTCGAGGAAGGCGGCGCGGTGACCCGTGCGGCAGCCGTGCTGCTCGATGCGCAAACCCTGGTTCCGGTGGCGCAGGCGCTGGCGAGGATTCCCACCAACATGCCCTATATTCCCGGTCTGTTGTCCTTTCGCGAATTGCCGGCGGTGTTGCAGGCGCTCGACGCGCTCGGGCAGGTGCCGGATCTGATCTTCTCCGACGGCCACGGCATCGCCCATCCTCGCGGACTGGGTATCGCGGCCCACCTCGGTGTAATCACCGGATTGCCGACCATCGGGGTTGCCAAGAAAATACTCACCGGCCAGCACTCGCCACTCGGCGAGCGGCGCGGCGATCAGGTCGATCTGCTGGACAGGAACGGCAACATTATTGGCACCGTGCTGCGCAGCAGGGACAAGGTGCGTCCCCTGATCATTTCGCCAGGCAACCGGGTCAGCCTGGAGACTGCGCCGCAACTGGTGATGCGTTATGTCACCCGCTACCGCCTGCCGGAGCCGACCCGCCTGGCCGACCGCCTGGCCTCGCGTCGCGATGAAAAACGTGCAGCTACCCAGCCACTTCTGGATTTGTAATGACAGCCTGCTTGCGGCCTGCCGCCAGCAGGCGCTAGCCTGCAGGGCCGCAATAGCCAGGATTCGCCGCGATGCAGCTGGATCACGCGACAGGCTGGTGCCGAGGTATCCGCCATTGTCCCTCGCCTAACTTCAATCAGCGCCCGGATGGTGAAATCTCGCTGCTGGTCATCCACAATATCAGCCTGCCGCCGGGGTGCTTCGGTACGGGTAAAGTGCAGCAGTTCTTCCAGAATTGCCTGCCAGCGGGCGAACATCCCTTCTTCGAGGACATTGCCGCCTTGCAGGTGTCGGCGCATTTCCTCATCGAGCGCGATGGCGCGGTCACCCAGTTCGTCTCCTGCCTGGATCGCGCCTGGCATGCAGGTGTTTCGCGTTTTGGCGAGAGCGAAGGCTGCAATGACTTTTCCCTCGGTATCGAGCTGGAAGGGACCGACGATGAGCCTTTTTGCGAGGCTCAATACGACAGCCTGATCCGCCTCTGCACTCTGTTGCGACAGGCCTATCCGGCCATCACGCCAGAGCGGATCTGCGGTCATAGCGACATCGCGCCGGGCCGCAAGACCGATCCAGGACCGAAATTCGACTGGTCGCGCCTGCGGGCGGCTGCGATCATCGCCTGAATCCGTCCCGTCCAAGGACCTGATACATGATTTTTCTGGTGGTTTTGCTGGTACTGCTGATCGAGAAGCTCACCGATTGGCGACAGGATGTGCAACAGGACGAGCCCTGGTTGCGCCTGCTGCGGCGCGTCGAGGCCAGTTCCAGGCTGGCGGCGATGCCCTGGCTGGGGCTGTTGCTGGTGGTATTGCTGCCTGTGCTGTTGCTCGGGCTGCTGTTGATGGCGCTGGAGCCGCTGGCCTATGGCTGGCTCAGTCTGCCGCTGCATCTGCTGGTGCTGCTCTATAGCCTTGGTCGCGGGCATGCCAAGCGCGAGCTGGGACCGTTCCGCGATGCCTGGCGACGTGGCGATGAGGAAGCTGCGGCACTGGTCGCCGAGCGTGATCTGGGCCTGACTGCGGCGGATGCGCCAGGTCTGCTACGCGCCGTGGAGGCGCGGTTGCTCTGGGGCAGCTATCAGGGCTTCTTTGCGGTGATTTTCTGGTATCTGCTGCTGGGACCGATGGCGGCGCTGGCCTATCGACTGCTGGTCCTGACCTGGGAACATGCACACACGGACGCCATGCGTGAGCGGGCCGGTCAATTGCTGCACGCCTTCGACTGGCCAGCGGTGCGTGTGCTGCTGCTCAGCTTCGGCCTGGTCGGCAATTTCGTCGCGGTCAATCGTTTCCTGTTGCATGAGTTGCTGAACTGGGACATTCAGGCTCGGCAATTGTTGACCAATATCGGTCCGGCTGCCGCCGAACTGGGCGAGGCGGCGGAGGGTGAAGCGGGGCTCGTCCGGCTCGATAACCTCACGGCCTTGCTGATGCGCACGCGTATGCTCTGGTATGCGCTTATCGCGCTCTGGGTCATCTTCGGCTAGGTTCGCGGCGGAAGTTGCGAAGCCTCTCGGGTTACGCCTTCAAGCCGTCGGATTACGCCTGCGGCTAATCCGACCTACGGGAACGGGCCATGCCCGTGAAGTGATTCCGCAGCGGAGCATGGGCCTTTGTTCGCAAGCATGCCCGCACCTACGGGGATGCAGCTCTTCGAGCATCGATTAGGCTTTCGGATCGTCGGATTACGCTTTCGGCTAGGGCCTGTTAACGCTACTGGCTTGGCGGCGAGTAATGCGGGATACTTCGCGCATGATGATCACACCCGAACAATTCTCCGCCATTGAACATTGCTTCCCGCGCCAGCGCGGCAATGTCAGCTTGTCGAACCTGGATGTCCTGAATGCGATCC
>NZ_JAAMQZ010000004.1 GCF_013522825.1 Stutzerimonas stutzeri
CCGTCCTGCTCAAGCAGATGTTGCTGTTGGCGCACGGAAAAGTGGCGCAACTCCAAGAACAAGTTGCTCTGCTGCGCCACAAGTTGTTCTCGCCCAAGTCCGAGCGCAGCCCTGAAGATACCGACTCGCCGCAGTTGGCCATGTTCAACGAGGCCGAAGAGCTGATCGAAGCGCTGTCCGCCGCGCCAGCCGAAGCCGAAGCCGAAGCCGAAGAAATCGTTGCGCCGGTCAAGCGCCGTGGCAAGCGCAAGCCGTTGCCGGCCAACCTGCCGCGTGTCGAGGTCATCCACGACCTGCCCGAGCACGAGCTGACTTGCGCCTGTGGCGCCTGCAAACAGGTCATCGGCGAGGAGACCAGCGAACAGCTGGAGATCATCCCGATGCAGGTGCGGGTCATCCGCCATATCCGCAAGACCTACGCCTGCAAGGCCTGCGAAGCGGCGCCGATCACTGCCGACAAGCCGGCCCAACTGATCGAGAAGAGCCTGGCCAGCCCCAGCGTGTTGGCCATGCTGCTGACCACCAAGTACGCCGACGGCATCCCGCTGTACCGCTTCGAGAAGATGCTCAGCCGCCACGGTATCGACATACCACGCCAGACCCTGGCGCGCTGGGTGATCCAGTGCGGCGAGCAACTGCAACCGCTGCTCAACCTGCTGCGCGACAAGCTGCTCGAATACCCCGTTTTGCACTGCGACGAAACGCGCCTGCAGGTGCTGCATGAACCGGGACGCGATCCCACCGCGCAGTCCTGGATGTGGGTGCAAAGCGGTGGGCCGCCGGACAAGCCGGTAATCCTCTTCGACTACAGCACCAGCCGCGCGCAGGAGGTGCCGTTGCGCCTGCTCGACGGCTATCGCGGCTACCTGATGACCGACGACTACGCCGGCTACAACGCTGTGGCCGCGCAAGAGGGCATCGAACGTCTGGCCTGCTGGGCGCATGCGCGACGCAAGTTCCTCGAGGCGCAGAAGGTGCAGCCTAAGGGCAAGACCGGCCGGGCCGACATGGCGCTGAACCTGATCAACAAGCTCTACGGCATCGAGCGCGACCTGAAAGACACCGACGACAGCGAGCGCCTGGCCGCCCGGCAGCAACGCAGTCAGCCACTGCTCGACCAGCTCAAGGCCTGGCTCGACAAAACCCAGCCGCAGGTCGCCGGGCAGACGGCCCTGGGCAAGGCGGTGAACTACCTGGCCAGCAACTGGAGCCGCCTGGTGCGCTACGTCGAAGGTGGGCACCTGCCTATCGACAACAACCGCGCCGAGAACGCCATCCGCCCCTTCGTCATCGGCCGCAAGAACTGGCTGTTCAGCGACACGCCCAAGGGCGCCACGGCCAGCGCGCAGATCTACAGCCTGATCGAAACCGCCAAGGCCAATGGCCAGGAGCCTTACGCCTGGCTGCGCCACATCCTCGAACGCCTGCCAACAGCACAGAACGTTGAGGACTACGAAGCGCTGCTGCCTTGGAACTGCTCGCCGGCTTCTGCTCCTGCTTCCTGAAAATAAATCCCGTCCTGGCGGGCGGGGTTTATGGAGCGCTTACAGAGAAAGTGACTCGCCGTGCAAGGCGAAACCTGTCGGTGGGGGCGAGGAAAGCGTGACGGGGAAGCGCGAGCGGCGCGATGGCTGCCGAAAATAAATCTGTCCCCTTTTCTCCTTCCAAGCTACCTCGTTATTCAAACGAGTAACGAGTCAATGTTTGCAAGGACCGTTGCGGTAAGAGGAGGCGATTTAAGCAGGTCGCGTGAAATGTCCGGGTCAGGAATTGCCGTTTTTATGATCAGGTCAAGCCTTTCGAACCATATCCCGTCATTTGCGGAGAATAGATTGTAGAGCGCCTCGTTTTTCGTCTTGCAGCCAAGTCCTTTATGCTTGATCGCGCAATATTTGGCTGCGGCCGTCATTAGGTGCCATCTTAGCTTTGAGTACTTGCCGTCAAATCGCTTGTTAGAAGTTAGCATCCTCAGGCGATAATGAATGTAGCAAGCCGTATAGTAATCCTCCTCTTGCGCGCCAGTTGCGAAAACATCATTCAGAAGCTCGCCAGTAAGTCTATTTGGATATCGACTTGCTAGGTCTGGACGCATCATGGCAACTGCAGCATAGCAGCGTGCTGTCTCTCTTACATCGAAAATTCTCACTGGTGCGACATTTTCTGGTCGATATTGACCTTTTCTGCGTTCAAAATAGATTCTATTGGCTTCTCCTGCGCCTCTGGCATTGAAGTATTGCTCCAGATCGCGGAGGGCAGATAATGTCGATATGAACTGAGCGTCTTCGACCTTTGATTGTCTGTTGGTCGCGCGAACAATGTCGTCAATTATTGCTGGTTCGTCGGCCTCAATAAGCTTTACCATTAAGCTTACGGAGTTGTCGACCTGGCTGTCTAATGAGATCAATACGTTAGAAGTCTGGCAGCCATTTACAATTTGGAAGTCTCTTATGTAAATTTCTTGGCCGGCGGGTCGAACGCTTGATGCAACGATCGTTACACCGTTATTCATTAGGCCGAATCTCTGTTTTTTATCTCCGTTGTTCAAGGTTTCGGCAATCTCTGAGTTTACATCTACATCAACGCCTAGGAAGTCTCTGACGTTTTCTTCAAAGAGCTTCTTGCGTGGAGTGCCGTTTTGGTCCTTAAGAATCGAGTCAATAAAGCTACGTGCTGCTACGGTAGCGACGTAAGCATTGTTGATATTTGGCGCGGCGGGAAATGGAGCATATCCAATGGTTGCGAGCTTTGTCTCCATCGGGCCATCAGCCGAAAGCCAAAGGTCATGAATAGTATCTCGGTGTGCTTTTATTAAAAGGGTTTCGTTAGAGTAGCCCATTTTTTTTAGTGCAGATTCACCAACCTGAAAGGCAGCATTGATTTCCACCGCATCCGTGTCGGGGGCTGCTGTGAGGAAATAGGCGTGTAAAGCTGGGAGTCCACCTTTGATCCGGCCTATGTTCTCGTATATCTTTGTAAACATACACTTGAAGTCGGCTAGATACTGGCTATGAGGCTGGGCTGGCTCCTCTGATAGATAGTCAACAATGGCAGCAACAAAAGAATCAATTTCCTGTTTCGACCAGCTTGTAGATCTTTTTGCTTGTGTCAGGATTATTGATACCTGATATTCTCGCCGTGTGCCTTTGAATATTTCATCGAGTTCCTCTGGAGAGAATACAGCGCGATCGTCAAGGAATAGCAGTGCGCCATCAATGCCTGGGTCTGAGCCTTCATAAACAAGGTCGCTAACTTCAACGCTGTCTCCTGAATATTTGGAGAAAACACAGTAATTAACGAAGGCTTCGAAGTTTTTAGATTCATCGTACGGCGCGCCGAAGTCTCTGCAGAAGCCGTCGAAGTATGATTTAGTTACAAGATGCATGAAAAGTCCTTTTAATTATGCTGTTAGTGTGGCGTTGGTAATAGATGGAGTTTGAGCGTGGTTTGTTAACTCATTAGGTGGCCTCGCGTGATGCGAGGCTTAAATGGCTCTGCTGAGTAATCTCGCAGGTCGATGTGGCGCGCCACAGATAGCGTTTTGTCATGCTGTCAATCCCAGCTCAAAGCCCCACCCGTCTGATACTCAATCACCCGCGTCTCAAAGAAGTTCTTTTCCTTCTTGAGGTCCATGATCTCGCTCATCCATGGGAACGGGTTGGTGGTGCCCGGATATTCCTCTTTCAAACCAATCTGCGTCAGACGCCGGTTGGCGATGAACTTGAGGTAGTCCTCCATCATCGCCGCGTTCATGCCGAGCACGCCGCGGGGCATGGTGTCGCGGGCGTATTCGATTTCCAGTTGGGTGCCCTGGAGGATCATCTGGGTCGCTTCGTCCTTCATGGCGGCGTCCCAAAGGTGGGGGTTTTCGATCTTGATCTGGTTGATCACGTCGATGCCGAAGTTCAGGTGCATGGACTCGTCGCGCAGAATGTACTGGAACTGCTCGGCGGTGCCGGTCATCTTGTTGCGGCGGCCCATGGAGAGGATCTGGGTGAAGCCGCAGTAGAAGAAGATGCCTTCCAGTACGCAGTAGTAGGCGATGAGGTTGCGCAGGAACTCTTTGTCCGTCTCGACGGTGCCGGTCTGGAAGGTCGGGTCGGAGATGGAGCGGGTGTACTTGAGGCCCCAGGAGGCTTTCTTCGCGACGCTCGGGATCTCGTGGTACATGTTGAAGATCTCGCCTTCATCCATGCCCAGGGACTCGATGCAGTACTGGTAGGCGTGGGTGTGGATCGCCTCTTCGAAGGCCTGGCGCAGGATGTACTGGCGGCATTCGGGGTTGGTGATCAGGCGGTACACGGCCAGCACGAGATTGTTGGCGACCAGGCTGTCGGCAGTGGAGAAGAAGCCGAGGTTGCGCTTGACAATGCGGCGCTCGTCCTCGGAGAGGCCGTCCGGGCTCTTCCACAGGGCGATGTCGGCGTTCATGTTCACTTCCTGCGGCATCCAGTGGTTGGCGCAACCATCCAGATACTTCTGCCAGGCCCAGTCGTACTTGAAGGGTACGAGCTGGTTGAGGTCGGCGCGGGCGTTGATCATCTGCTTGTCGCCGACGTGAACGCGGGCGGATTCGCCTTCGAGTTCGGCGAGGCCTTCGCGAATGTCGAGCTCGTTGAGCGCCTGCTTGGCGCGGGCGATGGCAGCGGAGTCGTCAGCGGCGACGGCGCGGGCTTCTTCGACGGAGCCGGCGGCTTCGTTGTCCAGCTTGGCGGTGTTCTGTTGCGCGGGCTGTGCGGTAGCGGCGACCGGCGCGGCAGTGGTGGTTTCTTCTTCGTCGAATTCGTCCCAGCTCAGCATGGGGGAGGCTCCTTTCAGGAGCAGCTTCAAGCGGCAAGCTTCAAGCTGCAAGGGGGTCGGTGTTGGGGCCGGATCGGGAGTTCGATCCGGCCCGTCGTGACTGCACACTGCGGCAATCGCTGCTTTTCAGCTGGTCGCTTATGGCTTGCAGCTTGCAGCTGCTGTTACTGGCAGGCTTCGCAGTCGGGCTCATCGATGGCACAAGCTTTTGGTACTGGTGCCGGGCCGGCGGACAGTTCCGGGGCCGGAGCCGCCTTCGCCGGCGCGCCGCTGAAGCCGTCGCCGCTGCCGTTGGATACGGCGTTGAGCTTGCCGGTGTTGACGGTGGATTTCTCGGTGCTGGTCGCGGCCAGGGCACGGAGGTAGTAGGTGGTTTTCAGGCCACGGTACCAGGCCATGCGGTAGGTCACGTCGAGCTTCTTGCCGCTGGCGCCGGCGATGTAGAGGTTCAGCGACTGCGCCTGGTCGATCCACTTCTGACGGCGGCTGGCGGCGTCGACGATCCACTTGGTTTCCACTTCGAAGGCGGTTGCGTAGAGGTCTTTGAGCTCCTGCGGGATGCGCTCGATCTGCTGCACCGAACCGTCGTAGTACTTGAGGTCGTTGATCATCACCGCGTCCCACAGGCCGCGCGCCTTGAGGTCGCGTACCAGGTAGGGGTTGATCACGGTGAATTCGCCGGACAGGTTCGATTTCACGTACAGGTTCTGGTAGGTCGGCTCGATGGACTGCGACACGCCGGTGATGTTGGCGATGGTCGCGGTCGGCGCGATGGCCATGATGTTCGAGTTGCGGATGCCGTTCTTGACGCGGGCACGTACCGGGGCCCAGTCCAGGGACTCGGAAAGGTCGACGTCGATGTACTTCTGGCCACGAGCTTCGATGAGGATCTGCTGCGAATCCAGCGGCAGGATGCCCTGGCTCCACAGCGAGCCCTGGAAGGTCTCGTAGGCGCCACGCTCGTCGGCCAGGTCGCAGGAGGCCTGGATGGCGTAGTAGCTGACCGCTTCCATGGACTTGTCGGCAAAGTCGATGGCGGCATCGGAACCGTACGGGATGTGCTGCAGGTACAGCGCGTCCTGGAAGCCCATGATGCCCAGGCCCACCGGGCGGTGCTTGAAGTTGGAATTGCGCGCCTGCGGCACCGAGTAGTAGTTGATGTCGATGACGTTATCGAGCATCCGCACGGCGGTGCGCACGGTGCGCTCCAGCTTGGCGGTGTCGAGCTTGCCGTCGACGATGTGGTTCGGCAGGTTGACCGAGCCCAGGTTGCAGACGGCGATTTCGTCCTTGTTGGTGTTCAGCGTGATCTCGGTGCAGAGGTTGGAGCTGTGCACCACGCCGACGTGCTGCTGCGGGCTGCGCAGGTTGCACGGATCCTTGAAGGTCAGCCAGGGGTGGCCGGTCTCGAACAGCATGGAGAGCATCTTGCGCCACAGATCCTTGGCCTGCAGGGTCTTGAAGTTCCTGATCTTGCCGTACTCGATCATGGCCTCGTAGTACTCGTAGCGCTCCTCGAAGGCCTTGCCGGTGAGGTCGTGCAGGTCGGGTACTTCGCTCGGCGAGAACAGGGTCCACTTGCCGTCGTCGAACACGCGCTTCATGAACAGGTCCGGAATCCAGTTGGCGGTGTTCATGTCGTGGGTGCGGCGGCGGTCGTCACCGGTGTTCTTGCGCAGCTCGAGGAACTCCTCGATGTCCAGGTGCCAGGTTTCCAGATAGGCGCAGACCGCGCCCTTGCGCTTGCCGCCCTGGTTCACGGCCACGGCGGTGTCGTTGACCACTTTCAGGAAGGGCACGACGCCCTGGGACTTGCCGTTGGTGCCCTTGATGTAGGCGCCCAGCGCGCGCACCGGGGTCCAGTCGTTGCCCAGGCCGCCGGCGAACTTGGAGAGCAGGGCGTTATCGCGGATGGAATCGTAGATGCCGCCCAGGTCGTCCGGCACGGTGGTCAGGTAGCAGGAGGACAGCTGCGGACGCAAGGTGCCGGCGTTGAACAGGGTCGGCGTGGAAGCCATGTAGTCGAAGGACGACAGCAGGTTGTAGAACTCGATGGCGCGGGCTTCGCGCTGTTCTTCCTCGATAGCCAGGCCCATGGCGACGCGCATGAAGAAGATCTGCGGCAGCTCGAAGCGGATGTTGTCCTTGTGGATGAAGTAGCGGTCGTAGAGCGTCTGCAGGCCGAGGTAGGTGAACTGCTGGTCCTGCTCGTGGTTGATCGCGGCGCCCAGCTTGGCCAGGTCGAATTCCTTCAGGCGTGGGTCGAGCAGTTCGAACTCGACACCTTTTTCAACGTAGGCCGGCAGCGCCTTGGCATAGAGGTCGGCCATCTCGTGGTGGGTGGCGGCTTCGGCGACGTCGAGGAAGCCCAGTGCTTCGGCGCGCAGGGTATCCATCAGCAGGCGGGCGGTGACGTAGGAATAGTTCGGCTCGCGCTCGACCAGGGTGCGCGCGGTCATCACCAGGGCGGTGTTGACATCTTTTTCCGCGACACCGTCGTAGAGGTTCTTCAGGGTTTCGCGCTCGATCAGCGCGCCATCGACTTCGGCGAGACCTTCGCAGGCTTCGTTGATGATGGTGTTCAGGCGGCCCAGGTCCAGCGGCGCCAGGCTGCCGTCGGTACGCTTGATGCGGATGCTCGGGTGGGCGTCGACCGGAGTATCGACGGCACCACGCTTGCGCTCCTGGCTACGCGCTTCGCGGTAGATCACGTAGTCGCGGGCGACCTTCTGCTCGCCGGCACGCATCAGGGCCAGTTCGACCTGGTCTTGGATTTCCTCGATGTGGATGGTGCCGCCCGAGGGCATGCGGCGCTTGAAGGTGGCGGTGACCTGCTCGGTCAGGCGCGCGACGGTGTCGTGGATGCGCTTTGATGCGGCGGCGTTGCCGCCTTCCACTGCGAGAAAGGCCTTGGTGATGGCCACGGTGATCTTGTCATCGGTGTAGGCGACGACAGTGCCGTTGCGCTTGATCACGCGCAACTGGCCCGGCGCGGTGGCGGCCAGATCCAGCGTGGTCTCGGCTGCCTGCGGGTTCTCGCGAATGGAATCGTTCTGCATGGGGTCTCCGGATTCTCTCTGTCTCGATGGCACGTAAGGTTCGTACTTGCAATGAATACGCGCCGGCTCGCCGGCGCGGGACAACAAAAGGGAATTTCTCACCTGTCTGGGTGTGGCGAATCGATTGTCCCGAAGGATAGTCATCAGTCGTGAAGTTCACAACCTCAAAACACTACATGTAGTGTGAGCTGGTCCTCGGGTACACCATTTCTGGAATTGAGCACAATCAAGGGCATTGGCGTCGGGAGCGCAGCCCGAAAGTGGTTTGCCGGGTCTTCGAAAGGAGGATTTGGGCGGAAAGGCCGGGCTAAAATTATTTCGCTTGCTTTTGTCGTCAGTTGTGCTTGATGGTTCTTCTCAACCCAACATATGGGGTCTTTATCGTCAGGGGCGACACGATAATGCCGGGTTTCGCTTTGTGCAAGGCGCCAGGATTGAACAAGCTGTGGATAACATGTGGGTCGTTTGTGGGTTAAAAATCACCGGCCCGCACCACTGCCGGGTTAGCCGCCAACCGGACGAAATGCCCTTCGCCGGCGCCCGGTTCGCGCTTGGGAGTGTTTCCGGCCAAACACTACATATAGTGTTTTGTCAAAGTGGGTGGCGTGCTTGCCAAGGCGTTTAAAATGAGGGCTGGCTGGAAATGGGCAAGCCCGGTGCGACGGTTGCGGCGCTGCCCTGCGGTGCCGACGTGACGCTACAATGCCGCCGATGCTTCAGGGGGAGGGCGCATGGTGGATCAAGAGTCGTGGAACATCCTGATTGTCGAAGATGACCAGCGGTTGGCCGAGCTGACCCGGGAGTATCTCGAAGGCAACGGCTTGCAGGTATCGATCGAGGCCGATGGTGCCCAAGCGGTCGAACGCATCATCAACGGGCGGCCCGATCTGGTGGTGCTCGACCTGATGCTGCCGGGCGAAGACGGCCTGAGCGTCTGCCGCAAGGTGCGCGAGCGCTACGAGGGTCCGATCCTGATGCTGACCGCCCGCGCCGACGACCTCGATCAGGTACTGGGCCTGGAAACCGGCGCCGACGATTATGTCTGCAAGCCGGTGCGTCCCCGGCTGCTGCTGGCGCGGATTCGTGCCCTGTTGCGGCGCCGCGAACATCTTGAAGCGCCAACCACGCACAGCAAGCGGCTGCAATATGGTCCGCTGGTGATCGACAGTGCCCTGCGCGAGGCCTGGTTGCGCGGCGAGGGCATCGAACTGACCGGGGCGGAGTTCGACCTGCTCTGGCTGCTGACGTCCAATCCGGGGCGGATCATGTCCCGCGAGGAAATCTTTGCCGAACTGCGCGGTATCGAATACGACGGTCAGGATCGCTCCATCGATGTACGCATTTCGCGCATCCGGCCCCGCATCGGCGACGATCCCGAGCACCCGCGGTTGATCAAGACGGTGCGCGGCAAGGGCTACCTTTTCGTCTCCGAAGCGGCGCAAGCGCTGCAGTGAACTCCATCTTCCTGCGTATCTACGGCGGCATGCTCGCCGTACTGGTGCTGGTCGCGCTGCTGGGCGCGGGCGGTCTGCAGTTGCTCAACGAGGTACGTGCCGACCGCCATCGGGAGACGCTGGCCAGTGGCACCTTCCGCCTGATGGCGCACAACATGCAGAGCATGACGCCCATCGAGCGGCGCCAGGCGGCCAACCTCTGGGGCCGTTTGCTGGGCGTGCCATTGCGGGTGCGTACCCTGGATGACGTCAATCTGGAAAGCCGCCTGGAGGCGCGACTGCTGCGTGGGCAGGTGCTGGTGGAGAAACTGCGCCCGCACAGTACGACCGTCTTTGCGCTGGTCAGCGACACCGACAGGCTGGTGCTGACCGCCGAAGTCGAACAGATCAGTGAGCAACTGGCGCGTGCAACCATCTATCTGCTGATTGACGAGCTGATCCGCTTTCCCGAAGACGAACAGCCGCAGCGCCTGGCCGAACTCAAGCAGACCCACGGTTTCGGCTATGCCCTAGAACTGCTCACGCGCGACAGCGCCAGCCTTGATGACGACCAGCGTCGTCGCCTTGACGAGGGTGATACGGTGATGGCACTGGACCGGGGCGGCGAGGCGATTCGCGTATTCGCGGCGGTATCCGGCACCTCCCGGATCATGGCGCTGGGACCGCTGTACCCGTTCAACCCCTATCCGCCGCACCTGTTGCTGCTGATCGGTGCACTCGGGCTGACGCTGATCGGGCTGACGGTCTATCTGCTGGTGCGCCAGCTGGAACGGCGTCTGCGCGAGGTGGAAAGTGCCGCCACACGCATCGCCAATGGCAACCTGGCCACGCGCGTGCCGGACGCCGGCACCGATTCGGTGGGGCAGCTGGCGAGGGCCTTCAATGGCATGGCCGTTCACCTGCAACGACTGCTGGCAGTGCAGCGCGAGATGGTCAGCGCGGTGGCCCACGAGCTGCGCACGCCGGTGGCGCGCCTGCGCTTCGGCCTGGAGATGACCGCCGAGGCGCAGAATGCCCAGGCGCGGGATAAATACCTGCAGGGCATGGACGCCGATATCGACGACCTCGACCGGCTGGTGGATGAAATGCTGGTCTATACCCGGCTCGAACGCGGCTCGCCAGCGCTGAATTTCCAGAACATCGACCTGGGCACGCTGGTCGATCAGGTGATCGTCGAGCTGGCGCCGTTGCGCCCGGATATCCGGATCGAGTGTGGCGTTCGTGTGACGCTCGGTGATGACAGCCAGGTCGAGGCCGAGCCGCATTATCTGCGTCGAGCGTTGATCAATCTGGTCAGTAACGCCATGCGTCATGCCGAAACGCGGGTGCTGGTGAGCTTTGCACTGGATGTTGAACGGGCGAGTCTGAGCGTCGACGATGACGGGCCGGGCGTGCCGGAGGCGGATTGGGAGAAGGTATTCACGCCCTTCCTGCGTCTGGACGACAGCCGCACGCGGGCCTCCGGCGGGCATGGGCTGGGGTTGTCCATCGTGCGGCGGATTGCCTACTGGCACGGTGGCCGCGCGCAGATCAGCCGCAGTGAGCTGGGTGGCGCCTGCTTCAGCCTGGCCTGGCCGCGCAGGCAGGTTGTCCCGTAGGGTCGAATTCATTCGACCGCAGGGGGCACACAGGCCGAACAAGTTTGGCCCTACGGTTTGCTCTTGCTGTAGGGTCGAATTCATTCGATCGCAGGGGAGCACAGGTCGAACACGTTCGACCCTACGGTTTGCTCTTGCCCTGTAGGGTCGAATTCATTCGACCGCAGGGGGGCGCACAGGCCGAACACGTTCGGCGTTGCGGTGTGATCCTCTTGCGAAGCGACGGCCTATCTCGGGATGCTGACGAGGCTCAGCAGATAATTCTCGAACTGTACGAACTGCCCCTCCAGTTCGGTGCCGCTTTTCCACTCTTGCGAAAGGTCATTCAACAGACGCAGGCGTGCATGGCCGCTGCTGTCGTGGTGGAGCAACTCGGCTTCCTGGAAATAGAAGCGCTTGTGCACCAGGGGATAGAGCGCCTTGAACAGGCTTTCCTTGATCGAGAAGGTCAGGGTCACCCGCAGCGCACGCTGCGTGTCATCCAGCGCGGCGTAGCCTTCCTGCTCGCGGGGGGTGAGGATTTCGCCGACCAGGCGGTCGGCGCGTGCCACCGGCAGCAGCCTTTCCACATCCAGCCCCAGCCCGCGCCACTGCTCGCTGGGCGCCGCCACCGCCGCCGCCCAGCCGGCACCGTGGGTGATGGAGCCGACCACGCCTGTGGGCCAGCAGGGCGCGCGGTCTTCGCCAATGGCGGGTATGCCCGCTACGCCGGTGACCCTGCGCAGCGCTTCATGGGCGCAGAGGCGTCCGGCGAGAAATTCGGCCTGGCGCTTGCTCACCGCGTCCGGCATTGGAATGTCCCAGCGGCTGAAATCCTCGGCCTCCAGCAGGCTTGGGTCGAAACGGGTGCTGAGCAACCGCACGCCGGGCAGGGCGCGTGGCAGGGGCCAGTGGTCGAGCAGCGGCGAGCAGCAGGCGGGATGGGACGGTTGAGGGCTCATCGGGCTCATGTCTCCGAGGCCACGGCGGCTTCGTCGGGGCGGGCGAGGATCTTCGGGGCGGCTGCGAGAATCTGTCGCGAGAGGTTTTCCATTCTGGGTGATTGCACCTTCCAGGTGTGCCAGTACAGCGAGATGTCCAGCGGCGCAGCGCCGGCCAGATCGACCAGGGTGCCCTGGGCCAGGGCCTCGTGCAGCAGCAGTTCCGGCACCATGCCGTAACCCAGGCCAAAGCGGATGGCATTGAAGCGCGCTTCGGTGCCGGGCACGTAGTGGCAGGGATAGGCGCCTTCCGGCAGGCCCAGCTGGCGCAGCAGGAAGGATGAGGTGAGGCGGTCCTTGCGGGTATAGGCGACCACCGGGGCCTTGCGCGCCGCGTTGCGGGTCAGGCCAGTGGCGAAGTACTGCTGGCGAAATTCGCTTGAGGCCACCAGGCGATAGCGCATGCTGCCCAGCGGGCTTGCGCTGCAGCCACGCATGGGTTTGGGTTCGGTGCTGATGCAGCCGATGGCCAGGCCGGTTTCCAGCAGGCTGTAGGTGTGGTCCTGGTCTTCGACGGTCAGGTCGAGCAGCACGCGCTCGCGCATCAGCACCTCGGCCAGGGCCGGGAAGAACCAAGTACCGAGGCTGTCGGCATTCAGCGCTGCGACCACCACCAGCGGTGCGTCGCTGCGCTCGGCCAGGTCGGCCAGCAGATCGGCTTCCAGCAGGGTGGCGCGCTTGAGGTATTGCAGCAGCCGCTGGCCGATCTCGGTCGGGCGACAGGGACGGCTGCGTACCACCAGGGCGTTGCCCAGGGTGCTTTCCAGGGCGCGCACGCGCTGCGAAATCGCCGGTGGCGTCAGGTGCAGGTGCACAGCGGCCTGCTCGAAGCTGCCAGTCCTGATGACGGCGCGGAAGGCCTCGGTCTGTCGGGGGTCGAGATGCACGGCGCGCTGCTCCGGTTAAGTAAATATTTGTATTGCCTAAATTTGCTTAGCTACAACAGTTCAGGCGCAGTGTGCCTCATAATCGCGCCGCCTTTCACCCTGCCCGCTCTGGAGTTGCCGTGACCCTGTTGCACACTATCTATCTGATCGCGATCACGGCCGAGGCCATGTCCGGGGCCATCATGGGCATGCGGCGCGGTATGGACCTGTTCGGCATCTGCCTGTTGGGCACCGTCACCGCGCTTGGCGGCGGCACGGCGCGTGACGTGTTGCTCGGGCACTATCCGGTGGGCTGGATCGCCAATCCCGAGTACCTCAGCTTCACCATCGGCGCGGCCATCGTCACCGCCATGATCGCGCGGCATATGCATCACCTGCGTCAGGTGTTTCTGCTGGTCGATGGCCTGGGGCTGGTGGCTTTCACGGTCATCGGCTGCGGCGTGGCGATGGAAATGGAGGCGCACCCGTCCATCGTGGTGCTGGCCGGGGTGATCACCGGTATCTTCGGCGGTCTGCTGCGCGACATCCTCTGCAATCAGGTGCCGCTGGTGCTGCAGCGCGAACTCTATGCCACGGTGGCGCTGTTCACTGGCGTGTTCTACGTGGGCATGCTCTGGCTGGAGGTCAACAGCTCGGTCGCGACATTACTGGCCTTGGGCAGCGGTTTCCTGTTCCGCGTGCTGGCCATGAGTTTTGGCTGGAAACTGCCGGACTTCAACGGCAAGGACATTCGCGGCCTGGACTGATTCAGCTGACTCCAGCCGTTCGGTCAGGTGACAGGGCAGATTCCCCTTCGTCGAGCCGCTACACTGCCAAGCTGGCAATCATGGGAATGGATCCATGCTCAAGGACCTGGGAATAAAGAGTCGTGTAGTGCTGCTGACGTTGCTGCCGGGGACCGCGCTGGCGCTGGTGCTCGGGGCGTATTTCTCCTGGATGCAGCTGAGCGAGATGCGTCACCAGCTCGATGAACGCGGCCAGCTGATTGCCACGCAGCTGGCACCGCTGGCCGCGCCGGCCATGGCGCAGGGCTATGGTCGGCGCCTGCAGCGTATTCTCAACCAGGTGCTCGACCAGCCGGATGTGCGTGCGGTAACGGTGCTTGGTATCGAGCGCAACCTGCTCGCCCACGCCGGGCCGAACATGGTCACGCCCTCGCCGCCAGCCGACCCCGAAGCCCTGACCCAGGTCAGCAGCCTCGACACCACACGTATTCTGCTGCCGATACTGGGCAAGCATCTGAACCTTGCCGGGGACACCCAGAACAGCGATTTGCGACAGATTGGCTGGCTGGAGCTGGAGTTGTCGCACGAGGGTACGCTGTTGCGTGGCTACCGCAGCATGTTCACCAGCCTGCTGCTGATCGGCGCCGGGCTGGTCATTACCGCAATGCTGGCGCTACGCATGAGCACCGCCATCAGCAAGCCGCTGCATCGGGTCAAGGTGGCCGTGGCGCAACTTCGGGACGGCCATCTTGAAACCCGCCTGCCGGCATTGGGCAGTCACGAGATGGACGAGCTGGCCGCCGGCATCAACCGCATGGCCGAGGCCCTGCTCAGCGCTCGCGAGGAATTGCAGCAGAGCATCGATCAGGCCACCGAGGATGTACGGCAGAACCTGGAAACCATTGAAATCCAGAACATCGAACTCGATCTGGCGCGCAAGGAAGCCCTGGAGGCGAGCCGGATCAAGTCCGAGTTCCTCGCCAACATGAGCCACGAAATCCGCACGCCGCTCAACGGCATACTCGGCTTCACTCATCTGTTGCAAAAAAGCGACCTGACGCCGCGTCAGCAGGATTACCTGGCGACCATCGAACAGTCCGCCGACAGCCTGCTGGGCATCATCAACGAGATTCTCGACTTCTCCAAGATCGAAGCCGGCAAGCTGATACTGGAAAACATACCCTTCAATCTGCGCGACCTGATCGAGGAAACCCTGACCATCCTCGGCCCGGCGGCGCATGCCAAGCAGCTGGAACTGGTCAGCCTGGTCTATCGCGACACGCCGCTGTCGCTGGTGGGCGATCCGCAGCGGCTCAAGCAGATATTGACCAACCTGGTCAGCAATGCCATCAAGTTCACCAATGAAGGCACCATCGTGGTTCGCGCCATGGTCGAGGACGAGCGTGCGGATCGTGCGCAATTGCGCATCAGCGTGCAGGACACCGGCATCGGTTTGACCGATCAGGACCTGCGGGCGCTGTTCCAGGCCTTCAGCCAGGCGGACAACTCGCTGTCGCGCCAGCCGGGCGGTACCGGCCTGGGGCTGGTGATTTCCAAGCGCCTGGTGGAACAGATGGGTGGTGAGATCGGGGTCGACAGCATTCCTGATGAGGGCTCCGAATTCTGGATCAGCCTGAGCCTGCCCAGAGCTCACGACGATATTGAAGACTTGCCGCGTCCGGCCCTGCTGGGGCGTCGGGTCGCGCTGCTCGAACAGCACCCGCTGGCCCGCGAGGCGCTGCGGCACCAGCTGGAAAGCTGTGGCCTGAAAGTGCTGCCGTTCGACAGTCTGGATCAGTTGCAGGAAGCGGTAGCCGCGCAGCGAGCAGGCGAACAGCCGGTCGAAGCTGCCGTGCTTGGCGTGACCGGTCGCGAAATTGCGCCTGCGCAACTGCGTCAGCGCCTGTGGGAGTTCGAAGGGCTCGGCTGCAAGTGCATCGTGCTATGCCCGACCAGCGAGCAGGCGCAGTTTCATGAAGCGCTGCCCGAATCCCACACCCATGCCCAGTTGCAGGGCAAGCCTGCCTGCACGCGCAAACTGCAGCGGATACTGCTCGATCTGTTGCATCCGCAGCAGGGCTTGGTCGAATCTCCGCTGGTGAGTACAAGCCGTCCGCCACGGGTACTCTGTGTCGACGACAACCCCGCCAATCTGCTGCTGCTGGAAACCCTGCTGATCCATATGGGTGGTGAGGCTGAGGCGGTGAGCAGTGGGCAGGAAGCGCTTGAGGCCGTCAGGCGCAAAACCTTCGACATGGTGTTCATGGATATGCAGATGCCTGGCATGGACGGTCGTCAGGCCACCGAGGCGATCCGCCAATGGGAGGCCGATAGCGGTCAACCGCCCCTTCCGGTTGTTGCGCTCACCGCACACGCGCTGTCCAGCGAGAAGCGTTCGCTGCTGCAGAGCGGACTGGATGACTATCTGACCAAGCCGATCAGCGAACGGCAGCTGGCGCAGGTGGTGCTGAAGTGGACCGGCTTGCCATTGCCTCGCAGCGTTGGTGTTGCGCCTGTCGAGCAGGCACCACCCGAAAACAACCTCAAGGTGCTGGATACAGAAGAGGGTTTGCGCCTGGCGGCGGGCAAGCCTGATCTGGCGGCAGAAATGATCAGCATGCTGCTGGCTTCTCTGGAGAGTGATCGTCTGTCCATCCGTGAGGCGCGGCTAGGGGATGACCGCCAGGCATTGATCGACCGTGTGCATCGGCTGCATGGTGCTACGCGCTATTGCGGAGTTCCGCAGCTGCGTGCGGCTTGCGAGCGCAGCGAGATCCTGCTCAAGCAGGATCACCCCAACGCCGCCCACGCCCTGGATGAACTGGATATGGCCATTGACCGACTGCAGCAGGAAACCCGGATCGCCTAGCGCTCAACACGGCATGGGCTGTTCAATCGGGCGCGGACCTTGGCCCAACCTCCATTCGCGGCTTCAGGGCCGTAGGTCGGTCACGCTTCACCGACCCGACAGGTGGGGCCGAGGTGATTCGCCGGATTACGCCTCGCTTTGTCGGATTAGGCCTTTTGAAACCCGGATTACGCCTTCGGCTAATCCAGGCTACGGTCTGTCTCCCCACACGTAAGGTGATCCCGGACGTAGTTCGTAGGTCGGGTTACGCTTCACCAACCCGACGAGCGGGCTATTCCCCCATCACCACGCCTTCGCGGCGTGGGTCGGCGCCGCCGAACCAGCCGCTTTCCGTGCGCTGGATGGCTTGCAGACCACTGGTCAATGGCGTTTCCGTGACCTTGTGACCGCGTGCTTCAAGCGATTTGACGGTGCTTGCCGGAAAACGACCGGCCTCCAGCACCGTCGGCCCGTTGAAGCTGCCGAAGTTCGGCAGGTCGATTGCCCGCTGTGCATCCAGCCCCCAGCCATACAGGCCCAGCAGCGTTTTGGCGGTGAAGTGGATGATCGCCGAGCCGCCGGGTGAACCCACGCTGGCCAGTAGTCGATTATCCTCGGCATCGAAGACCAGCGTCGGGTTCATGCTTGAACGCGGGCGCTTGTTCGCTTCGACGCGGTTGGCCACGGGCCGGCCTTCGGCATCACGCGGGATGAAGGCGAAATCGGTGAGTTCGTTGTTCAGCAGATAGCCGCCCGGCAGGCCGGTGCCGCCGTCGTTGAGCAGGCGCGAGCCGAAGGCCTGCTCGATGCTGGCGGTCATCGCCAGCGCATTGCCTTGCGCATCGACGATACTGATATGGCTGGTGCCGTACTCGGGCTGTTCGGGTTGCGCGGCGAACGCGATGGGCATCGATCCCGGCTTGCCGGCTTTGGCCGTTTTCATGCTGCGTTCGCCGATCAGGGCGGCGCGTTGTTGCAGATAGCCGGGTGCGAGCAGGCTGTTCCAGTCACCGCCGGGAGGCGGCACGAAATCCGGGTCGGCCAGGTACTGCGCGCGGTCGGCATAGGCCAGGCGCGCCGCCTCGGTGTAGCGATGCAGAAAGTCGGCGGATGGCACGCCCTGGTTCAGCGCCGGCAGCGGCGAGAAGTGCTCCAGCATTCCCAGAATCTGCATCTGGGTGATATGCCCGGAGGAGGGTGGCGGGAAACCGCAGACCCGGTAACGCTGTTGCCAGAGGGTGCAGATGGCGTCGAGCTGGCGCGGCTCATAGCTGTGCAGATCGCTAAGGGAAAGATGTCCCGGATTGCTTGGATGCTGGCTCACCTGGTCGATCAGCGCTTCGGCGTTGCGTCCCCCATAGAAGGCTGCGCTGCCTTGCTCGGCAATATCGCGCAGCAGTGCGGCGAGGGCGGGATTGCGCAGGCGGTGACCAACCGGCCATGGCGAGCCATCCGCCTGATAGTAGAAGGTGGCGGCCTGCGGGTTGTCGCGCAGTGCCGGGTCCCGTGCGAGCAGGGTGTGCAGGCGCGGACTGATTTCGAAACCGTTTTCGGCCAGACCGATGGCGCCCTGGAACAGGTCTTTCCAGGGCAGCCGGCCATGTTCCTTGTGGGCCAGTTCAAGCATCTTCAGAACGCCGGGGGTCCCCACCGAGCGGCCACCCGCCACAGCCTGGAGAAAGCCCATTGGTGTGCCGTCGGCTTTCAGGAACAGATTTTCATCAACGCTTGCCGGTGCCGTTTCGCGGCCATCGAAGGCGGCTACCCGCTTGCCATCCCAGTGCAACAGGTAGGCACCGCCGCCAATGCCGCTCGATTGCGGCTCGACCAGGGTCAGCACCATCTGCACGGCGATGGCAGCGTCCAGGGCACTGCCGCCGGCCTTGAGGATCTCATAACCGGCTTCGGTGGCCAGCGGGTTGGCGGCGGCCACGGCAAAACGTTCGACGGCCCAGCCGGGCTTGGCGCTATGGCCGCTGGCGGCTTCGGGGGCAATCCGTGCCGTTTCAGAGAGGTGTTCAGGGGCATGGCAGGCGCTTACGGCCATCAACAGCAGGCTTGAAAGAAGAGCGATGCGTGGGTTGCGCATGGAGAGTTACCTGCTGGCGGAAAGGTTAGCCGACAGCTTACAGAAAAGGCGCCGGATGGATCGTTCCCAGGCATGGGAGCCACAGGACAATCGCGCTATGTGCTCAAAGAGCCGAAAACAGCGCTGGAAAGCTGGAGGCTGAACGACAAGCGACCCAGGTTCGAGCGCACATGGCGTTTTCCGTCCAGCCTCCAGCGCTTTTATCGAACGACCATCGCAGATGACGCCATAGCGCGATCACGCTTGTCGCTTTCAGCTTGTCGCTGTTTTAAAGCGATCTGCCCGTCATCGGTCGATGCCGGTATCATGTGCGCCTTTTCACGCCGTGCGGTTCTACCACGCCATGACTATTCAGTACCCGACCATTGCCGATTGCGTCGGCAACACTCCGCTGGTTCGCCTGCAACGCCTGCCCGGTGAAACCAGCAACACCCTGCTGGTCAAGCTCGAAGGCAACAATCCGGCTGGCTCTGTGAAGGACCGTCCGGCACTGTCGATGATCGCCCGCGCCGAGGCGCGTGGCGACATCAAACCCGGCGACACCCTGATCGAGGCCACCTCCGGCAATACCGGCATCGCCCTGGCCATGGCGGCGGCGATCAAGGGCTACAAATTCATCCTGATCATGCCGGACAACTCCAGCGCCGAGCGCAAGGCGGCGATGACCGCCTATGGCGCCGAGCTGATTCTGGTGAGCAAGGAAGAGGGCATGGAAGGCGCCCGCGATCTGGCGCTGAAGATGCAGGCCGAAGGCCGTGGCAAGGTGCTCGACCAGTTCGCCAACGGCGATAACCCCGAGGCGCATTACAGCAGCACCGGTCCCGAACTCTGGCAGCAGACCGGCGGCGGCATCACCCATTTCGTCAGTTCCATGGGCACCACCGGCACCATCATGGGCGTGTCGCGCTACCTCAAGGAGCAGAACCCGCAGGTGCAGATCATCGGCCTGCAGCCGATGGAGGGCGCGGCGATTCCGGGCATTCGCCGCTGGCCGCAGGAATACCTGCCGAAGATCTACCAGGCCGAGCGCGTGGACCGTGTCGTCGATATGTCCCAAGCCGAGGCCGAGCAGGTGATGCGCCGTCTGGCGCGCGAGGAAGGCATTTTCTGCGGGGTGTCCTCGGGTGGCGCGGTAGCGGCTGCGCTACGCCTGTCGCAAGAAGTCGAGAACGCAGTGATCGTCGCCATCATCTGCGACCGGGGCGACCGTTACCTGTCGACCGGCGTCTACGACGAGCCCAAATGAGCGGCGCCGTTTTGAATCATGCAAGCCTGATCGGCTGGAGCAACTGATGGCCCGACACGGTGGCGGCTTGCGCTTCCAGCCCAGCGGCGGCGAGAAGAAACCGCAGGTCCCGGTGGGCAAGAAACAGCGCCTGAGCGTCGAGCGCCTGGCCAACGACGGACGCGGTATCGCCTTTGTCGAGGGCCGGACCTGGTTCGTCGAGGGGGCTTTGCCCGGCGAAAACGTCGAGGCGCGGGTGCTGGCGACACGCAGCAAGGTGGTCGAGGCGCGCAGCGAGCGAGTGCTGACCGCCAGCGAGCAGCGCCGTGCCGAGCCTTGTGCCCATGCGCGAACCTGCGGCGGCTGCAGCCTGCAGCATCTGTCGGCCAGCGATCAGCTGACGCTCAAGCAGCGCAGCCTCGCCGATCAGTTGTCACGTCAGGCGGGAATCGAACCGAAGGTCTGGGCGCCCGCGCTGAGCGGTCCCGAGTTTGGCTATCGCCGGCGAGCGCGGCTGGCGGTGCGCTGGAATGCCGGTTTGCGGCGGCTGGACGTGGGATTTCGTGCCGCTGCCAGTCAGGATATCGTTTCGATCCACGAATGCCTTGTACTGGTACAACCCTTGCAAACACTGTTGCCGGCGTTGCTGGCGACCCTGCATGCTCTGGACAAGCCCCAGGTGCTGGGCCATGTGGAGTTGTTCAGCGGCTTCGCCGATGCTGTACTGGTTCGCCACACGGCGGCGCTGGCGCAGGCGGATCTGCAACGGCTGACGGATTTTGCACGGGAGCAGGGCGTTCAGCTCTGGCTACAGGGCGAAGGCCCGCCGCAACCGCTGGAAGCGGACCATGCGCTGGGCTATCGCTTGCCCGCATGGGACGTGCAGCTGGACTGGCGTCCGGGCGATTTTGTCCAGGTCAATGCGCCGGTGAACGAGGCGATGATCGCTCAGGCGCTGGACTGGCTGGCAGCCGAAGCCGGTGAGCGCGTGCTGGATCTGTTCTGCGGGCTGGGCAATTTCGCTCTGCCGCTGGCGCGCAACGGCGCCGAAGTGGTGGCGGTCGAAGGTGTGCAGGACATGGTCGAGCGCGCCCGCACCAATGCGGTGCGCAACGGCCTGGAGAAGGCGCACTTTTATCAGGCGGATCTGTCGAAGCCGCTGGCGGAAGCCGAATGGGCAACGGGCGGGTTTGCCGCGGTACTGCTGGACCCGCCGCGTGACGGTGCGTTCGAGCTGGTCAGGCAGATATCTACTTTAGGTGCACGGCGTGTGGTCTATGTTTCGTGCAATCCTGCGACGCTGGCGCGGGATGCGGCGGAGCTGGTCCGTCAGGGGTATCGACTGGAACGGGCCGGGGTATTGGACATGTTTCCGCAAACGGCGCATGTCGAGGCGATGGCGCTTTTCGTGCGATCCGCGTAGCGGGTATTTTCCGGCAGGCGAACGGCCTGCCAGTTCAACCGACCGATTCCTAGAAAGTCGGCGTATTCGACGCAGATACTGCGTAGAGGGAAGGTAAACAGATGGTTCAGGTCAGAGCACTTCAGCCGATCAATACCGACGGCAGCATCAATCTCGAAGGCTGGCTCGATCATGTGCTGGACATGGTCCCGGCGCTCGACCGCGACACACTGAGGAAAGCCTGCGAGTATGCCCGCGAGGCCGAGCAGCAGGCCAACGCGGCACAGAACCTGTGGAGCGAAGGCACGTCCAGTTATCAGACGGGGCTTGAGATTGCCGAGATTCTCGCCGACCTCAAGCTCGATCAGGAAAGCCTGGTCGCCGCCGTGATCTATCGCGGCGTGCGCGAGGGCAAGATCCAGCTGGCCGATGTCCACCGGCAATTCGGGCCGGTGGTCGCCAAGCTCATTGCCGGCGTGCTGCGCATGGCGGCGATCAGCACCAGTCTCAACCCCCGCGAATCCCTGGTGCTCGGCACCCAGACCCAAGTGGAAAACCTGCGCAAGATGCTGGTGGCCATGGTCGATGACGTGCGCGTCGCGCTGATCAAGCTGGCCGAGCGCACCTGCGCCATCCGCGCGGTGAAGAATGCCGATGACGACAAGCGCCACCGTGTCGCCCGTGAGGTGTTCGATATCTACGCGCCGCTGGCCCATCGCCTGGGTATCGGCCATATCAAGTGGGAGCTGGAGGACCTATCCTTTCGCTACCTGGAGCCGGAGCAGTACAAGCAGATCGCCCAACTGCTGCACGAGCGGCGCCTGGATCGCGAGCAATACATCGAAAGCGTGGTACAGCAACTGCGCGACGAACTGACCGCGGCGGGCATCGAACCCGATATAGATGGCCGTGCCAAACATATCTATTCCATCTGGCGGAAAATGCAGAAGAAAGGCCTGCAATTCAGCCAGATCTACGACGTTCGCGCGGTGCGCGTGCTGGTGCCCGAAGTGCGCGACTGCTACACCGCGCTGGGTATCGTGCACACCCTGTGGCGGCACATTCCCAAGGAATTCGACGACTACATCGCCAACCCCAAGGAGAACGGCTACCGCTCGCTGCACACCGCCGTGCTTGGCCCGGAAGGCAAGGTGCTGGAAGTGCAGATCCGTACCAAGGCCATGCACGAGGAGGCCGAGCTGGGCGTATGCGCCCACTGGCGCTACAAGGGCACCGACGTCAATTCCGGTTCTGATCACTACGAGGAAAAGATCGCCTGGTTGCGCCAGGTGCTCGAATGGCACGAGGAACTGGGCGATATCGGTGGCCTGGCCGAGCAGCTGCGGGTCGATATCGAGCCTGACCGGGTCTATGTCTTCACCCCCGACGGCCACGCCATCGATCTGCCCAAGGGCGCCACGCCGCTGGACTTTGCCTACCGCGTGCACACCGAGATCGGCCACAACTGCCGTGGCGCCAAGGTCAACGGGCGCATCGTGCCGCTCAACTACAGCCTGCAGACCGGCGAGCAAGTGGAGATCATCACCAGCAAGCAGGGCTCGCCGAGCCGCGACTGGCTGAACCCCAACCTGGGCTACATCACCAGCTCGCGCTCGCGGGCGAAGATCGTCCACTGGTTCAAGTTGCAGGCGCGCGACCAGAACGTCGCCGCCGGCAAGGCAATGCTCGAACGTGAACTGGGTCGCCTGGATTTGCCGCCGGTGGATTTCGACAAGCTGGCGGAAAAGGCCAACCTGAAGATTGCCGAAGACATGTACGCCGCGCTGGGCGCCGGCGACCTGCGCCTGGCCCATCTGGTCAACCTGGCGCAGCAACTGGTGGAGCCGGAGCGCGGCTATGACCAGCTTGAGCTGATTCCCCGGCGCTCGGCGCCTCACAAGCCGGGCAAGCGTGGCGACGTGCAGATCCAGGGCGTCGGCAACCTGCTGACGCAGATGGCCGGCTGCTGCCAGCCGCTGCCGGGCGATCCCATCGTCGGTTACATCACCGTTGGGCGTGGCGTCAGCATCCACCGTCAGGATTGCGCCTCGGTACTGCAACTGGCTGGCCGCGAGCCGGAGCGGATCATTCAGGTCAGCTGGGGACCGATCCCGGAGAAAACCTATCCGGTGGATATCATCATCCGTGCCTACGACCGCTCCGGCCTGCTGCGTGACATTTCGCAGATGCTGCTCAACGAACGGATCAACGTACTGTCGATGAACACCCGCTCCAACAAGGAAGACAGCACCGCGCAGATGCAGCTGACCATCGAGATCCCTGGCCTGAACGCTCTGGGCCGCTTGCTGGGGCGGATATCGCAGTTGCCCAATATTATCGAGGCCAAGCGGCAAAGGGCCTCGTAGGTGAAGACGATAAAAGCGCTGGAGGCTTGAAAGCTGGACGATAAAGCGCGACGTTCAGCCTCCAGCCTCCAGCCTCCAGCCTCCAGCCTCCAGCCTCCAGCCTCCAGCCTCCAGCCGAGAATTCCCATGTACCAACTCAACGATCTCTTGCACCTGATGGCCCGGCTGCGCGATCCGCAGCATGGCTGTCCCTGGGATCTGCAGCAGGATTACGCCAGCATCGTCCCGCATACGCTGGAAGAGGCCTACGAGGTGGCCGATGCCATCGAAAGCGGTGATTTCGAGCACCTGCCGGGCGAGCTGGGCGATCTGCTGTTCCAGGTCGTCTACTACAGCCAGCTGGGCCAGGAAGAGGGGCGTTTCGATTTCGCCACCGTGGTCGATGCGATCACCCGCAAGCTGGTCCGGCGTCATCCGCATGTCTTTCCCGACGGCGACCTGTACGGCTCGTTCGATCTGCCGCGCCTCGACGAGGCGGCCATCAAGCAGCGCTGGGAAGAGATCAAGGCCGAGGAACGCGCCGAGAAATCCGCCGCGCCCGAGCAGTTGTCCCTGCTCGATGACGTTCCCGGCGCGCTGCCGGCATTGAGCCGCGCCGCCAAGCTGCAGAAACGCACGGCCCAGGTCGGTTTCGACTGGCCGGACGCACTGCCGGTGGTCGATAAGGTGCGCGAGGAACTGGATGAAGTGCTCGTGGCCATGAGCGAGAACGACGCCGAGGCCATGGCCGAGGAGATCGGCGATCTGCTGTTCGTCACCGTCAACCTGGCGCGGCACCTGAAGGTGGACCCGGAAAATGCCCTGCGCGCGGCCAACCGCAAGTTCGAGCGGCGCTTCCGTTATATCGAGCAGGCCTTGCGGGAAGCGGGGCGGCCCCTCGACAGCTGCAACCTGGCTGAGCTGGATGAGCTGTGGGAGCAGGCCAAGAAGCAGCTGGACGCTCCGTAGGGTGGATGTCGCTTTTCACATCCACCACAATCCCTTCATGCCTGTAGGGCCGAATTCATTCGGCCACGGTGCCCCAAAGGTCGAACAAGTTAGGCCCTACGCAGGTCCAGCAGCCACGGGGGCCGCAGGTAACTGGTGGATGTTGCTTCGCACATCCACGACAATCGACCCTTCGCTTAATTTGAATTCACGACAGACGAGCCGAAACATGAGTCTTTCCCTTCGCGATCAGCTGCTCAAAGCCGGGCTGGTCAATGAGAAGCAGGTCAAACAGGCCGGCAAGCAGCAAAAGAAACAGCAGCGTCTGGTGCACAAAGGCCAAGCCGAGAAAGATGACTCGCAGCGCGAGGCGGCGCTCAAGGCGCAGGCCGAGAAGCAGGCGCGCGATCAGGAGCTCAACCGCCAGCAGCAGCAAAAGGCCGAGCAGAAGGCGCGTACCGCACAGATCAAGCAGCTGATCGAAACCAGCCGCCTGCCCAAGCTGACTACCGAGGATTACTACAACTTCGTCGACGACAAGAAGGTCAAGCGCCTGTCGGTGAACAAGCTGATGCGCGACAAGCTCTCCAGCGGCTCGCTGGCGATCGTCCGTCACGGCGGTGGTTACGAGGTGATTCCGCGCGAGGCCGCCTTGAAGATCCAGGAGCGCGACCCGCGCCGGATCGTGCAGCTCAACGTGCAGACCGAAGCGCCGGATGCCGACGACCCCTACGCCGCCTATCAGATTCCCGACGATCTGATGTGGTGAGTCGCCGACGGAAGGAGGGATAGAAAGCGGCCCTCAGCCCTCTACCCATAGACTCGATCGGATCGTCCGATTGCCGCAGTGGAGACTCACGCTATGGGTAACGAATCCATCCGTCATTACGTATTCGACAGGCTCGACCTGCAAGCCGGCGGTGTACCGGGCGATCCGGAAGAGCCCGGTGTACCGGACCTGCCCACCGAGCCGGGTGTGCCAACGGTGCCGGATCAGCCGCCACCCGCACCGGTGGCCTGAGAAGGACACCAGGCACCTTAGGCATCGCATCAGGCCGAACGAGTTCGGCCCTACGGTTTGGCAAGCTCCACCCGTAGGGCCGAATTCATTCGGCCAGCCGTTGCCCAAGGGCGGACAGGTTCAGCCCACGCAGCCCTAGTCCGCCGCGGTATTCGCTGCCAGGCCCTCGGCCTGCCGCAGCAGTTCGGTCACTTCCTCGTCGCGGGTCTGGTCGAAATTGGCGTAATGCCGGCCGACGCCGATGAAGGGCTCGGGCATGGCCAGGCAGATCAGCTCATCCACTTCACCTTGCAGCACTTCGATGACGTCACGTGGACCCACGGGGGTTGCCAGCACCATTCGCCGTGGGCCGGCCTGGCGCAGGCCCTTGAGCGCTGCCCGCACGGTCGCGCCAGTGGCGATGCCGTCATCGATGACGATCACGCAGCGGCCTGCCACCGAAGGTGCCGGACGATCGCCGCAATAATGCTGGCGCCGCCGCTCCAGCTCGGTCAGCTGGCGCTGCATCTCTTCCTCGAACCAGCTCGGCGGCGGGTTTATCTGCTGCAGCAGCGCCTGGTTGACCACCCATTGCGGATCGGCGCCGTCGATTACCGCGCCCAGCGCCAGTTCCTCATTGCCCGGCGCGCCGATCTTGCGCACCAGCACCAGATCCAGCGGCGCCTTGAGCAGGCTGGCTACCTCGAAGGCGACCGGCACGCCGCCGCGCGGCAGGGCGAGCACCAGCGGCTGTTCGCTCGCCAGGTGGAGGAGGGCTTCGGCCAGTTCCTGACCGGCGTGGACACGGTCGCGGAACAGGCTCGATTCAGGAACGAACATGCGCATGGCTCATTCTCCGAACGGGTAGGTGTCGGGCACGGTGGTTTCGTCGATACGGCGCGGGCCGATGGGCGTAACTGCCGTGGTCTGTTCCAGCCAGAGCAGCGCGTCGAACTGCTCGGCCAGGATCGCCTGGAAGTAGTGGCTCTGGCGTTCGGTCTGGGGCCGGTAGATGACGCCGATCGCCCGTTCCAGGCGTGGCCGCGTCAGTGCCTGGCGCAGCTCGCGATGGTTGTCGCCGCGCCACTCGGTCAGCGAGGCGGGATGGCCGGCCTGCAGGAACAGCTGTTCCCAGCTGTCCGGTCGGGACGGGCGCACCTGCTTGAGCTGCATGGGCTCGTCCCAGTTGTCTGCGGCGGCGACTTCGCCGCGGTCCGTGGCCATGCCGATCAGCACCGCCTCACGGCCGAAGGCGGTGCGACAGAGCTCGCCGATGTTGAACTCGCCGCCCCAGCCCATGGATGTCGCGGCGGCATTGCCGATGTGCGAGTTGTGCGCCCAGACCACCGCACGGGCGTCCGCGCCGCGATGCTCCAGCAGCGCGCGCAAGGTGTCGAACATGTGCCGGTCGCGCAGGTTCCAGGACTCGGTGGAGCCGCGATACATGGCGCGGTAATAGTGCTCGGCGGCCATCACCACCCGGGCGTTGCGCTCGGCATCGAAGAAGTCACCGTCGTCGCGGCCCATGTATTCCAGGCGCTGTGCCAGCAGTGCGCTGAGCTGCTCGGTCACCGCCTGCTCGCAGGATGGCTGGCCGAGCATCACGTTGTGGCCATAGCCTGCCGGTTCTTCGTGCCAGGGGCTCAGACAGCCGTAGCGTCGGCGGGCGGCGCTGGCCGCAGCCGGGTCGACCTGGTCGAGATAGCTCAGCACCTCGCGTATCGAGGCGCCCAGGCTGTAGACGTCCAGCCCGCGAAACTCCACACGCCGCTCGGTCGGCAGCGCATCGTTGTGCCGGCGCAACCAGCGGGTGAAGTCCGCCACCTCGCGGTTGCGCCACATCCAGGCGGGGAAGCGCTTGAAGGAATCCTCGACCCAGGTGGCGGGCTGGCGCTGGCGCACGTGGCGGTCGATCTGTGCGGCGTCCGGCCAGTCCGCTTCGGCGGCGACGATGTTGAAGCCGTGGCGCTCGATCAGGCGCCGGGTGATGGCGGCGCGGGCGCGATAGAACTCCGAGGTGCCATGGCTGGCCTCACCGATCAGCACCACGCGGGCATCGGCGAAGCGCTCGAAAGGGTCGGCAAAATGCGGGTCGTCGATCGACGGAAGCGCGATTGCATGGGCACGCAGCAGGGCCACCAGTTGTTTTTCGCTGACCTCGGCAGAGGCTCTAAGGCGGGGTTCGCTCATGGCCTCGCTCCTCTCGGTGGGGTGTCTATCAATGACCCAGCCCCACAGGCCCTGTTCATTCGGCTCGACGGAAGGCCGAAGTAATCCGAACCGCCGAACTGAAAGAGGCGCGCGGGCCTCTAACGGATGGACGTCGATGTCGGCGGGCTTTTCCGGCCGAAGGCGCTATTTAGAGAGGGGCTGCCCATGACCACCTGGATCATCGCTTATAACAAGGACGGCAATACCGAGACCCTGAAAACCGAGTCCGATCACCAGCCGGATATCGACGAGGCGGTCGAACGGGTCACCCAGATGGCCCGGCGCGAATTTGGCGAAGGGGATCTGGATCACGAACATGACCCGGACCTGGAGGACACGCCGGCCACCCGCCTGGCCGAGCGCTACGGCATCACCATCACGGGGATTTCCCAGGCCTGAGGCGCGACTCGCGACGAAACGGGAACGAACCCTAGCGCACTCTCCAGACGCTGTCCTCGCCCACCACATAGATGCGCTGAGCGTCTTCGGCGCCGACTTCCAGCATGCCGGTGAAGGCGCCGAAGGCGGGCAACAGGCTGATTCGCTCGCCGATGCAGAAGCATGGCAGACGCAGGCTTTGCCGACCGCGCCCCTGCAGGCGAAAGGCAGGATGCAGATGGCCGGCCAACACGTGGTGGCTGGGATGCGGCTCGGGTTCGTGCTGCAGGGCGAAGGGGCCGAGCAGCAGCGGTTCGGGCACGACGCCGATGTCCAGTTCCTTGGGTGGATCGCCCGCGCGGCGGTCATGGTTGCCGCGTATCAGGGTGATTTCCAGCCACGGATGCCGTTGGCGCCAGGCGAGCAATTGTGCGTGCGTCGCCGGCGTGCGGGATTCGGGGGCGTGCAGGAAGTCACCGAGGAATATCAACCGGCGGCTGGGGTACTGCGCCAGCAGTGCGTCGAGGCGTTGCAGGTTGGCCTGGGTGGTGCCTTGGGGCACCGGCTGGCCGAGCCGGCGATAGGCGGCGGCCTTGCCGAAGTGAATGTCGGCGATCAACAGCGCACGTTCGCCCGGCCAGTAGACGGCCTTGTCGGCGAGTAGCCAGAGCTCGGTCTGTTCCAGTTCGATGGGGAGGTAGGGGTTCATCGTTGTCCCGTAGCGGGCCGTTTTCGTCGCCTATCGGGTCGAACCCGTTCGGTCGATCGTTGCGAGAGGCTGTAGAGCCGAATTTATTCGGCCAGCGGTTGTGCCAGGCCGAACAGGTTCGGCCCTACGGTCGTTCATCTTCGCGGTCTCGGTGTGCCGTCCTTGCGCGTGCGGGGTTTGCGTTTCGGGCCGGTCTCCTTTTCGACGGCGATGGCGGCGTTCCGTTCGGGCTGATAGCCACCGGGGCCGGCGGCCTTGTCCAGCTCGGCGACCATGCGCCGGATGCGGTCGGCCAGCTTTTCCGAAGTCAGGCTTTCGCGAAAACGCTCGACCATCAGCGGGAAGGCCAGCGGGGTGGTGCGTTTGACCTGATGCACGTCCAGCCGGCGCTGCTGCAGGCGCGTCAGGGTCTGTTCCAGCCGCTCCACATCCAGCTCCTGGCGCAGCACTTCTTCCTCGGCCTGGGTCAGCAGCAGGTTGGCCGGGTCGTACTGGCGGAACACGTCGAAGAACAGCCCGCTGGAAGCCTGCAACTGTCGCGCGCTCTTCTGCGCACCGGGATAACCGGAAAAGACCAGCCCGGCGATGCGCGCGATCTCGCGAAAGCGCCGGCGCGCCAGCTCGCCGGCATTGAGGCTGGCCAGCACGTCGTGCAGCAGGTTGCCTGTGTCGAACAGCGCCGGGGTCAGCCCCTGCAACCAGTCCACTTCGGTGGCCGAGAGCAGTTCCAGGCCATAGTCGTTCACCGCGATGGAAAAGGTCAGCGGCTGACGCTGGCCCATGCGCCAGGCGAGCAGGCTGGCCAGGCCGAGGTGCACGTGGCGACCGGCGAAGGGGTAGAGGAACAGGTGCCAGCCCTCGCGGGATTTCAGCACCTCGGCCAGCAGCGTGGTCTCGCTGGGCAGCGCCGACCAGTTCATCTGCACCTGCAACAGCGGTTGTACCAGGCGCATCTCCTGGCTGTCGAAGCGTCCCCGCGCGGCGGCGCCCAGTTGCTCCACCACGGCATCGGCCAGTTCGCTGGAAAGCGGCATGCGCCCGCCGTTCCAACGCGGCACAGCCGCCTTCTTGCCGCTGGCGCGGTTGACGTAGACGGTCATGTTCTCCACCCGCACCAGCTCCAGCAGGCGTCCGGCGAAGAGGAAGTTGTCACCCGGCCGCAGGCGCGCGATGAAACCTTCCTCGACGGAGCCCAACGAACGCCCGGTGCCGCCTCGGGCCCAGAATTTCACCGTCAGGCTGGCATCGCTGACGATGGTGCCGATGCTCATGCGATGGCGCAGCGCCACGCGTTTGCTCGGCACTTTCCACAGGCCGCTTTCGTCCGGCTCGACGCGTTGATAATCCGGGTAGGCTGTCAGCGAATGGCCGCCGTGGCGCACGAACGCCAGCGCCCATTGCCACTGGTCGTCGTCCAGCTGGCGATAGGACCAGGCCTGGCGCACTTCGGCGAAGAGTTCTTCGGGGCGGAAACCGCCACCCAGAGCCATGCTGACCAGATGCTGCACCAGCACATCCAGCGGCCTTTGCGGGGCGCTGCGGGCCTCGATCCGGCGTTCGGCTACCGCCACCTGCGCCGCGGCGGCTTCGATCACTTCCAGGCTGTGGGTGGGCACCAGCGTCACCCGCGAAGTACGCCCCGGCGCGTGACCGGAACGCCCGGCGCGCTGCATCAAGCGGGCGACGCCCTTGGGCGAGCCGATCTGCAGCACGCGTTCGACCGGCAGGAAATCCACCCCCAGGTCCAGGCTGGACGTGCAGACCACGGCCTTCAGCGCACCCTGTTTCAGGCCCAGCTCGACCCAGTCGCGCACCTCGCGGGCCAGCGAGCCGTGGTGCAGAGCGATCAGCCCGGCCCAATCCGGGCGTGCATCGAGAATCGCCTGATACCAGAGTTCCGACTGCGAGCGGGTGTTGGTGAACACCAGTGAGGTGGCGGCCGATTCGATCTCCTCGACCACCTGCGGCAGCATGCGCAGGCCCAGGTGCCCGGCCCAGGGAAAGCGTTCGAGGCTGGGAGGCAGCAGGGAGTCGACCTTGAGCGCCTTGTCGATGCGCCCCTGGATCAACCGCCCCTGTCCTGGGTGCAGCAATACGTCGAGCGCGTGGGGCTGGTTGCCCAGGGTGGCGGACAGGCCCCAGACGATCAGCTCCGGTATCCAGCGGCGCAGCCGCGCGAGCGCCAGTTGCAGTTGCACGCCACGCTTGTTGCCCAGCAGCTCGTGCCACTCGTCCACCACCAGCATGCGCAGGCTGCCGAAGGCCTGGCGGGCATCGGCGCGGGTCAGCAGCAGCGTCAGGCTTTCCGGCGTGGTGATCAGCGCGCTGGGCAGGCGTCGGCTCTGGCGTGCGCGTTCGGCACTGCCGGTGTCGCCGGTGCGCAGGCCGACGCTCCAGGCGATGCCGAGATCGTCCAGTGGCGCTTGCAAGGCTCGCGCGGTATCGGCGGCCAGGGCGCGCATGGGCGTGATCCAGAGGACGCTGAGTGGGGCGGGTTTGTCCGATGGTTTGACAGGTACCTGTGGCTTCTGCTCGGGCAAGCCCGCCCCTACTAAAGCGAAACGATCGAGCGCGCCGAGCCAGACGGCATAGGTCTTGCCCGAGCCGGTGGTGGCGTGGAGCAGACCGGACTCGCCGTTCTGCACGGCTTGCCAGACGTCCCGCTGGAACGCAAAGGGTTGCCAGCCATGGCGGGCGAACCAGGTTTCGGCGAGAGGGCCAGTTTTCAGCGGGGACTGCGTCATGTGCCATTCCGTCTGGTGGGATCTTGCCTGCCGGACATTCAGGCCCTCGCAGGGCCTGGCCGGCCATGACGGGCCGGTCTTCCGTAAGCACCACCTGGTCTGACAGCGCGCGGCGCCGCCTGGCTCGACCGCGCTGTCTCAGATTGCCACCAGCCCTCGCACGCCGTCGGCTTCCATGGTTTCGCCCCGGCCCTGCTGGACGATCTCGCCGCGGCTCATCACCAGGTACTGGTCGGCCAGTTCTGCGGCGAAGTCGTAGAACTGCTCGACCAGCAGGATGCTCATGTCGCCGCGGGCTGCGAGCTTTTTGATCACCACGCCGATTTCCTTGATCACCGAGGGCTGGATGCCTTCGGTGGGTTCGTCGAGGATCAGCAGGCGCGGCTTGCTGGCCAGCGCCCGGCCAATGGCCAGTTGCTGTTGCTGGCCACCGGAGAGATCGCCACCACGGCGGTGTTTCATTTCGTATAGCACTGGAAAGAGTTCGTAGATGAATTCCGGTACTTCCCTGGCCTCCCTGGCGCTGAACCGCGACAGACCCATCAGCAGGTTTTCCTCCACGGCCAGACGCGGGAATATTTCCCTTCCCTGGGGCACGTAGGCGATGCCGGCCTGCACCCGCTGGTGCGGTTTCAGTCCGGTGATCGGCTTGCCTTCCCAGTTCACCGAGCCTTCCCTGGCCGGAATCAGGCCCATCAGGCACTTGAGCAGCGTGGTCTTGCCAACCCCGTTGCGCCCGAGCAGGCAGGTGACTTCGCCGATCCTGGCCTCGAACGACAGGCCGCGCAGGATGTGGCTGCCGCTGTAGTATTGATGCAGATTTTCGACATTGAGCATGCTTTGAATCCTTATAAGCCACTGAAGGCTTGAGGCTGGAGGCTGAACGAAAAGCAGCTTTTCCGTTCAGCCTCCAGCGCTTTTTCCGGTTTTTAACGCCCCAGATACACCTCGATCACCCGCTCGTCCGCCTGGACCTTTTCCAGCGACCCTTCGGCCAGCACCTGGCCCTGGTGCAGCACGGTGACGTGATCGGCGATGGAGCCGACGAAGCCCATATCGTGCTCGACCACGATCAGCGAGTGCTTGCGCGCCAGCGATTTGAACAGCGTGGCGGTGAATTCGGTTTCGGCATCGGTCATGCCGGCCACCGGCTCGTCGAGCAGCAGCAGGTGCGGCTGCTGCATCAGCAGCATGCCGATCTCCAGGAACTGTTTCTGGCCGTGCGAGAGCAGCCCGGCAGGGCGGCGCCGCGCACCCTCCAGGCGGATGGTGGCCAGCACTTCGTCGATGCGGTCCTTTTGCTCGCCGGAGAGCTTCGCTTTCAGGCTGGCCCACACCGATTTGTCGGTTTTCTGGGTCAGCTCAAGGTTCTCGAACACCGAAAGCGCCTCGAATACCGTGGGTTTCTGGAACTTGCGGCCAATGCCGGCCTGGGCGATCTCGGCTTCGCTCATGCGGGTCAGGTCGAACTGCTCGCCAAACCAGGCCTTGCCAGTGTCGGGGCGGGTCTTGCCGGTGATCACGTCCATCAGGGTGGTCTTGCCGGCGCCGTTGGGACCGATGATGCAACGCAGTTCGCCGATGCCGATGTACAGGTTGAGATCGGTTAGCGCCCTGAAGCCATCGAAGCTGACGTTGATCTCCTCCAGGGTGAGGATGGTGCCGTGGCGGACATTGACGGTCTTGCCGATCAGCTGGCCTTTGTCCGGCGACAGCTCGGCCTGGCAAGTGGTAGCGTTCATTGTTCTTTCTCCTTGCGCAGCAGCCCGATCACGCCCTTGGGCAGGTACAGGGTGACGATGATGAACAGTGCGCCGAGGGCGAACAGCCAGTATTCGGGGAAGGCCACGGTGAACCAGCTCTTCATGCCGTTGACCAGACCGGCGCCCAGCAGCGGCCCGATCAGCGTGCCGCGCCCGCCCAGGGCGACCCAGACGGCGGCCTCGATGGATTGCGTCGGTGCCATCTCGCTGGGGTTGATGATCCCGACCTGCGGCACGTAGAGCGCGCCGGCCAGGCCGCACAACACTGCGCTCAATACCCAGATAAACAACTTGTAGCTGCGCGGGTCGTAGCCGCAGAACATCAGGCGATTTTCCGCATCGCGCAGCGCCGTCAGCACCCGGCCGAATTTGCTGCGCGCCAGCCGCCAGCCGAGGTACAGGCTGCCGACGAGCAGGGTGACGGTGGCCAGGAACAGCGTGGCGCGGGTGGCGGGCGCCGAGATCGAGAAGCCGAGGATGGTCCTGAAATCGGTGAAGCCGTTGTTGCCGCCGAAGCCGGTTTCGTTGCGAAAGAACAGCAGCATGCCGGCGAAGGTCAGCGCCTGGGTCATGATCGAGAAATACACACCCTTGATCCGCGAGCGGAAGGCGAAGTAACCGAACACGAAGGCCAGCACGCCCGGCACCAGCACCACCAGGCACATGGCCCAGAGAAAACTGGAGGTGCCGTACCAGTACCAGGGCAGCTCGTTCCAGGCGAGGAAGCTCATGAATGCCGGTAGACCATCACCCGCGCTCTGGCGCATCAGGTACATGCCCATGGCATAGCCGCCGAGGGCGAAGAACAGGCCGTGGCCCAGCGACAGCAGCCCGGCGTAGCCCCAGACCAGATCCAGCGCCAGGGCGACGATGGCGTAGCAGAGGATCTTGCCGACCAGCGTCAGGGTGTAGGCCGAGACATGGAACGCGTGGTCAGCCGGCAGCAGGTGCAGCAGCGGCATGGCGATCAGGATGGCGAGCACCGTGCCGAGGGCGGCGGCGGTGAGTGTCGGGCCGGCTTTCTGCGCGGCAGTGATCGTGAGTGGCTGGTTCAATCGATGACCCTCCCCTTGAGGGCGAACAGTCCCTGCGGACGTTTCTGGATGAAGAGGATGATCAGCGCGAGGATGAGGATCTTGCCCAGCACGGCGCCGATCTGCGGTTCGAGGATCTTGTTGGCGATGCCTAAGCCAAACGCGGCGAAGATGCTGCCGGCCAGTTGGCCGACGCCGCCGAGCACCACCACCAGGAAGGAGTCGATGATGTAGCCCTGGCCAAGGTCCGGGCCGACGTTGCCGATCTGGCTCAACGCCACGCCGCCCAGCCCGGCGATCCCCGAACCCAGTCCGAACGCCATCATGTCGATGCGCCCGGTCGGCACGCCGCAGCAGGCGGCCATGTTGCGGTTCTGGGTGACTGCGCGCACGTTCAGGCCCAGGCGGGTCCTGTTCAGCAGCAGCCAGGTCAGCAGCACCACGAACAGTGCGAAGCCGATGATCACCATGCGGTTGTAGGGCAGCACCAGGTTCGGCAGCACCTGCAGCCCGCCGGACAGCCAGGCGGGGTTGGCGACTTCGACGTTCTGCGCGCCGAACACCACCCGCACCAGCTGGATCAGGATCAGGCTGATGCCCCAGGTCGCCAGCAGGGTTTCCAGCGGGCGGCCATAGAGATGGCGAATCACCGTGCGCTCCAGCGCCATGCCGATCGCGGCGGTGACGAAAAAGGCCACCGGCAGCGCCACCAGCGGGTAGAACGCCAGCGCTTCCGGGGCGAGCCGCGCCATCAGCACCTGCACCATGTAGGTGGTGTAGGCGCCGAGCATCAGCATCTCGCCGTGGGCCATGTTGATCACACCCAGCAGGCCGAAGGTGATGGCCAGGCCTAGGGCGGCGAGCAGCAGGATCGAACCCAGCGACAGGCCACTGAAGGCCTGACCGAGCAGTTCGCCGATCAGCAGCTTGCGCTTGACCTGAACCAGGCTGGCCTCCGCGGCTTTGAGCACCTCGGCGTCGGTTTCCGCTGCGTCGGCCAGCAGGTTTTCCAGGCGTACCCGCGCCAGCGGCGCACCGGTTTCTCCGAGCAGGCGCACGGCGGCCAGACGGATCGCCGGGTCGGTCGCGGTCAGTTGCAGATTGGCCAGTGCCAGGGTCAGGGCTTCGCTCACTGCCGGATCTTCTTCAGCTTCAAGGCGCTCTTCCAGCAGCCTCAGCTGGTCCGGTGTGGCGCTGCGCTGCAGGCGTTTGGCGGCGCTCAGGCGTTGCGCCGGATCTTCGGCGAACAGCTGGTGGCTGGCCAGCGCGGTATTCAGCAGGCCGCGCAGGCGATTGTTCAGGCGCAGCTTCTTCAGCGTGCCGACGGGTTCGGCGTCGCCTTGCAGGGCGCGAAAGCCAGTGCTCTCTTCGATGAAGGGGACGTTGTCGGCGTCGATAACCACGCGGTTGGCGCGCAGCGCTTCGATCAGCGTCAGCCGCTCGGGGGCGGGAGCGGCGGCCCAGGTTTCCAGCAGTTTTGCCTGTTTGGCCGGGCTGGCCTTGGCGTAATCGGCTGCGTCTCCGGCCTGGGCTGCCCAGGGCAGCGCGAGCAGGAGCAACAGCAATAATCGGTGCAGGGCAGTGTTCATCTGTGTATTTCCCAGGGGAGGCCGCGTGCTCTCTTGATGGCGCCTGTGGCGACCGACAGGTGGATGAGAAAAGCGTCGACTCCGCGTTCCGATCCACCCTACGAAAGCCGAGCGAATGTAGGGTGGATGGCGCTTCATCCATCCACCGCAACGATCGCTGTCAGTTCGACTTCACCGCGTAATCCGGCTTCTTGTCGTTACCCGGGATATACGGACTCCACGGCTGGGCGCGGACCGGGCTTTCGGTCTCCCAGACCACCGAGAACTGGCCGTCTTCCTGTACCTCGCCGATCATCACCGGCTTTTGCAGGTGGTGGTTGGTCTTGTCCATGGTCAGGGTGTAGCCGCTCGGCGCTGCGAAGGTCTGCCCGGCCAGGGCATCGCGCACCTTGCCGACGTCGGTGCTGCCGGCCTTCTCGACCGCCTGCGCCCACATGTGGATGCCGACATAGGTGGCTTCCATCGGGTCGTTGGTTACCGCCTTGTCGGCGCCCGGCAGGCCCTTGTCCTTGGCGTAGGCCTTCCACTTGGCGACGAACTGCTCGTTGACCGGATTCTCCACCGACTGGAAGTAGTTCCAGGCGGCCAGATGACCGACCAGCGGTTTGGTGTCGATGCCGCGCAGCTCCTCTTCGCCGACCGAGAAGGCGACCACCGGCACGTCGGTGGCTTCCAGGCCCTGGTTGGCCAGTTCCTTGTAGAAGGGCACGTTGGAGTCGCCGTTGATGGTCGACACCACCGCTGTCTTGCCGCCAGCGGAGAACTTCTTGATGTTGGCGACGATGGTCTGGTAATCGCTGTGGCCAAAGGGGGTGTAGACCTCTTCGATGTTCGCTTCCGGCACGCCCTTGCTGATCAGGAAGGCGCGCAGAATCTTGTTGGTGGTGCGCGGATAGACGTAATCGGTGCCCAGCAGGAAGAAGCGCTCGGCGCTGCCGCCGTCCTCGCTCATCAGGTATTCCACGGCGGGGATGGCCTGTTGGTTCGGCGCGGCGCCGGTGTAGAAGACGTTGGGCGACAGCTCCTCGCCTTCGTACTGCACCGGGTAGAACAGCAGGCCGTTCAGTTCTTCGTAGACCGGCAGCACGGATTTGCGCGAAACGGAGGTCCAGCAGCCGAAGGTCACCGCGACCTTGTCCTGGGTCAGCAGCTGACGGCCACGCTCGGCGAACAGCGGCCAGTTCGAGGCGGGATCGACCACCACCGGCTCCAGCTGCTTGCCGAGCACGCCACCCTTGGCGTTGATCTCGTCGATGGCCATCAGCGCCATGTCTTTCAGGGAGGTTTCCGAAATGGCCATGGTGCCGGACAGCGAATGCAGGATGCCGACCTTGATGGTTTCGGCGGCCTGCAGGGTGAAGGGGAACAGGCCGGACAGCATCAGCGCGCTGGCGGCGAGGGTGGACTTCAGTAGAGGACGGCGTTTCATGGTGGGCGGCTCCTTGGCTGTCCATGCGTAACTGTGGGTTGGGTCCATCGGGACGCAAGGAGCAATGGCAGCATCCGTGCCAATTTCCTGAAAGCCTTGTGTGGCAGGGCTTTGCGGGCTTTTTTCGGGTCTGCGCCGCGAGGGGCGGCGCGTTGCTGCAGAGCGAAAACGGGGCGGTGTGAAAGGCTGTGGCAGGGTGCTGCACGTTCATGGTGCGAGAGCGGATGCCGCTTCGCTCAGCCCGCCAGCAGCCAGGCGCCGGCCAGTGCCGAGGCGATCCCGGCGATGCGCACCAGGGGTGCGGCAGCGTCCGGCAGGCTGCGGGCAGCGACATAGCCGGCGGCATGCAGGGCGGTCGTGGCGGCGATGAATCCGGCGGCATAAGCCCAGGGGCTGGCCAGTTCCGGCAGTTCCAGACCGTGGGCCATGCCGTGACCGAGCGCGAACAATGCGGTCAGGCCGGCTGCCAGCGGCAATGCCGGGCGCACCGCCAGCGCCACCAGCAGGCCGAGCGCAAGGACTGAACCGGCGATGCCTGTTTCCATCAATGGCAGCTGAATGCCGGCGAAACCCAGCAGGCCGCCGATAAGCATGGTGACAACGAAGCTCAACGGCAGCGCCAGGCGCGCATTGCCCTGCTGTTGAGAGGCCCACAGGCCGACGGCGAGCATGGCCAGCAGATGATCGAGGCCCAGAATCGGGTGGGCAATGCCGGATATCAGGCCTGAATGGTCGTGTCCCGGATGGGCAAAGGCCAGGGCCGGAGTCAGTAGCAGGGCGCTCATGGCGAGGGGCAGGCGAAGCTTCATCGATGGATCTCCTTGGTTTGGATTGGGGTGTCAGGCTGCGCGGAGCATTCCCTGTTTTTCGATAAAGGCGATGATCTCGTCGAGGCCCTGGCCAACCTTCTGGTTGCTGAACACGAAGGGCTTGTCGCCGCGCATCTTGCGGGTGTCGCGGTCCATGACCTCCAGCGAGGCCCCGACCATCGGCGCCAGGTCGATCTTATTGATCACCAGCAGATCGGATTTGCAGATGCCCGGCCCGCCCTTGCGCGGCAGCTTGTCGCCGGCAGAAACGTCGATGACGTAGAGGGTCAGGTCGGACAGTTCCGGGCTGAAGGTGGCCGAGAGGTTGTCGCCGCCGGATTCGACGATGATCAGGTCCAGCCCCGGAAAGCGCCGATTGAGCTGCTCCACGGCCTCCAGATTGATCGAGGCGTCTTCGCGGATTGCCGTGTGCGGGCAGCCACCGGTTTCCACGCCGATGATGCGCTCGGGTGCCAGGGCTTCGTTGCGCACCAGAAACTGGGCGTCTTCTTGGGTGTAGATGTCGTTGGTGACCACGGCCAGGTTGTAGCGCTCGCGCAATGCCAGGCACAGGGCGAGGGTCAGCGCGGTCTTGCCGGAGCCGACCGGGCCGCCGATGCCGACACGCAGGGGTTGGGTGTTCATGGTGAGGTCCTCTGTAATGGGAGCGGATGCGTGGGTCGCGTTCGAGGCGCTGTCTGCCTCGCTTATGAACGGAACAGGCGGCTGTACTGGCGCTCATGGGCCATGCTGGCCAGCATCAGGCCGAAGGAAGCGCTGCCCCAGTGTTCGGGGGCAATCTCGGTCGCGGTGTGCTGGGCTTGCCGCAGTGTCGACAAAAGCCCGGACGTCAGGCGCTGTGCGGCCTGCTGGCCCAGCGGCAGGGTCTTCATCAGCACCGCCAGCTGGTTCTCCAGCCAGCCCCAGAGCCAGGCCGTGAGCGCATCTTCGGGCGAGATGCCCCAGGCGCGTGCGGCCAGCGCCCAGCCCAGGGCGAGGCCGGGTTCTTCAATGCGTGCAAACAGGGTGCGGGCAGGCTCGTCCAGTTCCGGCAGATTGCTCAGCAGTTGCTTGAGCGAGTAGCCCATCTGCCGGCTTTCCTGGCGCAATTCCCGGGTTTCGCGGCTGGCGCGATGGCGGGCGGCCAGACGCTCCAGTTCGGCCCAGTTTTCGGCGGCGGCTGCCTCGCAATGGGCCAGCAGCAACGGCATCTCGAAACGCGCCAGGTTCAGCAGCATCTGGTCGGCGAGCCAGTTTCCGGCACTGGTCTCGTCCTGCACGAGGCCCTGTTCCACCGCCATTTCCAGGCCCTGGGAATAGCTGTAGCCGCCGATGGGCAGTTGCGGGCTGGCCAGCCGCAGCAATGCGAACGCCGTGTGATTCACCTGCGCGCACCGAACTGATGCAGGCGTGGCGCATAGCTGAACTCGGCTTCGCCGGCATGGGAGTGATGATGGCCGCCGCCGTAGGCGCCATGCTCCGGCTGAAAGGGGGCTTCGATGGCTTCGACCCGCGCGCCGAGTTGCAGCAGCATGTCCTTGAGTACGTAGTCGTCGAGCAGGCGCAGCCAGCCATCGCCCACCTGCAGGGCCACATGGCGATTGCCCAGATGGTAGGCCGCCCGCGTCAGCTCGAAGCTGTTGGCGCAGGTCACGTGAAGCAACTTTTCGGCGCGGGCGCGCACGATAACGATGCGACCGTCCTGGGCCAGCAAGGCTTCGCCATCCTGCAGCGGCGGCTGGCCGCGTTCGAGAAACAGGCCAACCTCTTCGCCAGCCGTGGAGAAACAGCGCAACCGCGATTTGCTGCGCGCCTCGCAGGTCAGTTCCAGCTCGGCGTCGCCGGTGGCCTGCGCGGTGATACGTTGATGAATGACCAGCATGGGCAGTTCCGCTTGTGTGATGGAACAAGCAGAGCAAGGCCCTTGCCAACCTTGAGGGCGGAAGCGTCGCGCGGGTTTCTCAGGCGGATGTGCCTTGAAAGGGGGATCGGCCCGTTTCGTCGTGGTGCGCAGAACGGCTCTGCGCCTCACTTTGGTGCAATGCTTCCCGCCATGTGCAGGTTGTGAGTATCTTCAACGCAGCGGCTGGCGACGTGCCCGGCACTGAACGGCCTGTCGCCCCGCGGTTCCAATGTCTTGAATACCCATGGGCTGCCCGAGCAGGCAGGAGGTTGCAATGGCGACTGGTTGGGCGAAGGAAGGTGCGGTGCAGGAACAGATCGACAGCACCATCGATGATGCGGTGCAGCGTGCCCGCAGCAGGCTGGGGCAGGGCGAAAGCCTGACGCACTGCGAGGAATGCGATGCGAAGATTCCCGAGGCGCGGCGCCAGGCGGTGCCGGGCGTACGGCTCTGCGTGGTGTGCCAGGCCGAGCAGGATAAGCAGGACGCACAGTTCAGCGGCTATAACCGCCGCGGCAGCAAGGATAGCCAGCTGCGCTGATATCTTTTGCTGTCTGCCGTGGGCATTGAAAGCGCAGCGATGGGGTCCTGCGTATCTGGACGAATACGCCACGCTCAAGGAGCGTTTCCGAGATACGACCGCCGTACCGTGCGGTACGGTTCCTGCGAAGCAGCCCTTCAGAAGAGAAAATAGCGCTGCGCCATCGGCAGCACCTCGACCGGCTCGCACCAGAGCAACTGGCCGTCTGCCCTGACCTGATAATTCTGCGGATCGACCTCGATGTCCGGGGTGTAGTCGTTGTGGATCAGGTCTTTCTTCTGCACCGAACGACAGCCCTTCACCACGCCGATCTTCTTCTTCAGGCCGAGCTGCCCGGGCACGCCGGCGTCGAATGCCGCCTGGCTGATGAAGGTGAAGCTCGACGCATGCAGCGAGCCGCCGTAGCTGCCGAACATCGGTCGGTAGTGCACCGGCTGCGGAGTCGGAATCGAGGCGTTGGCATCACCCATCAAACTGGCGGCGATGACGCCGCCCTTGAGGATCAGCGTGGGCTTGACGCCGAAGAAGGCCGGGCGCCAGAGCACCAGGTCGGCCCACTTGCCGACTTCGATGGAACCCACTTCGTGGCTGATGCCGTGGGTGATCGCCGGGTTGATGGTGTATTTCGCGATGTAGCGTTTGACGCGGAAATTGTCATTGCCCGGCCCGTCACCGGGTAAAGCGCCGCGCTGTTTCTTCATCTTGTCGGCGGTCTGCCAGGTGCGGATGATCACCTCGCCGACGCGGCCCATGGCCTGGCTGTCGGAACTGATCATGGAGAAGGCGCCGAGGTCGTGCAGGATGTCCTCGGCGGCGATGGTTTCGCGGCGGATGCGGCTCTCGGCGAAGGCCACGTCCTCGGCGATGCTCGGGTCCAGATGGTGGCAGACCATGAGCATGTCCAGATGCTCGTCGATGGTGTTGCGGGTAAAGGGCCGGGTCGGGTTGGTCGAGCTGGGCAGCACGTTGGGCAAGCCGCAGGCCCTGATGATGTCCGGTGCGTGGCCGCCGCCGGCGCCCTCGGTGTGGTAGGTGTGGATGGTGCGGCCCTTGAATGCGCCGAGGGTGGTTTCGACGAAGCCGGATTCGTTCAAGGTGTCGGTGTGGATCGCCACCTGCACGTCGTACTGGTCCGCGACTGACAGGCAATTGTCGATGGCGGCCGGGGTGGTGCCCCAGTCTTCGTGCAGCTTGAGTCCGATGGCGCCGGCTTTCACCTGTTCGATCAGCGGCTCGGGCAGCGAGACATTGCCCTTGCCGGTGAAACCGATGTTCATCGCAAAGGCTTCGGCAGCCAGGAGCATCCGCGCCATGTGCCACGGGCCGGGCGTCACGGTGGTGGCACAGGTGCCGGTGGCAGGCCCGGTGCCGCCGCCAATCAGGGTGGTGGTGCCACTCATCAGGGCTTCTTCGATCTGCTGCGGGCAGATGAAGTGGATGTGCGAATCGATGCCGCCGGCGGTGAGGATCATGCCTTCACCCGCGATGACTTCTGTCGCCGCGCCGATGGCGATGGTCACGTCTGGTTGAATGTCCGGGTTGCCGGCCTTGCCGATGGCGGCGATGCGCCCGTCCTTGAGGCCCACGTCGGCCTTGACGATGCCCCAGTGATCGATGATCAGCGCATTGGTGATCAGCGTATCGACCACCTCGGTTGCGCACAGCTGACTCTGCCCCATGCCGTCGCGGATCACCTTGCCGCCACCGAACTTCACTTCCTCGCCATAGGTGGTGAAGTCCTTTTCGACCTCGATCCACAGCTCGGTGTCGGCCAGGCGCACCTTGTCGCCAACGGTGGGGCCGAACATGTCGGCGTAGGCCAGACGGGAAATCTTCATGCTTTGAGTTCCTTCCAATTCGCTGGAGGCTAAAGGCTGGAGGCTGGACGAAAAAGCAGATCATCCGTCCAGCTTCTAGCCTCCAGCCGCTCTTGTCGTCTTTTCAGATATTTCCCATCACCCGCCCGGCGAAGCCGAACACCCGGCGCTCTCCGGCCAGCTCGACCAGCTCCACCTCGCGGCTCTGGCCCGGTTCGAAGCGCACTGCGGTGCCGGCGGGGATGTTCAGGCGCATGCCTCGCGCGGCGGCACGGTCGAAGGCCAGCGCATCGTTGGCCTCGAAGAAGTGGTAGTGCGAACCGACCTGGATGGGCCGGTCGCCACTGTTGGCCACGGTCAGGCTCAGGCTGCGGCGCCCGGCATTGAGTTCGATCTCGCCATCCTGGATCTGGTATTCGCCGGGGATCATGGGGCGGACGTCCTGTTCAGGTTCAGTTGCATGAGGGTCAGGTCCAGCCAGCGACCGAATTTGCAGCCGACCTGGCGCATCTGCCCCACGTGAATGAAGCCGAGCTGCTGATGCATATGCACCGAAGCGCGGTTTTCGCTCTCGATTGCCGCGACCATCACATGTTTGTCCAACCGCCGGGCGCGCTCGATCAGGGCTTCCATCAGGCTGCGTCCGACGCCGCTGCCGCGCTGGCCGGGGCGCACATAGACGGAATTTTCCACCGTATGGCGAAAGCCGTCGTGCGGGCGCCAGGGTGCGAAGGAGGCGTAGCCGATCACTTGTTGCCGCTCATCGACGGCAACCAGTACCGGGTAGCCCTGTGCGCGGCGTTCGGCCAGCCAGGCGCGGCGTTCGTCGAGATCGACAAGCCGGTCGTTCCAGATTGCGGTGCTGTTCTGCACCGCGTCGTTGTAGATCAGCAGGATGCCTTCAAGGTCGGTGTCCAGGGCGTCACGTAGCTGCACGGTCAAATCCTTCAATGCGGTTGGCGATAGGGCGCAGTAGACATCGACCCGTTTTCAGGGAATTGGTTGATGAACGGTGACCAGTTTGGTGCCGTCAGGAAAGGTCGCTTCCACCTGGATTTCCGGAATCATCTCCGGTACGCCCTGCATAACCTGTTCGCGGCTGAGCAGGGTGGTCCCGTAGTGCATCAGCTCGGCGACGGTCTGGCCATCGCGGGCGCCTTCGAGCAGCGCCGCCGAGATATAGGCCACAGCCTCGGGATGGTTGAGTTTCAGGCCACGTGCCATACGGCGCTCGGCGACCAGGCCTGCGGTGAAGATCAGCAGCTTGTCCTTCTCTCTGGGTGTGAGGTCCATCGCTTGCTCCATTCGTAGGGTCGGCAACGGCGAAGCCTTGCCCACCAGGGTGTCAGGTATTCCAGATCCGTGGCGGCACGGCCTTGCGTCCCAGCAGTGCCGGGCGCAGCAGGCGCCACAGCTCGATCAGCCAGGCACGCGCATGCAGGGCTTCGCTGGCCAGGCAGCGCCCGATGATCAGCCCCGGCAACTGACTCAGATCGCCGCGAACCCGGCTCGGCAGTGTTCGGCAGCGTTCCAGCAGCTCGCCATCGATCTCGCCGCTGGCGATCAGCGTGGCGAATACGGGTTGGCCATCGAGACCAATCGGTGAATCCAGCAGGCCGTCGTCGCCTGTTATCCGCTGGCATTCGTGCCAGAGCAGCTCGCCGTCACGGCGGATATCCAGTCGCGCCTGAAAATATCCGGCGTCGAAGCGTTCGTTCGCCGCCGGGCGGCCCAGCGCGACCATGTCCCAGTAGAACAGCCGGGCGTCAGCTTCCAGTTCGATGGCGGTAGTGAGTTCGGCCTGCGCAGCGGAGTAGACGATGCTTTCCTGGGGCAACCATTCCAGCGTGGCGCCGGCTTCGACATGCAGCCGCACCTGCTGAAACGCCGGGCCAGCGGCGCGGTACCATTTGGCCGCGCCGGGGCTGGTCAGCTGCGCCCAGGCGTTGGCGCCTACCTGCGCGCTGATATCCAGACGATCCCCGCCGGCAATCCCGCCGGGTGGATGCACGATGATGTGCTGGCAGACTTCAGGCCCTTCGGCATACAGATGCTTCTGCACCCGCAGGGGGCCGCTGTGCCGCCGCTGTACCGGGCGCGTCGATTCACCGAAACGCGCATAACCGAGTTCCAGCTCGGCGTGCCAGTGAGGGGTGAACAGGGGCGTCAGTGCGGTCATCGCAAACAGAGTTCTTTGTTAGATGAACCGCTATCTCAGCAATAGTCGTGCCTTTGGATACTGGATGGTCGCTGCGCCTTGTCGTAATCAGGGCTGTAGGATTTGGGGAGTTAAATGATTGCACCAGGATGGTGCTTGATGCGTGCAGCCTTCCCATCACGCGTCGGAGTGGTGCACTTAGAGCGACCTACGATCGGGGGCGAGTTGTGGCTGTGTTGTAGGACCGTGCCAGAGCACTCTTATCCTAGCAGTTCCTTGAGCGTCTCCAGCGTATCGGCCTCTTCCACTGGCTTGTCATGACGCCAGCGCAGCATCCGCGGGAATCTCACCGCGATGCCGCTCTTGTGACGGCTGCTGGCGGCGATGCCTTCGAAGCCCAGCTCGAACACCAGTGTCGGCGTCACGCTGCGCACCGGGCCGAATTTTTCCACGGTGGTCTTGCGCACGATGGCATCCACCTTGCGCATTTCCTCGTCGGTGAGGCCCGAATAGGCCTTGGCGAAGGGCACCAGCTTGCGTTCGTGATCGCCCGGTTCGCCGTCCCATACGGCGAAGGTGAAATCGGTATAGAGGCTGGCGCGGCGGCCGTGGCCGCGCTGGGCGTAGATCAGCACGGCATCCACCGAATAGGGATCGATCTTCCATTTCCACCAGAGGCCGACATCCTTGGTCCGACCGACGCCATACTGGGCGGCGCGGGCCTTGATCATCATGCCCTCGACGCCCAGGGCGCGGGAGGTTTCGCGCCGGCGGGCCAGGTCCTGCCAGTCGGAGCCCGTGACCTGCGGCGAAATCATCAGGTGCGGGTTGGGACATTGCGCGACCACCGCTTCGAGCCGATGCCGGCGCTCGTGGTGCGGGCGTTGCCGCCAGTCTTCGCCCTGCCATTCCAGCAGATCGTAGGCGAGCACGGAGACGGGTGCGTCCTGTAGCACCCTGGCGCTGAGGTTCTTGCGCCCGATGCGCTGTTGCAGCAGGGCGAAGGGCTGTACGCCGGACTCTGCAGGGGGCGGTGCGGCGGCATCGATTCCCGGCAGGGCGGCGGGCGGTTGCTCGGGCGGGTGTTTCCAGACCAGGATTTCGCCATCGATCACCGTGCCGTCCGGCAGGCAGCCGGCCAGTTCGCACAGCTCGGGAAAGCGCTCGCTGACCAGCTCCTCGCCACGCGACCAGATCCAGATCTGCCCGTCACGCTTGACCAGTTGCGCGCGGATGCCGTCCCACTTCCATTCGACCAGCCAGTTCTCCGCTGCGCCGAGCAGCGTGTCGAACTCCTCCAGAGGCGCCTGCAACGAGTGGGCGAGAAAGAAGGGATAAGGTTGGCCGCCGCGCTGGGCGTGTTCGTGTTCCGATTCGTCGGCGATCAGCGCCCGGTAGCCTTCGGCGCTGGGGCGATGGGAAAGGTCGGTGTAGCCCACCAGCCGCTGCGCCACCCGTTTCGGGTCGAGATCGGCCAGCGCGGCCAGGGCACGGGTGACCAGCAGCTTCGAAACCCCGACCCGGAAGGCGCCGGTGATCAGCTTGATGCTGACCATCAGGCTGAGCCGGTCCAGTTGCGCCCAGAGCTCGGGCAGGCGCGCGGCCTGCTCTTCGGGTGGCAGGCCGCGCAGGGGCAGCAGCCTGTCCTGCAGCCAGACGGCCAGGCCTTCATCGGAGCTGTGGCTAACCTCGGGCACCAGCAGGGAAATGGTTTCGGCCAGGTCGCCGACGGCCTGATAGCTTTCCTCGAATAGCCATTCGGGCAGTTGCGCGACCTGCATCGCGGTTTCGCGCAGCACGCGCGTCGGGATCAACTGGCGCGGACGGCCACCGGCCAGAAAATACACGGCCCAGGCGGCGTCCTCGGCTGGCGCTTCGCGAAAATAGTCGCGCATGGCGGCCAGCTTGGCGTTGTTCGAGGTGGTGGCGTCGAGGCGGCTGTAGAGGGTGGCGAAGGCTTTCATGGCGTGCTTTCCGCTTCTGGCTGCGCCACGTCGTCCTCGTCCCCGTACTCGGTCTCGAATGCCTGCGCATCGAGGCCCTGTTCGCGCAAGTAACGCACCAGTATCGGTACCGAACCATGGGTGACCATCACCCGTTCGGCGCCGGTCTGCTCGATGGCCCAGAGCAGGCCCGGCCAGTCGGCATGGTCGGACAGCACGAAGCCGCGATCCACCCCGCGCCGGCGACGGGTGCCGCGCAGCATCATCCAGCCGCTGGCGAAGGCGTCGGCATAGTCGCCGAAGCGACGCATCCAGGTGCTGCCGCCCGCCGAAGGCGGGGCGAGAATGATCGCCTGTTTCAGGCGCGGATCGCCTTTCTTCAGATCGCCGGCATAGACCGTGGGAGGCAGATACACACCGGCCTCACGATAGACGCGGTTCAGTGGCTCGACCGCACCGTGCACCACCACGCTGCCAATGCTTTCGTCGAGACCGTGGAGAATCCGCTGCGCCTTGCCGAAGGCGTAGCAGAACAGCACGCTGGCGCGCCCTGTAGCGGCATTGGCGCGCCACCAGTCGTTGATGTCGCGGAACACTTCGCTTTGCGCGGGCCATTTGTAGATCGGCAGACCGAAGGTCGATTCTGTGATGAAGGTATGGCAGCGCACCGGCTCGAAGGGTGCGCAGGTGCCGTCGGGCTCAACCTTGTAATCGCCCGAGGCGACCCAGATCTCGCCCTTGTATTCCAGGCGCACCTGGGCCGAGCCGAGCACATGGCCGGCGGGATGGAAGCTGAGCGTTACGCCGTGATGAGTGATGGTTTCGCCGTAGGCCAGCGTCTGCAGCGGCATGTCGGCGGCGATGCGCGAGCGCAGGATGCCTTCGCTGTCGGCGGCGGCAAGGTAATGCCCCATGCCCCAGCGCGCATGGTCGCCGTGGGCGTGGGTGATGACGGCACGCTCCACCGGGCGCCAGGGGTCGATGTAGAAATCACCGGACGGGCAATAGAGGCCTTCGGGGCGGGCGACGACAAGGTCCATGGCTACAGGCAGGTTGAGGGCTTGTAGTCTTGGAACCTGCCGGGACAGCGTGAGTTCGGCGAATCCGTAGGGCGGAAATTTTTCCGCCGTTGCCCGGTGGCGGTCAATCCACCAGCTTCAGATGCGAGGTGTCCGGTGCCGGTGCGTCGCTGGCGCGGCGGCGCTCGCTCATGTCGCTGCCCACCGGCGCCAGGCTGAACTGCGACAGGTCCAACGCCGGCGGCTGGGCTGAAGGGCGGGCGTCCTGCAGGTCGGCGCCGACGGGGGCGATACCGAAGTCCGGCGCTTGGACATCGACGAAGGCGGCCATGTATTCATCGCGCGGTGCGACTTTCAATGGCTTGGGCGTTGTGCCGGGCTCATGGGCCGGTGGGGCGGCAGATGCTTCGACAGGCGGCGGCGCCAGTTCGATTTCCTCGACTTCCACCGGCATGGGCCGCACCTCGGCAACCGCCCCGGCGCGGGCCATGGCCTGGCGGTATTTCTCGACGCTGTCGTAGTCCAGATCCTGCTTGATGACGATGCGGCGACCGGAAAACAGCAGGGCGATGCGCTGGGCATCGGCCTGGAACAGCCGCGCCAGATTGGCCTCGACCTGCTCCAGCGTGGCACCGGGCGCCAGCTCCCCGGAAAAGGCGATTTCGTAGCGGCTCATGGATATCTCCTTTGTACGGGTAACAGTGTAGGTCGGATCACGCTTCACCGATCCGACGTGCGGAGCCAGCGACATCTACTCTACGCTCAAGCTACAATCGGCCCCAGCAGCGTCTCGATATCACTTTCCTCCAGCGCCCAGTCCGTACTCGTCGTGCCTTGCAGCACGCTGGCGGCCAGTTCGGCCTTGCGCACTTGCAGTTGCTGGATCTTTTCCTCCACCGTGCCACGGGCGATCAGCTTGTAGACGAATACCGGCTTGTCCTGGCCGATGCGGTAGGCGCGGTCGGTGGCCTGGTTCTCCACAGCCGGGTTCCACCAGGGATCGTAATGGATCACGGTGTCGGCGGCTGTGAGGTTGAGCCCGGTTCCGCCGGCCTTGAGGCTGATCAGGAACACCGGTACCTCGCCGCTCTGGAAGCGCCGCACCGGGGTGCGACGGTCACGGGTGTCGCCGGTGATCTGTACGTAATCGATGCCGCGCTGCCGCAGGCTTTCCTCGATCAGCGCGAGCATCGAGGTGAACTGCGAGAAGAGCAGCACCCGGCGCCCTTCGGCCAGCAGTTCCTGCAGCATCTCCAGCAGGCTGTCGAGCTTGCCCGAGCTGCCGCCGCGAACCGCGCGTGCGCTTTCGCCCTTGACCAGGCGCAGATCGCAACAGACCTGGCGCAGCTTGAGCAGGGCTTCGAGAACGATGATCTGGCTGCGCGCCAGGCCCCTGCGGTCGATCTCCTCGCGCACCTTGCGATCCATGGCCAGACGCACCGTCTCGTAGAGGTCGCGTTGCGCCGGGCTCAGCTCTACCCAGTGAATGATTTCGTTCTTCGGCGGCAACTCGTGCGCTACTTCTTCCTTGTGCCGGCGCAGGAGGAAGGGGCGGATGCGCTCGTTCAGGTGCTGCAAGCGCAGCGGGTCGCCATGCTTTTCGATGGGCGTGCGATAGGTGCGGGTGAACTCCCTGGCGCTGCCTAGCCAGCCGGGCATGAGGAAATGGAACAGCGCCCAGAGTTCGCCCAGGTTGTTTTCCATGGGGGTGCCGCTCAGGCACAGGCGTTGTCGTGCCTGCAACCGGCTGGCGGCCTGGGCGGCCTTGCTGGTGGCGTTCTTGATGTTCTGCGCCTCGTCGAGGACCAGCACGTGCAGCGGTTGTTCGACCAGCTGTTCGATATCCCTGGGCAGCAGCGCATAGGTGGTCAGCAGCAGGTCGTAGTTGGCCAGTTCGTCGAAGTGCTTCTGCCGGTTCGGGCCATGCAGGGTGAGCACGCGCAGGTCGGGGGTGAAGCGCGCCGCCTCGTCCTGCCAGTTGGGAATCAGGCTGGTGGGCAGCACCACCAGCGCAGGATGATCAAGGCGACCGGCGTTTTTTTCGGTAAGCAGGTGGGCCAGGGTCTGCAGGGTTTTGCCCAGGCCCATGTCGTCGCCGAGAATGCCGCCCACTTCCAGCTCACGCAGGGTCTGCATCCAGCACTGGCCCTGCAGCTGATAGGGCCGCAATTCGGCGCGCAGCCCCGCGGGTGGCAGGCAGGGGCGCTGCTGATAGTCGCGCAGGCGCTGGGCGAAATCACGCAGGTGTTCGCCGCCGCGCCATTGCAGGGGTACTGCGTCGAGCTGGGCCAGGCGGGCGGCATCGGCCTGGCCCAGGCGCAGGCTGTCGCCCAGGGACGGTTGCAGATAGAGATCGCCGAGGGTCGCGAGAATCGGCTTGAGCCGGCCGAAGGGCAGCAGCACCTGCAGCGGATATTCGCTGTCGCGGCGTTTGAGGCTGATGCGCAGCACTTCGTCGTCGCCGCGCAGGCTCAGTTGTTCCGGGGCCAGCAGCATCGGCGTCTTGCGGATCACGTCCAGCAGCACCGGCAACAGGCTGATGCGCTCGCCTTCGACGACGATACCCAGTTCCAGCTCGAACCAGCTGTGTTCCGGCGATTCCTCGACCTCGGCGTACCACTGTTCGACCTCGCGCAGATCGTAGGCGAACCCCGGCTGGATCAGGATTTCCCAGCCTTCGTCACGCAATATCGGCAGCTGCACCTGCACGAACTGCAGCCAGGCGCTTTCATTGTGCAGTTCGTACATCTCGGCGGAGTCTTTCGGCAGCGCCAGGCTCTGGCGCAGGGCAGGGCGCAGCCCCAGGTGCTGCAAGCGCTGACGCAAGGCCTGCTCGGCGGCGGGCTGGCGGGCAATGCTGAGGATTTCCCGCTCACCGGGCTGGCGCAGGCGCTCGTCGGCCTTGCCCTTGCCGTGGGTCGCGGTGCGGTCGTAGACGAAGCTGAGCCCGGCGCGGTGCTGCTGCTCGCTGATCATCCGCCCGCTGCCAAGGTGGTAGTTCAGCGACTGATGGCTGCCCAGCGCCAGACGCGGGCGGGGCGCCAGATCATCGATACGCCTTGTCTGCGGGCGGCCCGGTGTGCCGGGCTGTGCCGCGGCATCCCCGGTGACCGGCTTCACGGCTCGGGCGCCGGCGCAAGGCGTTCGAGCAGCGCTTCCAGCGTGTTGAAGCGTTCCTCGGGCCGCTCCATGGGCACCTGGAATTTGAACACCGTCGCTCCCTCGAACTTGTAGCGCTTGGGCTGGGACTGGATCAGCTTGATCAGCGCCATCGGGTCCACCGGCGTATCGGCGGCGAACTCGATGCGCCCGCCCTGCGGGCCGGCGTCGATCTTGGTGATGCCGAGCTTCTCGGCCTGCAGCTTGAGCAGCGTCAGGCGGATCAGGTGCTTGGCCGGTTCCGGCAGCAGGCCGAAGCGGTCGATCATCTCCACTTGCAGCTCGTTCAGGCCGTCCTGGTCGGCGGCGTTGGCGATGCGCTTGTAGAGGATCAACCGGGCATGCACGTCCGGTAGATAATCTTCGGGGATCAGCGCCGGAACGCGCAGGTTGATTTCCGGGCCGCCGCCCAGTGGCTGGTCCAGGTTCGGCTGTTCGCCTTTCTGGATGGCCTTGACCGCGCGTTCGAGCATTTCCATATAAAGGGTGAAACCGACCGCCTGGATCTGCCCGCTCTGGCCGTCGCCGAGCAGCTCGCCGGCGCCGCGGATTTCCAGGTCGTGGGTAGCCAGCACGAAGCCGGCGCCCAGGTCCTGGGCATTGGCGATGGCCTCCAGGCGCTTTTCCGCGTCCGGCGTCATCTGCTTGCGCGGCGGGGTGAGCAGGTAGGCGTAGGCCTGGTGGTGGCTGCGCCCGACCCGACCGCGCAGCTGGTGCAGCTGGGCCAGGCCGAACTTGTCGGCGCGCTCGATGATGATGGTGTTGGCGCTGGGCACGTCGATGCCGGTCTCGATGATGGTCGAGGCCACCAGCACGTTGAAGCGCTTGTGATAGAAGTCGCCCATCACCTGTTCCAGCTCGCGCTCGCGCATCTGCCCGTGGCCGATGCCGATGCGCGCCTCGGGCACCAGTTCGGCGAGGTCGGCGGCGCATTTCTCGATGGTTTTCACGTCGTTGTGCAGGTAGTAGACCTGGCCACCGCGCAGCAGCTCGCGCAGCAGCGCTTCCTTGATGGTCGGCTTATTGGCCTCCATGACGAAGGTGCGCACCGACAACCGGCGTGCCGGTGGCGTGGCGATGATCGACAGGTCGCGCATGCCCGCCACGGCCATATTCAGCGTTCTGGGAATCGGCGTCGCCGTGAGGGTGAGGATATCTACCTCGCTGCGCAGCGCCTTGAGCTGCTCCTTCTGGCGTACGCCGAAACGGTGCTCCTCGTCGATGATCACCAGCCCCAGGTTGGTGAATTTGACGTCCTCCTGCAGCAGCTTGTGGGTGCCGATCAGGATGTCCACCTTGCCCTCGGCCAGTTGGTCCACTGCCGCCTGGATTTCCTTGGTGGACTTGAAGCGACTCATCACCTCGACCTTCACCGGCCAGTCGGCGAAGCGGTCGCGGAAGCTGTTGTAGTGCTGCTGGGCGAGCAGGGTGGTGGGCACCAGCACGGCGACCTGGCGGCCACTGTGGACGGCGATGAAGGCCGCGCGCATGGCCACTTCGGTCTTGCCGAAGCCGACGTCGCCGCAGATCAGCCGGTCCATGGGCTTGGGCGCGAGCATGTCGGCGCGCACGGCCTCGATGGCTGCCTGTTGGTCCGGGGTTTCCTCGAAGGGGAAGCCGGCGCTGAAGGTGTCGTAGTCCAGCTGCGGGTCTTGGAAGGCGTAGCCTTCGCGGGCGGCGCGGCGGGCATAGATGTCGAGCAGTTCGGCGGCGACGTCGCGCACCTGCTCGGCGGCCTTGCGCTTGGCCTTCTGCCAGGTTTCCGAGCCCAGCCGGTGCAGCGGCGCCAGGGCGTCGTCGCTGCCGGTGTAGCGGGCGATCAGGTGCAGGCTGGCCACCGGCACGTAGAGCTTGGCTTCCTCGGCGTATTGCAGCTGGAGGAATTCTGCCGACTGGCCTTCGATCTCCAGGGTGATCAGGCCCTGATAGCGACCGACGCCGTGGTCGATGTGCACCACCGGCGCGCCTTCGCGCAGTTCGGTGAGGTTCTTGATGACGTTGTCGCCGGCATCGCGGATCTTCTCGCGGCGGCGGCGCTGCATGATGCGCTGGCCGAACAGCGGGCTTTCGGCGATCAGCGCCAGCTGCGGCTGTTGCAGCAGCAGACCGTCGTCCAGCGGCGCGATGCTGATCGCCAGGCGTTCCTCGCTCTGCAGGAATGCCGGCCAGCCATCGACTTCCTGTGGACGCAGTTTCAGGCGGGCCAGCAGCTCCAGCAGCACTTCGCGCCGGCCTGCCGATTCGGCGGTGAACAGCACGCGACCGGGGAATTCATCGAGAAAGCGCCGCAGCGCCCCCAGCGGCTCGCTGGCCTTGGCTTCGATGGCCAGCTCCGGCAGCACGCTGGCGGGGAAGCGCTCGCGGCCGATGCCGGTTTCCACATCCTCCTGGCTGGCGACCACGCGCGGCCACAACTTGAGACGGGCGAAGCAGTCTTCGACCGGGACGAACAGGTCGGCGGGCGGCAGCAAAGGGCGCTCGGGATCGACGCGGCGTTCCTCGTAGCGGTTGCGCACATCCTTCCAGAACTGCTCGGCGGCCTGCTCGATGCCCGGCAGGGAAAACACCTGGGTGTCCTCGGGCAGGTAGTCGAACAGGGTCGAGGTCTCGTCGAAGAACAGCGGCAGGTAGTACTCGATGCCCGCCGGGGTGATGCCGGTGGACAGGTCCTGATAGACCGGGCAGCGGCGAAAATCCACGTCGAAGCGTTCACGGAAGCGCGCGCGAAAGCCGGTGACCGATTCCTTCTTCAGCGGGAATTCGCGGGCCGGCAGCAGGCGCACGGAATCCACTTTCTCGATGGAGCGCTGGTTCTCCGGGTCGAAGGTACGCAGCGTCTCGATTTCGTCATCGAACAGGTCGATGCGGTAGGGCAGGGTGCTGCCCATGGGGTAAAGGTCGATCAGCGCGCCGCGCACGGCGAATTCGCCATGTTCGTACACCGTATCGACGCAGCGGTAGCCGGCTGCTTCCAGGCGCGAACGCATCTGCTCGACGTCGAGCTTCTGGCCGACGTCCAGCACCAGGCTCGACCCCAGCAGGAAGCGCTTGGGCGCCAGGCGGTGTAGCGCGGTGGTGATCGGAACTACCAGTACGCCGTGCGTCAGTTCGGGCAACTGGTAGAGCGCCGCGATGCGCTGGGAAATGATGTCCTGGTGCGGCGAGAACACGTCGTAGGGCAGCGTTTCCCAGTCGGGGAAATGCAGCACCGGCAGCTCGGGGGCGAAGAAGGCGAGTTCTTCCTTGAGGCGCTCGGCGCTCTGGCTGTCGGCAGTGAGAAGAAGGGTGAAGCACTCTGCGTGGCTGGCCGATTCGGCGATGGCCAGGCTCAGCGCGGCTCCGGGAAGGTTGCCCCAGGTTTGCTTGCCGCTGGCGGCAGGCATGGGCGGAAGGCGCAATACGGACACGAGTGGACGTGACTCCGGACGGGGAAAAAGATCTCCGGGATTGTAACTATCGTGGAGCGCGGCTGTCAGTGTTTCGTCCGTTGCAATTGCCCGAGTTGGGGCGCGACGGCATAATGTAGCCCTTTTTCTCTGCCCCTACATGTTGGAAGGAACTGCCCGTGACTCAGAAGCCCGACCAGTGTCTTGGTGAATGGATTGACCGCGAAGCGCTCGCTGAAGCGATGATTCCGCTGATTGGCCAGCTGTACCGCAACAACAACGTGGTGACCTCCATCTATGGTCGTGGCCTGATCAATCGCTCGGTGATCGCCATTCTCAAGGCACATCGCTTCGCTCGCCACCGCCAGGCCGATAAGGCGGAACTGTCCGTCCACGAAACCCACCAGATCCTCACCACCATGACCGACATGAACCTGGGCGCCGCTTCGGTCGACTTGGGCAAGCTGGTGGGCAAGTTCAAGGCCGAAGGCAATGGCCGTACTCTGGACCAGTTCGTGCGTGACGAGCTGGCCGAGGTCGCGGGCAAGCGCACCGCAGCCACCGAGCGCAAGGGCACCGACGTGGTGCTCTACGGTTTTGGCCGTATTGGCCGCTTGCTGGCGCGTATCCTGATCGAGAAGACCGGTGGCGGCGATGGCCTGCGTCTGCGCGCCATCGTCGTGCGCAAGGGTGCCGAGAACGATCTGGTCAAGCGTGCCAGCCTGCTGCGCCGCGATTCGGTACACGGCCCGTTCGACGGCACTATCCATATCGATGCCGAGAACAACACTATCACCGCCAACGGCAACCTGATCCAGGTGATCTACTCCAACGATCCGGCCTCGGTGGACTACACCCAGTACGGCATCGAGAACGCGCTGCTGGTCGACAATACCGGCAAGTGGCGTGACGCCGAAGGCCTGAGTCAGCACCTCAAGTGCCCAGGCGTTGCACGCGTGGTGCTGACCGCGCCAGGCAAGGGCGAACTGAAGAACATCGTGCATGGCATCAACCATGGCGACATCACCGCCGATGACAAGATCATCTCCGCGGCTTCCTGTACTACCAACGCCATCGTGCCGGTGCTCAAGGCGGTCAATGACCAGTACGGCATCGTCAACGGCCACGTGGAAACCGTGCATTCCTACACCAACGACCAGAACCTGATCGACAACTTCCACAAGGGCAGCCGTCGTGGTCGTAGCGCCGCGCTGAACATGGTCATCACCGAGACTGGCGCCGCCACTGCCGCGGCCAAGGCGCTGCCGGTGCTCAAGGGCAAGCTGACCGGCAACGCCATTCGTGTGCCAACGCCCAACGTCTCGATGGCGATTCTCAACCTGAACCTGGAGAAGGCCACCACCCGCGAAGAAATCAACGAGTACCTGCGCCAGATGGCCATGCACTCGGATCTGCAGAAGCAGATAGACTTCGTCAACTCGCAGGAAGTGGTGTCGACCGACTTCGTCGGCTCGCGCCATGCCGGTGTCGTCGATGCCGAGGCGACCATCAGCTGCGACAACCGTGTCGTGCTGTACGTCTGGTACGACAACGAGTTCGGCTACAGCTGCCAGGTCGTGCGCGTCATGGAAGACATGGCCGGGGTCAACCCGCCGGCCTTCCCGCGCTGAGTCTGCGCTGAATGAAAAACGGGAGCTTCGGCTCCCGTTTTTTTTAAGCAAAAGCTTCGTGGCTTCAGGGGCGTAATCCGGCGAATAACGTTGACTCCGCCCGTCGGGTCGATAAAGCGTGACCCGACCTACGAAGCCCAGGCATTTGTAGGTCGGATTAGCCGAAGGCGTAATCCGACGGCTTGAAGGCGTAATCCGACGATCCGCAGGCGTAACCCCTACTTTTCGCCATCCAGAGAAAGGACGAACGCGCGAATCCGCTCGGCGGCTTCGATGCACTCGGCCAGCGGCGCGACCAGCGCCAGGCGCACGCGGCCCGCGCCAGGGTTGAAGCCATCGACTTCGCGCGACAGGTAGGAGCCCGGTACTACGGTCACGTGTTCACGCGCATAAAGTTCGCGGGTAAAGCGCTGGTCGTCGATGGGTGTTTTCGGCCACAGGTAGAAGCCGCCATCGGGGCGCTGTACGTCCAGAACCGGTGCGAGGATATCCAGCACGGCAGCGAATTTTTCCCGGTACATCCGGCGATTGGCCTGGACGTGGGCTTCGTCGTTCCAGGCGGCGATGCTGGCCAGTTGCGTCGGCACCGACATGGCGCAGCCGTGGTAGGTACGGTAGAGCAGGAAGGCCTTGAGGATGTGCGCGTCGCCGGCGACGAAGCCCGAGCGCAGGCCCGGCAGGTTGGAGCGTTTGGACAGGCTGTGAAAGACCACGCAGCGGCTGAAATCGTCGCGTCCCAGGGCCGCGCAGGCGCTCAGCAGGCCGGGTGGAGGCTGGTCTTCGTCGAAATACAGCTCGCTGTAGCACTCGTCTGCGGCGATGATGAAATCATGTTCGTCGGCCAGCGCGATCAGCTTCTTCAGCGTCTCCAGCGGCACCAGGGCGCCGGTGGGGTTGCCGGGCGAGCAGAGAAAGAGAATCTGGGTGCGCTTCCAGATGTCGTCCGAAACCTGGTCGAAATCCGGGTTGAAGCCGTTCTCCGCCGTGCAGGGCAGGTAATGCGGCGTGGCGCCGGCCAGCAGCGTGGCGCCTTCGTAGATCTGGTAGAAGGGGTTGGGGCTGAGCACCAGGGCGTCGGGCTGGCGGTTGACCACGGCCTGGGTGAAGGAGAACAGCGCCTCGCGGGTGCCGTTGACCGGCAGCACATGTTGCGCCGGGTCGATTGCGCCCTGGTTCAGGCCAAAGCGGCGCTCGCACCAGCCGGCGATGGATTCGCGCAGTGCGGGAATGCCGAGGGTGGTCGGGTACACGGCCAACTGGTCGAGGTTGTCCGCCAGCGCCTGGGCGACGAAGTCTGGTGAGCGATGCTTCGGCTCGCCGATGGACAGCGCGATGGAGCGCTTGTCGCCGGGCGGCTGGGCATCGGCAAGCAGGGCGCGGAGTTTTTCGAAGGGGTAGGGCTGCAGCAGGTTCAGGGCGTCATTCATTGTTGGAGTCTTCGACACGTCGGGAAATAATCTCAAGGGTGCTTCTAAAAACGTAGGCGAAGCAGCCAGCGCAAGGCGAAAACAGGCGAAAAAGCGCAGTTTACAGCTGTAAATGAGCATTTTGAGGTTGTTTTCAACGCAGCGATGGCAACGCAGGTAGTTTTTAGAGGTGCTCTTCAGTCGTTGCGCGCGCCGCCATAGTAGGCACAGCCGCGAAGGGTCTGGCCGTCGTCGAGGCGCAGTTCGGCGCTCAGGTGGCTGAGGGCGCCCGAGGCGCTGTCCACGCAGCGCTGCGGCGCGACCCAGAGATTGAGTCGCTGATTGTCGGCTTCGCTGCTGAAGCTGGCTTGCCCACTGGGCAGTTGCTCTTCGAGATAGGGCAGCGCCAGCGGGGGATGATCGGGGCGCTCGAACAGCATGCCCTGGCGGGTGATGCTCAGGCTCCAGAAGGGCTCGTTGCCGCTGGCGCGCAGCATCAGGTGCTGGAAGTTGTCGGCATTGCAGCCGTGGCCTTCGTTCTGCAGGCGATAGACGCGGGTCAGCTGCAGCTGGCCTGTGCCGTCAGCTCTGGAAACCAGTTTGCCGCGCACATCGGCGAACAGGGCCTGACCGCCGTCGCTCCACAGGGCCTGGGCATCGTCCGACAGGCCTGTTGCGGCGGTATCGACGAGTTCCAGCTGGCGCTGACCCTGGCAGGTACGCAGCAGGAGCTGGCCCTCGCTGCGGGTGATCTCGCCTTGCAGGCGTTCCGTCGGCTGGAGCGTGGCGCGCTCATTCCAGCCGAGCATCTGACAGCCGGCGAAGAGTGGCAGCAAGGCAAACAGCAGAGTGCGATGGCTGATCATGGCGTAGCTCGAGGTAGATGAGCGCCAGCGGGCTGGCGCAGAAGGATCAGTTGCCCTTTACGGTTTTGCCGCCGACGATGCCGTCTTCGAGCATGATCTGGTATTCCTTGCCGTCCTTTTCCACCTGATGCAGGCGCACCAGCAGATAGTCCCAGTCGGTGGCGAACCAGAGAATGGTCTGGCGCTTGCTCTGCGTGGGATCGCGCACGCGCTCGACCTTGATCGCATCGACCTGGCCAGCCTTGGTGCTGACCTGTTCCTCGCCCAGCACGCGGAAGTCGTAGGTTTCGATTTCATCGCCATCGACGACCTGGTAACTCATGCTCCGCTCGCCAGCCGCCACGGCATGTTGCAGCGCAATCTGGTAGGTGGACTTGTCCAGCAGCCCACGATTGAGCGGCAGCTTGACCGGATCGCCGCGATCCTCACCGACTACCTGTTTGGCATCCCAGTCGAAGGTGTGCTTGACCGCCTTGCCCTTGCCCAGACCGCTGCGCTTGAGGCGGTAGCTCTGAGGCAGGAAGGTTTCGCCTTCGAGCGCAAAGGTGCTGCGCTCGTTGAGACTGGCGACCAGCATGGAGGCTTCGAAATCGAGCCGCCAGTTGCCATCGTCGAGTTTTTCCAGGCTGCGCTGGGCCGTGCCGCTGACGGGCACCTGTTTCCAGTCCGCCGTGTAGGTGGCGGAGAAGGGCTTGAGTTCCAGGGCGTGGGCCGGCAGGGCCAGTACGGCAAGAGCGAGCAGCAGGGCGCGGCGCATTGGAGTCTCCTAGATTCTTATCAGGTGGCCGGTGACCGGCAGCGGAACGTCGTCCAGCATCGCGCCCTGGGCTGCGAGACGCAAGCGGCCTTCGGCGAACCAGCGAACGGCCAGCGGGTAGATGACATGTTCGGCGGCGTGTACCCGGCTGGTCAGGGCGTCGACGCTGTTATCGCTGCCGATGGTGAAGGCGGCCTGTAGTGCCACGGGGCCACCATCAAGCTCTTCGGTGACGAAGTGCACGCTGCAACCATGCTCACTGTCGCCGGCTTCGAGGGCGCGGCGATGCGTATCCAGTCCCTTGTGCCGGGGCAGCAGAGAGGGATGGATATTGAGCAGACGGCCCTGGTAATAGCGCACGAATGCGGGTGTGAGAATGCGCATGAAGCCGGCCAGCAGCACCAGTTGCGGCGAATACTGGTCGATGATCGCCATCAGCGCGGTATCGAAGGCCTCGCGATCACTGAAGTCCTTGTGCTGCACCACATGGGCGGGAATACCGGCAGCCTGCGCGCGGTGCAGTCCGAATGCTTCGGCGCGATTGGAGATCACCGCGCGGATGCAGGTAGGGTTTTCGTCACCCAGGCTGTCGATCAGGGCCTGGAGGTTGCTGCCAGACCCGGAAATCAGTACGACGACATTGCAGGGTGCGCTCATCAGCGGTTTTTCAGATTGTTCAGCACGACACGCTCGGCATCAGCGCCAGCGGTTGCGATCTCGCCGATGACCCAGGGCGACTCGCCGCTTGCGCGCAGGTTACCGAGAACGCTTTCGACCTGTTCCTGCGCCACGCAGATGACCATGCCGACGCCGCAGTTGAGCACGCGATGCATCTCGTGCTCGTCGACGTTGCCCTGCTGCTGCAGCCAGTCGAACACTGCCGGACGCTGCCAGCTGGCGACGTCGATGACCGCCTGGCTGCCCTCGGGCAGGACGCGCGGGATATTGTCCAGCAGACCGCCGCCGGTGATATGGGCCATGGCCTTGACCGCGCCGGTGTCCTTGATCAGCTTGAGCAGCGGCTTGACGTAGATGCGTGTCGGCGCCATCAGCAGTTCGGTCAGCGGCTTGCCGTCGAGCTGGATCTGCTCGATATCGGCGCCGGCGACTTCGATGATCTTGCGGATCAGCGAGTAACCATTGGAATGCGGGCCGGAAGAGGGCAGCGCGATCAGTGCATCGCCGGCGGCGACTTTCGAGCCATCGATGATTTCGCTCTTTTCCACCACGCCGACGCAGAAGCCGGCCAGGTCGTAGTCTTCGCCCTCGTACATGCCGGGCATTTCGGCGGTTTCACCGCCGACCAGCGAACAGCCGGCCAGCTCGCAGCCGGCGCCGATGCCGGTGACCACGGTGGCGGCGATATCGACGTTGAGTTTGCCGGTGGCGTAGTAATCGAGGAAGAACAGCGGCTCGGCACCGCACACCACCAGGTCGTTGACGCACATGGCGACCAGGTCCTGGCCGATGCTGTCGTGACGGTTCAGGTTCAGCGCCAGGCGCAGCTTGGTGCCCACGCCGTCGGTGCCGGAAACCAGTACCGGCTGCCTGTAGCCGGCGGGAATTTCACAGAGCGCGCCGAAGCCGCCCAGGCCGCCCATGACTTCAGGGCGCGCGGTGCGCTTGGCGACGCCTTTGATGCGTTCGACCAGCGCTTCGCCCGCATCGATATCGACGCCAGCGTCCTTGTAGCTGATGGAGGGTTGCTTGCTCATAGAGAATCCGGACCTGTGAAGGGAATGCGGGGCGACCAGGTCGGAACGAGGCTGAGCCTCGACGTGGCGAGGGCGCCAGACCGGTCTGCGGAAAGCGCGCGATTTTATCAGGCTTGCCGCATAGCGGCCATCCCGCGCATGATTCCTGACCGGTGAAGTTTTGCCTATCCATCGTTGTTTGTCGCCCAACATGCAGCGCAGCGGTTGCCCTGATTCAGGGGCCTGTTTAAGGTGTGAGCCTGATTCCCGGCGGCCTGATGGGCCGTTGCAACCGGGCTTTCCCGTCTGCCCAGCCAGCGAGTACTTTCATGCGTCTTATTCCCCGTCTTTTGACTCTCTGCTGCGCACTGCTGGCCACTTCTTCAGCCATGGCCGCGCCGCTTGCCGATCTGTACAAGGTGCGTGAAGCGGTTGCCACGCAGCGCTCGGATGAGCGCGAGCATGCATTGCGCCAGGCATTCGACACATTGCTGCTGCGCCTGACGGGCGATGCGGATATGCCGAGCGAGGCCGTTGCGCGGCTGCGCCAGGACCCGCAGCAACTGGTCAGCCGATATGTCTATGAAGAAGGTGCGCTGGTGGTGGACTTCGACCCACTCACGACCGAACGTGCGCTGCGCTCCGCCGGGCTGTCGCTGTGGGGCGCGGAGCGCCCCGGTATTCTGGCCTGGTGGCTGGTCGAATCGATCGAAGGCTCCCGGCTCGTGGGTGATGCGCAGGAAGGCACCGCCGATCTGCAGGCCGCCGCCCAGCACCGTGGCCTGCCGTTGCGCCTGCCGCTCGCCGATCTGAGCGAACAGCTTGCCATCACCGCGGAAACCCTGGCCGCGAAAGATCCGCAGGCCCTTCGCGAGCTGTCCGAACGCTACGATGCGGATGGCTTGCTGGCCGTGAGGGCGCGCCAGTCCGGCGAGCGCTGGGAGGCGGACTGGATATTCTGGCTGGCCGACAAGCAGACCCAGGGCAAGGCGAATGGCGATGATCGCGCCGGGCTGGCCGATGCGGTGATGCGGGCGGTCAGCGCATTCCTCGCACCCCACTACCGTGTCGCGCCGGGTGCGACTGCGGAGATCACCCTTGAGGTGCTGGGCGCCGATGTCGAGCGCTTTGCCGAGCTGGATCGTCTGCTGGAGCCCTTCGGCGCGCGTCTGCTGCGGGTGGAAAGTGACCGGCTGGTCTATCAGCTCAACGCGAGCCCCGAGCAGTTGCGAGCGCAGCTTGCCCTGGCGCGACTGCGGGAAGTGCCAGCCGACGAGGTTGCAGCCCCGCTGCCGCTGGATACCGGAGTATCGGCGGATGTCGAAATGCCGCTGGATGCCGAGGCTGCGCTGGCAGAGCCGGATCAGCCTACCGCCGAGCAACCGCAGCAGCCCGACGAAGGCGAAGTGCTGCGCTATCGCTGGTGATGGACGTTCACTCTTTGGCCGGCGCATGGCGCGCCGCATTCCGGTGCGCATGCTGGATTCGCGGCTGCAGCCACCCTGCGGTCCGCGAACATATCTGAACAAGGCACACTGAAGATGACGATTACGCATACCAACCGCTGGCTATGGCTGGCGGCGCTCGTGCTGCTCGGCTGGCTGGTCTATCGGCTTTCGCCGATTCTTTCGCCGTTTCTGGTGGGCATCCTGCTGGCCTATCTGGGCGACCCGCTGGTGGATCGCCTGGAGCGCCGGAACCTTTCCCGTACCTGGGGCGTGATCGTGGTGTTCACGCTGTTTACCTTGCTCTGCATGCTGCTGCTATTGGTGCTGCTGCCGATGCTCGGCAAGCAATTGATGCATTTGTACGAGCTGGCGCCGCAGGGGCTCGACTGGCTGCAGGTCACGGCGCTGCCCTGGGTGCAGACGCGGTTCGGCCTCGAAGAAGACTTCTGGCGCTTCGACCAGCTCAAGAGCGCATTCTCAGGCAACCTCGGCAGCACAAAGGATGTGCTGGCGGTGATCCTCAGTCAGGCGACGGCTTCGAGCCTGGCGCTGCTGGCCTGGCTGGCGAATCTGCTGCTGGTGCCGGTGGTCTGTTTCTATCTGCTGCGTGACTGGGACCTGATCATGGCCAAGTTGCGCGGGCTGCTGCCGCGCCGGCGCGAGCAGACCATCATGCTGCTGATGCGTGAATGCCATGAGGTGATCGGCGCCTTCCTGCGTGGTCAGTTGCTGGTGATGCTGGCGCTGGCGGTGGTCTATTCCGCTGGTCTGATGCTGGTCGGTGTCGAGCTGGGGCTGTTGATCGGGGTGCTGGCCGGGCTCGCCAGCATCGTGCCCTACATGGGCTTCGTGGTCGGCATCGGTGCGGCGATCGTCGCGGTACTGTTCCAGTTCGGTCTCGATCCCTATCCCTTGCTGGGCGTTGTGGCGGTATTCACGGTGGGGCAGATGCTCGAAGGCATGTTGCTGACGCCGCTGCTGGTGGGGGATCGGATCGGCCTGCATCCCGTGGCGGTGATCTTTGCGGTGCTGGCCGGCGGGCAGCTGTTCGGCTTCGCCGGGGTGTTGCTGGCGCTGCCGGTGGCGGCGGTGATCATGGTTCTGCTGCGTCATGTGCATGATCTCTATAAACTCTCCGATTTGTACGCCGAGCCCGTCGTCGAAGCGCCCGCACCCATCGAGCCGCCAAGTCAGCCATGAAACCCATCCAGCTCCCTCTGGGCATCCGTCTTCGTGACGATGCAACCTTCGCCAACTTCTATCCGGGCGCCAATGCTGCTGCGATGGGCTATGTCGAGCGTGTCTGTTCGCCCGAGGCCGGCTGGTCGGATGAGCTGATCTATCTCTGGGGCAATCTTGGCGTCGGGCGCAGTCACCTGTTACAGGCTGCCTGCCTGCGTGTCGAACAGCGTGGTGAGCGGGCTGTCTATCTGCCGCTGGCTGAAGTAGCCGAGTATGGTCCGGCGCTGCTGGATAATCTGGAGCAATGCGAGCTGGTGTGCCTGGATGACCTGGATGCGGTCGCCGCTGACCCGCTTTGGGAAGAGGCGCTGTTCCATCTGTTCAATCGCCTGCGCGACAGCGGGCGCCGTCTACTGCTCGCGGCAGATGCCTCGCCGCGTGAAATCGCCGTGCAGCTGCCCGATCTCAAGTCCCGGCTGAGCCTGGCGCTGGTGTTCCAGCTGCAGCAGCTCTCTGATGAGGACAAGCTGCGCGCGCTTCAGTTGCGTGCCTCGCGGCGTGGCCTGAACCTGCCGGATGATGTGGGTCGTTTCATCCTCACACGCGGCGCAAGGAGCATGAACGCCCTGTTCGAACTCCTCGACCGCCTCGATCAGGCCTCATTGCAGGCCCAGCGCAAACTGACCATTCCCTTCCTCAAGGAAACGCTCGGCTGGTAAACGCCAAGCCGATCTGAAGGCAGGCTGCTCCACGGGGCGGAGCATTCGTGGAAGCGACTTCAGGCGCGAAGGGTTGTGCCAGCCTATGCGTGGATGGAGAGGCTGCCAGGCATGGGTGCTGTCGTTGCGTTCAGGCTGCTTATGGTCTGCTCGACCTGTTTCAGGTCTCTCTCTATTTTATTGAGGTCTTTCTGGTCTTCGCGGTCGGGTTTGCGCTGGGCTGCCTTGGCGGCGGCCACCAGGGCCTTGAGTTCGCGCAGGGTCTCTGCGAGCAGTTTGGCGTCGGAATGGCGTTGGGATTGCCGGCTTCCTGCAGGGCGCTGGGCGTCGAACGAGGTGGGCTGCGGGTGGGGCGCTTCTTCGTCTTCGTTTTCTTCTTCGGCGCTGGCTTGCTGATCGGCAAGTTCTTGCTGGACTTGCGCGGTGAGCGTCTGGGCTTGCTGTTGTTCGTTGCTCTCCGGCATGGATGAGGTGTCAGGGCTGTCGGTCGGCATGCCGGGTTGGCTGGGCAGGGCGCCTGTCTCGCTGTAGGTCAATGTCGGCGTGCTCATGCCGTTGCCGCCTTCGTTCAGCACTTTGGCCGCTGCGGCGAGTGTGCCAGCCAGTTGCTTGAGCTCACGCAGCAGGGCCTTGGAGCCGCCAAAGAGCAAAATCATCCGCTTGAGCATCTGGATGCGTTGATGAACCTGCGCCACCTGCTCGCGAGCGCTGTTTTTGCGGGCTTCATCGAAGCGAGTGGAGAGTGCGCTGCCAAAGGCGTGGGCGGCTTCGCCTGTTTTCTTCAAGGCTGCGCCGAGGGTCTGGCGTACATCAGGCGTGGACTCATCGGACTCGACAGCGGCTTGGGCGATACGTGACGTGCTCGCATCGGCACGCTGGATGAAAGATGCTTTGGAAGCGGTATCGAGAAAGAGGGTCATGCCTGCACTCCTTGCGCTATCCAACCCTATCGGCTGAACGCCTGGAAAGTTGAGGGCGGCGGCAAGTTTCGCAGGTCGTGTTAGTCGAAGGCGTAACCCGACGAGGGCGAGCTGCAACTCTCAAGGAAAGTGCTTCCCTGCTTGCGAAGATACCCACAAAAAATCGCCGGGAGCGATTTTTGACGTCGCGCCAGCGACGGCCCGCAGGGTGGCTGCCAGGGATGGCAGGCCACAAAAAAGGGTCCCTCGCGGGACCCTTTTCAGTTGCTGGCAGTGCCGATTACTTCTTCAGATGCATGGTGCCATGCTCAGCCAGGTTGGCGTGCCAGGAGAAGGCTTTTTCCAGTACGTGCGGAGTGTGGCCGCCGCGCGCCTTGGCCTCTTCCAGATAGTCATAGGCTTGCTGCTTGTAATCGGGATGCATGCAGTTTTCGATGATGCGCTGAGCCGCTTCGACGGGCGCGAGGCCGCGCAGATCGGCGTAGCCCTGTTCGGTGATGATGCAGTCCACATCGTGGTTGGTATGGTCGATGTGGGTTGCGAACGGCACGATCGAAGAGATCTTGCCCTGCTTCGCCGTGGAGGTGGTCACGAAGATGCTGATGCGTGCGTTACGGGCGAAGTCACCCGAACCGCCGATACCGTTCATCATGTGGGTACCGCTGACGTGAGTGGAGTTCACGTTGCCGTAGATATCGGCTTCCAGCGCAGTGTTGAAGGAAATGATACCCAGGCGGCGGATGACTTCAGGATGGTTGGAGATTTCCTGCGGACGGAATACCACCTTGCCTGCGTACTTGGCCATGTCGGAAGCCAGGTTGTCGACGCGCTTCTTGGACAGCGAGAAGGCGGTGCCGGCAGCGAACTTCACCACGCCAGCGTCGATCAGGTCGAATACGCCGTCCTGCAGTACTTCCGAAGCCACCACCAGGTCTTTGAACTCGGAGGTGCGCATGCCGTTCAGTACGGCGTTGGCTACGGAACCCACACCGGACTGCAGCGGAGCCAGGCTGTTGGTCAGGCGACCGGCTTTTACTTCTGCGCGGAGGAAGTCCAGCAGGTTGTCGGCGATCTGCTGGGTTTCTTCGTTCGGTTCGAACAGCGGCGACGGGATGTCCGGCTGGCTGGACAGGACGATGCCGCGAACCTTGGCCGGATCAACCGGGATGCCCACGGTGCCGATACGGGTACTGATGTCATAGACAGGGATGTCTTTACGAGCGTTTTCACCGGCAGGGCCAGGCACATAGATATCGTGCATGCCCTCGTACTCGCGCGGAGCGGAGGTGTTCAGCTCGATGATCACGTGCTTGGCGGTCTGTACGAAGATCGGCGAGTTACCCACGGAGCCGGTCGGAATGATCTGGCCGTCTTCGGTAATGGCTGCCGCTTCGATGATCGCGTAGTCGACCTGAGGCAGGACGCCCTGGCGGATCAGCTCTGCCATGTGGGACAGATGCTGGTCGATATAGAGGACTTCACCGGCGTTGATTTTCTTGCGCTGGACCGGGTTGCCCTGATAGGGAATGCGCTTGTTGATGATGCCGGCTTCAGCCATGGATTGGTCAGCGGCAGGCCCCATGGAGGCGCCGGTGAACAGGTTGACCTTGAACTTCTCTTTTTGGCCGCGCTCAGACAATGCTCTGGGGAATTCTTTTGGCTCACCGAACAGAGTGAAGCCACTCATGCCCAGTGTCATGCCGTCTTCGATCCACGATGCAGCTTCTTCTGCGGAAACGACTTTATCCAGGAATGCAGCATTGCGAATGTATTTGTTCAAATCCGTTGTCATGAAGTCACCGTAGAATTCGTCTCATGAATGTCTGTCGAGGTTCTGCATCCGTGATTTACCTGGCGCCCTGAAAGGCGCTGGATGCAGCTGTCTTCCAAACTGGAAGGCAAAAACCCGACTCTTTTACCACCCGCACTTGCGGAAGTCCATTGAGGGTGGTGTGCATGCAATTTTACATTCCCCAAGGGGCTATTCCCGTTTCGTCGAATCACGAGGGAACGGGAGCAGGCCCTACTTGCTCGCCCCATTCTAGGGTTCCCTGCTTTTTTGGCAGTTATACGAAAGTCGATGGTTCAGGTTGCATCGAAATGCTCCCGATCAGCTCTCGCCAGCGGCTTTTCGCTCGTACTGATAGCCCCAGCGGGTGTAGAGCAGGGCACTGATGAACAAGGTCAGACTGATACTCGCTTCCAGCCAGCCATAGATCATTCGTGCCGGGTCGATGGCAGCAAGTACACCCTGGATAAAGTACAGATTGACGATAAAGCAGGTCCAGGCATGCGCGCGGGGGCTGCCGCCTATCATTCCGGGCGCGACCAGCAGCAAGGGAATCAGCTGAATGCTGATCACCACCCAGGTACGCGCGCCGTAGAGTTCGGCAAATGCCAGGTTCCAGACCAGCAGTAATGCGGCGAGGGCGACAAAGCTGACCATGCTGATCGTCCGGCTGATCTTGACTCGCGGTTTCAGCCATTCGAGCGTCGGCAACGGCTTTTTCTTTCTAGCCACGTTTGCACTCCAGTGCGGTTGCTGTGCGGGCCAGGCGTTCGCCGAGAGCACGACACAGAGTAATTTCATGCTCGTCCAGCGGGCGCTTGCCATCCGCTCCGGCGAAATGGCTGGGACCGTAGGGGGTGCCTCCACCGCGTGTTTCCAGCAGTGCGCTTTCGCTGTACGGCAGGCCCATCAGCAACATGCCGTGATGCAACAGTGGCAGCAGCATGGAGAGCAGGGTGCTCTCCTGGCCACCGTGCAGGCTGGCGGTGGACGTGAAGGCGCCGGCTGGCTTGCCGACCAGTTCACCGGTCAGCCAGAGACCGCTGGTGCCGTCGAGAAAGTATTTCAGCGGGGCGGCCATGTTGCCGAATCGGGTCGGGCTACCGAGCGCCAGGCCTGCGCAGTTCTTCAGGTCGTCGAGCGTTGCGTAGATTGCGCCCTGTTCCGGGATGCTCGGCGCAACGGCCTCACACTCGGTGGAAACGGCAGGCACGGTGCGCAGTCGTGCTTCGAGCCCGACCTGTTCCACGCCACGGGCAATCTGCCGGGCCATTTCCTCCGTGGCGCCGTGGCGGCTGTAATACAGCACCAGAATATAGGGCGCGCTCATGGCAGGATCTCCAGTACCTTTTCCGGCGGTCGACCAATTACTGCTACATCGCCAGCAGTCAGGATCGGACGCTCGATAAGGCGGGGATGAGCGGCCATCGCTGCAATGAGCTGTGCGTCGCTGAGCGCAGGGTCAGACAGGTTGAGGTTGCTGTATTCCTCTTCGCCGCTGCGCAGCAACTGTCGCGGGGTGATGCCCAGGCTGGCAAGGAGCACCCGGAGTTCGCTCGCTGTGGGCGGCGTTTCCAGATAGTGGACGATGGTCGGCTGCAGACCACGCTCTTCGAGCAATTCCAGGGCCTGTCGTGATTTCGAGCAGCGTGGATTGTGGTAAAGGGTGAGTTCGGTCATTTGAGGTTGCTTCGCGCCAATGTAGTTGGTCATTCTAACCTTCAAAGCGGCGATGACTGAAACGCTGGCAGGCAGCAGCAGGCGTTCACCGAGGAGATGGAATGCAGCAACGGATCAACGATTTCGTGGAGTTCTGCCGTTTTCTGGTGCAGCGTTTTCTCGTGGATCACGGGCCTCAGAGCGCGGCGGCGCTGACCTACACCACGCTGTTCGCGGTGGTGCCGATGATGACCGTCACCTTCGCCATGCTTTCGGCCATTCCGGCCTTCCAGGGCGTGGGCGAGCAGATTCAGATGTATATCTTCAACAACTTCATTCCCTCGACGGGCGCAACCATTCAGGAATACCTGGTCGCCTTCACCAATCAGGCGCGGCAACTGACCTGGTTTGGTGTGGGTTTTCTGATGGCGACGGCGCTGATGATGTTGCTGACCATCGAAAAGGCTTTCAACCTGATCTGGCGCGTGCGTCAGCCGCGCCGGGGGATGTCGAGCTTCCTGCTGTACTGGGCGATTCTCAGCCTCGGCCCGCTGTTGCTTGGCGCGGGTTTCGCCATGAGCACCTATATCGCCTCGTTGTCGCTGCTGTCCGGCCCCTACGCGCTGATCGGCGCTGGCACCATGCTCAAGGCGATGCCGCTGCTGCTGAGCATTGCCGCCTTCACGCTGATTTACGCCGCCGTGCCCAATACCCGTGTGCCGCTGCGGCATGCGCTGGTCGGCGGTATTTTCACGGCGGTGCTGTTCGAGGCGGCCAAGCAGGTGTTCGGCCTGTACGTCAGTTACTTTCCCAGCTATCAGCTGATCTACGGCGCTTTTGCCGCTGTGCCGTTGTTTCTGCTGTGGATTTACCTGTCCTGGATGATCGTGCTGTTCGGGGCCGAGCTGGTCTGCGGCCTGTCGTCTTCGCAACAATGGCGACGTCAGCCGGCGCCTCGCTTGCTGGTGATGCTGGCGCTGCTGAGGATTTTCTACCAGCATCAGCAGGCCGGACGCGCAGTGCGGCTCAGAGATGCCCATCGCAACGGCTGGTTGTTGCCTGAGGATGAGTGGGACGAGATACTGGAATTCTTCGAGCGCGAGCGTCTGGTCTGTCGCACTGGCTCGTCCGGTTGGGTCATGTCTCGGGATCTGCATCATTACAGCTTCGATCAGTTGCTGCGCAGTAATCCCTGGCCGCTTTCGGGCATGCACGCGCTGCCTGAGCAGTTGGATGAGCCTTGGTACCCGGCTTTGCGTCAGGCCATGGAGTCGCTGCAGGAAGAGCGGTCGAAGCTATTCGGCGGTAGTGTTGCCGATTGGCTGCAGGCGGAGTCGGCAAGCGCGCCTGCGGGTGATGATGCAAGGAGTCGAGAATGATCAAGCGATCCCTGATGGGATTCAGTCTGCTGGCCTGCCTGGCGTTGGCGGGCTGCAGTGAAGACTGGGGACCGGACCAGCATGGTGCGCAAGTGACGGCGCAGCAACTCGACGGCCAGTGGCTGGTGATCAACTACTGGGCGGAGTGGTGTGGACCGTGCCGCACCGAGATTCCCGAGTTGAATGCACTGGATGATGCGCACGGCGACATCACCGTACTGGGCGTCAATTTCGATGGGCTGCAGGGGGAAGAGCTGGCGACGGCGGCAACTGATCTGGGGATCGATTTCCGCGTGCTCAGCCTCGATCCCGCCGAGCGCCTGGATCTGCCACGCAGTGCGGTACTGCCGGTGACCTATCTCGTCGATAGCGCCGGAAAGGTACGCCAACGGCTGGTGGGTGAACAGACCGCCGAAGGGTTGCAGACGCAACTGCAAGAGTTAAGGCAGCGTTAAGCGCGGCAAGCCTCAAGCTACAAGTAAAAGCGCCACTCTAGCTCTTGCTCTTAACTTGCAGCTTGTAGCTTGTAGCTTGCGGCTTACAGCTGCTTAAGGTTTCACGTACCAGAAGTCCTGCCAGAAGCCGATGACCTTGCTGGGATAGCGGGTCTGGCCGAGGCTGCCGTTGTAGCGGGCGAGGGCGCGGTTGATGTCGCCTTTTTCGCGCTTGAGGTAGTAGCTGAGGATGGTGCAGCCGTAGCGCAGGTTGGTCGCGTTGTCGGTGAGGTTGTCCTGTGGGCGACCAAGTTCGGCTTTCCAGAAGGGCATGACCTGCATCATGCCCTGCGCGCCCACGCTGGAGATGGCGAAGCGGTCGAAATGGCTTTCGGCATGGATCAGCGCCAGCACCAGTTCGGGTCTGAGCCCGGCCTTGCTGGCTTCCTGGTGCACCAGGCGCAGCAGGGACAGGCGTTCCTGGGCGTCGGGCAGATAGCGTTTGAGTCGGGCGGACATGTCCACCAGCCAGACTTCGGCCTCGAAGCGATCCTGAAAGCTGTCCGCCTCGGCGACGGTTTTCTGCAGCAGGTCGCGCAGTTCCGGCTCGGGCGCCTGGCGCAGATTCGCCGAGGCCGGCAGCACGAACGCCAGCCACAGCATCAGCAGGCAGGCGCGCAGCTTCATCTTCCTCAGTCGTCTTCGCCGAGGTCGCTGGCCTGGCGACCGGCGTCCTGCAGCAGGCTGCGCAGAAACTCCTGCTGCAGCTCGGGGTCATTGCGCGTCAGCTCCACCAGGCTCTGTTCGAGTTCGCTGGCTTCCTCTTCCAGCCCCAGCTCCGAGAGGCGCTTGACGCGATGCACCCACTGGCCCACATCGTCGCCTTCGAGGTCGTTGAAGATCAGCTCGTGGGCTTCGAGGAGCTTGCTGCGCAGGCTGCGGCTGACCAGCAGCGTGGCATCGGCGTGAGTGGCGTCCTGCGGGTCTTCGACCTGCAGTTGCAATTTGCCGATCAGGCTGATGTCCTGCTCGGCGAAGGGGCCGTCGAGCAGGTTCAGGCGCAGCAGGCCGTTGCGGTCGGTGCTCAATTCATGCGTCTCGGCGCCTGCCGTGACCAGCACCGGGCGTTCGGCCCAGGGCAGGCTGGAGTATTCCAGGCGTGCATCCCGGCGTTGTTCTTCCAGGCTGGCCAGGTTCTGTTGCGAGCGGCCATTGGATTCGACGTTGAGAAAGGGGTTGAGCCCTGCAAAGCCATAGTTGATCCAGCCGCGTGTGGCGCTTTCCGGCAGTTTGCCGAGCATCACCACGTTGAGCACGTTGGCGCCCACACCAGCGACTACGGCAACGGCGCCCAGGGGGATTTCGTAAAGCTTGCGCCATGCCTGGTACGGCGTGTAGCGGTCGTAGCGGCGTGTCACTTCGATGTCGGTGACTTCCCAGGTTTTCTGGTCGAGTACGCGGATACGCCGCTGCGGCAGCTCCAGCAAGGGCTCGCCCACCTCGATACGCAGGCTGTGATCGAGCAGCTTGCGCTCGGTGCGCGCCTCATGTTCGCTGCGTTGCGGCAGGTGATTGGCGCAGCCGCCAAGCAGCAGCGCCACGCAAAGCGTGGCGCTGGTTGAAGCCAGAATACTTCGGTTGAGCATGATGTCCGTCAGCGATTGACACGCGAATTGATGAACTCAAGGATGTCGGCGGCAGGTACGGCCTGGCTCTGGGCATCGCGACGATGCTTGTATTCCAGGGTGCCTTCGGCGAGGCCGCGATCACCGATGACGATGCGATGCGGGATGCCCACCAACTCCATATCCGCGAATTTGACGCCCGGACTGGTCTTCTTGTCACGGTCATCGAGCAGAACGTCGTAACCGGCGGCGGTAAGCTCGGCATAGAGCCCGTCGGTCGCTTCACGGACGGCTTCGTTTTCGTACTTCATCGGCACCAGGGCGATCTGGAAGGGCGCCAGGGCCTCCGGCCAGAGAATGCCGCGCTCGTCGTAGTTCTGCTCGATGGCGGCGGCGACCACACGCGATACACCGATGCCGTAGCAGCCCATGGTCAGGGTGACCGGCTTGCCGTTCTCGCCCATGACGCTGCAGTTCATGGCTTCGCTGTACTTGGTGCCGAGCTGGAAGATATGCCCGACCTCGATGCCGCGCTTGATCACCAGGGTGCCCTGGCCATCGGGGCTCGGATCACCGGCCACCACGTTGCGCAGGTCGGCGATTTCCGGCAGCGGCAGGTCGCGCTCCCAGTTGAGGCCGAAATAGTGTTTGTCATCGCTGTTGGCGCCAGCGGCGAAGTCGCTCATCAGTGCTACGGAACGGTCGATGACGCAGTCGATCGGCAGGTTCAGCGGGCCGAGCGAGCCAGGGCCGGCACCGATGGCGGCGCGGATTTCGGCTTCGGAAGCGAACACCAGCGGGCTTGCCACCTGGGCCAGGTTCGCCGCCTTGATTTCGTTCAGCTCATGGTCGCCACGGACGATCAGCGCTACCAGCTGGCCTTCTTCCGAGCCGTGCACCACCAGAGTCTTGATGGTTTTTTCGATGGCGAGCTGGAACTGTTCGACCAGGTCGGCAATGGTACGGGTATCGGGTGTATCGACCAGGCGCAGTTCCTCGGTCGCGGCGCCACGCTCGGTTTCACGCGGAATCGCCTCGGCCTTTTCGATATTGGCAGCGTAATCGGAGCTGTCGCTGAAGGCGATATCGTCCTCGCCGGATTCGGCCAGTACGTGGAACTCATGGGAGCCGGTGCCGCCGATGGAGCCGGTATCGGCCTGCACGGGGCGGAAGTTCAGGCCCAGACGGGTGAAGATGTTGCAGTAGGCCTGGTGCATGCGGTCGTAGGTTTCCTGCAGCGACGGCTGGTCGGCATGGAAGGAGTAGGCGTCCTTCATCAGGAACTCGCGACCACGCATCAGGCCGAAGCGCGGGCGGATCTCGTCGCGGAACTTGGTCTGGATCTGGAAGAAGTTGATCGGCAACTGCTTGTAGCTGTTGAGTTCGTTGCGGGCCAGGTCGGTGATGACTTCCTCGTGGGTGGGACCGACGCAGAACTCGCGGTCGTGGCGATCCTTGAGGCGCAGCAGCTCGGGGCCGTACTGCTCCCAGCGACCGGATTCCTGCCACAGTTCGGCGGGCTGGATCGCCGGCATCAGCACTTCCAGGGCTCCGGCCTTGTTCATCTCGTCACGCACGATGGCTTCGGCCTTGCGCAGCGCGCGCAGGCCCATGGGCATCCAGGTGTACAGGCCGGAAGCCAGCCTGCGGATCATGCCGGCACGCAACATCAGCTGGTGGCTGATGACCACTGCATCGGATGGAGTTTCTTTCAGGGTCGAAAGCAGGAACTGACTGGTGCGCATGAGGGCCGTGGTGTCCTTGCAAGAGCGAAAATTTGGCTGGGCATTGTACGGTGCGGGGAATGCGGCGTACAGAATGCGGGGCTGGATTGGAAAGCTTTGCCGAAACGAAAGAGCCCGGCTTTCGCCGGGCTCCATTTTGCTTCGAATAGCTGAGGCGCCTGGGTTACAGGATGCTCAGGGGGTATTCGATGAACAGACGCCACTCGTTCAGGTCGTTCCAGTATCCGTTGCTGGTACGCAGGATAGAGTTTCGTGCTCTCAGGCTCAGGTCCTTCGCTGCACCGCTCTGTACGGTGTAAGAAACCTGGTTGAAGATTTCCCTGTTGGTTCCTTCGCCAGTGCCGCCGTAGTACTCCATATCGATGTTGCTGCCGCGCAGATAAGCGGTTTTCCAGAACAGGCCCGGCACGCCATACCCGGTGAAGTCCAGCTCATAGCTGGCTTGCCAGGAACGCTCATCCTTGGCATTGAAGTCGGAAAGGAAGGAGTTGGCGACCCAGATCGCGCCGCCGCCGTCACCGTTGTCGTACAGGTAGCCGGTGTCACCCGAAACGCGCTGGTGAGCGATGATGAAAGCGTGTGATCCGACAGAATACTTGGCCGACAGGCTCCAGATGGTGTTGTCGTCCACGCTCTCGCCGGTCGCACCTGCGAAGCGCTGATCGATATCATCTGTTTTGTAATAGTTGAAGTCGAATGCCAGCGATTGATCATCGGACAGCGGCATGACGTAGTTGATGTTGGCGTACTTCTTGTCGTAGGTGTCTTCGACATCGGAGAAGTACAGAGAGGCGCTCAGGTTTTCATTGAAGGCATAGGTGCCGCCAAAAACGTCGAGGCTTTTCAGGCGACCATCATCGCGAGCAGGAGAGCCCATGGGGCTGTCTGCGGTGAAACGACCGGCATTCAGTTCCAGGCCTTCGATTTCGTTGCTGGTGACCAGGGTGCCGGTGAATGCTTGCGGAAGCAGGCGGGAATCATCGGATGCGATTACCGGTAGCCCCACAAACTGATTGCCATACTTGGCAGTGGTATTGGAGAGGCGAAGTTTGATGGCTGCTCCGGCTTCCGAAAGGTCATCTTCCCAGTTTTTCGGTTCGCCTGGGAACATATCGCCCTGGCCGCCATCAAGTTTTACACCCAACAGACCGTAAGCATCGATGCCTACGCCAATGGTGCCTTGAGTGAAGCCAGACTCAAAGGTAGCGATGAAGCCCTGACCCCAAGTATTGACGTCGTCGTTGCCGTCTTTATGGTCGCGATTCCAGTAGGTATTACGCAGCAACAGATCCAGCTTCGCATCTTCGACGAAGCCCTTGGATTCGGATTGCTGGCTGGCGAAAGCCATTTGGGAAGTGCCCGCGGCGACTGCCAGGGCGATTACGCTCCACTTCATCACGCTCATTGTGATTGCTCCTCGGTTTCAAACGGCTGCCTGCTTTCGAGAGAAAGAGACATCTTTTTTGCTATTCGATTTCGGTTCCTGTTGACCCGGCTGATTGCTGTCACGACAGAATCAGAAAAATATTTCCTGAAATTACTGTGTAGCCGGGGAAGCTCGTGACGGCAAGTGTAACCCGGCTCTTCTGCTTTTCTCCTGCCTGTTTTCAGCCTTTACTGACCTACAGCAATAATCATGCACAAAGTCTTAAAAGGTGATTTTGTGCCTCGCACGTGTTGCTGTCCATCCTCTGATCGCGCCAAAGCAGAGCGCTTTTGAGCCATCCGTGCGCTCGTCTGGTGCGAGCCGCTGTGGTGGCTGGTGGAGTATTCTTCACCCGACGATACGGCGCGGCACTCGATGTTGCGTCGATTCCCGACATGAGCAGGAGTGCGATTATGTTCGTTCTTGATTCGCGCCTGGAGCAGGACACTCTGCCGCTGGGTGATTTTCCGTTGTGCCGACTGCTGTTGATGAATGATTCCAGCTATCCCTGGTTCATCCTCGTGCCACGCCGCGAAGAGGTCAGTGAACTGTTTCAACTCGATGGTGCCGATCAGCAATCGCTATGGCGTGAAGCGACGGCGCTGGCCGAGACGCTGAAAGACACCTTCGGCGCCGACAAGATGAATGTTGCGACGCTTGGCAATATGGTCAGCCAGTTGCACATGCACGTCATCGCCCGCCGCCGGGACGATGCGGCCTGGCCGGCGCCCGTCTGGGGGCATCAGCCTGCGCGGCCCTACACTGACGAACAGGTTGCGGCCATCCGGCAGAAGTTCAGGCTTGTGTTGACCGATGATTTTCGTTTTGCGGAGTCATGAGATGGAGCTGGAGCGACGTATCGCCGATCTTGAAACGCGCCTGGCCTTCCAGGACGACACGATTCAGGCGCTGAACGATGTGCTGGTTGCCCAGCAGGCGGCTGTCGAGCGGCTGCAGGCACAATTGAAGATGCTGGCCAGGCGCCAGGAGGATATGCAGAGCGGGATCGGGATAGAGGGGGATGAGGCGCCTCCGCCGCATTACTGAGGTTTCGCGGCGGAGGTTGACGAGGGGTCAGTGGTTGGTCTGCACTACGTCTTCGGCTTGCAATCCCTTGTCGCGCATCATGATGGTGAATTCCACGCGCTGGCCTTCAACCAGAATGCGGTGGCCATCGCCGCGAATGGCGCGAAAGTGGACGAATACATCGTCACCGCTGTCGCGTGAGATAAAGCCAAACCCCTTCGAAGTGTTGAACCATTTGACCGTCCCGGTCTCGCGACCGGCGGAAGGTGCGGCAGTGTTCATTGGGGCGCTTTTTGTACGTGCAGCCGTTACGGGAGCGTGGCGCACAGGCTGTACCTGGCCGGTCTGGGCGGTGGCCAGATGCAGTACGACGGCGATAAATGCCGGTAGCAGGCTGGCAAGCGTAGCAGGCTGGCCTGCAATGGCGGCTATCGGGGCCAGCAGCACCAGGGCCTGAATCACGACAGCTGCAATCAGCAATGCGGACACGGCAAGGATGATAGGACGGGTACGATCATTGCTGTCTGGTTGCGCAAACGAAGCGAACTGTGCGTTCAGCAGGCCCAGCAGCAGCAGGCAAAGCGCCTCGGGTTGTATAAGGGGTGACAAGCCGCTGGAAAGGCTGGGAACGAATGACAGCACAAGGGCGGCAACGCCCGTCAATACATGAACGATCTTAAGCATTGTTATGACTCACAGTTGAATAGCACGATGGAAAAAGCGGCAGGAACCGGGCGAAAGGAATGTGCAGACAGACGATAAATCGTTTGCCTGGCTTTGAGGTGCCCAGGCTGCGGCGCGGGCGTATTTAACAGTAAAGGGGAGCGCTGCTCAAATCGCGTGCCTGGTGGGCGGGGTGGTTCCGGCGGGTGGGGTGGCAAGCCGTATCGTGATCGGGACATTGCCGGCAGGCTCTGGACAGTCGCTTGCGCAACTGTCCAGGATGAACGAGGCGATGCCTTGCCTCAGGCGGCCAGCAGGCTGCGCAGCATCCACGCTGTTTTTTCGTGAATCTGCATGCGTTGGGTCAGAAGGTCTGCAGTCGGCTCGTCGCTGACTTTTTCCAGCAAGGGGAAAATGCCGCGTGCGGTGCGCACGACCGCTTCCTGGCCTTCTACCAGTAGCTTGATCATTTCTTCGGCGGAGGGGACGCCTTCCTGCTCCTTGATCGAGGACAGCTTGGCGTATGCGGCATAGGTGCCGGGAGCCGGAAAGCCCAGGGCGCGAATGCGCTCGGCAATGTCATCCACGGCCAGGGCCAGTTCGGTGTACTGCGTCTCGAACATGGTGTGCAGGGTGTTGAACATCGGGCCTGTCACATTCCAGTGGAAGTTGTGCGTTTTCAGGTACAGCGTGTAGGTGTCCGCGAGCAGTCGGGACAAGCCTTCTGCGATGGCGGCGCGATCCTGTTCGCCAATACCGATGTCGATTTTCATGATTTTTCTCCTGATCGATGAAGTAGCTGTAGTTATGCCAGAAAACATGGCGTGCTGCATATGTGCGTGGCGAGTTCGTTCTTTGAAGTCGCCCGGGGGAATCGGTTTCATTTTCTTGCACATGCTCTCGACGAGGCTAGGGTGTCGCCAGCGGCTGCGTCGGAGCGATTATGTGGATATAATCTCGCGCTTGTGCCCGGCGACCCGCTTTCCTGTGGGCGACGCCAGCGCTTGATCACGATTGCCTGCATCAGTCCGTATAGCGAGTGATGCGGTTCGACAGGATGCTTGTGCGGTGTCCTGTGACCAGTCGCACCTTGCGCGACCCGATGAATTTCAAGATACGAGAAGCGAACCCCACCATGATGCGCAGCCACTATTGCGGCCAGTTGAACGAAAGCCTGGACGGCCAGGAAATCACTCTTTGCGGTTGGGTCCATCGCCGCCGCGACCACGGCGGGGTCATTTTCCTCGACGTGCGTGATCGCGAAGGCATGGCCCAGGTGGTGTTCGATCCCGACCGCGCCGAGACGTTCGCTGCCGCCGACCGGGTGCGCAGCGAGTATGTCGTGAAGATCACCGGCAAGGTCCGCCTGCGCCCGGAAGGCGCGCGCAACCCGAACATGGCCTCCGGCGCCATCGAAGTGCTGGGCTATGAGCTGGAGGTATTGAACGAGGCGGAGACCCCGCCGTTCCCGCTCAACGAATACAGCGACGTGGGCGAGGAAACTCGTCTGCGCTACCGCTTCATCGACCTGCGCCGCCCGGAAATGGCCGAGAAGCTCAAGTTGCGCTCCAGTATCACGACCAGCATCCGTCGTTATCTGGATGAAAACGGTTTCCTCGATGTCGAGACGCCGATCCTGACCCGCGCCACCCCTGAAGGCGCCCGCGATTATCTGGTGCCCAGCCGCACCCATCCCGGCAGCTTCTTCGCCCTGCCGCAGTCGCCTCAGCTGTTCAAGCAGCTGCTGATGGTGGCCGGCTTCGATCGTTACTACCAGATCGCCAAGTGCTTCCGCGACGAAGACCTGCGCGCCGACCGCCAGCCGGAATTCACCCAGATCGACATCGAGACCAGCTTCCTCGACGAATCCGACATCATCGGCATCACCGAAGGCATGGTGCGCAAGCTGTTCAAGGAAGTGCTGGGCGTCGAGTTCGGCGAGTTCCCGCACATGCCATTCGAGGAAGCCATGCGTCGCTACGGCTCGGACAAGCCGGACCTGCGTATCCCGCTGGAGCTGGTCGATGTCGAAGACCAGCTCAAGGACGTCGAATTCAAGGTGTTCGCCGGCCCGGCCAACGATCCCAAGTGCCGCGTTGCCGCGCTGCGCGTGCCGGGCGGGGCGAGCATGCCGCGCAAGCAGATCGACGACTACACCAAGTTCGTCGGCATCTACGGTGCCAAGGGCCTGGCCTACATCAAGGTCAACGAGCGCGCCAAGGGTGTCGAAGGTCTGCAGTCACCGATCGTCAAGAACATCCCGGAAGCCAACCTCGATGCGATCCTCGATCGCGTGGGTGCGGTCGATGGCGATATCGTCTTCTTCGGCGCCGACAAGGCCAAGATCGTGTCCGAGGCGCTGGGTGCGCTGCGCATCAAGCTGGGGCATGACCTGAACCTGCTGACCTGCGAGTGGGCACCGATGTGGGTGGTGGACTTCCCGATGTTCGAGGAAAACGACGACGGTTCGCTGTCGGCGTTGCACCATCCCTTCACTGCACCCAAGTGCTCTCCCGAGGAACTGGAAGCCAATCCGGGCGCCGCACTGTCGCGCGCCTACGACATGGTACTCAACGGCACCGAGCTCGGTGGCGGCTCCATCCGTATTCATCGCAAGGACATGCAGCAGACCGTATTCCGCATCCTCGGCATCGACGAGGCGGAGCAGAACGAGAAGTTCGGCTTCCTGCTCGATGCACTGAAGTACGGTGCGCCGCCGCACGGTGGCCTGGCCTTCGGCCTGGACCGTCTGGTGATGCTGATGACCGGCGCGCAGTCGATCCGTGAAGTGATCGCCTTCCCGAAAACCCAGAGCGCGGCGGACGTCATGACCCAGGCGCCGGGTGCGGTGGACAGCAAGGCACTGCGCGAATTGCATATTCGCCTGCGCGAGCAGCCCAAAGCCGAATAACGGCAAAGCCGGAGCCCAGGGAAACCTGGGCTTCTGCGTTATAGCTAGCAGGCTGTTGAAAAACGTAGGCGAGGCAGGCAAGACGAGGCGCAACGACCAACGGGAGTAACAGTCGTAGGCTGACCCGAAGGGCGAGCGCAGCGAGTCAAAACAGCCGAAGAAGCGGAGTTTAGGTGTTCTAAATGAGCATTCTGAGGCTGTTTTTAACGACGTATTGTCAACGCAGGTAGTTTTTCAACGGCCTGCAAGAAGAAAGTTGATCAAAGAGGGAGACAGTTATGGCTGGTCATTCCAAATGGGCCAACATCAAGCACCGCAAGGGGCGCCAAGACGCCAAGCGCGGCAAGATCTTCACCAAGATCATTCGTGAGCTGACCGTTGCCGCCAAGAGCGGCCCGATCCCGGCGGACAACCCGCGCCTGCGCCTGGCAGTGGACAAGGCGCTGGTCGCCAACATGTCGCGAGACGTGATCGACCGCGCCATCGCCCGTGGCGCCGGCAACAACGAGGCCGACAATGTCGTCGAGCTGAGCTATGAAGGTTACGCACCCAGCGGCGTGGCGATCATCGTCGAGGCCATGACCGACAACCGCAACCGCACTGCTGCCGAAGTGCGTCATGCCTTCAGCAAGCATGGCGGCAACCTGGGCACCGATGGTTCGGTCGCCTACATGTTCGACCGCAAGGGGCAGATCAGTTTTGCCGCCGGCGTTGACGAAGATGCGCTGATGGAAGCGGCATTGGAAGCGGGTGCCGATGATGTGGAAATGGGTGATGACGGCTCGGCGCTGGTCTCCACCAGCTTCGCCGATTTCCATGCCGTCAACGAGGCGCTGAGTGCTGCCGGCTTCAAGGGCGAGGAGGCGGAGATCGCGATGATTCCTTCGATTGCCGCACCGCTCGCCGATCTGGAAACCGCCCAGAAGGTGCTGCGCCTGATCGACGCGCTGGAAGATCTGGACGACGTGCAGAATGTCTACCACAACGCCGAGATTCCGGACGAGATCGTGGAACAGCTGGATTGAGGCCTTAGGTGAGTCGAAGCCGGAAGTACCTCGGTGCTTCCGGCTTTTTGTTGTCGCCGTACAGTCTTCGGGTTCTGTAGGGCCGAATTCATTTGGCCATGGATTCGAGAAGGCCGAACAGGTTCGGCCCTGCGGGTTTCGTCGCGAGCGCGGAGTTATGTGGCTAGCCGCCGCGCCATGAGCTCCCTATACTTGCCGCTGGATAAATAGACAGTATGGCGGCAGCATGACGCTTATCCTCGGGATAGACCCAGGTTCACGAATTACTGGCTACGGCGTCGTCCGTGATACCGGTCGCAGCTGCGAATACGTGGCTTCCGGTTGCATTCGCACCGGCAGTGGCGAATTGCCCGAACGCCTGCGCGCGGTGTTCGTCGGCGTCAGTGAGGTGATTCGCTTGCATGGGCCGGTAACCATGGGCATTGAGCAGGTGTTCATGGCGCGCAACGCCGATTCCGCACTCAAGCTCGGCCAGGCCCGTGGCGCTGCGATTGTGGCTGCTGCAGAGCTGGGTCTGGAAATCGCCGAATACACCGCCACCCAGGTCAAGCAGGCGATTGCCGGAACTGGTGGCGCCGACAAGCAGCAGGTGCAGATGATGGTGATGCACCTGCTGAAGCTGGTGAAGAAGCCGCAGATCGATGCCTCCGACGCGCTGGCGATTGCCCTGTGTCATGCGCATCATCGGCAGAGCCTGATTCCGCACGGCCTGGCCGGCGCCAAGCGCAGAGGCGGTCGCTTGCGTTTGTAAAAGCGAGCATGCAGGTCATTCGAGCCGCTCGATCGGTCAAGAGAGGAAGCGATACTGTGATTGGACGTTTGCGTGGCACCCTGGCGGAGAAACAGCCGCCGCATCTGATACTGGATGTAAATGGCGTCGGCTATGAAGTCGAAGTGCCGATGACGACGCTTTACCGTCTGCCGGCGCTTGGCGAGCCGGTGACGCTGCACACCCACCTGGTTGTGCGTGAAGATGCGCAACTGCTCTACGGCTTTTCCGAAAAGCGCGACCGCGAGCTGTTTCGCGAGCTGATCCGCCTCAATGGCGTCGGACCCAAGCTGGCGCTGGCACTGATGTCTGGGCTTGAGGTGGACGAGCTGGTGCGTTGCGTTCAGGCGCAGGACACGTCCGTGCTGGTGAAGATTCCGGGTGTCGGCAAGAAGACAGCCGAACGCCTGTTGGTCGAACTCAAGGATCGCTTCAAGGCCTGGGAAAGCATGCCGTCCATTGCTCCTCTGGTAATGGAACCCCGTGCGAGTATGGCAGTCTCAAGCGCCGAGAATGATGCGGTCAGTGCGCTGATTTCCCTCGGTTTCAAGCCACAAGAAGCCAGCCGTGCCGTATCCGCCGTACAGGAAGACGATTTGAGCAGTGAAGATCTGATTCGCCGTGCCCTCAAGGGAATGGTGTAAGCCCATGATTGAAGCTGATCGTCTGATTACCGCCACCGGTCGTGATCGCGAAGAACAGTTTGACCGCGCCATTCGTCCGCTGAGCCTGGCCGAATATATTGGCCAACCGGTCGTACGCGAGCAGATGGATCTGTTCATCCGCGCCGCGCGTGGGCGCAGTGAAGCGCTGGATCACACCCTGATCTTCGGTCCTCCCGGTCTGGGCAAGACCACGCTGGCCAACATCATCGCTCAGGAAATGGGCGTCTCGATCAAGAGCACTTCCGGTCCGGTGCTGGAGCGGCCTGGTGATCTTGCCGCGCTGCTGACCAACCTGGAGGAGGGCGATGTGCTCTTCGTCGATGAGATTCATCGACTTTCGCCCATCGTCGAGGAGGTGCTATATCCGGCGATGGAGGATTTTCAGCTGGACATCATGATCGGCGAAGGTCCGGCGGCGCGCTCGATCAAGCTCGACCTGCCGCCCTTCACCCTCGTCGGTGCCACTACCCGAGCGGGCATGCTGACCAATCCGTTGCGTGATCGCTTCGGCATCGTGCAGCGCCTCGAGTTCTATTCCACAGCTGATCTGGCAACCATCGTCAGTCGTTCCGCCGGCATTCTCGGCCTGCCCATCGAGAGCGAGGGCGCATTCGAGATCGCCCGCCGTGCGCGGGGTACGCCACGTATCGCCAATCGCCTGTTGCGACGGGTGCGCGATTTTGCCGAAGTGCGGGGCAATGGCGAGATTACCAGAGCCACCGCCGATCTTGCCTTGAACATGCTCGATGTCGACGAGAGGGGCCTGGACCACCAGGATCGGCGGCTGCTGCTGACATTGATCGAGAAGTTCGACGGTGGGCCGGTCGGTATTGACAGTCTTGCCGCGGCAATCAGCGAGGAGCGACATACCATCGAGGATGTGCTTGAGCCTTACCTGATCCAGCAGGGCTACGTCATGCGCACACCACGCGGGCGTGTGGTTACCCGTCATGCCTATCTGCACTTCGGCCTGAACCTACCCAAACGCCTGGGCGATTCGCCAGTAGCGGACCTCTTCGACGGCGACACAATGTGATGAAAATATTCTTGTTTCAGCCAATTGGAATTTGCAGTGTCTGGCACTAGTATGCGCGCGGAATCACCTGTTCAGCCGTTCACTCATCGTTGTCGCGTCTATTACGAAGATACCGATGCGGGCGGCATCGTTTATTACGTCAACTACCTCAAGTTCATGGAGCGGGCCCGTACCGAGCGGTTGCGCAGCCTGGGTTTTGCCCAGTCGCAGCTGGCGGGCGAAGACCTGCTGTTCGTCGTGCACTCCAGCGAGGCGCGTTATCACGCACCGGCGCGGTTGGACGATGAATTACTGGTTACTGCCGAGGTAGTCGAGATAAAGCGCGCAAGCCTGCGTTTCAGGCAGCAGGTGAAGCGTGCCAAGGATGATCTGCTGCTCTGCGAAGGGCAGTTTCTGGTGGCCTGTGTACGCGCCGAGAGTTTGAAACCCCGCCCCATTCCCGAAGCGCTGCGGTCAGCCTTCGCCGGGTCGGGTCTACCCCCTGCAGGAGAGTAAGCGTGGAACCCAACGTCGATCATATGTCCATGTGGAGCCTGATCAGCAATGCCAGCTTTGTGGTTCAGCTGGTCATGCTGATCCTGGTGGCGGCCTCGGTGATGTCCTGGATCATCATCTTCCAGCGCGGCAATATGCTGCGTGCCGCCAAGCGCTCGCTGGATACCTTCGAGGAGCGTTTCTGGTCGGGTATCGACTTGTCCAAGCTGTATCGCCAGTCCGGCAGCAACCCGGACCCGGATTCGGGCGTCGAGCAGATCTTCCGTGCCGGTTTCAAGGAGTTTTCCCGTCTGCGTCAGCAGCCGGGCGTCGATCCCGATGCGGTGATGGATGCGGTGAACCGGGCCATGCGCGTCGCCATCTCCCGTGAAGAGGAAAAACTCGAGCAAAGCCTGCCGTTCCTTGCGACCGTTGGCTCCACCAGCCCCTATATCGGCCTGTTCGGCACGGTCTGGGGCATCATGAACTCCTTCCGCGGTTTGGCCCAGGTACAACAGGCGACGCTGGCCACCGTCGCGCCGGGTATCGCTGAAGCGCTGATCGCCACGGCAATCGGCCTGTTCGCGGCGATTCCGGCGGTCATCGCCTACAACCGCTTCTCGGCGCGTGGCGAGCTGCTCATCGGTCGTTACTACACCTTTGCCGACGAGTTCCAGGCGATTCTCCATCGCAAAGTCCACACCACCGAAGATTGAGGCCCCCAGGCCATGGCCAGAATTCGCAATAGACGCAAGCCGGTCGCCGAGATGAACGTGGTGCCCTACATCGACGTGATGCTGGTGCTGCTGGTGATTTTCATGGTGACCGCGCCGATGCTCAATCAGGGCGTCAAGGTCGATCTGCCGCAGGTCAGCAGTGAGGTGTTGCCGCAGGATAACGATGCCCAGGTACTGACCATTTCGATCAAGGCCGACAAGACCTACTTCTGGAACATGGGGACGGAGGTCGACACCGAAACGGTGCAGGACCAGGCGCTGACGCTGGAGGAGATGACCCGGGCGGTCACGGCGATCATGAACCAGAATCGCAGTCAGGGTAAGCAGGTGCAGGTGTTCGTGCGTGGCGACAAGGCTGTGGACTATGGATCGGTCATGTCCGCCATGGGCGGGCTGCAGGAAGCGGGTGTCGGTAACGTCGGCCTGATCACCGAGGCACCTTGATGCGCCAGTCTGATCGTTCGCGCTCGGAGAGCTATTACTGGCCCACGATTCTCGCGGTGGGCCTGCACGTCATCATTTTCGGTACGTTGTTCGTCAGCTTCGCCATGACGCCTGAGCTGCCGCCGTCCAAGCCGATCGTTCAGGCGACTTTGTATCAGCTCAAGTCGCAGAGTCAGGCGACGACCCAGACCAACCAGAAAATCGCTGGCGAAGCACAGAAGACCTCTGCCAAACAGTACGAAGCCGAGCAGATGGAGCAGCGCAAGGTCGAGCAGCAGAAGCAGGCGGCTGCCAGGGCTGCGGAACAAAAGAAGGCCGAGGATGCTCGAAAGGCCGAAGCGGCCAAGGCTGACGCGGCAAAGAAGGCCGCCGATGCGAAAAAGGCCGAAGAAGCCAGGAAAATAGCTGAACAGAAAAAACAGGCGGAAGTCGCCAGGAAAGCGGCTGATGAGGCGGCGAAGAAGAAAGCCGCCGAAGAAGCGAAAAAGAAAGCCGCTGCCGAGGCCGCCAAGAAAAAAGCAGCTGAAGAGGCGAAGAAAAAGGCGGCGGCTGCCGAAGCTGCGAAGAAAAAAGCCGCGGCTGATGCTGCACGCAAGGCGGCGGAAGATAAAAAAGCCCAGGCGCTGGCTGAACTGTTGTCGGAGGATACCCAGCGCCAGCAGGCCATGGCCGATACCCAGGGTGATCAGGTGGCTGGCGACTTCGATGACCTGATCCGCATGCGTGCGGCAGAAAACTGGACCCGGCCACCTTCGGCGCGCAACAACATGTCGGTATCGCTGCGGGTCAATATGCTGCCGGATGGCACCATCACGGCTGTGAGCGTTTCCCGCTCGAGTGGTGATGCACCATTCGACAATTCCGCAGTGGCTGCGGTAAAGAATATCGGTCGGCTGACCGAGATGCAGGGATTGTCTGCACAGGATTTTCAGCCGTACCGCTCGTTCATGATGACATTTACGCCTGAGGATCTTGCGTTGTGATCAATTACCTTCGAGGTTTTATCGTCCTTTCCCTGCTGGTAATGGGCAGTGCCGTTGCCCAGGAAAAGAACATTGTGGTCACCAGCGGTACTGATCGTGCCATTCCCATCGCCGTCGTGCCCTTTGGCTGGCAGGGCGGCAGTGTGCTGCCGGACGACATGGCCGAGATCATCGGTAATGACATGCGCAACACCGGCGTATTCGAGCCCATTCCCAAGCAGAACATGATCAGCCTGCCGACCCGTGGCAGTGAAATCATCTTTCGTGACTGGAAAGCACTGGGTGCACAGTACGTGATGGTGGGCAATATCGAGCCATCGGCCGGCAAGCTGCAGATTCGCTATGAAGTCTTCAACGTCACCACCGAGCAGCAGGTCATGAACGGTACGGTGGGTGGCAGCCAGGATCAAATCCGCGACATGGCGCATTTTGCGGCGGACCAGGCCTTCGAGAAGCTCACCGGAATCAAGGGTGCGTTTTCAACGCGGCTGCTCTATGTCACCGCCGAACGCCTCGGCAGCGCCAATACCCGCTACACACTCCAGCGTTCCGATTATGACGGTGCGCGGGCCGTGACGCTGCTGCAATCGCGTGAGCCGATCCTGTCGCCGCGCTACTCGCCGGATGGCCGTCGCATCGCTTATGTGTCGTTCGAGCAGAAGCGCCCGCGCATCTTTATCCAGCACATCGATACCGGTCGCCGTGAGCAGGTCACCAATTTCGAGGGGCTCAATGGCGCGCCGGCATTTTCGCCTGATGGCAACCGTCTGGCGTTTGTGCTGTCCAAGGACGGCAACCCGGAAGTCTACGTGATGGACCTCAATTCGCGTCAGCTGCAGCGGCTGACCAATCATTACGCCATCGATACGGAGCCTTTCTGGGGAGCCGATGGACAGACCATCTATTTCACTTCCGATCGCGCCGGCAAGCCGCAGATATACAAGCAGCGTCTGGGTAGCAACAACGCCGAGCGGGTGACCTTCGTAGGCAACTACAACGCGAATCCCAAGCTTTCGGCAGATGAAAAGACGCTGGTGATGATCCATCGCCAGGAGGGCTATACCAATTTCAAGGTGGCGGCACAGGACCTGCAGCGCGGCAATTTGCGACTACTCTCTGACACAAGTTTAGATGAGTCGCCCACTGTTGCGCCTAATGGCACCATGCTAATCTATGCGACCCGCCAGCAGGGCCGGGGAGTCTTGATGCTCGTATCAATCAATGGTCGAGTTAGGCTCCCGCTTCCTACTGCTCAAGGCGAAGTCCGTGAGCCATCGTGGTCCCCTTACCTGAACTGATGCGGTATCAACGCTTAACCTAACCAATAAACACACCTGGGGTTGTTACACATGGAAATGCTGAAATTCGGTAAGTTTGCTGCTCTGGCACTGGCTATGGCCGTAGCTGTTGGTTGTTCGTCCAAAGGCGGCGATGACTCCGGCGAAGGCTCTGCCATCGATCCGAACGCCGGTTATGGCGCTGATAGCGGTGCCGTTGACGGCAGCATGAGCGAAGAAGCTGCTCTGCGCGCCATCACCACCTTCTACTTCGAGTACGACAGCTCCGACCTGAAGCCGGAAGCCATGCGCGCTCTGGACGTTCACGCCAAGGATCTGCAGTCCGCTGGTAACCGCGTCGTTCTGGAAGGTCACACCGACGAGCGTGGCACCCGCGAGTACAACATGGCTCTGGGCGAGCGTCGTTCCAAGGCCGTTCAGCGCTACCTGGTTCTGCAGGGCGTGTCTCCTGCACAGCTGGAACTGGTTTCCTACGGTGAAGAGCGTCCGGTTGCCATGGGCAACGACGAGCAGTCCTGGGCTCAGAACCGTCGCGTAGAACTGCGCAAGTAATAAGCCATGCTCAAGTACCGTCATGCTCTGATGCTTCTCGCGCTTGGGCTGCCGCTTGCCGCGGTGGCTCAGGTCCCGATCGTGGAATATGACTCGCGCAGCGGAAATGCTGCGCCTGAGTCGGGATATTCTGCGGGCTCGGATACTGGCGGTGCCTATGCCGGAGGCGGAGCGGTTGCTCCGTCCTCGGCACAGGGCATGCTCTTCGTCCAATTGCAGCAGATGCAGGAAGAGATTGCGCAACTGCGCGGCATGCTCGAAGTGCAGCAGAATGATATCCAGCGCCTGCAACAGGAAGGGCTGGAGCGTTACCAGGATCTGGATCGTCGCTTGTCGCAAGGTGCGTCAGGTAGCCAGGCCAGTCAGAATTCTTCAACCGTTGGCGCCAATAACGCCGGTGGAGCCGCCCAGGCACCTTCGGGTGCTCCGGCGCAAGGGGCGGCGAGTGCCGACCCGGAAAGGGAAAAGCTGTATTACGATGCCGCCTTCGATCTGATCAAGGCCAAGGATTTCGATAAGGCCAGTCAGGCCTTTGCTGCGTTTTTGCGCAGGTATCCCGAGAGCGTTTATGCCGGTAATGCCCAGTACTGGCTGGGTGAGGTGAATCTTGCCAAGGGTGATCTGCAGGCTGCCGGCCAGGCTTTTGCCAAGGTCAGCCAGGCTTATCCGCAGCACAGCAAGGTACCGGATTCGCTGTACAAGCTTGCCGATGTCGAATTGCGTCTGGGTAATCGTGACAGGGCTCACGGGATTTTCCGTCAGGTCATCGCCGACTACCCCAGCAGTTCGGCTGCACAGCTGGCCCAGCGTCAATTGAATCGATAGGCAATCAATGGCACGGCTGACAAAACCCGCCTGACAGCGGGTTTTTTCGTTAGAATTGCTGCCCCCTAATTCCCGCAACGGAGGCGGACGGCCTGTTTAGCCGTTACGCCCGTGGCTGATATGCACCATACCCTGCGAATATCCGAGATTTTTTACTCGCTGCAGGGCGAGACGCGTACCAGTGGCCTGCCCACGGTATTTGTCCGCCTGACCGGCTGTCCCCTGCGTTGCCAGTATTGTGATACCGCCTATGCCTTCACTGGCGGCGAGATCATGACGCTCGAAGCGATTCTGCAGCGCGTTGCATCCTTCAATCCCCGCTACATCTGCGTCACAGGCGGCGAGCCACTTGCCCAGCCGGGCTGTGTGCCGTTGCTGCGGCAGCTGTGTGATGCCGGTTATGAGGTGTCGCTCGAAACCAGCGGTGCGCTGGATATTTCCGCTGTCGATGAGCGCGTGAGTCGGGTCGTCGATCTGAAGACGCCAGGCTCGGCTGAAATGGGGCGCAATCTCTACGAGAACATCCGCTGGCTGACTCCCAACGACCAGGTGAAATTCGTCATCTGTTCACGGGAGGATTATGACTGGGCAGTATCCAAGCTGATCGAGTACCGGCTGGATGCGCGTGCAGGTGAAGTGCTGTTCTCGCCCAGTCACGGCCAGGTCGATGCACGAGCACTGGCTGACTGGATCGTCAGCGATAACCTCCCGGTGCGCCTGCAACTCCAGTTGCACAAGATTCTCTGGAACGATGCTCCCGGGCACTGATCACTCGGCATCCATCGTCGATGGCATTTGAAGGTAATTGCAATGACTGAAAAGAAAGCCGTAATCCTGCTCTCGGGCGGGCTCGATTCCGCGACCGTGGTCGCAATGGCCAAGGCGCAGGGCTATGCCTGCTACAGCATGAGTTTCGATTATGGCCAGAGGCATCGTGCAGAGCTGCATGCTGCCGAACGGGTTGCCCGGCAGTTGGGTGTGGTCGAGCACAAGGTGATCGGCATGAACCTCAACGGCATTGGCGGCTCGGCACTCACCGACACCAGTATGGATGTGCCTGAGGAGCTGGCTGACGGCATTCCTGTGACTTATGTGCCGGCTCGCAACACTCTGTTCCTTTCCCTGGCGCTGGGCTGGGCTGAAGTGCTGGGTGCGCGAGACATCTTCATTGGCGTGAATGCTGTCGATTATTCGGGTTATCCCGATTGTCGTCCGGAGTTCGTCGAGGCCTTCGAGCGACTGGCCAATCTTGCGACCAAGGCTGGCGTCGAGGGGCAGGGGTTCACCATTCGTGCGCCTCTGCAGAATCTCAGCAAGGCGCAGATCATCCAGGAAGGTGTCCGCCTGGGTGTCGATTACGCGATGACGGTGTCCTGCTATCAGGCCGATGACATGGGGCGCGCATGTGGCAAATGCGACAGCTGTCGCCTGCGCGCGGCTGGCTTCGAGGCAGCAGGTATCGAGGACCCGACTCGATATCACTGATTTTTTTCAAAAAAAACTTTGATTTACTCAATCAAATCAGTATCATGCGCTCCGCATCGGGTCGTTAGCTCAGTTGGTAGAGCAGTTGGCTTTTAACCAATTGGTCGTAGGTTCGAGTCCCACACGACCCACCATATTCTCCTTGTGAGATGCGAAGCCGGATACCGCAAGGTATCCGGCTTTTTTAATGCCTCTGGTTTTCTCAGGGGTATCGGTTTGTCATACGCTGGCAGCTTGCAGGCGCCGACAAAACGCTGATGGAATCGCCTCGCTTTCCCTTTTGTGAATGCTTCGGCTAGTATTCCTGCCCCTTTGACCGGCCAGAGCACGCAAGCCTGCGCGTGGCGCTTGCTTACCGTGTTCTGCCCAGGGTCGACTTCATCGCTCGGGTTATACTCGGCACTTCATGCAATAACGTGCTTGCAGGACCTGTGAACATGACGGACATCCCCGAACGCATTCTTGTGCAGGCTCATCTGGCGGCCAGGCAGGCTGTACCGTTGACGCCCGAACAGGAAGCGCACTTGTGTAACGAGATCACCGCTGAGCTGAAACGGCAGAATGCGGTCCTCGTGGCGCATTACTACACCGATCCGGTGGTTCAGGCGCTGGCCGAGCAGACCGGAGGCTGCGTCTCCGACTCGCTGGAAATGGCACGTTTCGGCAATGAGCATCCGGCGCAAACCGTGGTGGTTGCTGGTGTCAAGTTCATGGGCGAAACCGCGAAGATCCTCAACCCGGAAAAGCGCGTGCTGATGCCGACGCTGGAGGCGACCTGTTCGTTGGATCTTGGCTGTCCGGTCGAAGAGTTCTCGGCGTTCTGCGATCAGCACCCCGAGCGCACGGTGGTGGTGTATGCCAATACCTCGGCTGCGGTGAAGGCGAGGGCAGACTGGGTCGTTACTTCCAGTTGTGCGCTGGAAATCGTCGAGAGCCTGATGGATAACGGCGAGACGATCATCTGGGCGCCGGACAAGCATCTGGGCAGTTATGTGCAGCGCGAAACCGGTGTAGACATGCTGCTCTGGGATGGCGCCTGTATCGTCCATGAAGAGTTCAAGGCGAAACAGCTCGAAGACATGAAGGCGCTGTACCCCGAGGCGGCCGTGCTGGTGCATCCCGAGTCGCCGGAAGCGGTGATTGCCCTGGCCGATGCGGTCGGTTCCACCAGCCAGTTGATCAAGGCGGCGCAAACCCTGCCCAACTCGACCTTCATCGTCGCTACCGACCGCGGCATCTTCTACAAGATGCAGCAGCTGTGCCCGGAAAAGAGCTTTATCGAGGCGCCTACAGCCGGCAGCGGTGCAACCTGCCGCAGTTGTGCGCATTGCCCCTGGATGGCGATGAATACCCTTGAGCGCATCCTGCAGAGCCTGCGCACGGGCAGCAATGAAATACTCGTTGATCCCGTGTTGATTCCGCGAGCGGTCAAACCGCTCAAGCGCATGCTGGATTTCACCAGGGCAGCGCGCCTCAAGCAGGCTGGCAACGCCTGATGCCACCCACGAAGCCCATGCTGCGCGGGTGAGCAATCAGCGTAGCATGTCTTCGATCATGCGCTTTTCATCGGCCAGTTGTTGCTGGCGCGCGTCGATACGGGCGGATGTCTGGAAGGTGCTGGAGCGACGTTTGGCGAAGTCCAGCTGCTCGATGGCCTGGGTGTAGTCGCCAACCAGTGCGAAGAACTCTGCACGGGCCTGGTGCAGGCCGAGGATGTTGCCGGTCAGGCCGCGAACTTCCGATACCTGATACCAGACGTCAGGATCCCTGGGGCGTGCTTCGACCAGCCTGTCCAACTCGTGTTCTGCCTCCTGCAAAAGGCCCTGCTTGATCAGCAAGTCGATGTGCGTCTGACGCACCGGGTAGCTGCCGGGATAGAGTTCGAGTAACTGCTTGGTTCGTTTCTGCGCTTCGCCCATGCGGTTGGCGGTGATGTCGAGCTCGACCTGTGCCAGGTTGTAGCTGATTTCGTTGGGTGCTTTCAGCAGCAGAGGCTGCAGAGTGGCTGCAGCCTCCTGGAGCTGAGCGCTCCTGATCTGCGCCAATGCCAGGCCATAGCGGGCGGAATCCAGGCCTTCATTTTCGCTGAGCATGGCGCGAAAACGCTTGGCGCTGAGGCCGGGCGTGCTCTCGAACTGCAAGTCCACGCGCGCGCGCATCAGTTGATAACGCAAGCTGTCCTGCACGCCGCCCTGAGGGTACTGCTCGGCCCGGTTGCGGGTGTCGGCGATACGCGATTCGCTGACCGGGTGGGTCAGCAGGAATTCCGGCGGTTTCTGATCGTAGCGATACTGGCGCATCAAGCGACCGAACATCTCCGGCATCGCACGCGGGTCATAGCCGGCACGTTCCAGATTGAGAAGACCGATACGGTCGGCTTCCTGTTCGTTCTGCCGGGAAAAGCGTCGTTGCGCTTGGATGGCGGCAGCCTGGGTCGAGACGATGGCGGCGATACCTGCATCGCCAGCACCGGCGGCTGCGGCCACCACCCCGGCGAGCATGGCTGCCATCAACGGCAGTTGCATGCGTTTCTGCGCTTCCAGGCCGCGTGCGAAGTGGCGTTGGGAAAGGTGCGCCAGTTCGTGCGCCATCACGGAAGCATATTCGGCCTCGGTCTGGGCATGAATGAACAGCCCGCCATTGACCCCGATAATCCCGCCAGGGGCTGCGAATGCGTTCAGCTGAGGGCTTTTCAGCAACACGAACTCCAGGCGTCGATCCTGCAATTGGCTGGTTTCGGCCAGACGGTAGACGCTGCGCTCCAGATAGTCCTTGAGCAGGGGGTCGGACAGCTGTGGAACCTGCCCGCGCAACAGGCTGAGCCAGGCGCGCCCCAGCTGGTATTCCTGCTCCGGCGAGACAATCCCCGAGCTGGAGTCGCCCAGGGAAGGCAGGTCGTTGGCCATTGCCGGCTGCCCGATCAGAACGGCCAGTGTCAGCAGGGTAGGGCGCAGCAGTTTCATCCGGGCGGGCTCATCGATTCGGGGGATCGCTACTGTAGCCTTGTGCTCGGGTGGCTGGCCAGAGCTGCTTGCGGCTCGGTATCCTGCAGTCCTTTCGAGGAGACGATCAATGACTGAACAGGACGCTTGCGTCACAACTCATGACGCCGAGCTGGACGCCAGCGGGCTTGCCTGTCCGATGCCGTTGCTCAAGGCCAAGCTGGCGCTCAACGGGCTGGCCAGCGGGCAGGTACTGAAGGTGACGGCGACCGATCCGGGCTCGCAACGGGATTTTCGCAGCTTCGCCAGGCTTGCAGGTCATGCGTTGCTGCATGAAGAAATGGAAGAGGGTGTTTATCGCTACTGGCTGCGCAAGACCTGACGGGGGGGCGCCGGCAAGAGAGACAGGGCCGGATTTTTCCGGCCCGTCGTTCGTTATTGCGGGTTCAGTGCCTGGGCGGCCTGCAATACGGCTTCGACATGGCCTGGGACCTTCACGCCGCGCCATTGCTGGCGAAGAATGCCTGCGCTGTCGATGAGGAAGGTGCTGCGGTCAACGCCCATGTATTCCTTGCCGTACAGCTTCTTCAGCTTGATGACGTCGAACAGCTGGCAGAGCTGCTCGTCCTTGTCGGAAATGAGTTCGAAGGGGAACCCCTGCTTGGCCTTGAAGTTCTCGTGGGTTCTCAGGCTGTCGCGTGAAACGCCGAATACCAGCGTGTTGGCCGCTGCGAATGCTTCGTGCAGATCACGAAAGCCCTGGCCTTCAGTGGTGCAACCCGGCGTGTTGTCCTTGGGGTAGAAGTAAAGCACCACCTGCTTGCCCTGCAGCGCTTCGAGGTTGATCAGCTGGCCGCTGGTAGCCTGGGCCTGGAAAGCGGGTAGCGGTTGGTCGATCTCGACGGACATGATGGTTTCCTCTTTTATGGGTTCTGCGGGCGCCAGGGTTCGATCAGGGCATCCAGATTCAGCGCATCGGCGAAGTCGAGGAACTGGTCGCGCAGCCAGCTGATCTGCGTACCGGCCGGCAGGGTGACGGTCAGCGTGGCGTTGAGCATGGTGCCGCCGGTTTGTGGCGCCTGATAGGTGTCACAGATCAGGCTTTCCAGCTCGACACGATGGTCGATGAAGAACTGGCACAGCTCATTGAGAATGTCCGGACGGTAGACAGAGCTGACGTAAGCCACGTATGGCAGTGCCTGGGGACGGACTTCCAGCGCTTCGCTGCGTACCACGTGGGTGGTGAAGTCATGCTTTTTCGCCAGACCCGGCAGCGCCGTTTCCATGCGTGCGAGGGCATCCCAGGTCCCGGTGATCTCCAGTACCAGCGCGCAGTATTCGCCATGCCGGGTCAGTCGGGTGTTGACTACGGCGCAGCGATTCTCGTTGCTGGCCCTGCAGAGCACGTTGGTGAGCTCCATTGGGCTGCGGCCCATGGCGCTGATGACGAGAAACTGTTCACGGGGTACTGGAGGGGTGGACATGCAGCATTCCTGGCGGTAATGAATCGGGCGGCCAGCCAAGCCGAAAACGAGCAAGAGTAGCGAAAAGCGCCGCCAGAGGGAAATCTACAGCGATGGCGCAGCCCGGATGGCATCGAATCGAACGGGATTTTCATTGCGCCGGATGCCTCCGGCGTACTCGCAAAGCGCAAAGGAGCCTTGTACCATTACGCCTCTCTTTTTCCGGCAGGAGCGGTTGCATGATTGCGGGCAGTATGGTGGCACTGGTCACGCCCATGGATGCGCAGGGTGGCCTCGATTGGGACAGCCTGAGCAAACTGGTGGACTTCCATTTGCAGGAAGGCACCGACGCAATCGTGGCGGTTGGTACTTCGGGCGAATCGGCGACCCTCGATTACAGCGAAAACATCGAAGTGATCCGCCGTGTGGTCGATCAGGTCAATGGCCGTATCCCGGTGATCGCCGGCACGGGAGCCAACTCCACCCGTGAGGCGCTGGAACTGACCGAAAAGGCCAAGGCCGTGGGTGCCGATGCCTGCCTGCTGGTTACCCCGTACTACAACAAGCCGACCCAGGAAGGTCTGTACCTGCACTTCCGACACATCGCCGAAGCCGTGGCGATTCCGCAGATCCTCTATAACGTACCCGGTCGCACCGCTTGCGACATGCTGCCGGAAACCGTGGAACGGCTGTCCAAGGTGCCGAATATCATCGGCATCAAGGAAGCCACCGGCGACCTCAAGCGCGGCCAGGAAGTGCTCGATCGGGTCAGCAAGGATTTCCTCGTCTATTCCGGTGATGATGCCACCGCCGTGGAACTGATGCTGATGGGCGGCAAGGGCAATATTTCCGTCACCGCCAACGTCGCGCCACGTGCAATGAGCGATCTGTGCATCGCCGCGCTCGCTGGTGAGGCGGAAAAGGCGCGTGCGATCAACGCTCAACTGATGCCTCTGCACCAGGCGCTGTTCATCGAAGCCAACCCGATACCGGTGAAATGGGCGTTGCACGAAATGGGCCTGATACCCGACGGCATTCGCCTGCCCCTGACCTGGCTCAGCCAGCGTTGCCATGATCCCCTGCGTCAGGCCATGCGGCAGTCCGGTGTGCTGGTTTGAACCATTCCGGTGTACCGGTTTTAACAATGAAGGAACACGCATGAAGCGACTGGCCGGACTCTCGACCCTTGCCCTGATCATCTCTGGAACCAGCGGCTGTGGCTGGTTGTGGGGTGAAGAGGGATATTTCCGCGACCGTGGCAGCGATTATCTGCAAGCGCATCAGGTCGCGCCCATGCAAATCCCGGCCAGCGCCGAGCTGCGTTCGGTCGAGCCATTGTTGCCAATTCCCCAGCATATCGCCGACACCCGCTCGACAGGCGAATATGAGGTGCCACGACCACAACGGCTGGTCGTCACCGAAGAAGCCAGTGAATTCAGTCTGCAAACATCTGAAGATGCGCGCTGGCTGGTTGCGCTCCGTGCGCCGACGCAAGTCTGGGCTGCGGCGCGGCAGTTCTTTACCGACAACGGTTTCCAGATTGCCGATGAACGTCCGCAGACCGGAGAATTCACCACTGCTTGGCAGACCCGGGATCAACTGACTCCGGCTCTGGTGCGTAACCTTGGCTTGGGCGAAGGCGAAACCCGTGTTCGGGTGCGCGTAGAGCCTGGTGTTCAGCGCAACACCAGCGAAATCTTCCTGCTCAGCGTCCAGCGTCCAGCTGGCAGCACTGCCGACATCAGCTGGCCTGAAAAAACCGTCAATGCCGAGCTTGACCGGGTCCTTCTCGATGAGCTGCAGGCCGATTTGACCAGCAGCGCGGAGCAGGGCGGTTCTACCTCGCTGTTGGCTGAGCGAGCATTTGACGCGCCGAGCCGGGTGACACTCAGCGAAGCCGGCAGCGGCAGCCCGGTGTTGCAGCTCGACACCGACTTCAACCGCGCCTGGTCCAGTGTTGGTCGTGCGCTGGCCGCCAGCGACATTCTTGTCGAAGACCTGGATCGAAGCCTGGGTGTGTACTACATCAACCTGGCCGAAGGCGCAGCGAATCCGGACGACAAACCGGGCTTCTTCTCCAGGCTGTTCGGCGGAACCCCGGACCGCAAGGAAATCGAAGCCCGCGCCGAGCGCTATCAGGTTCGCGTGACGGAAGTGAGCGGAAACGTTCAGATCACTCTCGACAAGGACCTCGACACAGTAGCTCCGGCCGATGTTGCGCGGCGTGTACTGAACATGCTCAAGGACAGTCTGGGCTGATCGACGCGGCGGCCCGGAATGCCGAAACAGGCGAAACCATTGGTTTCGCCTGTTTCGTTTGATGACAGACCTTCTTTGCTACGGTTGCCGGTTTCGGCAGCGTATCGGAATCCAGAGAATCGACATGACTACTCCAAGTGCCCTCAGCCTGAAGAAAATCTACTCCGGCAAGGTTCGCGACCTTTACGAAATCGATGACAGACGCATGCTCATGGTCGCCACCGACCGGCTCTCGGCATTCGATGTGATTCTCGCCGAACCGATTCCGGAGAAAGGCAAGATTCTCACCGCCATCTCCAACTTCTGGTTCGACAAGCTCAATCACTTGGTGCCCAACCATTTCACCGGCGACAGGGTCGAGGATGTGGTGAGTCCCAATGAGTTGCCGCTAGTGGAAGGCCGAGCGGTGGTTGCCAAGCGTCTCAAGCCGGTTGCGGTCGAAGCCATCGTGCGCGGTTATATCGTCGGCTCTGGCTGGAAGGAATACCAGAAGAGCGGCACCGTCTGCGGGATACAATTACCCGCTGGCCTGAAGGAAGCGGCCAAGCTGCCGCAACCGATCTTCACCCCCTCGACCAAGGCCGCCGTGGGCGATCACGATGAAAACATCTCCTTCGAGCAGTGTGAGGCCATCATCGGCAAGGAGTTGGCTGCGCAGGTGCGCGACGTCTCCATCGCGCTCTATAGTGCCGCCGTGGAGTACGCAGCAACTCGCGGCATCATCATCGCCGACACCAAGTTCGAGTTCGGTCTCGATGAAGACGGTAACCTGACGCTCATGGATGAAGTGCTGACGCCTGACTCCAGTCGTTTCTGGCCAGCAGACAGCTACCGTGAAGGCAGCAATCCACCCAGCTTCGACAAGCAGTTCGTACGCGATTGGCTCGAATCCACTGGCTGGAACAAGGAGCCACCCGCTCCAGCGGTACCGGCTGATGTCGCCCGGAAAACGGCCGACAAATACCGCGAAGCCCTGACCCGCCTTACGGCTTGAGGCTGCTGTACCTGCGAAAAGCCTTGCGGGCGTGCAATACACTGAAAAACAGGCAAAAAAGCCCTGTCGCAGGGTTCGACAAAAGCGCATGAACTGATATCATGCGCGCCGCTGGAGAGATGCCGGAGTGGCCGAACGGGACGGATTCGAAATCCGTTGAACAGGCAACTGTTCCTAGGGTTCAAATCCCTATCTCTCCGCCACTATTGTAAAATCCCTGTAAATCAAGCATTTACAAGGAAGCCGAAACGGCGATTTGTAGCAACGGTTTGTAGCGTTTTTGTAGCACAAACCCGAACCTATGGATCGCCGTTTTCTTTTGCCTGACTGCTCAGGCTCTCCAAGCGTTTCTAGGCCGTTCTGGCTGATCCCATACCTTTGTTGCCTGGTCACTGCTTTCTGCGGGCTGGTAGCTTTCTCGGCCTCGGGCGCCCAAGTGGCGCGTGGGCTGCTGGGCAGCGTCGATCATCACCTGTTGCTGCCGGCACTCGGGCTGGCGACCGATCTCCTCACGCACTTGCCCTGGAGTCGTTATATGTGCCCCTGAATATTGACGAAAAGCTGTAAGCAGTTTTCAATTCAAATGTTATGTTATAACTTTTGAATTTAATGGTGCTGTCCATGACTGAGCAAGAGCTTCTTCGGCAACCCTCCGATGCCTACATGAACGGGCAGCAGCAGATATTTTTCCGTGAGTTGCTGCTGAACCAGCGATGCGAGCTACAGGAGCGGATATCAGGTGAGCTCGATGCGTTGCGTCAGCTCGAACCGAACAGCGACCCCGTGGATATCGGCTGTGCCGAAGAGCAGCGCCAGTGGCAGCTGCGACTGCTTGAGCGGGAGAAGAAGCTGCTCGACAAGATTGACCAGGCCCTCGAACGCCTGGCCTGTGGCGAATACGGCTGGTGTGAGGAGACGGGCGAGCCGATCGGCCTGCGCCGCCTGCTGCTGCGACCTACCGCGAGCCTGTGCATCGAGGCCAAGGAGCGGCAGGAGAAGAAAGAAAAACACCTACGTGATAGCTGAGGTTCCCCTTATGAGTGTTCAACTTCCCGTCACCGTACTGTCCGGCTTTCTTGGCGCCGGCAAGAGCACGCTGCTCAACCATGTATTGAAGAACCGCGAGAACCGTCGTGTCGCGGTGATCGTCAACGACATGAGCGAAATCAACATCGACGGCAGCGAGGTACAGCGCGATGTCAGTCTCAACCGGGCCGAAGAGAAGCTGGTGGAGATGAGCAACGGTTGCATATGCTGCACCCTGCGCGAGGACCTGCTGGAGGAAGTCAGCCGGCTGGCCCGCGAAGGCCGTTTCGACTACCTGCTGATCGAGTCCACCGGCATCGCCGAACCCTTGCCGGTGGCCGAGACTTTCACTTTTCGCGACGAGCAGGGGCGCAGCCTGTCCGACCTGGCGCGCCTGGACACCATGGTCACGGTGGTCGACGGGGTCAACTTTCTCCGCGATTTCCACGAATCGGAAAGTCTGGCCAGCCGCGGCGAGACCTTGGGTGAGGAGGATGAGCGCTCGATTACCGACCTGCTGATCGAGCAGGTGGAATTCGCCGACGTCATTCTGATCAGCAAGATCGATCTGATCAGCAGTGCCGACCGCGAGGAACTGTCGGCAATCCTGCGCAGCCTCAACACCCATGCCGAGATCCTGCCGATGAGCATGGGGCAGGTAACGCTCGACAAGATCCTCAGCACTGGCCGTTTCGACTTCGAGCGTGCAGCCATGGCGCCGGGATGGTTGAAGGAGTTGCGTGGCGAGCATGTGCCGGAGACCGAAGAATACGGCATCGCCTCGACCGCCTACCGTGCTCGCCGGCCATTCCACCCGCAGCGCTTTCACGAGTTCCTCAATCGCCCCTGGAATAACGGCAAACTGCTGCGCTCAAAAGGCTTTTTCTGGCTGGCAAGCAGGCACCGGGACGCTGGAAGCTGGTCTCAGGCCGGCGGCCTGATGCGTCATGGCCTGGCGGGGCGCTGGTGGCGTTTCGTACCCAAGACTCAATGGCCGACGGATGACGAGGGTCTGCAGGAAATTCTCAGGCACTGGGACGGCCAGATTGGCGATTGCCGGCAGGAGCTGGTGTTTATCGGGCAGAACATCGATTTCGAACGGCTGAGCACCGAACTGGATGCCTGCCTGCTCGACGACCAGGAGCTGGCTGCGGGGGTGGAAGCCTGGGAGTGGCTTCCCGATCCGTTCGACGAATGGCAAGAGGTCGTTGCCTGATGCTGGCGATCAAGCCTGGGCTGCTTGCGAGACAGGTTTCCGGGCCTACACCCGAAGTGCTGGCCACAGCGCTGGAGGAGGGAGTCAACCTCTCTGTCTGGGAGCGGCGTTTGCCTGCTTCAGTGAAGGCATTTACCTCGACCTTGATCAATACAGTCACTCATCTGACTGAAAGCCTTGCCGTGGAGCTGCCTACCGAGGATGCGCAACCCGGCCTGCAAGGCCTGGTTGCAGGCTACCGGCATATCGATGGGTGCGCGGATTTCATGGCGGATGTCGGTTGGCTGGTGCAAGCCTACAGTTGTCTGCTGGGGGCGAGGAGAGTTGGACTACGGCTGCGAGTCCTGGAGCGCACCATGTGTCCTCGCTTTCACGTCGACTATGTGCCCTTGCGCTTGATTACCACCTATGTGGGCGCCGGCAGCCAGTGGCTGGAAGAGGGGGCGATGTGTCGCTCCCAACTGGGCAATCCCGCAGAAGAGCCACGACACTCCATCCATCAGCTCGGATGTGGCCATGTGGCCTTGTTCAAAGGGGAAAAGTGGCTGGGTAACGAAGGGAAGGGGCTTATTCATCGCTCTCCGCAAATGGAAATGAGCGAGAAACGGCTGGTCTTGACCTTGGATTGGCTTGGCTAGTGACGTTTGCCTGTGCTGCCAGTACGGGCAGCTACGCCGTGGATATGGGCCTGGGCGCTGGTGTGGAAGTGATCATCGAGCGTTCCCCCGGCAAGCTGGCCAGGAAGCGCCCTCGATGCGTTCACGCATGCTCACTCAATACAGCCCTGAAGCATTCTCATCGCCGCTGCACACCTTACCGGCCTTTGGGGCGACCACAATATCGCGACGCTTCAAACCCGGTAGCTCTAAAATCAAAAACCCCGACGAAAGTCGGGGTTTTGGGGGTGATCTGAAAGGCTTTTGGAGAAGCCCTTCATATCGGTGGACGGATCAGAATGGCAGATCGCGCTTGGTGTGGCCGGTGTAGAGCTGGCGTGGGCGACCGATCTTCTGGCCGCTGGCGATCATTTCCTTCCAGTGGGAAATCCAGCCGACAGTCCGCGCCAGGGCGAAGATGACGGTGAACATGCTGGTCGGAATGCCGATGGCCTTGAGAATGATGCCCGAATAGAAGTCTACGTTCGGGTACAGGTTGCGCTCGGCGAAGTACGGATCGTTGAGAGCGATCTCTTCCAGCTTCATCGCCAGATCCAGTTGCGGATCGTTGATGCCCAGTTCGCCCAGGACTTCGTCGCAGGTCTGCTTCATGACCTTGGCACGCGGATCGAAGTTCTTGTAGACGCGATGGCCGAAGCCCATCAGTTTGAACGGGTCGTTCTTGTCCTTGGCTTTGGCCAGAAATTTCTCGACGTTCGAAACGTCACCGATCTCGTCCAGCATGGTGAGCACGGCTTCGTTGGCGCCGCCATGAGCCGGACCCCATAGTGCTGCGATGCCGGCGGCAATACAGGCGAAAGGGTTGGCGCCGGTGGAACCAGCCAGGCGAACGGTGGAAGTGGAAGCGTTCTGCTCGTGATCGGCATGGAGGATGAAGATGCGATCCATGGCCTTGGCCAACACCGGGCTGATCGGTTTGATCTCGCAGGGGGTGTTGAACATCATGTGCAGGAAGTTTTCCGAGTAGCTCAGGTCGTTGCGCGGATACATCAGCGGCTGACCCATGGAGTACTTGTAAACCATGGCGGCGATGGTCGGCATTTTCGCGACCAGTCGCACTGCCGAGATTTCACGATGCTTCGGATCGTTGATGTCCAGCGAGTCGTGATAGAAGGCTGACAGCGCGCCGACAACGCCGCACATGATGGCCATCGGGTGAGCATCGCGGCGGAAGCCATTGAGGAAGGACTTCAGCTGTTCATGGACCATGGTGTGGTTCTGGACGGTGCTGAGGAACTTGGCTTTTTCCTCGGGAGTAGGGAGCTCACCGTGCAGCAACAGATAGCAGGTCTCTAGATAATCGCTTTTGGCGGCCAGTTGCTCGATAGGGTAGCCGCGATGCAGCAGGATGCCTTTGTCGCCATCAATGAAGGTGATCTGGGACTCACAAGAGGCTGTAGACATGAAGCCAGGATCGAAGGTAAAGCGACCCGTGGAGGTCAGGCCTCGTACGTCGATTACGTCAGGTCCCATGGTACCGGTTAGAACGGGCAGTTCGACGGCATCTGAGCCCTCGATGATCAACTGCGCTTTGTTGTCAGCCATGTATGGCCTCCTGTTTTATGCTTGGAATCATCATGGCCCCCCACGCAGGGCCCGCATCACTATAGTGAGATAAATCACAAAGTCAATTTGCGCGGAACCCCATCGCAGAGGGGGTTGCGGGGTGAATTCACAATACAGGAAGCCTGTTTACGGCATTTATATAAGGGTCGCTATCCACCTTTAGTGGCACTTCACCACATTGTCATTAGCGACCTAACTGTTTATACTCGGAAACCGACCGGCAGGGGCCTAACAGGCAGTTTCCTGTGGGTTGTCACTCGTGGGTGGCGGGTGCCGCTGAGTACTCTTCCCAACAACTTTGCCCTGCGCCTTGGGGCCTCAAGTGTGAAAAAAGCCGTGAAAAGCCAACGACCTGTAAACCTAGATCTTAGGACAATAAAACTCCCAATCACTGCCTACACGTCGATCCTTCACCGTATCTCCGGCGTCATTCTGTTCGTCGGTGTGGCCGTTCTGCTGTTTGCGCTGGACTCCTCGCTTTCTTCTGCCGAAGGCTTTGAAGAGGTGAAGGCGTGCTTCGGCAGTCCGTTGGCCAAGCTGGTGGTTTGGGCGTTGCTGTCTGCGCTGCTGTATCACCTGGTGGCCGGTACGCGTCACCTGATTATGGATGCGGGGCATGGCGAGACGCTGGAAGGCGGCAAGCTGGGCTCGAAAATCGTTCTGGCCGTTTCGGCGGTGCTGATCGTTCTGGCGGGAGTGTGGATATGGTAACCAACGTCACGAACTTTTCGCGTTCGGGCCTCTATGACTGGATGGCTCAGCGCGTTTCCGCGGTTGTTCTGGCGGTTTATTTCCTCTTTCTGATCGGATACCTGGTTGTCAATCCGGGGCTGGAATATGAGCAGTGGCATGCCCTGTTCTCGGCCAACTGGATGCGCATCTTCAGTCTGCTGGCACTGGTTTCCCTGAGTGTCCATGCATGGGTCGGCATGTGGACCATTTCCACTGACTACCTGACCAACATGGCCATCGGCAAGTGGGCTACCAGCGTACGTTTCCTGTTCCAGGCAGTGTGTGGCATCGCCATGTTCACTTTCTTCGTCTGGGGCGTGCAGATTCTTTGGGGTATCTGATTCATGGCTAGCATTCGTACTCTTTCTTATGACGCCATCATCATCGGTGGCGGTGGCGCAGGCATGCGCGCAGCACTACAGCTGGCCCAAGGTGGCCACAAGACCGCTGTAGTCACCAAGGTATTCCCGACTCGTTCGCATACCGTTTCCGCTCAGGGTGGCATCACCTGTGCCATCGCTTCGGCCGACCCGAACGATGACTGGCGCTGGCATATGTACGATACCGTCAAGGGTTCCGACTATATCGGTGACCAGGACGCTATCGAATACATGTGTTCCGTTGGCCCCGAAGCTGTATTCGAACTCGAGCACATGGGGCTGCCGTTCTCCCGTACCGAGCAGGGCCGCATCTATCAGCGTCCGTTTGGCGGCCAGTCCAAGGACTACGGCAAGGGCGGGCAGGCCGCTCGTACCTGCGCCGCTGCCGACCGTACCGGTCACGCGCTGCTGCATACGCTTTACCAGGCCAACCTGAAGGCCGGTACCTCGTTCCTCAACGAGTGGTACGCCGTCGATCTGGTAAAGAACCAGGATGGCGCCATCGTCGGTGTGATCGCGATCTGCATCGAGAACGGCGAAACCGTCTATATCCGCTCCAAGGCCGTGGTTCTGGCCACTGGCGGCGCGGGTCGCATCTACGCCTCGACCACCAACGCTCTGATCAACACCGGTGACGGCATTGGTATGGCGCTGCGCGCCGGCGTGCCGGTGCAGGACATCGAAATGTGGCAGTTCCACCCGACCGGTATCGCCGGCGCGGGCGTGCTGGTGACCGAAGGTTGCCGTGGCGAGGGTGGCTACCTGATCAACAAGCATGGCGAGCGCTTCATGGAGCGTTATGCGCCGAACGCCAAGGATCTTGCTGGCCGTGACGTGGTTGCACGTTCCATGGTCAAGGAAATCCTGGCGGGCAATGGCTGTGGTCCGAATGGCGACCACGTCATGCTCAAGCTCGATCACCTGGGCGAGGAAGTGCTGCACAGCCGCCTGCCCGGTATCTGTGAGCTGTCCAAGACCTTTGCGCACGTCGATCCGGTCACCGCTCCGGTTCCGGTTGTTCCGACCTGCCACTACATGATGGGTGGTGTCGCCACCAACATTCATGGTCAGGCGATCAGCCAGGATGCCAACGGCAACGACAAGATCATCGAGGGTCTGTTCGCCGTGGGCGAAGTGGCCTGCGTATCGGTGCATGGCGCCAACCGCCTGGGCGGCAACTCGCTGCTTGACCTGGTGGTCTTCGGTCGTGCTGCCGGCCTGCATCTGGAAAAGGCCCTCAAGGACGGCGTCGAGCATCGCGGTGCGACCGAAACCGATCTGGACGTGGCACTCAACCGTCTGGCCAGCCTGAACGAGCGCACCAGCGGCGAAGACGTTGCACCGCTGCGCAAGGAACTGCAGAACTGCATGCAGAACTACTTCGGCGTGTTCCGTACCGGCGAGTACATGCAGAAGGGTATCGCTCAGCTGTCCGATCTGCGCGAGCGTATCGCCAACGTGAAGATTTCCGACAAGAGCCAGGCTTTCAATACCGCACGTATCGAAGCGCTGGAACTGCAGAATCTGCTGGAAGTCGCCGAAGCTACCGCCATTGCCGCCGAGACCCGCAAGGAGTCGCGCGGCGCGCATGCGCGTGAAGATTTCGAAGAGCGTGACGATGAGAACTGGCTGTGCCACACCCTGTATTTCCCAGGTGAGAAGCGCGTAGCCAAGCGTGGCGTCAATTTCTCTCCGAAGACAGTTCCGACTTTCGAACCTAAGGTTCGGACTTACTGAGGTCGTCGTTATGTTGCAAGTGAGCGTTTATCGCTACAACCCGGAAAAAGACGAAAAGCCCTACATGCAGGACTTCCAGGTCAATACCGACGGTAAGGATCTGATGGTTCTGGACGTGCTGGCGCTCATCAAGGAGCAGGACGAAGGTTTCTCCTATCGTCGCTCCTGCCGTGAAGGCGTCTGCGGTTCCGATGGCATGAACATGAACGGCAAGAATGGCCTGGCCTGCATCACGCCGCTGTCGGCTGTTGTCGCAGGCGGCAAGCTGGTGGTTCGCCCGCTGCCGGGTCTGCCGGTGATCCGTGACCTGGCCGTCGATATGAGCATCTTCTACAAGCAGTACGAGAAGGTTCGCCCTTATCTGATGAACGATACACCGGCACCGGCTATCGAACGTTTGCAGAGCCCGGAAGATCGCGAGAAGCTGGATGGCCTGTACGAGTGCATCCTGTGCGCTTGCTGCTCGACCAGCTGCCCGTCCTTCTGGTGGAATCCGGACAAGTTTCTCGGTCCGGCGGCGTTGCTGCAGGCCTATCGTTTCCTGGCCGATAGCCGTGACACCGAAACCGAAGAGCGTCTGGCTGCTCTGGATGACCCGTTCAGTGTGTTCCGCTGCCGTGGCATCATGAACTGCGTAAGCGTTTGTCCGAAGGGTCTGAACCCTACCAAGGCAATCGGGCATGTGCGCAACATGTTGCTGCAGAGCGCGACTTGATGAGCAAGGGCCTGTGGCTATTCGTGTAGCTATGGGGCCGTAATGTTTTACCGCGATACCTACGGCGCTGAGTTCAACCTCGGCGCCGTAGTTTTAGTAGGAATCCCAGCTTACAAAGCCAGGGTTCCGCTCTGAAAATTTGATGACCAGCAGGAGCATCCGGGGTGGTTCTCGGAAACTATCTGCGCGGTCCGTAGTGGCTTTACCTGGGTCGCTGCTTCAGAACTGGGAAAGTCATGCTGCGGTCTCCACGCTGGTGGTGTCTCCTTATCGAAGGTGACCAGACATGCAAGAAAGCGTAATGCAGCGCATGTGGGACAGTGCCCACCTATCCGGTGGTAACGCTGCCTATGTGGAAGAACTCTACGAGCTCTACCTGCACGATCCCAACGCTGTGCCCGAAGAGTGGCGCACCTACTTCCAGAAGCTGCCCGTCAGCGGCGGCAATACGGCTGATGTTTCGCACGCTACGATTCGCGATCATTTCGTGCTGCTGGCCAGGAATCAGCGTCGTACACAGCCTGTGTCCGCAGGCAGTGTCAGCAGCGAGCACGAGAAAAAGCAGGTTGAAGTCCTGCGTCTGATCCAGGCCTTCCGGATGCGTGGTCATCAGGCTGCACAGCTCGATCCGCTTGGGCTGCAGTCGCGCAAGGCTCCAGCCGACCTGTCGATCAATCACTACAATCTGACTGATGCCGATCTGGATACGGTTTTCCGTACCGGCGATCTCGCCCTGGGCCGGGACGAGGCAACCTTGCGTGAAATTCACCAGGCGTTGCAAGAGACCTACTGCCGCACCATCGGCGCCGAGTTCACCCATATCGTTGATTCCGAGCAGCGCAACTGGTTTATCCAGCGCCTGGAAAGTGTGCGCGGGCGCCCTGAATTCTCGCCGGAAATCAAAAGCCATCTGCTCGAGCGTCTGACGGCTGCCGAGGGGCTGGAAAAGTACCTGGGCACCAAGTACCCAGGCACCAAGCGCTTCGGTCTGGAGGGCGGCGAGAGCCTGATTCCGCTGTTGGACGAGATCATCCAGCGCTCCGGTTCCTACGGCACCAAAGAAATCGTCATCGGCATGGCCCACCGTGGCCGTCTGAACGTGCTGGTGAACACCTTCGGCAAGAACCCGCGTGACCTGTTCGACGAGTTCGAAGGCAAGAAGGTCGAGGGCCTGAGCTCGGGTGACGTGAAGTATCACCAGGGCTTCTCCTCCAACGTGATGACGCCCGGTGGCGAGATTCACCTGGCCATGGCCTTCAACCCATCCCACCTGGAAATCGTTTCCCCGGTGGTTGAGGGGTCGGTGCGTGCGCGTCAGGACCGTCGTTGCGACCCGATTGGCGACAAGGTGTTGCCAGTGACCATCCATGGCGACGCGGCTGTCGCCGGCCAGGGTGTGGTCATGGAAACCTTCCAGATGTCGCAGACCCGTGCCTATCGGACCGGCGGCACCATTCGTATCGTGGTCAACAACCAGGTCGGCTTCACCACCAACAAGCAGGAAGACGCGCGTTCCACGGAGTACGCCACCGACGTGGCGAAGATGATCCAGGCGCCGATCTTCCATGTGAACGCGGACGATCCCGAGGCCGTGCTGTTCGTCACTCAGCTCGCCGTCGATTACCGCATGCAGTTCAAGCGCGATATCGTCATTGACCTGATTTGTTACCGTCGTCGTGGCCACAACGAGGCTGACGAGCCGAGCGGTACCCAGCCGCTGATGTACCAGAAGATCGCCAAGCAGCGCACCACGCGCGAGCTGTATGCCGATTCGCTGATGCAGTCGAGCGTGCTCGATGAGACGGGCGTACAGGCGAAGGTCGATGAATATCGCACCGCACTGGATAACGGCCTGCACGTGGTCAAGAGCCTGGTCAAGGAGCCCAACAAGGAGCTGTTCGTTGACTGGCGTCCTTACCTGGGACATGCCTGGACCGCGCGCCATGACACCCGTTTCGATCTGAAAACTCTGCAGGAACTGTCGAGCAAGATGCTCGCTGTGCCCGAAGGCTTCGTGGTTCAGCGGCAGGTGTCGAAGATCCTCGAAGACCGGCAGAAAATGGGTGCCGGCGCCCTGGCCATCAACTGGGGTTATGCCGAGACACTGGCGTACGCCACCTTGCTGTTCGAAGGCCACCCAATCCGTATCAGTGGCCAGGACGTGGGTCGCGGTACCTTCTCGCATCGCCATGCTGCGCTGCACAACCAGAAGGATGGCAGCACCCATATTCCGCTGCAGCACCTGTACGAAGGTCAGCCGCGCTTCGATTTGTACGATTCCTTCCTCTCCGAGGAGGCCGTGCTGGCGTTCGAATACGGCTATGCCACCACCATGCCTAACGCACTGGTGGTATGGGAAGCGCAGTTCGGCGATTTTGCCAACGGTGCCCAGGTCGTGATCGACCAGTTCATCACCAGTGGCGAGCACAAGTGGGGGCGTCTGTGCGGCCTGACCATGCTGTTGCCGCATGGCTATGAAGGGCAGGGGCCTGAGCACTCGTCCGCGCGTCTGGAGCGTTACCTGCAACTCTGTGCCGAGCAGAACATTCAGGTGTGCGTGCCGACCACCCCGGCACAGGTCTACCATATGCTGCGTCGCCAGGCGATTCGCCCGCTGCGCAAGCCGCTGGTAGCGCTTACGCCGAAGTCGCTGCTGCGTCACAAACTGGCCATCTCCACGCTGGAAGATCTGACCGAAGGCTCGTTCCAGACCGTGATCGGAGAAATCGATCAAATCGATCCGGCCAAGGTCGAACGGCTCATCATGTGCAGCGGCAAGGTCTATTACGATCTGCTGGACAAGCGTCGCAACGAAGGCCGCGAAGATATCGCCATCGTGCGTATCGAGCAGTTGTATCCGTTCCCTGAAGAGGATCTGGCCGAGGTGCTTGCGCCTTACCAGAACCTCAAGAACATCATCTGGTGTCAGGAAGAGCCGATGAACCAGGGCGCGTGGTACTGCAGTCAGCACCATATGCGTCGTGTCGCCGTCGCGCACAAGAAAGAGTTGTTCCTGCAGTACGCGGGCCGTGAAGCCTCTGCCGCACCTGCCGTCGGCTATGCCTCCATGCATGCCGAACAGCAGGAAAAACTGCTGCAGGACGCGTTCACCGTTTAATCATTCGAGCAAGAGGCCGCGAAACATCGCGGCCTCGCCGTAGAAACCGAATCAATAGGACCCAGCTAATGGCTATCGAGATCAAAGCCCCTCAATTTCCCGAATCGGTCGCTGACGGCACCGTTGCCACCTGGCACAAGCAGCCAGGCGATGCGGTCAAACGCGATGAGCTGATCGTCGACATCGAGACCGATAAGGTCGTGATGGAAGTTCTTGCCGAAGCCGATGGCGTGCTCACTGAAATCGTCAAGAACGAAGGCGACACTGTCCTCAGCGGTGAGCTGCTTGGCAAGCTTGAAGCCGGTGCCACCGCTGCAGCCGCGCCTGCACCTGCTGCTGAACCAGCCGTCGCTGCTGCTGCCGCTCCTGCTGCCAGCGCCGAAGACGCGATCCTTGCGCCGGCTGCGCGCAAGCTTGCCGAGGAAAACGGCATCGATCCCAACAGCGTGAAGGGCACCGGCAAGGATGGTCGTGTCACCAAGGAAGACCTGGTTGCCGCCATTGAAGCCAAGAAATCCGCGCCGGCTGCCAAGCCTGCCGCCGCTGCCGCCGCACCTGTAGCTGCCGTTGGTGATCGCGTCGAGAAGCGCGTGCCCATGACCCGCCTGCGTGCCAAGGTTGCAGAGCGTCTGGTTGAAGCACAGTCGTCCATGGCGATGCTGACCACCTTCAACGAAGTCAACATGAAGCCGATCATGGAGCTTCGTGCCAAGTACAAGGATCTGTTCGAGAAGACCCACAACGGCGTGCGCCTGGGCTTCATGTCCTTCTTCGTCAAGGCTGCGGTCGAGGCTCTGAAGCGCCAGCCGGGCGTCAACGCCTCCATCGATGGCAACGATATCGTCTACCATGGTTATCAGGACATCGGTGTCGCCGTGTCCAGCGATCGTGGTCTGGTGGTGCCGGTGTTGCGCAACGCCGAGCACATGAGCCTGGCCGAGATCGAAGGTGGCATCAACAACTATGGCAAGAAGGCCAAGGCCGGCAAGCTGACCATCGAAGAGATGACTGGCGGCACCTTCACCATCTCCAACGGTGGTGTGTTCGGTTCGCTGCTGTCGACTCCGATCGTCAACCCGCCGCAGACCGCCATTCTCGGCATGCACAAGATCCAGGAACGCCCGATGGCCGTTAATGGTCAGGTCGTCATTCTGCCGATGATGTACCTGGCGCTGTCCTATGACCACCGTCTGATTGATGGCAAGGAAGCCGTGACCTTCCTGGTCACCATGAAGGACCTGCTGGAAGATCCGGCTCGCCTGCTGCTGGATATCTAAAAAAGCAGCGGCAAGCTGCAAGCGGGAGCTGCTACGAGGCAGCCTCGCTTGTGGCTTGCCGCTTTTCGCTTGAAGCTAGAGAGGATTTGCAATGAGTCAGAAATTCGACGTCGTCGTCATCGGTGCCGGTCCCGGCGGCTATGTGGCTGCCATCCGTGCGGCGCAACTGGGCCTGAAGACCGCCTGCATCGAAAAATACCAAGGCAAGGACGGCAAGACAGCACTGGGCGGTACCTGCCTGAACGTGGGTTGCATCCCGTCCAAGGCCCTGCTGGACAGCTCCTACAAGTTCCATGAAGCCCAAGAGAGCTTCAATGTGCATGGCATCAGCACTGGCGACGTCAAGATGGACGTGCCGACCATGGTGGCGCGCAAGGACCAGATCGTCAAAAACCTCACCGGTGGTGTTGCCGGGCTGCTGAAGGCCAATGGCGTCACCGTGTTCGAGGGGCATGGCAAGCTGCTGGCCGGCAAGCAGGTCGAAGTCACCAAACTAGACGGCAGCACCGAAACCCTGGCTGCCGAGAACGTCATTCTGGCGTCGGGCTCCAAGCCGGTGGATATTCCGCCCGCTCCGGTCAATCAGAACACCATCGTCGATTCCACTGGCGCACTGGACTTCCAGAGCGTTCCGGCGCGCCTGGGTGTGATCGGCGCAGGTGTCATCGGTCTGGAGTTGGGTTCGGTCTGGGCGCGTCTGGGCGCCGAAGTGACCGTCATCGAAGCGATGGACAAGTTCCTGCCGGCTGCCGATGAGCAAATCTCCAAGGAAGCCTTCAAGGTGCTGTCCAAGCAGGGCCTGAAGATTCTGCTGGGCGCGCGTCTGACCGCTTCTGAAGTCAAGGGCGACGAAGTTACCGTCAGCTTCACGACCGCCGAAGGCGAGCAGCAGCAGACCTTCGACAAGCTGATCGTCGCGGTTGGCCGTCGTCCGGTCACCACCGACCTGCTGGCTGCCGATGCCGGCGTGGACATGGATGAGCGCGGCTTCATCTTCGTCAATGATCAGTGTGCGACCAGCGTTCCGGGCGTCTATGCCATCGGTGACGTGGTGCGCGGCGCGATGCTCGCCCACAAGGCTTCCGAAGAAGGCGTGATGGTTGCCGAGCGCATCGCCGGGCACAAGTCGCAAATGAACTACGACCTGATTCCGTCGGTCATCTACACCCATCCGGAAATCGCATGGGTCGGCAAGACCGAGCAGGCGCTGAAAGGCGAGGGCGTGGAAATCAACGTCGGCACCTTCCCGTTCGCCGCCAGCGGTCGCGCCATGGCAGCCAACGACACTGCCGGCCTGGTCAAGGTCATCGCCGATGCCAAGACCGACCGTGTCCTGGGTGTCCACGTGATGGGGCCGGCGGCAGCCGAGCTGGTTCAGCAGGGCGCCATCGGCATGGAATTCGGCACCAGTGCCGAAGACCTGGGCATGATGGTGTTCTCGCACCCAACCATGTCCGAAGCGCTGCACGAAGCGGCGTTGGCGGTAAATGGTCATGCAATTCACATCGCCAACCGCAAGAAGCGCTAATGGCCATGTGAATGACGAAGCCCGCCTTGTTCTCGCGAACACTGCGGGCTTTTGTCTATCTGGGCGTCTGTACCGTTTCGCTGCGCGGCGCGCCGATACGGCTACGGCACCAGATGCATTGAAACATCAGGTCTTTGAAAGGTATCCACGATAGTTTTCAGTGACTTGGGGTGGCGAGGCAGAGGTGCCTCGTCTGATGCATATCAACCAATGGTAGCCAAGCATGAATCTCCACGAGTATCAGGGTAAGCAACTCTTTGCCGAATACGGTCTGCCGGTTTCGGCGGGTTACGCGGTAGACAATCCCCGGGAAGCGGCCGAGGCCTGCGACAAGATTGGCGGCACTGAATGGGTGGTCAAGGCCCAGGTGCATGCGGGCGGTCGCGGCAAGGCCGGCGGGGTCAAGCTGGTGCGCAGCAAGGACGAGGCACGTGCATTCGCCCAGCAATGGCTCGGCGAGCGACTGGTGACCTACCAGACCGATGCCAATGGCCAGCCGGTCAGCAAGGTTCTGGTCGAAGCCTGTACCGATATTGCCAAGGAGCTTTACCTGGGCGCGGTGGTCGATCGCGCCTCGCGCCGGATCGTATTCATGGCCTCCACCGAAGGCGGCGTGGATATCGAGAAAGTCGCCCACGACACCCCTGAAAAGATCCTCAAGGCCACCGTCGACCCACTGGTTGGCGCGCAGCCGTTCCAGGGGCGTGAACTGGCCTTCCAGCTGGGGCTCAAGGGTGATCAGGTCAAGCAGTTCGTGCACATCTTCGTCGGACTGGCCAAGCTGTTCGTCGATTACGACCTGGCGCTGCTGGAAGTCAATCCGCTGGTGATCAAGAAGGATGGCAACCTGCATTGCCTCGACGCCAAGATCAATATCGACAGCAACGCCATCTACCGCCAGCCCAAGCTGCGCGACATGGCCGACCCGTCCCAGGATGACCCGCGCGAAGCCCACGCGGCACGTTGGGAACTCAACTATGTAGCCCTCGATGGCAACATCGGCTGCATGGTCAACGGTGCCGGCCTGGCCATGGGCACCATGGACATCGTCAACCTGCACGGCGGCAAGCCCGCCAACTTCCTCGACGTCGGCGGTGGTGCGACCGAGGAGCGGGTTGCCGAAGCCTTCAAGATCATCCTCTCCGATCCTAACGTGGCGGCGGTGCTGGTGAATATCTTTGGCGGCATCGTGCGCTGCGACATGATTGCCGAAGGCATCATCGGCGCGGTGAAGGAAGTGGGTGTGAAGGTGCCGGTGGTGGTACGTCTCGAAGGCAACAATGCCGACCTGGGCGCCAGGATGTTGAGCGAAAGTGGGCTGAACATCATCGGTGCGAACAGCCTCACCGATGCAGCCGTTCAGGTCGTCAAAGCTGCGGAGGGCAAATAATGAGCATCCTGATCAACAAAGACACCAAGGTTATCTGCCAGGGCTTCACCGGCTCGCAAGGTACCTTCCACTCCGAGCAGGCCATCGAATACGGCACTCAGATGGTCGGCGGCGTGACGCCCGGCAAGGGCGGCAGCACCCATCTGGGTCTGCCGGTCTTCAACACCGTGCGCGAGGCGGTGGAAGCCACCGGTGCCGATGCATCGGTCATCTACGTGCCGGCTCCCTTCTGCAAGGATTCGATCATCGAAGCGGCGATGAGCGGCATCAAGCTGATCGTCTGCATCACCGAAGGCATCCCGACGCTGGATATGCTGGAAGTGAAGATCAAGTGCGACGAACTGGGCGTACGCCTGATCGGGCCGAACTGCCCGGGCGTGATCACACCTGGCGAGTGCAAGATCGGCATTCAGCCGGGTCATATCCATCAGCCGGGCAGGGTGGGCATCGTTTCGCGCTCGGGAACCCTGACCTACGAAGCGGTCAAGCAGACCACCGACGCAGGCTTCGGCCAGTCGACCTGCGTGGGTATCGGTGGCGACCCGATTCCGGGTTCCAGCTTCATCGATATCCTGGCTATGTTCCAGGAAGACCCGCAGACCGAGGCGATCGTGATGATCGGCGAAATCGGCGGTTCCGCCGAGGAAGAGGCGGCGGCCTACATCAAGGCCAACGTCACCAAGCCGGTGGTTTCCTACATCGCCGGTGTGACCGCTCCGCCCGGCAAGCGCATGGGCCATGCCGGCGCGATCATTTCCGGCGGCAAGGGTACGGCGGATGAGAAATTCGCCGCGTTGCAGGATGCCGGCGTGACCACCGTGCGCTCCCTTGCTGATATCGGCAAGGCTCTGGCCGAGGTGACAGGCTGGGAAAGCAAGCAGGCCTGAAACCGTCCTGCCGCGAAAATACCAGTCAGGTTACTGACTGGTATTTCCAGCCATTTGCCGTTGAAGTCGTTCCTACAAGTTCGTTACGAGCATTCCCGTGGAATACAAGCGGCTTCAGCCGCGAAGCTTTCAGCATATTCGGAGTGAAAGTCGTCAGGACCTGACCGCCTGGTCACTAATTCTGTCGCGATAAACTCGTCTGAAGACGGCAATTCCAGTAAGGTGCGACGTCTTTTTTGCGTGCGTTTCGTGCCGCAATTGAACCGAATAGCCTTGGACGCGCTCGCGTCTCCTGCAGTGGTAACTCCGATGACTCGATTGAAAGGCCAGGATCTTCTGGCACTTGGCTTCATGACGTTCGCGCTGTTCCTGGGGGCGGGCAACATTATCTTTCCACCCAGTGCCGGCATGGCCGCCGGCGAGCGGATTGTGCCGGGTGCCATTGGCTTTCTGCTGACCGCTGTCGGCTTGCCATTGTTGACGGTGGTGGCGCTGGCCCGCGTGGGGGGTGGCATGGACCGCCTGACTGCGCCGTTGGGCCGCTGGGCAGGCCTGGGGCTGGCCGTTGCAGTCTATCTGGCAATCGGTCCGTTGTTCGCAACACCGCGTACTGCAACAGTGTCGTTTGAAATGGGAATCGCGCCCTTTACGGGTAACTCGGCCGGTCCGTTGTTTGCCTATACCTCGATGTTCTTCGTCGCAGTCCTGCTGCTGGTACTGAACCCCGGACGACTGATCGACCGGATCGGCAAATTCATCACGCCGGTTCTGCTGGCGGCCCTGCTGGTTCTTGGAGGGGCTGCGCTCTTCGCGCCAGCCGGGCCGATTGGCGAGACGGCGGAAAGCTATCGCACCAGCCCGTTGCTCAAGGGGTTCCTCGACGGCTATCTGACCATGGACACCCTCGGCGCGCTGGTATTCGGCATCGTGATTGCCACCGCCATCCGTGACCGCGGCGTAACGGAGCCGGCACTGGTGACCCGTTACTCCATGATCGCAGGGGTGATTGCCGCAACCGGTCTGTCGCTGGTGTATCTGACGCTGTTCTACCTCGGCGCCACCAGCCAGGGTATCGCCGGGGATGCATCCAATGGCGTGCAGATCCTGACGACCTATGTGCAGCACACCTTTGGCAGCACCGGCAGCCTGCTCCTGGCTGTGGTCATTACGCTGGCCTGCCTGACGACTGCCGTTGGCCTGACAGCGGCCTGTGGCGAGTTTTTCAGTGGTGTACTGCCCGTCAGCTATCGCACCGTGGTGGTGGTGTTCACGGGGTTCAGTCTGCTGGTTTCCAATCAGGGCCTGACCCAGCTGATCAGTGTCTCGGTGCCCGTGCTGGTGGGCCTCTATCCGTTGGCGATCGTGCTGGTTGCCCTCAGCCTGCTGGATCGCTTGTGGTTATCGCAGCAGCGGATCTTCATTCCGACGATGGCGGTTACGCTGATCTTCGGTGTGGTGGACGGCTTTGCGGCGGCTGGCTTCGATCAGCTGGTTCCAGAACTGTTCAAGCAACTGCCGCTGGCCGCGCAGAGCATGGGCTGGGTGCTGCCGGTGCTGCTCACCTTGTTGGCCGCGATCATCGTGGATCGGCTAATGGGCGTGCGCCCGGCGAAGTGAGTTCTGCGCCAGCCGGACCTTTCAGGTTCGGCTGGCAGGCCTCGACAGCCCGGTATCCGTGCTGGCTATAATGCGGCGCAGTGTCGGAGGGAGGCCCGATGTCCATTCCTGAGCATTTGCTGCCGCATCTGATCGCCGTCGTCTGGTTTGTCGTCTGCTGGGTCGGTTATACCCGTTATGCCATCTGGCGCGGACGGGATACGGCCTGTCTGGCCAGTGTGTTGCATCTGTATCGCAAGGACTGGATGCGCCGCCTGATGTTGCGCGACAACCGTATTGCCGATGCCAACGTGATCGGCAATCTGGAGCGCAACGCTTCCTTCTTCGCTTCCAGCACGCTGATTATCCTGGCCGGTATTCTCACGGCATTGGGCGCCTCCGATCGTGCCGTGTCGCTGCTGGCCGATCTGCCTTTCGCCCAGCCGGTGAGCCGCGAGCTTTCCGAAGTCAAGCTGCTCGCACTGGCGGTAGTCTTCGTCTATGCCTTCTTCACTTTCAGCTGGTGCATGCGTCAGTACAACTTTGCTGCCGTGCTGGTGGCGTCTGCGCCTATGGTGGGAGAGCGCAACGTCAGTGACCAGGAACGCAAGTCGTTCGCCGAGCGGGCGGCCAGGGTCATGTCAATGGCCGCCAATCAGTTCAATTTCGGCCTGCGCGCCTATTATTTCGGCATGGCGACCCTGTCCTGGTTCATCAACCCCTGGTTCTTCATGGCGGTGACGACGGGTGTCGTGCTGATTCTCTACCGTCGCGAATTCCATTCCGATGTGCTCAAAGTGATGGTATTCACGCCAACCTTGCCGAGCGAACTGCCCGGGGAATAGGTCGTCCTGCGGTGAGGCGTTACCATGTGCGGCTTGTTTGATTGTCGAGACATCGCCCCATGAGCGACCCCGTGATTCTGGAGCGTACCCAGCGCTTCTTATCCTTCCTGCGGCATTGCCAGGTGCTGGGCATGAGCGTCGAGCGGGCCGACCGAACCGGCCTGACACTGCGCCTGCCTTGCAGCGAAAATATCGTCAGCGATCCTGAAACCGGCATCATTCATGGTGGCGCCATCACCACGTTGATGGATACCACCTGCGGCATCTCCACGGCCTGCGCGTTGCCCGAGCTGGAAATCTGCCCGACCCTGGATCTGCGCATCGACTACATGCACCCCGCCGAGCCGGGGCACGATGTATTCGGTTTCGCCGAATGCTACCGAGTTACCCCGACCGTGATCTTTGCCCGTGGCGTGGCCTATCAGCGCGACATCAACGAACCCATTGCCCATGTGGTCGGTGCGTTCATGCGGATGGGCAAGGGGACGGTGATGAGCGAGCGGGGCACATCTGCATGAGCGACAGGAACCTGAACGAATGGGTGCGTCAGGCCCACGAAAGCAACGACTACGATCCGCTTTTGCAGATGGTGCCCTATGCCCGGCTGATCGGTATCGAGTGCCTGCGCCTGGGTGATGAGATGGTATTCCGCCTGCCCAGCAGCCAGGACAATATCGGCAACCCCACGCTTCCGGCGTTGCATGGCGGGGTCATCGCCGGCTTCATGGAACATGCGGCGATGCTGCATCTGCTGATGTTCATGGGCAGCCCACATTTGCCCAAAATCATCGACTTCTCGATAGATTATCTGCGTGCCGGTCTCTATCGTGACACCTTTGCCGCCTGCCAGGTGTGGCGCCAGGGCCGTCGTGTCGCCAACGTTGCGGTCACTGCCTGGCAGACCAACCAGGCCGAGCCCATCGCTACCGCACGTTGTCATTTCAAGGTCGATGAGCCCTGAAGCGTCAGGCGGTTACCACCGTAGAAGCCTCAAGGAAGTTGAATGGATGCGTTGCTGATACTCGGCGGATTGCTGCTGATCGTTGTCTCTGGCATCTGGCTGGTGGTGCTGGCCTTCGGCACCAGCCTGTTGTGGGGAGTGGGATCCATGATCCCGCCGATCACGCTCATTTATGTCATCGCTCACTGGAAGACCGCACGCAAGGCGGTCGGGCTTTGCGGGTTGGGCATCATCCCGTTGGTGGTGGGGTTCTCGCTGCTGGCCAGCCAGGCACCGGAGCGATTCGAAACCATTGTCGGCCTCAAATGGCTTGAGCCGGACGAGGATATCCAGGACAGCAGGCTGGCGTTCAACCTGCATGGCCAGTTGTATGGGCGATCTTTCACCCCGAGCGTCGGGACGCTTGTCGATGGTGTGCTGACGTTGCGTGAAGGCCATGATCCCTTTGCCCGGCAGGAGCTGGTCATTCGTCTCGGCAACATTCAGCCCGGCGCCGTGCGCCTCGATGTCCTGCCAGAAGACGCCCATCCTTCAACTGCAATCGAAATCAGCTGGACACGACCGGAGCAGGAGCTGCCCGAGGCGCGGAGAGTCCAGAGTGGTTACACACTGCATCTGGATCTACAGCCGGTGTCGCCCAACAAACTGGCCGGTGATTTTCATCTGGTTCTACCCCTGCATTTGCGCACCAGTATCAGCGGCAGCATCGAATTGCTTACGGATGGCCTGCATGCTCATGACGAGCAGGCCGACCCGCCCCGCGAAGATCAGGCAAGCCGCGAGCAGGCAGTTTCTGCGCAGGGTCCGTCACTCAACGACCGCCGTCATGGTTTTACCTTGCAGCATCTGCTGGGTGATCCGGCGCGCTATGTACAGCTGCGGGTGCGCGCGCATACAGAGCGGGGCGCAATGGCCGAGGGGCGCTTCATCGGTATCGATCCGGAAGGCAACCTGGCCATCAGGCACTTGCTCAAAGGCTCGGGTGAAGCGGTCTACAACCTTGCGCCAGACGATATCGTGCTGCTCGAATTGCTTGAGCCTTAGCGTGGGTTTTTCAATGGTCTGTCAGGCGCAGGCTTGAATTTCTCCCCATAGCCCCCATCTGCCTGACATCGCCGCGATCGCGGCCCGTGCCATTGACGATGTGGAGTTCGTAGACGATGAGTGTGGAGACTCAAAACAAAGAAACCCTGGGCTTCCAGACCGAAGTGAAGCAACTGCTTCACCTGATGATTCATTCGCTGTATTCGAACAAGGAGATCTTTCTTCGCGAGCTGATCTCCAACGCTTCCGACGCCGCCGACAAGCTGCGCTTCGAGGCGCTGGCCAAGCCTGAGCTGCTCGAAGGCAGCGGTGATCTACGGATTCGCGTCAGCTTCGACAAGGACGCCAAGACCGTTACCCTCGATGACAACGGCATCGGCATGAACCGCGACGACGTGGTGACCCACCTGGGCACCATCGCCAAGTCCGGCACCGCCGATTTCATGAAGCACCTGACCGGCGACCAGAAGAAGGATTCGCACCTGATCGGCCAGTTCGGCGTCGGCTTCTACTCGGCGTTCATCGTCGCCGACCAGGTGGAAGTGTTCAGCCGCCGCGCCGGTACGCCGGCGGAAGAGGGCGTCTACTGGTCCTCGAAGGGCGAGGGCGAATTCGAGGTCGCCACCGTCGAGAAGGCCGAGCGCGGCACCCGTATCGTCCTGCATCTGAAGGCCGGCGAAGAAGAGTTCGCCGATGGTTGGCGTCTGCGCAACGTCATCAAGAAGTACTCCGACCATATCGCGCTGCCCATCGAGTTGCCGAAGGAATTCCATGGCGAAGAGAAGGACAAGCCCGCCGAGCCGGAGTGGGAAACGGTCAACCGCGCCAGCGCGCTCTGGACCCGTCCGCGCACCGAGGTGAAGGACGAGGAATACCAGGAGTTCTACAAGCACGTCGCCCACGACTTCGAGAACCCGCTGGCCTGGAGCCACAACAAGGTCGAAGGCAAGCTGGAATACACTTCCTTGCTCTATGTGCCGGGCCGCGCGCCGTTCGACCTGTACCAGCGCGAAGCGCCCAAGGGTCTCAAGCTCTACGTGCAGCGCGTGTTCATCATGGACCAGGCCGACGAGTTCCTGCCGCTGTACCTGCGCTTCATCAAGGGCGTCGTCGATTCCAACGACCTGTCGCTGAACGTCTCGCGCGAGATCCTGCAGAAGGACCCGGTGATCGACTCCATGAAGTCGGCGTTGACCAAGCGCGTGCTGGACATGCTGGAGAAACTGGCGAAGAACGAGCCCGAGCAGTACGCCTCCTTCTGGAAGCAGTTCGGCCAGGTGCTCAAGGAAGGTCCCGCCGAAGACTTCGCCAACAAGGAGAAGATCGCCAGCCTGCTGCGCTTTGCCTCCACCCAGGATGCCTCCGGCGAGCAGACGGTTTCGCTGGCCGATTACCTGGGCCGCGTGAAGGAAGGCCAGGACAAGATCTACTTCCTCACCGGCGAGTCCCATGCGCAGGTCAAGAACAGCCCGCACCTGGAAGTCTTCCGCAAGAAGGGCATCGAAGTGCTGCTGCTCACCGACCGCATCGACGAGTGGCTGATGAGCTACCTGACCGAGTTCGACGGCAAGCAGTTCGTCGACGTGGCGCGTGGCGACCTGGATCTCGGCAAGCTGGATTCGGAAGAGGACAAGAAGGCCCAGGAAGAAATCGCCAAGACGAAGGAAGGCCTGGTGGAGCGCCTCAAGGGAGCGCTGGGTGACGCGGTGGCCGAGGTGCGGGTTTCCCATCGCCTCACCGACTCGCCGGCGATCCTCGCCATCGGCGAGCAGGACCTGGGCCTGCAGATGCGCCAGATCCTCGAAGCCAGCGGGCAGAAGGTGCCGGAGTCCAAGCCGATCTTCGAGTTCAATCCGCAGCATCCGCTGGTCGAGAAGCTGGATGCCGAGCCGGACGAAGACCGCTTCGCCGACCTTTCGCACATCCTCTTCGACCAGGCGGCACTGGCGGCGGGCGACAGCCTCAAGGACCCTGCGGCCTATGTGCAGCGTCTGAACAAGTTGCTGGTTGAGCTTTCCGCTTGATCGATCCGCTATAGAAATGCAGAAAGCCCGTCATCGACGGGCTTTCTGCGTTCAGGCCAGCACGCTGACCAGCCGCGTGCCATAAGTCAGGTTGTCTGCGACCGGGCAGCATTTTTCGATCTGTTCGAGCAGGGCCTGCTTTTCTTCGCGGCTGAGATCCGCATCGATCTCGACCTTGATCCGCAGCTCCTGAAAGCCTGGCCGCACATCTGGATCGCGACCGAGCAGGCCAGCCGGATCGTAGTCGGCTTCAACTTCGAAACGCATGCTGCGTAATTCGATTTTCTTCTGATGCGCGATAAAGCGTCCGATAGTGCCGAAGCAGCCGGCCACCGCCGCGAGAATCGCTTCCAGTGGCGTGGGGCCAAGGTCCTGGCCGGCGGCGTTTTTCGGCTGGTCCATGACCAGGCGATGGTTGCCGCATTGCACCTCGATACTCATGCCGGCATTCATTTCGCCCTTGGCACTGATGGTCTTGATGGCCATGTCTGATTCCGCTCCTGATTGAATAAGTGTCGAGGCCCTAGCCTAACGGTGGGATCGAGGCGCGGCGTTGATCATCATCAATATACCCTGCGGGGTATTTGTGGGACTGAAACCTGAACCCGTCTACCAGGTTGGTGGTCTATCCGCTTGGCTGTCAGGAGGACAACAGTGCTCAACGTTCAGAAATACCTTGCTGCGATCTGTCTGGTCGCATCCATTGCGCCGGCCCAGGCGCGTGATTACCGCTACAGCGATGCGCACTTGCATCTGGTGGATTTCTTCCAGGAAAGTGCCGGCATCGAGAAACTCATCGAGGCGATGGATGAGGGTGGCATCGACCATGTGATGGTCAGTGGCATTCCGGTGGCGAAGAAGTGGCATGAAAACGAGCCGAAAAGACCACGTTATTACGCCGGCGACGATGCTCCCGTGTACTGGTACAGCGCAACTGACATGATCGTCGCGGCTGCCATGGAGGAACTGGATGAACAACAGCGCCTGCGCTTCCATCCCTTCCTGTCCGGATTCAACCCCAACGACAAGAATGCCGCCACGCATATCCGCCGCATGCTCGAACTCAACCCCGGCCTCTGGCAGGGCATCGGCGAGGTCTTTACTCGTCACGACGACATCACCGCGCTGACCGAAGGCGACACGCCGCGCGCCAACAACGAGGCGCTGGCGAAGGTCTATCACCTGGCCGCCGAATTCGACCTGCCGGTGATGCTGCATTCCAACATCACCTCCAAGCGCGAACGCAATCCGCTGTATCTGGGCGAGCTGGAGGAGCCGCTGCGCAACCATCCGCATACCCGTTTCATCTGGGCACATGCCGGTACCAGCATGGAGCTGCATCGTCATCAGGAGCAGCTTGATTTTCTGCTGCCAACGGTTTCACGCCTGCTCGATGATTACCCCAACCTGCATATCGATCTGTCCTGGACCATGCTTAAGCCCTACCTGCTGAATGCTGAAGGAACCCCTCGAAAGGAGTGGCTGGAGCTGGTCGAGCGTCACCCGACTCGATTCATGCTAGGCAGCGATGTGGTGGGGCGTTTTGACAGCCTTGCTGAAGGCATGCAGGCGTTTGTGCCCTTTCTCGATGCCCTGCCGAAGAAGGTTGCCAACCAAGTAGCGCTCGACAACTTCCTCGCCATCCTGCCACGCAAACGTCAGGCTCAGGTGCGCTGAGCCATCCTTCGCGTACCGTCGGTCAGGGTGCGAAGCTAAATAACGTTAATTTGACGTCAATCATTCAAGTAATTAGCCGCCGGTGACGATACTGCGCTCAAGTTGCTGTAAACGTTCGGATACAGCATTTTGTTCCATGGAGTGAGGTTGTCCCATGCTTGTGCGCAATATGAATGTTTCTCGGCGATCAGCGCTGGGATTCGGCCTGATAGGTACTATTCTGGTTCTGCTGGGGCTGTTCGCGCTGCAGAAAATGTCGCAGATGCACAGCGAAGCGAAGGGGCTGAGTGAACACTGGTTGCCGAGCATCGTAGCTTTGGGAGAGCTGAACCAACATACGCTGCGTACCCGTATTTATACTCTGCGCTTGGTACTCGACCCTGCTCGGGCCGAAGCGAATCGCGCAGCTCTTGATGAGTTCCGAAATGGGCTACGTCACTATGAAGAGGCGTATCAGCGCAACATAGTGCTGGCGCGCGAACAGGAACTTTTTGACAACTATCGGAGTACGCGGGAAGCCTACGAAGAGGTCCTCGCAGAGGTCACCAGTCTGGAGCGGCAGGGCCAGACCGGGGCGGCGATTGAAGTGATCGGCTCGAAACTGAATGTGACCGGCAACGCGCTAAACGATTCGTTGCATAAGCTGGTTGTATTCAGTTCTGAACAGTCATCACTTTCGGTCCAGAACTCGGAGAAGATCTTTCAGACCTCTCGGCTGTGGATGATTGCAACATTTGTGGTGTCGGCATTTCTGACAGCGCTGCTCGCCTGGGTATTCACCCGCAGTATCGTCCAGCCTCTGAATGAGGCGGTTGCCATCGCTGAAGTGGTCGCAGCCGGGAACCTGACGCAGCACGTCGAAGTGCTCGGACGTGATGAGCCGGCACGTCTTCTGGCAGCCTTGAAAGTCATGCAGGAAACCCTGCGCAGCACCATCCAGGGTATTTCCGATTCCTCGAATCAGCTGGCATCAGCTGCTGAAGAGCTGAATGTGGTCACTGAGGATTCGACCCGTGGCCTGCATCAGCAGAACCATGAGATCGAGCAGGCGGCGACGGCGGTGAACGAGATGACCGCGGCGGTCGACGAAGTAGCGCGCAATGCCGTGGCGACTTCCGAAGCCTCGCGCGAGTCGGACGCAACTGCGCAGCAGGGTCGCCAGCAGGTCATCAGAACGGTCGACTCGATCAATCTTCTGGACGCTGATGTGAGCGCGACGGCTGAGCAGGTCGAGCGGCTGGCGGGGCAAGTGCGTGATATCAGCCAGGTGCTGGATGTGATTCGCTCGATTGCCGATCAGACTAATCTGCTGGCTCTGAACGCCGCCATCGAGGCCGCACGCGCTGGCGATGCCGGTCGTGGCTTCGCCGTCGTGGCCGATGAGGTGCGGGCACTGGCGCATCGCACGCAGCAGTCCACGCAGGAAATCGAGCAGATGATCGCTGCTGTCCATCAGGGCACAGACAAAGCGGTACAGGCCATGCAGACCAGCAGTGATCGTGCCCACACCACACTGGAGCTTGCGCAGGCCGCTGGCGAGGCGTTGGAAGGCATCACGGCGGCCATCAGCCAGATCAGCGAACGTAACCTGGTGATTGCCAGCGCGTCGGAGGAGCAGGCTCAGGTCGCACGCGAAGTGGACCGCAACCTGGTCAATATTCGTGACCTGTCGCTGCAATCCGCCGCCGGCGCCAACCAGACCAGTGCGGCGAGCCAGGAACTGTCCCGGCTCGCCATCGATCTGAACAACCTGGTCGCGCGTTTCCGTATCTGAACAGGCAGCTGACGCCTCGGGCCAGTCGAGGCGTCACGCACGCTGCAATATCGTTCAGACGTTGCATTACAAGTGCTGGGCAGATGGGCCGCGGGTGCGTACCATCCGGCGTTTTATCCGGTCGCCCAGCGTGCTCGTGTTGTCCGCCACGCGCCAGTATCCGTAGCCTCTTACGCCGAGACTCTCTTCATGTCCAACCTGTCCACTCGTGTTTTCAGAGCCTATAGCCGTATCAGTCTGGTGGCGCAGATCGTCACGGGGCTGGTTGCCGGCTGCCTGTTGGCCTGGCTGTTTCCCGAAGCCGCGCGTTCGGTCAGCTTGCTGGGTGATCTCTTCGTGGCGGGCCTGAAGGCCGTGGCGCCGGTGCTGGTCTTCGTGCTGGTAACCGCTTCGCTGGCCAACCACAAGCAGGGACAACCCACGCATATTCGCCCGATCCTGCTTTTATATGCCCTTGGAACCCTGAGTGCGGCGGTGGTGGCCGTAATTGCCAGTAGTCTGTTCCCGACGACCCTGACCCTCGTCAACGAGGCAAGCGATGTAGTGGCGCCATCTGGCGTCGGTGCCGTGCTCAAGACGCTGCTGTTCAATATTGCCGACAACCCTGTACATGCACTTATCGAGGGGAACTACATCGGCATTCTGGCATGGGCGATTGGGCTGGGATTTGCCTTTCGCCATGCGCGGGAAACCACGCGCGAGCTGGTCAGCGATATTTCCGAGGGCGTGATGCTTATCGTCAAGGTGGTGATCCGCTTCGCTCCTCTGGGCGTTTTCGGGCTGGTCGCCGGAACGCTGGCGCAATCCGGGTTCGCGGTGCTCGCCAGCTATTTTCAGCTGTTGCTGGTACTGGTTGGCAGCATGCTGTTCGTGGCGCTGCTGATGAATCCATTGATCGTGTACTGGAAGCTTCGCCGCAATCCCTACCCACTGGTTTTCACCTGCCTGCGAGAAAGCGGGATCACTGCATTCTTCACCCGCAGCTCGGCAGCGAACATTCCGGTCAATATGCAGCTGTGCGAACGTCTGGGGCTGCACAAGGACACCTATTCGGTGTCGATTCCGCTCGGGGCAACCATCAACATGGCCGGCGCGGCCATCACCATCACGGTGCTGACCCTGGCTGCAGTCAATACGCTGGGCATCGTGGTGGATGTGCCGACCGCGATTCTGCTCAGCCTGCTGGCGTCAATCTCTGCCTGCGGCGCCTCGGGTGTGGCGGGGGGATCGTTGTTGCTGATCCCGTTGGCGTGCAGCCTGTTCGGAATTCCCAATGACCTGGCGATGCAGGTGGTGGCGGTCGGGTTCATCATCGGCATCGTGCAGGATTCGGCGGAGACCGCACTGAATTCGTCCACCGATGCGCTGTTCACGGCAGCGTCCTGTATCGCCCATGGCGATACCGTCGAGCTGCCGAATGAACCCTGGAGCTGATGATTCCCGCAATTGAAGCCGGAAACGAAAACGCCCCGAACCGGTCGGGGCGTTTTCGTTGGTGCGCTTGAAGCGGATCAGCCTTTCCAGCGCTTGAGCACCAGGGTGGCGTTGGTGCCACCGAAGCCGAAACTGTTGCTCATGACGGTGTCGAACTGTGCGTTCTCGCGCGTCTCGCGGACGATCGGCATGTCGGCGACTTCCGGGTCCAGCTCGTCGATGTTGGCCGAGCCGGCAATGAAGTTGCCCTGCATCATCAGCATGCAGTAGATCGCCTCGTGAACGCCGGCGGCGCCCAGCGAGTGGCCGGACAGGCTCTTGGTCGAACTGATTGCCGGAACCTTGTCGCCGAACATGTTGCGTACGGCCTTGATTTCCGCGACGTCGCCCACCGGAGTGGACGTGCCGTGGGTATTGAGGTAGTCGATCGGACCTTCGACAGTGGCCATCGCCTGCTGCATGCAACGCAGTGCGCCTTCGCCGCTCGGGGCGACCATGTCGTAGCCATCGGACGTGGCGCCGTAGCCGACGATTTCCGCGTAGATCTTGGCGCCGCGCTTGAGCGCGTGCTCCAACTCCTCGACCACCACCATGCCGCCACCGCCGGCGATGACGAAGCCGTCACGCTTGGCATCGTAGGCGCGCGAGGCTTTTTCCGGCGTGTCGTTGTACTGGCTGGAGAGAGCGCCCATGGCGTCGAACAGGCAGCTCTGGCTGTAGTGTTCTTCTTCACCGCCACCGGCAAAGACCACGTCCTGCTTGCCCATCTGGATCTGTTCCATGGCATGACCGATGCAATGCGCGCTGGTGGCGCAGGCCGATGCGATGGAATAGTTGATGCCCTTGATACGGAACGGCGTGGCCAGGCAGGCCGACACGGTGCTGCTCATGGTGCGCGGCACGCGATATGGGCCAATGCGCTTGACGCCCTTGTCGCGCAGGATGTCGATGGCTTCCATCTGATTGATGGTCGAGGCGCCACCGGAACCGGCGATCAGGCCGATGCGCGGGTTGGAGATGTCATCGGCGCTGAGGCCCGAGTCTTCCAGGGCCTGTTGCATGGCCAGATAGGCGTAGGCCGCCGCATCGCCCATGAAACGCAGGATCTTGCGGTCGATCAGTTCTTCCAGATTCAGGTTGACTGAACCGGAAACCTGACTGCGCAAGCCCATGTCCGCGTAGGCCTGGTTGAAGCGAATGCCGGGGCGGCTGGCGCGCAGGTTGGCGGAGACGGTGTCTTTGTCATTGCCGAGGCAGGAAACGATACCCAGGCCGGTGATCACGACGCGACGCATGCGGAAGTCCTTCAGAAGCTATCGGTAGAGGTAAACAGGCCGACACGCAAACCTTCGGCACTGTAGATCTCGCGGCCATCGACGCTGACTGTTCCGTCGGCGATGCCGAGGATCAGCGAGCGGCTGATGGTGCGCTTGATATGAATGTTATAGGTGACTTTCTTGGCGGTCGGCAGGACCTGGCCGAAGAACTTCACTTCGCCAGAACCCAGTGCACGACCACGACCGGGGTTGCCCTGCCAGCCAAGGTAGAAACCGACGAGCTGCCACATGGCATCCAGGCCCAGGCAGCCGGGCATGACCGGATCGCCTTCGAAATGGCAGCCAAAGAACCAGAGGTCCGGATTGATATCCAGCTCGGCGACCAATTCGCCCTTGCCGTACTTGCCGCCCACCTCGCTGATATGAACGATGCGATCGACCATCAGCATGTTCGGTGCGGGCAGTTGCGCATTACCGGGGCCAAACAGCTCGCCGCGGCTGCAACGGAGCAGATCTTCCCGAGTAAAGGCCTGTTGTTTGGTCATGCGTATTCCTCAATGGTCCCTTTTATGGAGGGCTTGCTGCTTTTCATTCGACTCGAAAATCAAGAGTACGATCATAAAAGACTAGTAATAGACTGCCACCCTGCGCCTAAAGTCACAGCGCAAGAACAAGGGCGTCTTCCGTTTCCATCTGGCCACGAGAGGCTCCATGACAGAAACGGGGCGCTACTTTACCACTCCTGCGTTGTGACAACGACCTTATGACAAACTGTCCCCCATAGACTATGGGGTAATAGCTGCGTGAGACAGGCGCAAGGGGTTTGTTCGTATAGGCTGGATCTGTAACCTGATGATTCCGTACCCCGGCAGCCTTTGTTCTGGCTGTGCGCCGATGGCTACGTAATAATGCCGGGCATCGCCAGCCGATGGCTCGAAACGGATACCCCATGACTGAACAGCAACCCATCGCGGTGCTTGGCGGCGGCAGCTTCGGCACCGCCATTGCGAATCTTCTGGCCGAGAATGGCCACAGCGTGCGTCTGTGGATGCGCGATCCCGAGCAGGCCGAGAGCATGCGCACCCAGCGCCAGAATCCGCGCTATCTCAAGGGCGTGACCTTACTGGCTCAGATCGATCCGGTCACGGACCTCGGCCAGACGCTCGATGACTGCGAATTGATCTTTGTGGCGCTGCCCTCGGCAGCCCTGCGTCAGGCGCTGTCGCCGTTCGCCGACCGGCTGGCGGGCAAGATGCTGGTCAGCACCACCAAGGGCATCGAGGCCCAGGGCTTTCTGCTGATGAGCCAGATTCTCGAAGAGATCGCTCCGCAGGCCCGTATCGGTGTGATTTCCGGTCCTAATCTGGCGCGTGAAGTCGCCGAGCATGCACTGACCGCCACCGTGGTCGCAAGCCATGACGAAGCGCTCTGCCGGCAGGTGCAGGCCGTGCTGCACGGGCGTACCTTCCGCGTCTATGCCAGCGCCGACCGCTTCGGCGTCGAACTGGGTGGCGCGCTGAAGAACGTCTACGCGATCATGGCCGGCATGGCCGCAGCCCTGGGCATGGGCGAGAACACCCGCAGCATGCTGATTACCCGCGCTCTGGCCGAAATGACTCGTTTTGCCGTCAGGCTGGGCGCCAATCCGATGACCTTTCTCGGCCTTGCCGGTGTCGGCGACCTGATCGTTACCTGTACTTCGGCAAAAAGCCGTAATTTCCAGGTAGGCCAGGCGCTCGGCCAAGGCTTGAGTCTCGATGAGGCCGTCTCGCGCCTGGGCGAAGTAGCCGAGGGCGTCAATACCATTCGGGTGCTGAAGACCAAGGCAGAGGAGTTGCAGGTTTACATGCCGCTGGTCGCAGGACTGCATGCCATCCTGTTCGAGGGTCGTACGCTGGAACAGGTCATTGGCTTGTTGATGCGTGGTGAGCCCAAGACCGACGTGGATTTCATTTCGACCGACGGCTTTTGAGCCAAGAAAGCGGAGATACAGATGAACTCATCACACAATAATGCCGAGCGCCAGTCGCTGATCATGCGCGCGGTCTGGATGCTGCTGTTCTTTTTCGTCTGGCAGATCGCCGAGGTAGTGCTGCTGATAGTCGTGGTTGCGCAGCTGGTCATGCGGGCGTTGAACGGCAAGCCCAACGAGAGCCTGCGTGGCTTTGGCGACAGTCTAAGTCAGTACGTGGCGCAGATTGGTCGTTTCGGCACCTTCAACACCGACCGCAAGCCATGGCCGATGTCCGACTGGCCGGTGCCGCGTCCTGCCGACATCGAAACGCCCCCGCCGGTTGCGCCCGAAGCGCCGCAGCAGGGGCAGCAGCCATGAGGCTGTGGCTGCTGCGTCACGGCGAGGCCGAACCCAGGGCGCGTACCGATGCTGAGCGCAACCTGACTGATGCCGGCAGGCTTGAAGTGAACAACAGTGCGGCTCATCTGCGCGGACGCCACTTGCAGGCCATTCTGGCCAGCCCTTACAGCCGCGCCCAGCAGACTGCCGAGATCGTCCGGCAGGCGCTTGGCTTCAGCGGCGCGGTGGAGACCGTGCCCTGGCTCACGCCCGAATCCGATCCGGGCGATGCGCTGCTTTATCTCGGTCGCCGCAGCGAAGAGGAAATCCTCCTGGTGACGCACCAGCCGCTGGTCGGCGCGCTGGGTGACCTGCTGGTCAGTGGGCGTCGTGATACGCCGCTGCCCATGGCAACGGGAAGCCTGGCTGAACTGGAAGGCGAGTACCTGGCGGCTGGGCTGATGCAGCTTGTCTTGCTTCGTCATCCGAGCAGATAGTGACCATGAGGAAGCCCCTTTGAGCATCTGGCAGCGCCAACCTGATCTCGAACAGCTCAACGTCAGCGGCAAGCACTCCATCGTCGAGCTGCTCGATATCCGCTTCGAAGCACTCGACGAACAGTCCATTACCGCCAGCATGCCGGTGGATTCGCGCACGCATCAGCCCTATGGGCTGCTGCATGGCGGTGCCTCGGTGGTGCTGGCCGAGACTCTGGGCTCGATGGCCAGTCACTACTGTATCGATCCCGAGCGTTTCTATTGCGTAGGGCTGGAGGTCAACGCCAACCATTTGCGCGGCCTGCGCAGCGGGCGTGTCACGGCGGTGTGCCGCCCGGTGCACCTGGGGCGTTCGACTCATGTCTGGGATATTCGCCTGAGCGGCGAGGATGGCAAACCCAGTTGTATCTCAAGATTGACGGTTGCGGTGGTGCCGCTTGGGTCCGTGCGACCAGGCCGATAGTCAACCGGCGTCGCTGGCGCCTTGTTTGGCGTGACTGCCTTTCATTCTGCCGCCTGGGTCGATTGCCGCATAGGGAAGGGCTGCCAGACAATGGACGTCTTTCCCTTGGCACCTGGAATCCATGACGCAGCGCATTTTCTTCGCCCACGCCAACGGCTTCCCGTCAGGCACTTACCGTAAGCTGTTCGAGTTACTGGCACCTGATTACAGCGTCACCCATCTTGAGCAGCACGGTCACGATCCGCGCTTTCCAGTGGATGACAACTGGCACAATCTGGTGCGTGAACTACTGGAGCAGTTGGAGCGTATCGGTGAGCCAGTCTGGGGTGTCGGGCATTCGCTGGGCGGCATGCTGCATTATCACGCGGCGCTGCAGCGGCCCGAGCTCTACCATGGCGTGGTCATGCTCGATTCGCCCATGCCGACCTGGTTCGACCAGACAGTTATCTGGGTCGCCAAGCGCTGCGGCTTCATCGATCGCCTGACGCCGGCAGGGCGCACCCTGGGACGGCGTGAAGAATTCGCCAACACTGACGAGGCGCGGCAGTATTTTGCCAGTCGGGCATTGTTTCGCAGCTTCGATCCCGAATGCCTGGATGCCTATGTCGAGCACGGTCTGGAACCGACGGCGCAGGGCGTGCGCCTGCGCTTCGATCCCGATACGGAGATCCGCATCTACCGCAGCGTGCCGCATATCACGCCTGGCTGGCCGCATGCCCTGAAAATCCCGCTGGCAGTCGTGCGAGGCCGGCAAAGTCGAGTCGTGCTGCCGCATCATCTGTATCTGTTGCGTCTGGTTGCGCACGGCGAGGGGCATACATTGCCCGGCGGGCATATGTTTCCGCTGGAGCATCCGCAGGATACGGCAGTCCTGCTCGGGGAGCTGTTCATGCGCTGGGGCGAGGCGAATCAGAAAAGAGGTGTCGCATGACCGTCGCTTTCGAAGAGGTCCGTCTGAGCCTGCCGCATATCGAAGTGGCGGCTCATCTTTATGGCCCGGAAAACGGTCAGCCGGTCATCGCCCTGCATGGCTGGCTCGACAATGCGGCGACCTTCAGCCGACTCGCGCCGCTGCTCGACGGCCTGCGCATCGTCGCGCTGGATCTGCCCGGTCATGGCCATTCCGATCATCGTCCCCTGGGGGCCGCCTACAACATCTGGGATTACGCCCATGACGTGCTGCAGACGGCGGAGCAGTTCGGCTGGCAGCGATTCTCGCTGCTGGGGCATTCCATGGGCGCCATCGTTGCGGTCTTGCTGGCCGGCGCCATGCCAGAGCGGGTCGAGCGCCTGGCGCTCATCGATGGCGTTGTTCCCTTTACCGGCGAAGCCGCTGGCGCCCCGCAAAAACTCGGTGAATCGCTGCGGGCGCTGCTTAAAGTGAAGAACAAGCGCAAGCCGGTCTATGCCACGTTCGAGCAGGCGGTTGCGGCACGCATGAAGGGTGTCGGTGCGGTCAGTTGGGAAGCGGCTGAATTACTGGCCCAGCGTGGCCTGATGCCGGTGCCGGGCGGTTACACCTGGCGTACCGATGCGCGCTTGATGCTGCCGTCGCCGCTGCGTCTGAGCCAGGCCCATGCGCAGGCCTTTATCCAGGCTGTAACCTGTCCGGCAAGCCTGGTGCTTGCCGAGCAGGGCCTGTTGGTCGATCCAGACCTGCGTGAGCGGGTGCAATCCCTGCCGTTCGATCTGCATCACTTGCCTGGCGGACACCATTTGCATCTGGATGATCAGGCGGGTGCGGCGGCGATTGCGGCTGTTTTCAATCCTTTCTTCGCGACTGTGGCTGGGTAACGGACGGCCCGCGCAAGAATCTGTCGCAAAGCCTCGCTTGACACGCTTTTGCCAACTGGTGAGGCTGGGGCATTCGTCTCAGCAGGAAACACAGTGCAATGATCGATTTTCACAGGGCCGCCATGGTCAGGGAGTGCAGACTTTACAGAGCCATAGGGATACTGGGCCTGACCCTGTTTGTCGATGTGGCAAATGCCGCGGACCTTTCTGCCAGCAGGGGTGTCGGGGTATTGGCGAACTACCCGCAGGCGAAAATCGTCTCCGCCAGGGAACAGCCGACGGTGGAACGGAGCTATCCGCTGGATGCCATACGCCGTATCAGCGGGCGCCTGAGAGTGAGCGATCAGATCAGTGCCACTGGCCAGCTGGCGGCCATCACTTATCAGTTGCCGGAGACGCATACCGGCATCGAAGCATTCGAGACGACCCGCAATCAGCTGATCGAGACGGGGGCCGAACTGCTGTTCTGGTGTGAAGGCCGTGAGTGTGGTTCCAGCAGTCTCTGGGCCAACGATATCTTTCAGCGCGCCACGCTCTATGGCCCCGAAGCCCAGCAGGCCTACCTGCTGGCACGCCTGGCGGATGATGCCGGCAGTCTCGTGGCGCTCTACGGCATCACACGTGGCAATGGCCGGCCCTATCTGCACGTGGAGCAGTTCAGCCCGGAACAGCCGCTGGGCGATATTCTGCCGAACCCGGCAACGCTGCTGCGCCAGCTGAAAAACGCGGGAACCCTGTGGCTACCCCGTTTGCCCGACGCGCCCAGCCAGGAGTGGGCGGCGCTGCTGGCCAATGTCCTGCGGCTCGACAGCACGATACGGGTAGTGCTGGAAGGTCAGGGCGCCGCTGCCTGGCATGAAGCCCTGCTGGCCGAGCGCATTGCGGCTCGTCGCCTCGATGGCGAGGCCTCTGCTGAAGAAGGTCTGCGCATCAGACTATTGCGCTGAGAACCTGTTCAACGTCTGCTGCGCGTCGGCACTGCCGCGTTAAAAACAGGCTCGGACTACTCATTTACAGCTGTAAACTCCGTGTCCTCGCCTGTTTTTGCCTTGCATTGCTCTAGCTCGCGAGACTTTGAACAGGTTCTGAGGTGCGTTTCAGACTGCAATAGCCGCCTGATTCAGGCGTGCTGCAGTCGCACCACGTTTTTCCGGATAGGTAGTCTGATGCTTAACAATGATCGTCTGCTGGTGCAGATCCTGCTTCTGGTGCTGCTCGGTGCCTGTCTCTGGGTGCTGGCGCCATTTGCCTCCGCACTGTTCTGGGCGGCGGTACTGGCGTTTGCCAGTTGGCCGGTCATGCGCCTGTTGACGCGCTGGCTCAATGGTAATTCGACCCTGGCCGCGACGCTGCTGACGTTCAGCTGGATGGTACTGGTCGCCGTGCCTTTGGTCTGGCTGGGGCTGAACATTGCCGATCAGATTCGGGAGGTCAACGTCCTGGTCCACAGCCTTCAGGTCGAAGGGCTGCCGGAGCCGCCGACCTGGCTCGGTGAGTTTCCGCTGATAGGCGACAACCTTCTGGATCTGTGGCACACGCTGGACGAGCAGGGCACGGCATTCTTCGCCACCATCCGCCCCTACGTCGGCCAGGTTGGCAACTGGTTGCTGGTGCGTAGTGCGCGTATCGGTGGCGGCATGCTGGAACTGGCTCTGAGCCTGGTGCTGGTGTTCTTCTTCTATCGCGATGGCCCCAAGCTTGCGGCATTCGTCCATAGCCTGCTGCATCGACTGATCGGAGGCCGTGCCGATCACTATCTGGAACTGGTGGCCGGCACGGTACAGCGCGTGGTCAACGGCGTGATCGGCACGGCGGCGGCGCAGGCGATCCTGGCCTATATCGGCTTCAGCATTGCCGGTGTGCCGGGGGCACTGGTCCTCGGACTGCTGACTTTCGCGTTCAGCTTCCTGATGGTGCCACCGCTGATCTGGGGGCCTGCGGTCGCCTGGCTGATCTGGCAGGGGCAGTACGGCATGGCCGTATTCCTCGGCGTGTGGGGCATGTTCATCATCAGTGGCGTGGATAACGTCCTCAAACCCTACCTCATCAGCCGCGGTGGCAACCTGCCGCTGGTGGTGGTGCTGCTGGGTGTGTTCGGTGGCGTGCTGGCGTTCGGCTTCATGGGACTTTTCCTCGGCCCAACGCTGCTGGCAGTCGCCTACAGCCTGCTGGGTGACTGGGTAGCCAAGGAAGTCCCGGAAATCGCCGCACCGCCGAAAGCGCCGAGGAAGCGCTCCGAGTGAGGCCGAAGGGGCTGCAGCCTGATAAAAGCGCCGGAAGAAAAAAGCGCATTGCTCGGCCCCGCTTCGCAGGTTGAATTAGCCGAAGGCGTAATCCGACGTAGCAAGCGTTATTCAGCGGCTTGCTAGCACTGGTCCTTCTCGTACTTGTCCAGGGCATCGCTGGCGACGATTCGCCCCAGCTTGATCAGTTCCGGCGCCTTGTAGAACTCGTAGAAGCGGCAGGCGCGCTTGGGGATATTGATCAGGACGTTGGGCGGGTAACCGGCGATCTTGTATTGCGTCAGGGAGGATTGCATCACCTCGAAGCTCTGGTTGATCAGTTCGAGCAGCGACGCCGGGCCGCTCACATCCACCACCATCGAGCCTTCAGCCGATTTCGGCGGGCAACGCCCGGTCGGCGCCGCAGGCGGCTGACCTGCACGGGCTTCTTCGCCGGACTGAAGCTCGGCAAGCTGTTCATCCAGCCCATTATTGTTCTTGCGCCAGAACGGGATATGCGAGCTGATCGAGCTCATCATGCTGTCGAAACGACCCGGTCGGAATATCTCCGGCAAGGGGTACTGACGATGATTGTTGGCGTTGAGGTTGACCGCGATGATGATGTCGCTGTGGCTGGACACCACGGGCACGATCGGTAGCGGGTTGAGTATGCCGCCATCGACCAGCACCCGGTTACCCTGTATGACCGGTGTGAACAGGCTTGGTATCGCCGCGGAGGCGCGCATGGCCAGTTCCAGGTTGCCTTCCTGGAACCAGATTTCCTGCTGGTTGGTCAGGTCGGCGGCGACGGCGGTAAAGGGAATCGGCAGGTCTTCGATATTGATCGAGCCGAGCATGTCGCGAATGCGTCCGAAAATCTTCTCGCCGCGAATGGCGCCGAGGCTGAAGCTCGGATCCACCAGGCGCAGCATGTCGAAATAGTCGAGGCTTTCGATCCAGGCGCGGTATTCGTCCAGCTTGCCCGCCGCGTAGATGCCCCCGACCACTGCGCCCATCGAGCAGCCGGCGATGCACTCGATCTCGTAGCCTCGCAGCGTGAGCTCCTCGATGACGCCGATATGCGCATAACCTCGCGCACCCCCGGAACCCAGAACCAGTGCGACCTTGTTGCCCATGCAATTCTCCCTGTGGCAGGAACGTTAGCATCAAGCCTGCGTGGTTGAGCTTCAAGCGCGGGACAACAATATTTAGTCTGACAAGGCTCTGGATGGAGCCCACCGCTGAGCGCTTGCTGCTCGATACGGCATGCGCCAGCCTTTCTGCCTTCTTGCTACAATCGGCGCCCATTTTGCGACCGTCATGAGGCTTTCCAGATGAGCGAACCCATTCGCCTTACCCAGTACAGCCATGGTGCCGGTTGCGGCTGCAAGATTTCCCCGAAGGTGCTGGATGTTATTCTCGCCGGCAGCGGTGCGCAGAACCTCGATCCGCGCCTGTGGGTCGGTAATGCCTCGCGCGACGATGCGGCGGTTTATGGCATCGACGGCGAGCGCGGGGTGGTTTCGACCACCGATTTCTTCATGCCCATCGTCGACGATCCTTTTGATTTCGGTCGTATTGCCGCGACCAACGCCATCAGCGACATCTACGCCATGGGCGGCGATCCGCTGATGGCCATCGCCATTCTGGGTTGGCCGGTCAACGTGCTGTCGCCGGAAGTGGCGCGCGAGGTGATCGCCGGCGGTCGCGCGGTCTGCGATGCAGCGGGTATTCCGCTGGCAGGCGGGCATTCCATCGACGCGCCCGAGCCGATCTTCGGCCTGGCGGTGACCGGGCTGGTCAACAAGAGCCAGATGAAGCGCAACGATACGGCCACGGTGGGTTGCAAGCTTTACCTGACCAAGCCGCTGGGCATCGGCATCCTGACCACGGCGGAAAAGCAGGCCAAGCTGCGTGCCGAGGACGTGGGCCGTGCACGAGACTGGATGTGTACGCTGAACACGCCCGGCAGCCGTTTTGGCAAACTTGCCGGGGTGCATGCCATGACCGATGTCACCGGCTTCGGCCTGCTCGGGCACCTGGTCGAGATGGCTGATGGCAGCGGCGTCACAGCGCGCATCGACTACGCACGGGTGCCGCGCCTCGAAGGCGTCGAATATTACCTTGAGCAGGGCTGCGTGCCGGGCGGCACCGGGCGTAACTTCGACAGTTATGGCGAACGCATCGCCGCGCTGAACGAGGCGCACAAGCAGCTGCTCTGTGATCCGCAGACCAGTGGTGGCCTGCTGGTCGCCGTGACGCCTGAAGGCGAAACGGAGTTTCTCGCCGTAGCGACCGAACTGGGGCTGACGCTCGAGCCGATTGGCGAGCTGGTCGAAGCCGGTGCTTTTGCGGTCGAGGTTCGTTGATGCGCGGTGATACCGATAACTACCGAGCGTTGTTTCTTGACGATATTCCGCTGATGGATGCGCGGGCACCGGTGGAATTCGCCAAAGGCGCCTTTCCTGGCGTAGTCAATTTGCCCCTGATGAATGACCTTGAGCGGCAGAAGGTCGGCACCTGCTTCAAGCAGCACGGGCAACAGGCGGCCATCGAGCTTGGCAATCGGCTGGTCAGCGGGCAGATAAAGGCCGAGCGAATGGGAGCCTGGGTCGATTTCGTCCGGAATAATCCGCACGGCTACATCTACTGTTTTCGTGGTGGCTTGCGTTCGCAAATCGTGCAGCAATGGCTCAAGAGCGAGGCGGGCATCGACTACCCGCGCGTGACCGGCGGCTACAAGGCGATGCGCCATTTCCTGCTGGATACGCTCGAACAGGCAGCGACCGGCCTGGATTTCGTGCTGGTCGGCGGCATGACCGGTACCGGCAAGACCGAAGTGCTGGCACGCCTGGGCAACAGCGTGGACCTCGAAGGTCTGGCCAATCATCGCGGTTCGAGCTTCGGCAAGCGTGCCACGCCGCAGCCGGCACAGATCGACTTCGAAAATGCGCTGGCGGTCCGCCTGCTGAAAATGCAGGCGGCAAATGTCAGCCAGTTCGTACTTGAGGATGAGGCGCGCCTGGTGGGGCGCTGCTCGATCCCGCTGCCGCTGTTCCAAGGCATGCAGCATTATCCCCTGGTATGGCTGGAAGACAGCCTTGAGGGGCGTGTCGAGCGGATTCTGAAAGACTATGTGGTCGATCTGTGTGCCGAGTTCATAGCCGGGCAGGGTGATGCCGGCTTTGCTGCCTTCGCCGAGCGTTTGCAGCAGAGTCTGGTCAATATCAGCAGGCGGCTGGGCGGCGAGCACTACAGGAAACTGGCTCTGATCATGGATCAGGCGCTGGCCGAGCAGGCCCGCAGTGGCGCGGTGGACCTACACCGCGACTGGATCGAAGCCCTGCTCACAGACTATTACGACCCGATGTACGTCTATCAGCGTGAGAGCAAGGCGTCCCGAATCGAATTTGCTGGTGAGCAGGACGCGGTGGTCGAGTTTCTTCGCGAGCGTGCTGCACGCAAACACGATAAAAGCCTTTGAAGAAGGAGTTGGTGATGAAGAACCTGATCTGTCTGTCCTTGCTGGTGCTGACCCTGAGCGGTTGCGCCGCTAAAACCGCCTATCGCGACAGCTGTGCATCCCTGCTGGATGCGGCTTGGGAGGAGCAGAGCCTGGCCGAAGCGGAAGGTTTCGCCGGCACCGTGAGCTACTCCAAGGCGATGGCCCTGCTGACCGGCGCCAAGACCCAGCAGCAGTTCGAGGCCTATCGAGGCTGTACCCAGAAAGCCAAGAAGGCGCGCTTCTACCTGCGCGAGTCGCGCGCGGGGCGCTAGTTGCCGCTCGCAGGGCCGAACGTGTTCGGCCCTGCGACGACGCTTTTGCGGCTACAGCTCGGTCGCACCCTGGAACTTCATCACAACAGTTTCCCGTGCTTTTGCCTGTGGCTCCCGGTGTCAGTAGCATCAGGGCTGACAAATGAAGGAGAGTGGCATGCGCGCACGATTGGACGTCTGTCTACGAGCGGTCAATGAAGTCCTGCTCGGCAAGCAATCACAGGTGCAACTGGCAATGGCCTGCCTGCTGGCGCGGGGGCATTTGCTGATCGAGGACCTGCCGGGCATGGGCAAGACTACTCTGAGCCACACCCTGGCCAGGGTTATGGGGCTGGAATTCCAGCGTATTCAGTTCACTTCCGATCTGTTGCCGGGCGATATTCTCGGCACCTCGGTGTTCGACAAGGACAGCGGGCAGTTCGTCTTTCATCCGGGGCCGATCTTCGCCGAACTGGTGCTGGCCGACGAAATCAATCGGGCCACACCGAAAAGCCAGAGCGCCCTGCTCGAAGCCATGGAGGAAGGCCAGGTCACTATCGAGGGCGCCACGCGACCCCTACCTGAACCCTTTTTCGTCATCGCCACGCAGAATCCGGTCAGTTCAGGTGGCACCTTCACCTTGCCGGAATCGCAGCTGGACCGTTTTCTCATGCGCCTGTCGCTGGGTTATCCGGCGAAGGCGGCGGAAAAGGCTCTGTTGCTGGGCGATTCGCGGCGCGATCTGCTGGCACGGCTGGAGCCCGTACTCGACCGCGCCACGCTGGTGGCGATTCAGGAGACCGTGGCCCAGGTCCGCGTCAGCGATGCGCTGGTTGATTATGTGCTGCGACTGGTCGAAGCGACGCGCACGCAGCCGCAGTTCGCCTGGGGATTGTCGCCGCGTGGCAGCCTTGCGTTGCTGGCGGCGGCGCGGGCCTGGGCCTATCTGGATGATCGGGATTACGTGATCCCCGAGGATGTGCAGGCGGTGCTGCCCTCGGTGACAGGGCATCGGCTGCGCGAGCGCGCCGATGCCGGTGGCCATGGTGGCGGTGCACTGGTGCAGTGGCTGCTGCGCGAAGTACCGGCGCTCTGATGGTCTCCTGGATCCCATGAGGCTGCTACCGCGAACTCGTGAGCGCTGGCTGCTCAAGCGCATCCCGCCAGGGCCGAGCGTACGCCTCGATCAGCGACGAATCTTCATCATGCCCAGCGCGGTCGGCATGGCCTTCATGATTGCTCTGCTGCTGATGCTGGTAGCGGCCATCAACTACCAGAACAGCTTGGCCTATGCGCTGACCTTCCTGCTCGGCTCGGTGTTCGTGGTAACCATCCTGCATACCTGGCGCAACCTGGCCGGCCTGGTGCTGCAGGCGGGTGGTTCGGATGCGGTATTTCTCGGCGAACAGGCGCGCCTGCGCGTCAGGCTGGAAAGCCGTGGCCGTCTGTATCAGGCCGTCGCGCTGGGGTGGCCGGGCGGTGATTTACAACGAGTCGATGTGCCCGTTGGCGGCATCTGCGAGGTCGAACTCAGTCTGCCGAGCGAGCGCCGTGGCTGGCTGCGCCCCGGTCGGTTGCGGGTGGAAAGCCGTTTCCCGCTGGGGTTGCTGGTGGCCTGGAGCTGGGTCGATCTGCAACTGGCGGCGCTGGTCTATCCCCGGCCCGAAGTCGGCGGGCTGCCGCAAACCGCCGGCCTTGACGATGAGGATGAAGGCAGTCGCGCGCTGGGTCATGGGGTAGATGATTATCAGGGGTTGCGTGACTGGCAGCCGGGGGATTCGCGGCGGCGGCTGCACTGGAAGGCTTTTTCACGTGGCCAAGGGTTGTTGGTGAAGGAGTTTTCGGCGTTGGTTGGGCAGGAGCCGCTGCTCGATCTGGATGCCCTCGACGGTGAACTGGAGGCGCGGCTGTCGCGGCTCTGCCATTGGGTCGTCGAGTTGTCGGCCCGACAGCAACCCTTCGCCTTGCGTCTTGCGGAGTTGACGATTGGCCCGGCTGGCGGAGCCGATCATCGCAACCGTTGCCTGCGTGCGTTGGCGCTGTTTGGTCAGCGGGAGAGCGAGTGATGAGTGGCATCCAGCCGATACCCCGCAACGGCCTGGTCTGGCTGCTGGTGGCCCAGGTGCTGGTGATCCTGCCGCATCTGGACCATCTGCCGCTGTGGATCATCGGTCTCTGGCTGGGTTGCGCGGCATGGCGGGTACGGATATTTCGCATGCAGGCGCGTTATCCGCGCGGCTGGATGAAAGCGCTGATGATGATCGGCGCGGGGTTCGGTGTGTATCTGTCTCGCGGTAGCCTGATCGGTCTGGAAGCCGGCGTGGTGCTGCTGATCGCCGCGTTCATCCTGAAACTGGTGGAAATGCGCAGTCGCCGCGATGCGCTGGTGCTGATCTTTCTCGGCTTCTTCACCGTCGTTACCAGCTACCTGTTCAACGACAGCCTGCTGGCCGGGCTCTACAGCCTGTTGCCGATCATCGCGCTGCTGGCGGCGATGATCGGCCTGCAGCAGAGCAGCGCCAGAACCCATCCCTGGCCGACACTGCGGCTGGCCGGTTCGCTGCTGTTGCAGGCGGCGCCGCTGATGCTGCTGCTGTTCGTGCTGTTCCCACGCTTCGGTCCGCTATGGTCATTGCCACAGCCCAAGGACCGGGCGATTTCCGGGCTGGCCGACAGTATGTCGCCGGGCGATATCGCCGAACTGAGCCGCTCTCCCGCGCTGGCCTTCAGGGCCAGCTTCGAAGGACCGATGCCCGAGCGGGATCGTCTGTACTGGCGCGCCGTCACGTTCGAACGTTTCGATGGCCGACGCTGGTCGCAGTCCTTCGCGGCGCAGGTGCCCCAGGCGCCGGAGTGGAGTCCGCAGGGCGCGGCGCTGAACTACAGCATCGTCATGCAGCCCAGTGGTCGCCCCTGGCTGTACGCGCTGGACGTGGGGGAGGTCGATGCGGACGATGTACGCCTGATGACCGACTTTCATCTGCAGCGTCGGCATCCGGTGGACAAGCCGCTGCTCTACGAGGTGACTTCCTGGCCTGACGCCCTGCGTGAACCCAGGCCTGCGCCGGCCACCCTGGAGCGCTCCCTGCAGCTGCCCGCCGAAGGCAATCCACGCGCCCGCAACTGGGCGACACAATTGCGCCGCGAGCATCAGGACCCCGAAGCGCTGGTGCAGGCGCTGCTGCGCCATTTCAACCGGCAGCCCTACGGCTACACGCTGCGACCGCCGCCGGTGGGCAGTGACATCGTCGATGATTTCCTGTTCGAGACCCTCAACGGCTTCTGCATCCACTATGCCGGAGCGATGACTTTTGTGCTGCGCGCCGCAGGAGTACCCGCACGGGTGGTGGCGGGTTATCAGGGCGGAGAGGTCAATCCTGCCGGCAACTACCTGTCGGTGCGTCAGCTCGATGCTCATGCCTGGGTCGAATACTGGGTCACGGAACGCGGCTGGGTCAGCGTGGATCCGACCTTTCAGGTTGCGCCGGAACGCATCGAGTTGGGGCTGGAAGAAGCGTTGGTCGATGAACAGAGCCTGCTTCAGGAATCTCCGATGAACCTGCGCCGCTACCGTGATATTGGCTGGTTGAACGAGCTGCGCTTTGGTTGGGACAACCTCAACTACGGCTGGCAGCGCTGGGTGCTCGATTACCAGGGCGAGCGTCAGCTGCGAACCCTGAAGGGGTGGTTCGGTGACATCGATACGCGTCAGCTCGGATTGTTGCTGCTCGTCTGCGCCGCCGTGCTGATTGCGCTGCTGACCCTGTTGCTCCTCAAGCCCTGGCAGTACGAGCGTGATCCGCAACTGCGCCTGTTCCGCCGCTTCGAGCGTTTGCTGGCGCGGCGTGGCGTCATCCGCGAGGATGGTGAGGGCGCGCGTGACTTCGCCGAGCGTGCGGCGCGCGAGTTGCCGGCGCAGGCCGAGGCCATTGGCGATTTTGCCCGCCTGTACGAGCGTGCACGCTATGCCGGCGAGGCGCCGGACAAGGCTGCGATACAGAGCGCGCTGGCGCGGCTCGGGCGACGCCTGCCGTGGCGTACCGAGGCGCGCGGGAAGCCGTAGGACGAGCTCATTCGGCTTCTTCGGCCCTGCAGATTGGCTAATCTCCCCTGTCAGGCCGTGCGCCCGTGTCTCCGGGCAAGGCTAAGATAGCGGCCCATCACCGGCTTTCGAGGCAAGCATGACCCTTTCCGAACTGATACAAGCCGTGCGCGACAACCCACAGGAACTCGTCGTACCCGCCAGCTGGGGGCAGGGCCGGGCGGGCTTTGGCGGGCTGGCGGCGGCGCTGGTGTACGAGGCGATGCGGGCGCAGGTGCCGGAAGATCGCCCGGTACGCTCGCTGGCCATCACCTTCGTCGGCCCGCTGCTGGTGGATACGCCGGTCAGCTTCGAGGCCGAGGTGCTGCGTGAAGGCAAGGCGGTCAGCCAGGTGCTCGGTCGGGCCATGCAGAACGGCCAGGTGGTGACACTGGTGCAGGGCAGTTTCGGCGCCTCGCGTGCGTCCGTCGTCGCGGTAGAGGCGGAGCCGGCACCAAGCATGCCTGCGCTGGAGGCCTGCCAGGAGTTGCCCTACATACCCGGTGTCGCGCCGGAGTTCACCCGGCACCTGGCCATGCGCTGGGGCATTGGCGGCTTGCCGTTCAGCGGCAACACCTCGCGGGAAGTGGGCGGCTGGGTGCGCCAGCGTGGCGAGGTCGCGCGCGAACCGCTGACCATTGCCCATGTACTGGCGCTGGTGGACGCCTGGCCGCCTGCCGTGCTGTCGCACCTCAAAGGCTTCGCTCCCGGCAGTTCGCTGACCTGGACCATCGAGTTCATTCAGCCGCAGCCACACGTCGATACCCATGACTGGTGCCAGTACCGCGCCGTGATCGAGCACGCCCGCGATGGCTACGGCCACTGCGCCGCCGCGCTCTGGAGCCCCCAGGGCGAACTGCTGGCCTTGAGTCGGCAGACGGTAACGGTGTTCGGCTGACTACAGCGCTGGAATACGGAAAAACCGCTGCGCGCAGGCTGTGCTGCTTGCAGCCAGTTCCTGTTCGCTCACTTCTCGATGCCGTGCGACTTCGCGCAGGACCTCAGGAAGATACGCCGGCTCGTTGTGCTTGGGCCGGGGACGCAGCGTGCGCGGCAGCAGGTAGGGTGCATCGCTTTCAAGCATCAGACGTTCGCTGGGTATTTCGCGCACCAGCGAATGCAGATGCGTCCCGCGGCGTTCGTCACAGATCCAGCCGGTAATGCCAATATGCAGATCGAGGTCGAGATAGCTGTAAAGAGCACGTTTTTCACCAGTGAAACAGTGCACCACGGCGGCGCTGAGCTGATCACGAAAGGACCGGACGATGTCTGCCAGACGCTGCTCGGCCTCGCGCTCATGAAGAAAAACCGGCAGACCGGTTTCCACTGCCAGTTGCAGCTGTTCTTCGAGGACTCGCTCCTGCTGCGTGCGCGGCGAAAGATCACGATTGAAGTCCAGCCCGCATTCACCGACTGCGCGTACCTCGGGTTCGTCGAGCAACTGCCGGAGTGCTGCCGCACTCTGCGATGACCACTGGCTTGCCTCGTGTGGATGAATGCCGACAGTGCAGAACAGTCGCTGGCCACTTTCGTCCAGGTCGCGGCAGAGCGCCAGGGCCGCTTCGCTTTCGCTGAGGCTGGTGCCGGTCAGCACCATCTGCATGACGCCGGCGGCATGGGCGCGGTCGAGAACGGCGCGTGGGTCACGGCTGAAGGTCGGATGTGTCAGATTGACGCCAATATCGACAAGTTGCATGAATAAGCTCACTTATAAGATGAAAATATAACTATATAATTCAATTAGTTAAGGCTGATAGCTAAGGTCATGTGTCGGTAGTTGCTGGCGACTGCTTCTCTGCTGTGAGAACCTTCGCCGCCTTGCGCCAGGGCTGGCCGCACGGCATCTTGTTCCATTCGAGTCGATACCTTCGCCGATGACCCGTTTACTGCCTCTGTTGCTCTGTCTGCTGATGCTGGTTGCGCCCTGGCCGGCGGTTGCCCGCGTGGTTGGCCCGCAGGCCTGGCAGGCGGCGGATACGGTACGCGATCTGGCGCAGATTCGCCGCAGCGGAGTGTTGCGCGTGCTGGTGAATCAGAGCCGCAACAGCTCCGGTGAGGTGAAGGGGGAGGCGATCGGCGTCGAGTATGTGCGCTTGCGCGCCTTCGAGCAGTTTCTCAATCGCGACTCGCAGGGACACACGATCACCCTGAAAGTCATCCCTAAGGCAAAGGACCAGTTGCTCGCCGCCCTGCAGAGGGGAGAAGGCGACCTGGTTGCGCCGGGCGAGTTGCTCGAACGAGGCACCATGCGCCAGGTGAGCCGTACCCGTGCCGTTGTGGAACAGGTTCCGATGGTACTGGTCACGCGTCAGGGCAGTCGACGTTATACGCAACTGCAACAGCTCTCTGGCCGCAGCCTGGCATTGCCGGCAGGCAGTGTCGCCGGCACCACGCTGGAAAAGATCAACCGTGAGCTGATGCAGGCCGGACGGGCACCCATCGTTGTCGAGTGGGTCGACTCGACGCTCGCCGTGGAGGATGTGTTGGAAATGGTCCAGGCCGGCATTTACCCGGCGACTCTCGTTGAGCGGACGATTGCCGAGCGCTGGGCGAAGGTGTTGCCGAAACTTCGTATCGAATCGCAACTGACGCTGGGTAAGCACGCGGACATGCACTGGTTCGTGCACAAGGACGCGAGCATGTTGCGCGCCAGCGCTGATCGCTTTCTGACGAGTTATCGTGTCCCGGACAATCAGGATGCCGCTTTCGTGCGGGTGTACCGGCGTCTGTATCGGGTGCAGTATCCACTGGATTCCATTGGCCGGCAGCGTCTGGAAAAGGTCCGCTCGACCCTGCAGCGTCATGCCCGGCAGCAGGACATAGACTGGCTGAACCTGGCAGCGCTGGCCTTCAAGGAGTCGACCCTCGACCCGGCGGCCCGTGGCGCTTCAGGCGCCACCGGGCTGATGCAGGTGACACCCGCCACGGCTCGCAGTATGGGCGTCACCGATATCGGCAAGCTGGACGACAATGTACTGGCCAGTGCCAGGTATCTGGCCAGTATCCGCCGGGATTTCTTCGCCAGCCCCAGGCTCAACGAGCGTGAGCGCATGGCGTTCATCCTCGCCGCATACAACCTGGGGCCGCAACGGGTGCAGAGCATGCGTGCCGAAGCCCGCCGCCGAGGCCTCAACCCGGATCAGTGGTTCTTCCAGGTCGAACGAATCGCCATGGAAACCATGGGCATGGGCGTGGTGAGTTACGTCAATGCAGTGAACAAGTATTACCTGGCCTACAACCGGGAGCGCAATCTGCTGGAGGCGGGGCCGCAGAGTGCGGCCAGGTAGCCGGGCAGGCAAGACAAAGGCGAAAACAGGCGAGAAACGCGCGTCAGTCGCAAGCGGCTTGCCGAGCCTGTTATTGCCAACGCAGGTAGTTTTTCATGTCTGATAGTCGATGGCGACGATATACCAGAGCCTCGCCCCGGTCGGCGTCTGTACCTGCACTTCGGCATCCAGTGGCTTGCCTACCAGGGCTCTGGCCAGGGGCGAGTCGATACTGATCAGGCCTTGCCTGAGATCCAGTTCATCCGGACCGACGATGCGATAGCGGGCCTGTTCGCCATCCTCGTCCTCGACGGTCACCCAGGCGCCGAAGTACACCTTGCCTGGATCGCCTGGCCGCTCGCTGACGACCTTGAGCTTCTCCAGCCGCTTGGTGAGAAAACGTACGCGGCTGTCGATCTCGCGCAGCATTTTCTTGCCGTAGGTGTATTCGGCGTTTTCCGAGCGATCGCCTTGCGCGGCGGCTTCACTGACCGACTGGGTCACCTGCGGGCGCCTGACGTGCCAGAGTTCGTGCAGTTCGGCACGCAGGCGCGCTTCACCTTCGGGCGTGATCAGCGGGGTGCCGGCAGGGCGCGGCGGACGGTAACGACTCATGGACTATCCGGATCGGCTATCGGGGCCGCACATTGTAAGCTGGTGGCCAGTTTCAGCCAGCAGCATCTGCGGCAGGGCCGATACGGGCTCAATTCTCGCGCAGCACATTGAGCGGGCTGGCGTTCAGCGCACGACGTGTACCTATCACGCCCGCGCCGCCGACCAGCAAGGCGCCGATCACCGGCAAGAGCAGCAGCCAGGGATGCGGCTGCCAGCGCAGGTCGAAGACGAAGTGATAGAGCAGGGCGCTGACCAGTTCGCAGCCCAGCGCGGCCAGCAGGCCGCTGGCCGCGCCGAGTACGCCGAATTCGGCGCGCCGGGCCTTGAGCAGCAGCTTTCGCTCGGCGCCCAGCGCCCGCAGCAACGCACCCTGGCGGATGCGTTCATCGAGGGTCGCCTGCAGGCCGGCGAACAGCACGGCAAGACCCGCTGCCAGCACGAACATCAGCACATATTCTACCGCCAGAGAGACCTGCGCGAGGATGCTGCGCAGTTGGCCGAGCAGGGCCTCGACCTGCAGGATCGTCGCGGAGGGGAAATCGCGGGCGAGCTGCACCAGTTCGCGATCCTTGCCGGGCGGCAGGTGGAAGCTGGTCATATAGGTGGCCGGGACGTCCTGCAGGGTCTGTGGCTCGAAGATCATGTAGAAATTGGGCTGGAAACTGTCCCAGTTCACTTCGCGCAGGCTGGTGACGCTGACGTCACGGGTAATGCCGCCCACGGTGAAGGTCAGACGGTCACCCAGTCCTACCCTCAGGCTCTCAGCCAGCTCCGCTTCCACTGATACGCTGGGTAGTTCGCCCGGCTTTTCGCTCCACCAGTGGCCTGCCGTCAGGCGGTTGTCCGCAGGCAGTTCCTGCGCCCAGGTCAGGCTCAGATCGCGGCGGACCGCCCGTTCGCCCTGGCTTTCCTTGCTGACGATCTGCCGTACCGGCTCGCCATTGATGGCCACCAGCCGTCCCGGCACCACCGGATACAGCGGGGCGGCGTGATCGGACAGGACCGTGATGCGCTCACCGAAGGCGGCACTGTCCGCCGGCAGCACGTTCAGCACGAAGTGGTTGGGGGCGTTTTCCGGCAACTGCTCCTGCCAGGTGTCCAGCAGTTCGCCGCGCAGCAGTGCGATCAGCGCCATGGCCAGCAGGATCAGGCCGAAGGCCAGGGATTGGCCGGCAGCGGCCAGTGGATGGCGCAGCAACTGGCCTAGGCCCAGCCGCCAGGGCAGGGAGGCGCCGGACAGCGTCCGGCGCAGTCCCTGCAAAGTCAGTAACAGCAGGCCGCCCAGGACCAGCGTGGCGAGCAACCCGCCGCCGAGCAGGGCCAGAGTGATTTTCAGGTCCAGGCTCAGGCGCCACATGATCAGCCCCAGGGCGACGATGGCCGTGCCGTAGACCAGCCAGGTGCTGGGCGGCACCGGCAGCATGTCGCGGCGCAGCACACGCAGCGGTGGCACGCGGCCCAGTGCGGCCAGCGGCGGCAGGGCGAAACCGGCCAGGGCCACGAGACCCGTGGCGATGCCGGCCAGCGCCGGCCAGAGTGTTGCGGGAGGAATTTCGCTGACCACCAGATCACGCAGCAGAAAAAACAGCCCGTGCTGCGCCGCCCAGCCCAGCAGCGCGCCGGTCATGCTGGCCAGTGCGCCGAGATAGGTCAGTTGCAGGGTATAAAACAGCAGCGCTTCGCGCCGGGACAGCCCGAGGCAGCGCAGCAGCGCGCTGGCGTCGAAGCGGCGTGAGGCAAAACGTGCAGCGGACAAGGCCACGGCAACCCCGGCGAGCAATACCGCCGCCAGGCTGGCCAGGTTAAGGTAGCGCTCGGCACGACCCAGGGCACCGCCGATCTGGCGATTGCCATCTTTCGCGGTCTCGATGCGCTGGTGCGGCTGTAGATCAGCCTGGATGGCCTGCTGATAGGCCTGCAGCTGTGACGCAGGCCCGCGCCACAGCTCGCGGTAGCTCACGCGGCTGCCGGGCTGGACGACACCGGTTGCCTGCAGATCGTCAAGGTGCATCAGCACCCGTGGCGTCAGGCTGTAGAAGTCACCCACACGATCCGGCTCGTAGGTCAGTACGCGGGTCAGCTTCAGCTGTTTGTTACCGACTTCGATCAGATCGCCAATCTGCAGATCCAGGGCGGCGAACAGCCGTGCCTCGGCCCAGGCTTCGCCGGGTTGCGGTCCGTCGTCACTGATCTGCTCGGGTTGATAGGGCGCGGCGGCGCTGCGCAATTCGCCACGCAACGGATAATGGCTGTCGGCGGCCTTGACGCTGGCCAGTTGCAGGTTTTCATCGGTGGCGATGACGCTGGAGAACTCAACCACTCGGGCATGATCGAGCTGCAAGAGGTTGCCCGCTTCGATCTGTTCCGGCGCTGCGGGGGCGCTGCCGCGCACGACCAGGTCGGCGCCGAGGAATTCGGTGGCGCGCAGAAGCATGGCATCGTTCAGGCGCGCGCCGAAATAACCGATGGCGGTACTGGCCGCCACGGCGATCAGCAGCGCGAAGAAGAGTATGCGCAATTCGCCCGCGCGGGCATCGCGCATGAGTTGCCGCAGGGCGAGGGTGGCCAGCCGGCCAATGGTCATGCGCCTCATCGAGTCTGCTCGGCGTCGATCCTGCGGCCACCTTCAAGGCGCAGTAAATGCTGGCAGCGCTGCGCAAGCTGCTCATCATGGGTTACCAGAATCAGCGTGGTCGTGCGCTCGCGGTTCAGCTCGAAAAGCAGTTCCGTGATGTTCGCGCCGGTGTGGCTGTCGAGATTGCCGGTCGGTTCGTCGGCAAACAGCACCTCGGGTTCGGCGGCGAACGCACGGGCGACGGCAACGCGCTGTTGCTCGCCGCCGGACAGTTGCCGTGGATAGTGGTGCAGGCGCGCACCCAGACCGACACGTTCGAGCAGTTCGCTGGCCTTTGCCTGGGCATCGCGACGACCATGCAACTCCAGCGGCAGCATGACGTTTTCCAATGCATTGAGGCTGTCCAGCAGCTGGAAAGACTGGAAAACGAAACCGACATGCTCGGCACGGACCCTGGCGCGCTGATCCTCGTCCAGCTCCCCAAGGCGATGGCCAGCCAGGGTTACTTCACCGGAGGTGGGCAGGTCGAGCCCGGCGAGCAGGCCGAGCAGGGTGGATTTCCCCGAGCCGGAAGTGCCGACGATGGCCAGGCTGTCGCCCTTGTCCAGGGTCAGTGACACCGCGTCGAGGATGGCCAGTTCACCTTCCGCGCTGGGTACCACTTTGCTAAGGTTCCGGGCATTGAGAATGCTGTCGCTCATGGAGATTCCGATGCGAATGTGGCTGAAAGGTGGGATTCTGGTCTTGCTGTGCTGGACCCAGGGCGCCCTGGGCGGGACGGTCCTGGTGGTCGGGGATAGTATCAGCGCCGCTTTCGGCCTGGAAACCAGCCAGGGCTGGGTGCATATGCTTCAACAACGACTGGATTCACAGGCTCTGGAGTATCAGGTGGTAAATGCCTCGATCAGTGGTGACACCACGGCGGGCGGGCGTTCCAGGCTGCCGGCGCTGCTCGATGAGCATGCACCTGAAGTCGTGATTCTGGAGTTGGGCGGCAACGATGGCCTGCGCGGTCAATCACCGCTGCAATTGAAACAGAATCTTGCGGCGATGGTCGAGATGTCGCAGGAAGCGGGAGCCCAAGTAGTGCTGCTGGGCATGCGCATGCCGCCGAATCTGGGCCAGCGTTACACCACGGCATTCGCCAATGCCTTCGACTCACTCGCCGGTGAGCAGGATCTGCCCTACGTTCCGTTCTTTCTCGAAGGGGTAGGTGGCGTCGCGAACATGATGCAGTCCGATGGCATTCACCCCACGGCCATCGCTCAGGAACGGTTGCTGAACAACCTCTGGTCGGTGCTCGAACCCTTGCTTTGAGGCAGCGGCGCGGATAGTGTCGCGCCCCTTGATTGGAGCCTCGAATGCCTCGCCCAGCCTGGTCCCTTTTTGCCTACCGTCTTATCGTCCCGGATGAGCAGTTCGATCTGTTCGCCTGCCGTGAGAATCGCCTGCATCTGGCCCTGCGCCAGCTGGAGCTGAACGGCCAGGCTGATCGCACCCTGTGCGGTGGTTTTCTGCCGGCGCAGCCGCGCTGGCAGGATCTGGAGCAGGGCCTGCTGAAGGATCGTCGGCTCTGTCCGGTCTGTCGTGAAACGCTCAGCGCACAGCGCCGGCGTCTACCATCGGCTCTCAGTGCCTGGTAGGTGACTCGGAGTTCTTCCTTCCTTCACGTACAATCGCCGACAGCACCACTCACCCCAAGGAACCCTGAATGCTCTCGCGTGCCTCTGCAGTCGCCTCCTGTGTGTCACTCACTGCCTTGCTGCTGGCCGGACAATCGGCGGCGCTCGAATTGCCGCTGCCGCCCGAAGGCGAGGATGTGGTGGGCGAGATTCAGGTCATCAAGGCCAAATACGAAGATACCTTCGCGGCCCTGGGCGAGACCTATGACCTGGGTTACCTGGAGCTTGTCGCAGCGAATCCGGGGGTCGATCCCTGGCTTCCGGGTGAAGGCACCGACATCATTTTACCGACACGCTTCATCCTGCCGCCGGGGCCACGCGAAGGCATCGTGATCAACCTCGCCGAGTACCGTCTGTACTACTACCCGGAAGGTCAGTCCGTGGTGCATACCTATCCGCTGGGCATCGGGCGGGAAGGCTGGGGATCGCCGGTGGGCAATACACGCATTTCAGCCATGACCAGCAATCCGGCCTGGTATCCGCCACAGTCGATTCGTGACGAGCACGCCGCTGATGGCGATCCACTGCCTAAGGTGGTCCCCCCAGGCCCGGACAACCCGCTGGGGCCATACAAGATGACCCTGGCGATGCCGGGCTATCTCATTCATGGGTCGAACAAGAAGTTCGGCATTGGCATGCGTGTCAGCCATGGCTGTTTCCGTATGCTCAATCACAACGTTCTTGAGCTGTCAGGGCGAGTCAAGGTAGGCACGCCGGTGCGTATCATCGACGAGCCATACAAGTTTGGTGTCAGCCAGGGCAAGGTCTACCTGGAAGCGCATACGCCGCTGGAGGAGGAGGACCGGCCCATGACGCTCATGGACAAGCATGCCGTGGTGGTCAATACGTTGCTCAAGCGGGACGATGATGCGGGGACGTTACGGCTGGATTGGGAGATGGTACGCGAGATCATCGCGGGAGAAGATGGCCTGCCCATTCAGATTGCCGAGCAGGGCCAGACCCTGGTGAGCCATGAAGAGCCGGTTTTCTAAGATGTTGAAAAATCTTCGCGCATAAAAAAGCCGACCTGTTTACAGGTCGGCTTTTTAACGCCTGTAATCCGCCCTGAATGGCTTTTCGGCTTTCAGGGCGGCACAGAGACTCACTTGCGGCTGGCGCGTTCCAGCATGCGCAGTGCGCGCTCGTTGGCTTCGTCAGCAGTCTGCTGAGCCTTCTGAGCGGCCTGCAGAGCTTCGTCAGCCTTGCTGTACGCTTCGTCAGCACGAGCCTGGGCGCGAGCAGCAGCGTCTTCGGTGGCGGTCAGACGAGCTTCGCCTTCTTGAGTCATGCTGTTGCTGCAACCAGTAGCCAGAACGGCAGCGAAAGCCAGAGCAGAAAGTTTCAGAACGTTGTTCATCGTGTTCCCCTTGAAATGAAATCCATGGCAACTTCCATTATGGAAAGTTGGCGGGCACATACTACCGATAAGTTTCGCCAAGTAAACTGAGGCAGACACCTGCCAGCACAGTTTTTATGCGAACTCGCCTGTTTTTCAATGGCGGCTGAGCTGTCTGGCTGAAAAACAGCCAAAGCCAGCACTTTTATCCGTTGTATTGACTCTGGCGGAAACTCAAAGTTGCACCATCGTGCCAGTTTGAGCGGCAAGTAACCGATGCTTTTCGAGACAGTGGTTTGTGGCGTCTGGCGGTTGGTTGAACAGCGCAGGCAGGTTTCAGGGGCGAGCAGCAGAGCACTGGCACGCGAGACTGCACAGAGAGATGGCGCGCGCTGTTCGCTGAAGGCATTATCAGCGTTGTACGAGGCAGGCGAGCATGCAGAACCCACAGTGAAGGAGGCGTGATGAGCGACACACTGACCATCCACCATGATCGGGCAGGCCACCAGTTCGAGACGACCGTGGATGGTCATCGTGCTTATCTGGCCTATATGGATCTGGGCAAGCAAACCCTGGATATCTATCGAACCTTCGTTCCTGATGCGCTACGCGGTCGAGGCGTCGCGGCTGTTCTGGCCCGGCATGCGCTGGAATACGCCGAACGCGAGGGTTATACGGTGATTCCTTCCTGCTCGTACGTCGAGCGCTACATAGAAAAGCAGGGCAAATCGCAAGGTGGTTCCGACAGTTAGGTTCCCGAATGAAAAAACGCCGCAAGCGGCGTTTTTTCATTCGACTCTTTCAGTCAACCGCGCGCCCGTCTCGGCAGTGCCTCGGCGAGCTTGGCATGCATGCCGAGTATGGCTTTCTCGGTGGTGTCCCAGTCGATGCAGGCATCGGTAATGGATACGCCGTATTTCAAGTCCGCCAGATCCTTGGGAATCGACTGGTTTCCCCAGCCCAGGTGGCTTTCGACCATCAGTCCGACGATGGAGTTGTTGCCTTCCAGAATCTGGTTGGCGACGTTGTCCATGACCAGTGGTTGTAGCGCCGGGTCCTTGTTGGAATTGGCATGGCTGCAATCGACCATGATGTTGTGGCTGATGCCCCCCTTGCTCAGTTCCTGCTCGCATACCGCGACACTGACCGAATCGTAGTTGGGCTTGCCGTTGCCGCCGCGCAGCACCACATGGCCGTAGTTGTTGCCTTTGGTGGTGACAATGGAGACACCGCCCGCCTGGTTGATGCCGAGGAAGCGGTGCGGGCTGGACACCGATTGCAGCGCATTGATCGCCACGGTCAGGCTGCCATCGGTGCCGTTCTTGAAGCCGACCGCCGAGGACAGGCCCGAGGCCATTTCGCGGTGCGTCTGGGATTCGGTAGTACGTGCGCCGATGGCCGACCAGCTGATCAGGTCCTGCAGATACTGCGGAGAGATCGGGTCCAGGGCTTCGGTAGCAGTGGGCAGCCCCATCTCGGCCAGGTCGAGCAGCAGCTTGCGACCAATGTGCAGGCCGTCCTGGATCTTGAACGAGTCGTCCATATAGGGATCGTTGATCAGGCCCTTCCAGCCGACGGTGGTGCGCGGCTTCTCGAAGTAGACCCGCATGATCAGAAACAGGCTGTCGGACACTTTCTCGGCCAGCACCTTGAGGCGTTCGGCATATTCATGCGCGGCCTTGAGATCGTGGATCGAGCAGGGGCCGATCACGATGAACAGGCGATGATCCTTGCCATCGAGGATGTCACGAACGACCTGTCGCCCTTCGGAAACGGTCTTCAATGCGGAGGCGGTGAGGGGGAGTTCCCGCTTCAACTGCTCCGGTGTGATCAGGGTTTCGTTGGAGAAAACGTTAAGGTCGTCGATCGGTAAATCAGCCATCGTGTTACTCGTCAGGGTCACGGTTGCCGTCCGCCAGCCATCCCGGTGCGGCGGAGCAGGGCCTGGGGGCGCAGCGGGGAGGCGGAACCTTATCGCGTATCGAGTCGTTTCGACAATCACCTTGAAGTCGCAAGAGCTGGTCGGACAGCCCGCTTGGTAGTGGTTTCGTACCGGACTGCTAAGATCAAACGAAGCTATCGAATCCTGCTGTGCTTGCGGGCAAAGCGGGCAGGCAGCACATGGATAAATGATCTAGAATCGCGTGCTATCTATGCGCAAGCGTTATAAGAAGTGATGGCTATCGGATGTCACTGCTTTTTTGAGGGATTTCTATGAAGCTTCAGCAACTGCGTTACATCTGGGAGGTGGCGCATCATGACCTCAATGTCTCGGCCACCGCGCAAAGCCTGTTCACTTCGCAGCCGGGTATCAGCAAGCAGATTCGCCTGCTCGAAGATGAACTGGGTGTCGAGGTGTTTGCCCGTAGCGGCAAGCATCTGACGCGTGTCACGCCCGCTGGCGAGCGGATCATCACCACGGCTGGCGAAATTCTTCGCAAGTGCGAAAGCATCAAGCAGATTGCCCAGGAGTTTTCCAACGAAAAGAAGGGCACGCTGAGCATTGCCACTACCCATACCCAGGCCCGTTACGCCTTGCCGAGGGTCATCAGCCGGTTCATCAGCCAGTACCCCGACGTTTCCCTGCACATGCATCAGGGCACACCGCTGCAGATCGCGGAAATGGCCGCCGATGGTACCGTGGATTTCGCCATTGCCACCGAAGGGCTTGAGTTGTTCGGCGACCTGGTGATGATGCCCTGCTACCGCTGGAATCGTTGCGTGGTGGTGCCGCAGGGGCATCCCCTGGCGAAACTGGAAAAACTCACCCTGGAAGCACTCGCCGAACACCCCATCGTCACCTATGTGTTCGGCTTTACAGGGCGCTCCAAGCTCGATGAGGCCTTCAGCCATCAAGGGCTGTCACCCAAGGTTGTGTTCACGGCGGCGGATGCCGACGTCATCAAGACCTACGTGCGGCTGGGGCTGGGAGTAGGCATCGTGGCGCAGATGGCGGTAGATGCCAGGCTCGATCCCGATCTGGTCGTGCTCGACGCCAGCGAACTCTTCGAGGCCAGCGTCACCAAGATCGGCTTTCGGCGCGGTACCTTTCTGCGGGGCTTCATGTGCGATTTCATCGAAGCCTTCGCACCGCATCTGGACCGGGAAATGCTCGACAAGGCCGTGAAGTGCCGCAACAAGCTCGAACTGGAAGAGCTGTTTCAGGACGTCGAGCTGCCGACCTACTGAGCAGAGTATCGCTGCGCTTTTCCGTAGGGCCGAATGCATTCGGCCAAGGCTGCAGCAGGTGTAAGGGGTTCGGCTCTGCGAACCCCGCAACCTTATTCCCTGGCGATCAGGTTGCCGGCGTGTAACCCGCATTCCTTCTGCGTGGACTCTTCCCACCACCAACGACCTTCGCGTTCGTGTTGGTTGGGCAGCACCGGGCGTGTGCAGGGTTCGCAGCCGATGCTGATGAAACCGCGCTCATGCAGGCTGTTGTAGGGAATCTCCAGCATGCGGATATAACCCCAGACTTCCTCGCTGGTCATCTGCGCCAGCGGGTTGAACTTGTACAGGGTGTTGTCTGGCGTAGAGAACGCGGTATCGATCTCCAGCACCGAAACCTGACTGCGGGTGCCGGGGCTCTGGTCGCGACGCTGGCCCGTGGCCCAGGCGCGAACGGTGGCCAGTTTGCGCCGCAGCGGTTCGATCTTGCGGATGCCGCAGCATTCGCCATGACCGTCGCGGTAGAAACTGAACAGCCCTTTCTCGTTGACCATCGTCTCCAGCAGCTTCGAATCCGGAGTCATGATCTGGATAGGGATCTTGTAATGGTCGCGCACCTGCTCGATGAAACGGTAGGTTTCGCTGTGCAGGCGACCGGTATCGAGGGTGAAGACCCGGACGTTCCTGTTCAGCTTCCAGGCCATGTCCAGCAGGACCACGTCTTCGGCGCCGCTGAAGGAAATCCACAAGTCATCGCCGAACAGGTCGAAGGCCTGCTTGAGGATCTCTTGGGGTGATTTGCCGGCGTAGGCTTCGGCCAACGCGGTAACGTCAATGGATGGGCTCATCGGGCGGCTTTCCTTCTATGCGGCGCTTCGGCGCTCTGAGGGCGCGGATGGTATCAAAAGGGTTTTATATCGCTAAATAACCTTTAACTACCAAGATCAAGCATTTCGAATATAAGCCTCGCATTGCTTCGCCCGTGCCGTGCCGTTAGAGTGCCGCCTTCAATTTTATGCATTGAGGAGTGGCCCGTGGAAATAGCCTGTCTCGACCTGGAAGGTGTGCTGGTTCCGGAAATCTGGATCGCCTTTGCCGAGGCCACCGGAATCGAATCGCTGCGGGCGACCACGCGGGACATTCCCGACTACGACGTGCTGATGAAGCAGCGTCTGCGCATTCTCGATGAGCACGGCCTGAAGCTGGCCGACATCCAGAAGGTTATCGCCACCCTGAAACCGCTGGATGGCGCGGTGGAGTTCGTCGACTGGCTGCGCGAACGCTTCCAGGTGGTGATCCTCTCGGACACCTTCTACGAATTCTCCCAGCCGCTGATGCGCCAGCTGGGCTTCCCCACGCTGCTGTGCCATCGCCTGATCACCGACGAATCCGATCGTGTGGTGGATTATCAGCTGCGCCAGAAGGATCCCAAGCGCCAGTCGGTCCTGGCCTTCAAGAGCCTTTACTACCGCGTCATCGCGGCGGGTGATTCGTACAACGACACCACCATGCTCAGCGAAGCCCATGCCGGCATCCTCTTTCACGCGCCGGACAATGTCATCGCCGAATTCCCACAATTCCCGGCGGTGCATACCTTCGACGAGCTGAAGCAGGAATTCATCAAGGCTTCGAACCGCAAGTTGGCGCTTTAACGGCAAGAGCCGATAAGAGCGCTTGAGGCTAGAAGGCTGGACGAGAAAAGCCGATAAGAGTGCTTGAAGCTGGAAAGCTGGACGGAAAAGCTTGATGGGGTTTTGGCATTAGGCTACACGCTGTCCAGCCTCCAGCCTCTGTAGGTCGGCTCACGCTTCACCGAGCCGACGAGCGGAGCCAGGTGGATGTAAAAAGCGGCATCCACCCTACATTGCAGCTTATAGCCCCTCCAGCGTCCCCAGCAGCACCTTCACCTTGTCGATCGACTCCTGATATTCGGCTTGCCATTCGGAGTCGGCGACGATGCCGCCACCGCCCCAGCAATTGATCTGTCCGTCCTGGACGAGCAGGGTGCGAATGGCGATGGAGCTGTCCATTTCCCCGCGCACATCTATATACAGCAACGAGCCGCAGTAGATGGCACGACGGGTGGCTTCCAGTTCGTCGATGATCTGCATGGCGCGGATTTTCGGTGCGCCAGTAATCGAGCCACCGGGAAAGCTGCCGGCCAGCAGGTCGAAGGCGTCCTTGTCTTCGGCAAGACGACCGCTGACGCAACTGACCAGATGGTGCACGTTGGGATAGCTTTCCAGCGCGAACAGCTCCGGCGTCTGCACGCTGCCGGTTCGGCAACTGCGGCCCAGATCGTTGCGCAGCAGGTCGACGATCATCAGGTTTTCGGCACGATCCTTCTGGCTGTCGAGCAGTGCTTGCGCCTGTGCGGCGTCGCTTGGCGCGTCATGCCCGCGAGGGCGCGTACCCTTGATCGGGCGCGTCTCCACCTCGCCCTGACTCAGGCGCAGAAAGCGTTCCGGTGACAGGCTGGCGATAGCGCCGTGCTCCAGCGCCACAAAGCCCGAATAAGGTGTCGGACAGGCCGCACGCAGCGCCCGGTAGGCGACCCAGGCATCGCCCTGGCACGCGGCGCGAAAACGCTGGGCGAAATTCACCTGATAGCAATCGCCAGCCTGGATGTATTGCTGGATGCGTTCGATGGCCTGGCGATAGTCGTCCCTCTCCAGGTCGGCGGCAAAGGGGCCGAGCAGGGCAAAGCCTGTGCTGTCGTCAGCGTTCGAAGCGGCTGCCTCGAAGAGCCCGATCAAGCGTTCACGCTCATTGCCTGCCAGCGAAGGATGGAAGACCAACTGACTGCTGCGCTGCTGGTGATCGGTTATCAGCGCCCAGGGATAAAGCCCGAAGCGGGCGGCGGGAAAGTCGATATCGGCCTGCGCCTGCTGCGGCAACCTTTCCAGCAGCCTGCCGAAGTCGTAGCTGAGCAAGCCGAGCAGGCCGCCGATAAAGGGCAGTTCGCAACCCTCGGGTGCGCTGGCCGCGCCCAGTTGCCGCAAGGCCTGGCGTAAACGCTGGAAAAAGTCTGCTGCGGATTCTTCGGCAGTGGGTTGGAGAATCTGCTGCGGCCAGGCGCTCAGAAGATCGTAGCGTCCGCGCTCGGCGACCGGGCGGCCCGAGTCCAGCAGTACCGCGCCGGGGGCGTGGCGAATGCGCTCGAACCAGGGCGCGGGGTCGGCTTGATAGGGCAGTGGGTGCAGCGTGCAGATGGGCATGGGCTGGGTCGGTGTGGGGCCGCTCGCAGGCTGTTGGAAAACTACCTGCGTTGGCAATACTTCGTTAAAAACAGCTTGCTGGTCATGGCGCGAGCGGCCCGGTGTGGATCAGTCAGCGTGAGGCGGAACGTGCCCGAACAGCTCCTGGGCGAATTTCACCCGCTCTTCGGGCGTTTCCTTGATGCCTTTTTCCTTGAGTTCCGCCAGCCGGGTTTCCACCGCCTGCGCCCGGTGGGTCAGGCCGCAATCGTTGGCGATCTGGATGTTCAGGCCGGGGCGGGCGTTGAGTTCGAGGATCAGGGGACCTTTTTCCTCATCGAGCACCATGTCGACGCCGATGTAGCCCAGGCCGCACAACTCATGGCAGCCGGCGGCGAGCGTCATGAAACCGTCCCAGTTGGGCAGTTGCACACCGTCCACCGCATTGGTGGTGTCGGGGTGCTTGGTGATCTTGTTGTTCAGCCAGGTGCCGCGCAGGGTGATGCCGGTGGCCAGGTCCACGCCGACGCCGATGGCGCCCTGGTGCAGGTTGGCCTTGCCGCCCGACTGGCGTGTGGGCAGACGCAGCATGGCCATCACCGGGTAGCCCATCAGCACGATGATGCGGATGTCCGGCACGCCTTCGTAGCTGATGCTCTTGAAGATCGGGTCGGGCGTCACGCGGTACTCGATCAGCGCACGGTCACGCAGGCCGCCCAGCGAGTAGAGGCCGGTGAGAATGTTGGAGATCTGATGTTCGATCTCCTCGTGGGTGATGATCTTGCCTGAAACCGTCCGGTAGCGGCCCTCGAAGCGATCGGCGATCACCAGGATGCCGTCGCCGCCGGCACCCTGGGCCGGCTTGACGACGAAGTCGGGGTGATCCTTGACGATCTCCTTGAGCTTCTCGATGTCCTTTTCGGTCTCGATGATGCCGTACATCTCCGGCACATCGATGTCGGCCTCGATGGCGCGCTCCTTGGTGATGATCTTGTCATCGACGATCGGATACAGGTTGCGCTTGTTGTACTTGAGCACGTAGTCCGCGTTGCGGCGGTTGATGCCCATGATCCCTTTGGCTTCCAGCGCCTTCCACGTCTTGATCAGACCGAACATGGGCTCAATCCTTCAGAAAGGCTTTGAAACGAAACAGCTCGGTCAGGCGGTAGCCGCGGTAGCGACCCATCGCCAGCATGAAGCCCACCATGATCAGCAGCACCGCCGGGAAGGTGAAGATGAAGTAGGTCAGCTCTGGAATGTTCATCAGCATGAACGACAGGCTGGCCGCGATCAGGGTGCCGACCGCCACCTTAAAGGCGTGGCCGCCGCCGCGTTCTTCCCAGGTGATGGACAGGCGTTCGATGGTCATGGTCAGGATCACCATCGGGAACAGCGATACCGAGAGGCCGCGTTCCAGCCCGAGCTTGTGACTGAACAGGCTGATCACCGCAATCAGCACCACGACGAAGGTCAGCACCACCGACAGGCGCGGCAGCATCTGCAGCTTGAGGTGTTCCAGATACGAGCGCAGCGACAGGCCCAGCGCGGTGATCACGGTAAACAGGATGATGCCGAACCCGATCTGGGTTTCGCGGAAGGCGAGGGCGATCAGTACCGGGGTGAAGGTGCCGAGTGTCTGCAGGCCACCGAGGTTGCGCAGGATCAGGATCACCAGCACGCCGATGGGGATCATGATCATGATCTGGTAGGTCTGCTGGGTCTGCAGCGGCAGGCCGTAGAGCGAGTATTCGAGGAAATCCGCGTCGGTGTTCTCGTCGGTCAGCTTGGCCAGGCGAATAGCGTTCATCTCGCTGCTGTTGAGGGTGAAGGTCACCTGCGGGTTGCGTCCGCCTTCCAGGGTGACCAACGGCTCGTCGCCGGTCCACCAGACCAGGCGGTCCTGCGGCAGGCCCTGTTCGCCGGTTTCGGGGTTGAAGTACAGCCACCTGTCGCCATTGAAACTGCGCAGCCACAGCTCCGGCGTTTGCGCTACGTCGGACAGCAGTCGCACTGTATGCACGCGCTCCATGGGCACGTGGGCGATGGACAGCAGCAATTCGATCACGCGAGCCTTGTTCGCCGTGGCCGAGTCGCCGCCGAGGAGCAGTTTCACGTTGTCATCATTGGCATTGTTGACACGCTTGATGGCTTCACTGATGAAGGTTTCGACGTCCGCCGAGTGCTGGCGAATCGGTGAGAGCAGGGCTTCGGCGGCGATTTTCTCCGCGCCTTCGACCGGAATGCTGTCGCGGAAGATCGGGCCGCTGGCCTTGGTCTGTTCGCCGCTATAACGCTTGGTCAGCACCAGGCGGTAATAGAGTGTCTGCTTGCCCGTGACGCGGCGCGCCGACCAGGTGACCCGGCGGTTGCCATCGGCGCGGTTGATGCTGACGCCATAGTTGTTGGAGATGAAACTCTCGTTGAGGCTGACGAATTCCTGATTCAGCGGCGGCACGTACATCTGCAGCTTGACCGGCTCGCGCGGATTGGCCTGGAACTCGACCTTGGCATCGATATTCCACAGATCATCGGTTTCGTCTTCGGTCACCGGAATGCCGAGAATGAAGATCTGGTAGGCCGTTATCGCAATGCCCAGCGTGACAAGCAGGAAGATCAGGACTTTCAGATGCAGGGTTAGCGCGCGCATGGGGTCACTCGTCAGCGTCGGATTCGGTGATGCAGCCGGGCTTGCCGGCGACGTAAGTAAGGCTTGGATCGACCAGCGCACCGAAGCGGGTCAGGGCATCGGAACCAATCAGAAGTGGGTATTGGAAAGCGCTGCGGTCCGTGAGGTTCACTTCAATGGTGCGCAGTGCCTTGCCCATGCACAGCTCAAGCTCGATGACGGGACGCGCCGTGTAGGTTTTTTCTTCTTCCGGGTCGAAGTCTCCGGCACGCCGCTTGATCTTGCTGATACGCGCCAGCGGACGTTCGATGGGGTGGCTGTGCGCGCTGTCGATGGCCAGATAAAAGCGTACCCAGGACTCTCCGTTGCGCTTGAAACGAGTGATGTCGCTTGCGCTGAGCGAAGCCGTCTGGGCACCGGTGTCGAGCTTGGCGGGCACTTCCAGACCGAAGTCAGGCAGCGCCACATGTTCGTTCAGTCCATAAATGGTCTTGTCGGCGGCCAGGCCAATCGAGGGCGAGAAACATGCGCAGAGCAGCAGGGAGTAGGCTTTGACTCTCATGGAACCTGTGGTCTTCGAGATTGGAAAACGAATGGCCGGAACCGGCCCATGCTTTTGTCATTGTTGCCGCAGGCGGGCGCCGACACTGCAAAGGCCAGCATTCTAGCATGCTGGTTTCAGGGTCGCGACAGCGTAACCGGACGGCTCGAACAGCACCTGTGCCATCTCCGACTTTAGTCATATTGTTGACAATTATCCCTGTGCTGATTTGACTGCTGGGCAATCGCGGCGTAATTTGCGGGCATTGAAATGGTCAAGTGTTGACAATCATGCTCGATACACTGGAATTTCCCACGGCAATACAGCAAGCGGACAGCGGCACGCTGTCCGAGCACGTGTTCCGGCTGATCCAGGCGGCCATCGTCAAGGGCGATATTGCGCCGGGCAGCAAGATTTCCGAACCGGAATTGGCGCGTACCTACGGCATCAGTCGCGGTCCGCTGCGTGAGGCGATTCACCGCCTCGAAGGGCAGAAGCTGCTGGTGCGCATTCCCCATGTGGGCGCCCGCGTGGTCTCGCTCAGCCATGCCGAACTGATCGAACTCTATGAAATCCGCGAGTCACTGGAAGGCATGGCCTGCCGGCTGGCTGCCGAGCGCATGAGCGACGCCGAGATCGAAGAGCTGCGCCGCGTGCTGGGTACGCACGAACGCGACGAGGCCTTCCAGGCGGGCGTCGGTTATTACCAGCAGGAAGGCGATTTCGATTTCCATTACCGGATCATCCAGGGCAGCGGCAACCGCACCCTGGCCAAGCTGTTGTGCGACGAGCTTTACCAGCTGGTGCGCATGTACCGCATCCAATTTTCCACCACACCGAACCGTCCGCATCAGGCCTTCGCCGAACACCATCGCATCCTCGATGCCATCGCCGAACGCGATGGCGAGCTGGCGGAGCTGCTGATGCGCCGCCATATCGCCGCTTCCAAGCGCAATGTTGAGCGCCACTTCAAGGGCGTTCTCGAACACACACCATATAAAAGGGGTAATGCATGACTCTTCCTTCTGCCGGTCAGCGTTTCCGTGACGCCGTGGCCAGTGAACATCCGCTGCAGGTCGTCGGCGCCATCAACGCCAACCATGCCCTGCTGGCCAAGCGCGCCGGCTTCAAGGCCATCTACCTGTCCGGTGGCGGTGTCGCCGCCGGTTCGCTGGGACTGCCGGATCTGGGTATCACCGGACTCGACGACGTGCTGACCGACGTGCGTCGTATCACTGATGTCTGCGATCTGCCTCTGCTGGTGGATGTGGACACCGGCTTCGGCTCCTCGGCCTTCAACGTGGCGCGTACCGTCAAGTCGATGATCAAGTTCGGTGCGGCGGCGATCCACATCGAGGATCAGGTCGGCGCCAAGCGCTGCGGCCACCGTCCCAACAAGGAAATCGTCTCCCAGCAGGAAATGGTCGACCGCATCAAGGCCGCCGTCGATGCCCGTACCGATGACAGCTTCGTGATCATGGCGCGTACCGATGCGCTGGCCGTCGAAGGCCTGAATGCCGCTCTGGATCGCGCCGCTGCCTGCATCGAGGCCGGCGCCGACATGATCTTCCCGGAAGCCATCACCGAACTGGCCATGTACAAGACCTTCGCCGACCGCGTGAAAGCGCCGATCCTGGCCAACATCACCGAATTCGGCGCCACGCCGCTGTACACCACCGAAGAACTGGCCAGCGTCGACGTGTCCCTGGTGCTGTACCCCTTGTCGGCGTTCCGCGCCATGAACAAGGCGGCGGAGAATGTCTACACCGCGCTGCGCCGCGACGGCACGCAGAAGAATGTGGTCGACACCATGCAGACCCGGATGGAGCTGTACGACCGCATCAACTACCACGCCTTCGAGCAAAGCCTCGATGCGCTGTTCGCCCAGAAGAAGAGCTGAGTGGTGGCTGGCTCCGACCGTCATGACGCTCGGAGTCGGCGGGTCTTCATCGATGCAAGTTGAAATATCCCGAATAAATCCAATAAGGAGATAACCCATGGCTGAAGCAAAAGTATTGACCGGGGCAGGCCTTCGCGGCCAGATCGCAGGTCAGACTGCACTGTGCACCGTCGGCAAGACCGGCGCCGGGCTGACCTATCGCGGCTACGACGTGCGCGATCTGGCTGCTGAATGCGATTTCGAGGAAGTGGCCTACCTGCTGTTCTACGGTGAACTGCCCACCGGCGAGCAACTGGTTGCCTACAAGAACCGCCTGAAGACCCTGCGTGACCTGCCGCAGACCCTCAAGGAAGTGCTGGAGCGCATCCCGGCCAGCGCTCACCCGATGGATGTCATGCGTACCGGCACCTCGATGCTGGGCAATCTGGAGCCTGAAGTCAGCTTCGAGCAGCAGCGCGATGTCGCCGAGCGCCTGATGGCCGCTTACCCGGCGATCATGTGCTACTGGTACCGCTACAGCCATGAAGGTGTACGGATCAACTGTACCAGCGACGAAGACACCCTGGGCGGCCACTTCCTCGCGCTGTTGCACGGCAAGAAGCCGAGCGACCTGCACGTCAAGGTGATGAACGTTTCGCTGATCCTCTACGCGGAGCATGAGTTCAATGCCTCGACCTTCACCGCGCGCGTCTGTGCCTCGACCCTGTCCGACCTCTACTCCTGCGTGACCGGCGCCATCGGTTCGCTGCGTGGCCCGCTGCACGGCGGCGCCAACGAGGCGGCAATGGACATGATCGAGCAGTGGAAGAGCCCCGAAGAGGCCCGCGAAGCCATCCTCGGCATGCTCGAGCGCAAGGACAAGATCATGGGCTTCGGTCACGCCATCTATAGCGTTTCCGACCCGCGCAACGAGGTCATCAAGGTCTGGGCCAAGCAGCTGGCCGACGAAGTTGGCGACACCGTGCTCTATCCGGTATCGGTAGCCGTCGACGAGACCATGTGGGAGCAGAAGAAGCTCTTCCCCAACGCCGACTTCTACCATGCCTCGGCCTACCACTTCATGGGCATTCCCACCAAGCTGTTCACGCCGATCTTTGTCTGCTCGCGTGTAACCGGCTGGGCCTCCCATGTGTTCGAACAGCGCGGCAACAACCGGATCATTCGGCCAAGCGCCGATTACATCGGTCCGGAACAGCGCAAGGTCGTACCGATCGCCGAGCGTTGATCGGATAAGGGGGAGACCGCGAGGGCTCCCCTTTCCTTGCTTCACGGAACATTACTGGATTGAGTTCTTCCGGCATGAATACAGAACACCGCAAACCTCTGCCTGGCACCCTGCTTGATTATTTCGATACCCGCGCGGCGGTCGAAGCCATCCAGCCCGGCGCCTATGACAAACTGCCCTATACCTCCCGCGTGCTGGCCGAACAGTTGGTGCGCCGTTGCGATCCGGCGATGCTGAGCGATTCGCTGAAGCAGCTTGTCGAGCGCAGGCAGGACCTGGATTTCCCCTGGTACCCGGCACGTGTGGTGTGCCATGACATCCTCGGCCAGACCGCGCTGGTGGACCTCGCCGGCCTGCGCGATGCGATTGCCGAGCAGGGGGGCGATCCGTCCAAGGTCAATCCAGTGGTGCCGACCCAGCTGATCGTCGATCACTCGCTGGCGGTGGAGCATGCCGGCTTCGATCCGGATGCCTTCGAGAAGAACCGCTCCGTTGAAGAGCGTCGCAACGAAGACCGCTTTCACTTCATCGAGTGGACCAAGACGGCCTTCAAGAACGTCGATGTGATCCCTGCCGGCAACGGGATCATGCACCAGATCAACCTTGAGAAAATGAGTCCGGTGATCCAGGCGCGCGGCGGCGTGGCTTTCCCTGACACTTGCGTTGGCACTGACAGCCACACGCCACACGTCGATGCCCTGGGCGTGATCGCCATCGGCGTCGGTGGCCTGGAAGCTGAAACCGTCATGCTTGGCCGTCCGTCGATGATGCGCCTGCCCGATATCGTCGGCGTGCGCCTGACCGGCAAGCGCCAGCCCGGCATCACCGCCACCGATATCGTCCTGGCCCTGACCGAGTTCCTGCGTCAGGAGCGCGTGGTCGGTGCCTGGGTCGAGTTCTTCGGCGAGGGCGCCGACAGCCTGTCCATCGGCGACCGCGCCACCATCTCCAATATGTGCCCGGAATACGGTGCGACGGCGGCGATGTTCTACATCGACCAGCAGACCATCGAATACCTCAAGCTGACCGGTCGCGAGCCGGAGCAGGTCGCGCTGGTCGAGAACTACGCCCGGACCACCGGCCTCTGGGCCGATGCGCTGAAGACCGCCGAGTACGGGCGCGTGCTGTCGTTCGACCTGTCCAGCGTCGTGCGCAACATGGCTGGCCCGAGCAACCCGCACCGTCGCCTGCCGACCTCGGCACTGCACGAACGCGGCATCGCCGACGAGGCCAAGCTGGAAGCCGGTAAAGCCGAGGAAGCGGAAGGGCTGATGCCCGATGGCGCCGTGATCATCGCGGCCATCACCAGCTGCACCAACACCTCCAACCCGCGCAACGTGGTCGCTGCAGGCCTGGTGGCGAAAAAGGCCAACGAACTGGGTCTGCTGCGCAAGCCCTGGGTCAAGACTTCCTTCGCTCCGGGTTCCAAGGTCGCCAGGCTCTATCTGGAAGAGGCCGGCCTGCTGCCCGAGCTGGAAAAGCTCGGCTTCGGCATCGTCGGCTACGCCTGCACCACCTGCAACGGCATGTCCGGCGCGCTGGACCCGGTGATCCAGCAGGAAATCATCGACCGCGACCTGTACGCCACTGCCGTATTGTCCGGCAACCGCAACTTCGATGGCCGTATTCACCCCTATGCCAAGCAGGCCTTCCTTGCCTCGCCGCCGCTGGTGGTCGCCTATGCCATCGCCGGCACCGTGCGCTTCGACATCGAGCAGGATGTGCTGGGCCATGACGCCCAGGGCAACCCCGTCACCCTGAAGGATCTGTGGCCGAGCGACGAGGAAATCGACGCTATCGTCGCCGCCTCGGTGAAGCCGGAGCAGTTCCATCAGGTCTACATTCCGATGTTCGACCTCGGCGCAGTGCAGGAGGCCGAAAGCCCGCTGTACGACTGGCGACCGATGTCCACCTATATCCGTCGTCCGCCTTACTGGGAAGGCGCGCTGGCCGGCGAACGCACGCTCAAGGGCATGCGCCCGCTGGCGGTGTTGCCGGACAACATCACCACCGACCACCTGTCGCCCTCCAACGCCATCCTGCTGGACAGCGCCGCGGGTGAATATCTGCACAAGATGGGCCTGCCGGAAGAGGACTTCAACTCCTACGCCACCCACCGCGGTGATCACCTCACGGCGCAGCGCGCAACCTTCGCCAACCCACAGCTGGTCAACGAAATGGCCGTGGTCGACGGTCAGGTGAAGAAGGGTTCGCTGGCGCGTGTCGAGCCGGAAGGCACCGTCATGCGCATGTGGGAAGCCATCGAGACCTACATGAACCGCAAGCAGCCGCTGATCATCATTGCCGGCGCCGACTACGGTCAGGGTTCTTCCCGTGACTGGGCGGCCAAGGGCGTGCGTCTGGCGGGTGTGGAAGCCATCGTCGCCGAAGGCTTCGAGCGCATCCACCGCACCAACCTGGTGGGCATGGGGGTGTTGCCGCTGGAGTTCAAACCGGGTACTGATCGCAAGACCTTGGGTATCGATGGTACCGAGACCTTCGACGTGATCGGTGAGCGCACGCCGCGTGCCGAGCTGACGCTGGTTATCCGCCGCCAGAGCGGCGAAACCGTCGAGGTGCCGGTGATCTGCCGTCTGGATACCGCCGACGAAGTCTCCGTCTACGAGGCGGGTGGCGTACTGCAGCGCTTTGCCAAGGATTTCCTCGGGCAGGCGTAGGGTGGATCACGCTTTACCGATTCACCGGGTGGCGTTCCACCGGGTGGCGATCCACCGAGCGGTGTCGGGGTGGATGTCAGAAGCGACATCCACCCTACACCCGCATTCCATTCCCGCTGCCGCCCTCTGGCGGCAGCGTTTCATGAGGACTCGTTTTCATGGCTCGTGCACCCCAGATCAGAATTCCCGCTACTTATATGCGTGGCGGCACCAGCAAGGGCGTGTTTTTCCGCCTGCAGGACCTTCCTGAGCGCTGCCAGGTTCCAGGCGAGGCTCGCGACAAGCTGTTCATGCGCGTGATCGGCGGCCCCGACCCTTATGCCGCGCATATCGACGGCATGGGCGGCGCCACCTCCAGTACCAGCAAGTGCGTGATCCTGTCGAAAAGCAGCCAGCCGGACCACGACGTGGACTACCTCTACGGCCAGGTTTCCATCGACAAGCCCTTCGTCGACTGGAGCGGCAACTGCGGCAACCTGTCCACCGGTGCCGGCGCCTTCGCCATCCACGCAGGCCTGGTCGACCCATCGCGGATTCCCGAGAATGGCACCTGCGTGGTGCGTATCTGGCAGGCCAATATCCAGAAAACCATCATCGCCCATGTACCGGTCAGCAATGGCCAGGTACAGGAAACCGGTGATTTCGAGCTGGATGGCGTGACCTTCCCAGCGGCGGAAATCGTGCTGGAATTTCTCGATCCGTCCGATGACGGCGAAGAGGGCGGTTCGATGTTCCCCACCGGCAGCCTGGTCGATGTGCTCGACATTCCCGGCATCGGCACGCTCAAGGCGACCATGATCAGCGCCGGCATTCCTACCGTGTTCGTCAATGCCGAAGACATCGGCTATCAGGGCACCGAACTGCGCGAAGACATCAACGGCAATGCCGAGGCGCTGGCGCGTCTGGAGGCTATTCGCGTGGCTGGCGCGCTGCGCATGGGACTGATCAAGACGGCAGAAGAAGCATTGACCCGCCAGCACACGCCGAAGGTCGCCTTCGTTTCCAGGCCGAAAACTTATGCGGCATCCAGTGGCAAGGCCATCGATGCCGGGGAAGTGGACCTGCTGGTCCGCGCGCTCTCCATGGGCAAGCTGCACCACGCCATGATGGGCACCTGCGCCGTGGCCATCGGCACGGCGGCGGCGGTGCCCGGCACGCTGGTCAACCTGGCGGCGGGCGGCGGTGAGCGTGAGGCGGTACGTTTCGGACATCCGTCCGGCACGTTGCGTGTCGGTGCCGAGGCGCGCCAGGTCGAGGGTCAGTGGACGGTGACCAAGGCCATCATGAGCCGCAGTGCGCGCATCCTGATGGAAGGCTGGGTACGCGTTCCCGAGGATGCGTTCTGATGGGCGTCGAGCCCCGAAGCGGATTTATCGCGGCGTGAAAAGCAAAAAGTCCGCACCTGGCGGACTTTTTGTTGTCTAGCGAAGCGGCATTTATTTGAATCGCCGTTCGACGCCTTTTTCCACCAGGATCTTGGCGGAGATTTCTTCGACGGAGAAGTGCGTCGAATTGATGTAGTTGATGTTTTCGCGGCGGAACAGGCTTTCGACTTCGCGTACCTCGAATTCGCACTGGGCGAAACTGGCGTAGCGGCTGTTGGGCTTGCGCTCGTTGCGGATGGCGGCCAGCCGCTCGGGGTCGATGGTGAGGCCGAACAGTTTGTCCTTGTAGGTCTTGAGGGCGCTGGGCAGTTGCAGGCGCTCCATGTCCTCTTCGGTCAACGGGTAGTTGGCAGCGCGGATGCCGTACTGCATGGCCATATAGAGGCAGGTCGGGGTTTTGCCGCAGCGTGATACGCCGACCAGGATCAGGTCGGCCTTGTCGTAGTAACGGGTGCGGGCGCCATCGTCATTGTCGAGGGCGAAGTTCACCGCCTCGATGCGCTCCATGTAGTTGCTGCTGTGACCGATGGAGTGGGATTTGCCCACGGAATACGAGGAGCGTGACATCAGTTCATGTTCCAGTGGTGAGAGGAACGAGGAAAAGATATCGATCATGAAGCCGTTGGATTCGGCGAGGATGTCGCGAATTTCCTGATTGACCAGGGTGTCGAATATGATCGGACGCGCACCATCGCTTTCCGCTGCTTTATTGATTTGCTGTACCATTGCCCGCGCTTTTTCGGTCGTATCGATGTATGGCCGGGTCAGCTTGGTGAAGTTGATGGTTTCGAACTGTGCCAGCAGGCTCTGGCCGAGTGTTTCGGCCGTGATCCCGGTACCGTCGGAGATGAAAAAAGCAGTTCGTTTCATTGCCCTTGGAGCCTTAAGTCGAGAACGCTTCTCAGCTATAGTGAAGGCCCCTTGAAGAGCCTCGATTGGCTGGCATTGTCACTTATTTTGCAGAGCCGGGCCACCGTGCCACCTGGGCGCGAACCGAGTTTCCAATACAACGTGGAGAGATCACCTTGGTAGAGTACGTAGTTTCCCTCGATAAGCTCGGCAATCATGATGTTGAGCGTGTAGGGGGCAAGAACGCCTCCCTGGGCGAGATGATCAGCAACCTCGCAGGCGCGGGTGTTTCAGTACCTGGTGGTTTCGCCACTACGGCGCAGGCCTATCGCGATTTCATGGAACTCAGCGGTCTGAACGAGCAGATCCATACGTTGCTCGATGCGCTGGATGTGGATGACGTCAACGCCTTGGCCAAGGCCGGTGCGCAGATTCGCGGCTGGGTCATGGCCGCCGAGTTTCCACCGCAACTGGACGCCGATATCCGTGCAGCCTTTGCCGAGATGTCCGCCGGTAACGACAACCTGGCGGTTGCGGTGCGCTCTTCGGCAACCGCAGAAGACCTGCCGGATGCCTCCTTCGCCGGCCAGCAGGAAACCTTCCTCAATATTCGTGGCGTGGACAATGTGATCCGTGCTGCCAAGGAGGTGTTCGCCTCCCTGTTCAACGACCGCGCCATCGCCTATCGCGTGCACCAGGGCTTCGACCACAAACTGGTCGCCCTGTCCGCTGGCGTGCAACGCATGGTGCGCTCCGAAACCGGCACTGCTGGTGTGATGTTCACCCTGGATACCGAATCCGGCTTCCGTGACGTGGTATTCATCACCGGCGCCTACGGCCTTGGAGAGACCGTGGTTCAGGGCGCGGTCAACCCCGACGAGTTCTACGTCCACAAGCACACGCTTGAAGCAGGCCGTCCGGCCATCCTGCGCCGCAATCTGGGCAGCAAGGCGATCAAGATGATCTACGGCGAAGAAGCCAGCGCCGGCAAGTCGGTCAAGACCGTCGATGTCGATCAGGCCGAACGCATGCGCTTCTGTCTCACCGACGAGGAAGTCAGCAACCTGGCCCGCCAGGCGATGATCATCGAAAAGCACTACGGTCGCCCGATGGATATCGAGTGGGCCAAGGACGGTGACGATGGCCAGCTGTATATCGTTCAGGCACGTCCGGAAACCGTCAAAAGCCGCAGCAGCGCTAATGTCATGGAGCGCTACCTGCTGAAGGAAAAGGGCACCGTGCTGGTCGAAGGTCGTGCCATTGGCCAGCGTATCGGTGCCGGTCCGGTGAAGATCATTCGCGACGTTTCTGAAATGGACAAGGTCCAGCCGGGCGACGTGCTGGTATCGGACATGACCGATCCGGACTGGGAGCCGGTGATGAAGCGCGCCAGCGCCATCGTCACCAACCGCGGTGGCCGTACCTGCCACGCGGCGATCATCGCGCGCGAGCTGGGGATTCCGGCGGTCGTCGGCTGCGGCAACGCCACCGAGCTGCTCAAGGATGGCCAGCGCGTCACCGTGACCTGTGCCGAAGGCGACACCGGCCTGATCTTCGAAGGCGAACTGGGCTTCGATATCCGCCAGAACTCCATCGACGCCATGCCCGAACTGCCGTTCAAGATCATGATGAACGTCGGTAACCCCGACCGCGCATTCGACTTCGCCCAGCTGCCCAACGAAGGCGTTGGCCTGGCTCGCCTGGAATTCATCATCAACCGCATGATCGGCGTGCATCCCAAGGCGCTGCTGAATTTCGACGGCCTGCCGAGCGATGTGAAGAACAGTGTCGAGAAACGCATCGCCGGTTATGGCGACCCGGTCGACTTCTATGTCGAAAAACTGGTCGAGGGCGTCAGTACCCTGGCTGCAGCCTTCTGGCCGAAGAAGGTCATCGTGCGCCTGTCGGACTTCAAGTCCAACGAATATGCCAACCTGATCGGCGGCAGGCTCTACGAGCCGGAAGAAGAAAACCCGATGCTCGGCTTCCGTGGCGCCTCGCGCTATATCAGCGAATCCTTCCGTGACTGCTTCGAGCTCGAATGCCGTGCCATGCGCAAGGTGCGCGACGAGATGGGGCTGACCAACGTCGAGCTGATGGTGCCCTTCGTGCGCACCCTCGGCGAGGCCTCGCAGGTCATCGACATCCTCGCTCAGTTCGGACTCAAGCGTGGCGAGAACGGTCTGCGCATCATCATGATGTGCGAGCTGCCATCCAACGCACTGCTGGCCGACGAGTTCCTGGAGTTCTTCGATGGTTTCTCCATCGGCTCCAATGACATGACGCAGCTGACGCTGGGTCTGGACCGTGACTCGGGCATCATTGCGCACCTGTTCGACGAGCGTAACCCGGCGGTCAAGAAGCTGCTGGCAAGCGCCATCGAAGCCTGCAACAAGGCCGGCAAGTACGTCGGCATCTGCGGCCAGGGGCCGTCCGACCACCCGGATCTGGCCAAGTGGCTGATGGAGCAGGGCATCGAGAGCGTTTCGCTGAACCCTGACTCGGTACTCGATACCTGGTTCTTCCTGGCGGATGCCGAGATCAACTGATCGCTCACAGGTAAAAAGGGCGAAATTCGCCCTTTTTCGTACCAGCAAAACAAGGGGAACACTCATGCAATACGTCACGCCAGATCTGTGCGATGCCTACCCTGAGCTGATTCAGGTCGTGGAACCGATCTTCAGCAACTTCGGTGGTCGTGATTCCTTCGGCGGGCAGATCGTCACGGTCAAGTGCTTCGAGGACAACTCGCTGGTCAAGGAGCAGGTCGAGCTCGATGGTGCCGGCAAGGTGATGGTGGTCGATGGTGGTGGCTCGCTGCGTTGCGCCCTGTTGGGCGACATGCTGGCCGAGAAGGCTGCGCGCAATGGCTGGCAGGGGCTGGTCATCTATGGCTGCATCCGTGATGTGGATATCGTCGCGCAAACCGACCTCGGCGTGCAGGCGCTGGCCAGCCATCCGCTGAAGAGCAACAAGCGGGGTGTCGGCGAACTGAACATCCCGGTGACCTTCTGCGGCGTGACCTTCCGCCCGGGTGAATACCTCTATGCCGACAACAACGGCATCGTGGTTTCGCCAGAAGCGTTGAAAATGCCTGATTGAGTCATGCTTTCGGTTACACGAGCCCGGTCAAGCAGGCTGTGTGAAAACTACTGCGCTCGGCCATGCTGCGTTAAAAACAGGCTCAAAATGCTCATTTACAGCTCGTAAACTGCGCTTTTTCGCCTGTTTTTGCCTTGCCTGACCTTCGCTCGCTACGTTTTCATACAGCCTGCAAGCCGGGCTTTTTTGCAGTCTGAGCGGGGAAGCCATGCTGGCTGATGAGGAAATGGGCCTGTTGCATGCCCTGGTGCTGGATGGGCGGGGTGGCGCCCGCCAGCTCACTTATGCGGACATTGCCTCGCTGGAGCTGGTCGAGAGCGAAAGCCTGTGGCTGCACTGGGATCGCAGCCAGCCTCAGGCCCAGGCCTGGTTGCGCGAACGGAGTGGCTTGAGCGGTTTTACCTGTGATGTGCTGCTTGAGGAAAACACGCGCCCACGACTGCTGCCCTTGCCGGCTGACGAGCTGTTGCTGTTTTTGCGAGGGGTGAACCTCAATCCGGATGCCGAACCTGAGGACATGGTTTCACTACGGGTTTTCGCCGATGCGCGCAGAGTGATTTCGCTGCGCCTGCGACCACTGCGCTCCACCGAGGCGGTGATCCAGCAACTGGCTGCAGGCGTAGGCCCGAAAACGGCTTCCGAGGTGCTGATCAGTCTCGCCGAAGCATTGACCGACCGCGTGGATGATCTGGTTGCGCTGCTCGCCGAGAAAGTGGATGACGAAGAGGATCGCCTCGAAACCGAGCCGCGCTATGCGCCACCGCAGGACAAGTTGCTTGCGTTGCGGCGCCAAGCTGCAAGCCTGCGCCGGTTTCTGCTGCCTCAGAACGAGATCTACGGACAACTGGCGCGCAAACGGCTTCCCTGGTTCGTCGATGACGATACCGTGTACTGGAACGAGCTGAGCAACCGCCTGATCCGCTACCTCGAAGAGCTGGAGCTGGTCCGTGAACGGGCCAATCTGGTACTGGAGGCCGAGGAGCGGCGCATGCGCGAGCGAATGAATCGAACCATGTATCTGCTTGGCATCATCACCGGTTTCTTTCTTCCGATGAGCTTTCTCACTGGCCTGCTGGGCATCAATGTCGGGGGTATTCCGGGCTCGGAGAATCCCTATGGTTTTGCGCTGGCATGTGCGCTTATCGCTGCGGTAGCGGTTTTTCAATGGTGGATATTCCGTCGCCTGAAATGGGTATGAATGTGACTTTTTCATACAGCTGCCGTCTAGGCACTGAAGCGTTTCCTCGGTGTGCTGTGAAACGTAAAAGGTTCCCGAGTTGGAGTGTAACGAGGTGAGCATGGGTGATCCCTTTGAAGAATCCCTGCGCGATATGCTCAAGGCGCAGTCCGGGCATGACGATGACGCCTGTCTGGACCGAGTCTTGAAAACGGCCAACCGTCAGGTGGGCGCGGGTGATCTGTTCGGCTTGATGGGACACTGGCTGCAAACGCTGCTGGTTGTGCTCAGCAGCGGTGCTTCCCGCTCTTCAGCTGTCACCCCGCGCCACACGACCCATCCAACCTCTTTCGACAAGGCTGATTGATCATGGAGTGGAGCCAAAGTCTGCTCGCTGCAATGAGTGCGCTCTGGGCACCCATTGCAGCTTTTATCCCACGTCTGTTTGGAGCATTGCTGGTTGTCGCAATTGGCTTTCTCGTTGCCAAATTGCTTGATGCCCTGCTGTCCAAGGGGTTGGCAAAAATAGGCCTCGACCGACTGGTCGCCGGCACGGGTACAACCAAGCTTCTGGGTCGTGCCGGTATTCGTGCGTCGGTATCCACCCTGATCGGTAGAGTCGTCTACTGGTTCGTGCTGCTGATTTTCCTTGTCTCGGCTGCCGAGTCGCTTGGGCTGGCCCGTGTCTCGGCAACCCTCGACATGCTGGCGCTCTATGTGCCGAAGGTTTTTGGCGCGGGACTGATCCTGCTTGCTGGCGTGCTGCTGGCTCAGTTGGTCAGCGGCCTGGTTCGCGGCGCTGCGGAAGGCGTCGGGCTTGAATATGCCAGCGGGCTGGGACGCATTGCCCAGGGGCTGGTAATCATCATCAGCATTTCGGTCGCGATCGGTCAGCTCGAGGTGAAAACCGAGCTGCTCAACTATGTTATCGCCATTGCCCTGATCTCCGTCGGACTTGCCGTCGCGCTGGCGCTGGGGCTGGGTAGTCGCGAACTGGTCAGCCAGATTCTCGCCGGCATCTATGTGCGGGAGCTGTATGGGGTAGGGCAGCGCGTTCGCCTTGACGGATTGGAACTGGAGGGCGAAATCGAGGAAATCGGAACAGCCAAGACCCAGTTGCTGACGGATGATGGCGAGAGGGTCTCGATTGCAAACAGAGTGCTGCTGGAGCAGCGCGTGGACAGCCGCCTGAGCCGATAATCTGTTAAAGTACGCCGCTAATTTTGTTGGTCTTCCATGAATGCTGGCCATGACTTTGACAGCCGGTTCGAAGCGTCTTGACTACAGTCCATCCGCCAACCATGAGCTATGACCCACGCCAGCTTTCCGATGAAGAATTGGTGCAGCGTGCCCATGGCGAGTTGTTTCATATAACCCGTGCATATGAAGAGCTGATGCGGCGATATCAACGCACTCTTTTCAACGTGTGTGCTCGTTATCTCGGAAACGAACGAGACGCTGATGACGTGTGTCAAGAGGTGATGTTGAAGGTCTTGTATGGCCTCAAGAACTTCGAAGGGAAGTCAAAGTTCAAAACATGGCTATATAGCATTACTTATAATGAGTGTATTACGCAGTATCGCAAGGAGCGACGCAAGCGACGGTTGCTGGATGCTTTGAGTCTCGACCCGGTCGAGGAGGCTTCCGACGACAGCGCGCCTGTCGTGACTGAGAAGAGCGGTCTTGAGCATTGGCTTGTGCATGTGAATCAGATTGATCGGGAGATTCTTGTTTTGCGCTTTGTTGCAGAGCTGGAGTTCCAGGAGATTGCTGACATCATGCACATGGGGCTAAGCGCAACGAAGATGCGTTACAAGCGTGCTCTTGATAAACTTCGCGAAAAATTTTCCGGAATAATTGAAACTTGATGGCTCAAAGTTGTCATAGAGACAGCGAACAGCTTGGGTTTTCAGTTAGCCGGGGTTTCCTTAGATTGTTCTGATACTAACCACCAGATGGGGATTTACGGATGAAGCTTAAAAACACCTTGGGCGTTGCAATTGGTTCCCTGATTGCCGCCACTTCTGTTAGCGCGCTGGCTCAGGGCCAGGGCGCCGTTGAGGTGGAGGCATTCGGCAAGCACTACTTCACCGACAGCTCGCGTGATGTGCAGCGCGACGGTGAGCTCTATGGCGCTGGCGTCAGTTACTTCCTGACCGACGATGTATCGCTTGGTCTGTCCTATGGTGAATACCACGATCTGACGTCCCAGGATCCGTTGGGCGCCGGTGGTCACAAGAACATCAAGGGCAGCCTGACTTCACTTGATGCCACTTATCACTTCGGTCAGCCAGGTGTTGGTCTGCGTCCCTATGTTTCCGCTGGCGCTGCTCACCAGAGCATCGGTCAGGCTGATCGTGGTGGTCGTGACCGCAGCACCTTTGCCAACGTCGGTACTGGTCTGAAGTATTACTTCACCGAGAACTTCTTCGCCAAGGCCAGCGTTGATGGCATGTACAACATCGATGCTGACGAAGCCGAGTGGATGGCTGGCATGGGTGTCGGTCTGAACTTTGGCGGCGGCACCCGCCAGGTTGCACAGGTCGAGCCGACTCCAGAGCCCGCACCGGCGCCCATCGTCGACACCGAGCCGGAGCCAGAGCCGGAACTGGTCCGTGTCGAGCTGGACGTGAAGTTCGACTTCGACAAGTCCCGTGTGCGTGAAGAAAGCTACAGCGACATCAAGAACCTGGCTGACTTCATGCAGCAGTACCCGCAGACCAGCACCACCGTCGAAGGTCACACTGACTCCGTGGGTACCGACCAATACAACCAGCGTCTGTCCGAGCGTCGTGCTCAGGCCGTTCGCGAAGTGCTGGTCAATCAGTATGGCGTAGAAAGCCAGCGCGTCGACTCGGTCGGCTACGGCGAGTCCCGTCCGGTTGCTGACAACAGCACCGAGGAAGGCCGTCAGATCAACCGTCGCGTTGAGGCTGAAGTGGAAGCTCAGGTTCGCTGATACCTGGCTGAACTACTGAACCCGGTCCTGCAGAACATGCAGGACCGGGTTTTTTATTGGCAACAGATAAGTGGGGATGCGTAACCGATCAAGGGCGCATAAAAAATGCCCGCATCTTTCGATGCGGGCATTTTCGTCCCTTTGAGCTACCTGTTCAGATAGTTCACCTTGGGAGGTTCAGCCTCAGACTTCAACAACCTGGATCTTGGCCTTTTCCGCAGACTCGCGGAACTCGGCGATCTGGTCGAAGCTCAGGTAGCGATAGACATCAGCAGCCATGGTGTCGATCTCTTTCGCGTACTGCATGTACTCCTCGACGGTCGGCAGCTTGCCGATGATCGAGGCGACCGATGCCAGTTCGGCAGAGGACAGGTACACGTTGGTCGCATCGCCCAGACGGTTCGGGAAGTTACGGGTTGAGGTGGAGACCACGGTCGAACCGGTCTGCACGCGCGCCTGGTTACCCATGCACAGCGAGCAACCCGGCATTTCCATGCGCGCACCGGCCTTGCCGTAGATGCCGTAGTAGCCTTCCTCGGTCAGCTGGTGGGCGTCCATCTTGGTCGGCGGAGCCAGCCACAGACGGGTCGGAATACCGCCCTTGACCTTCTCCAGCAGTTTCCCGGCAGCACGGAAGTGACCGATGTTGGTCATGCACGAACCGATGAAGACTTCATCGATCTTCTCACCAGCAACGGTGGAGAGCAGACGAGCGTCGTCCGGGTCGTTCGGGGCGCAGAGGATAGGTTCCTTCACGTCTGCCAGATCGATTTCGATCACGGCGGCGTATTCGGCGTCCTTGTCGGCTTCCAGCAGCTCAGGTCTGGCCAGCCAGGCTTCCATTGCCTGGGCGCGACGCTCCAGGGTGCGTGGATCGCCGTAACCTTCGCTGATCATCCAGCGCAGCAGGGTGATGTTGGAGCGCAGGTACTCGGCGATCGCCTCTTCCGGCAGCTTGATGGTGCAACCGGCGGCGGAGCGCTCGGCGGAAGCGTCGGACAGCTCGAACGCCTGCTCGACAGTCAACCCGCTCAGACCTTCGATTTCGAGAATGCGACCGGAGAAGATGTTCTTCTTGCCCTTCTTCTCGACGGTCAGCAGGCCTTCCTGGATGGCGTAGTAGGGGATGGCATGGACCAGGTCACGTAGGGTGATGCCCGGCTGCATTTCGCCCTTGAAGCGCACCAGTACGGATTCCGGCATGTCCAGCGGCATGACGCCGGTGGCGGCGGCGAAGGCCACCAGGCCGGAACCGGCCGGGAAGGAAATACCCATCGGGAAGCGGGTGTGCGAGTCGCCGCCGGTGCCGACGGTGTCGGGCAGCAGCATGCGGTTCAGCCAGCTGTGGATGATGCCGTCGCCCGGACGCAGGGAGACGCCGCCACGGTTCTGGATGAAGTCCGGCAGGGTGTGGTGGGTATTGACGTCGATTGGCTTCGGATAGGCCGCGGTGTGGCAGAAGGACTGCATGACCAGGTCGGCGGAGAAGCCCAGGCAAGCCAGGTCCTTCAGCTCGTCACGGGTCATCGGGCCGGTGGTGTCCTGGGAGCCGACGGTGGTCATCTTCGGTTCGCAATAGGTACCGGGGCGGATGCCCTTGCCTTCCGGCAGACCGCAGGCGCGACCGACCATTTTTTGTGCCAGGGTGAAGCCCTTGCCACTGTCAGCCGGCGCGACCGGCATCTTGAACAGATCAACCGGACCCAGGCCCAGTTCGGCGCGGGCCTTGTCGGTCAGGCCGCGACCGATGATCAGCGGGATACGACCACCGGCGCGGACTTCGTCCAGCAATACGTCAGTCTTCAGCTCGAAGGTGGTGACCAGCTCGTCGCTGCCATGACGGCGCACTTCACCCTTGTAGGGGTACACGTCGATGACGTCGCCCATGGCCAGGTTGGTGCAGTCGAATTCGATCGGCAGGGCGCCGGCATCTTCCATGGTGTTGTAGAAGATCGGGGCGATCTTGGTGCCGAAGCAGAAGCCGCCGGCGCGCTTGTTCGGCACGTTCGGGATGTCGTCGCCGAAGAACCACAGCACCGAGTTGGTGGCGGACTTGCGGGAAGAGCCGGTACCGACCACGTCACCGACGTAGGCAACCGGGAAGCCCTTGGCTTTCAGTGCTTCCATCTGCTTGATCGGACCGACCGAGCCGGGAGCGTCGGGTTCGATACCGTCGCGGGCCATCTTCAGCATGGCCAGGGCGTGCAGTGGGATATCGGGGCGCGACCAGGCGTCCGGAGCGGGGGACAGGTCGTCGGTGTTGGTTTCGCCAGTGACCTTGAACACGGACAGGGTGATCTTCTCGGCCAGCGCAGGGCGGCTCTGGAACCACTCGCCGTCAGCCCAGGACTGCAGCACGGCCTTGGCGTTGGCATTGCCGGCCTTGGCTTTTTCGGCGACGTCGTGGAAAGCGTCGAACATCAGCAGGGTGTGCTTGAGTTGCTCGGCGGTCGTGGCAGCCAGTTCGGCATCGTCCAGCAACTCGACCAGCGTGGCGATGTTGTAGCCGCCCTGCATGGTGCCCAGCAACTCGACGGCGCGTTGCTTGCTGATCAGCGGGGAAGTTGCCTCGCCCTTGGCGATAGCGGAGAGGAAACCGGCCTTGACGTAGGCGGCTTCGTCGACGCCTGCGGGCACACGGTTGGTGATCAGATCAACCAGGAAGGCTTCTTCGCCGGCTGGCGGGTTTTTCAGCAGCTCGACCAGGCCTGCGGTCTGCTCGGCGTTCAGCGGCTGGGGCACGACGCCCTGGGCGGCACGCTCTTCTACATGTTTGCGATAGGCTTCAAGCACAGTTTATTACCCTCATCATTGGTCCCTTGGATGTTTCGGGACGCGCATCCGGAAGCTGTTTTCAAAGTTTTACGTCGGCTTGAGGTGCTGGATGCGCTGGTTAGAGGGATCTGCGCATCCAGCAAATGGCCGGTTCAACTGTGCTCGTGACGCTTTGAAAACAGCTTCGTACGGATTGTGGCGCCGAAAACGGCGGGCCGATTCTACTGGAACGGGGCCATAAAGTTAAGTGAAGGGCTGCGGCGACTGTGTCTTCCAAGCAGATTCAGGATGTTCTAAAAAGACGCCGAGAGCAGGTCTGGCGCGGCTTCCGGCCTGCTACGAACGATTCAACGGTGACCCGGCTAGGACAAAAGTCTAAGATATGGGGCTGTTCTTCGATTCATGTCCATCATGTCAAATCAGCGCATCAAAACTCCCTGTGTTGGCCTCTGCTCGACCGTTTATGGCGATCTGGTCTGTCGTGGCTGCAAGCGCTTCAATCATGAGGTGGTGGGCTGGAACGCTTATGCGGAGGATGAAAAGCGCGCCGTCTGGCTGCGCCTGGAGCAGCTTCTGACGCAAGTGATGGCGGCGAAGTTGGAAGTCTTCGATGCCGGCTTGCTACGACAGCAGTTGCTGGCTCGACAGATCCGTTTTGTTGACGGGCAATCACCTTATGGTTGGGCATATCAGCTGATTGCGCGAGGTGCGCGGGTTATCCAGCAACTTGAGGCCTATGGCATTGTGCTGTTGCCGGAATTTCGCAATTGGTCATTGCCTGAACTGCGCGATGCCATTGATCAAGAGTTCTTTCTGCTCTCGCAGGCTCATTACGAGCGCTATGTCGCTCCGCGATTCATTGCCGGGGATATCCGCTGACTGATTACCGGGTACAGGCAACTTTGCCTGCACCCGACTCAGCGCGCCGGGGCGGTGCGCCCGAGGATTATCGCTGCGCTACCAGGTTTTCGAGGTGCTCGATGATATCGTCCGGCTTCAATACCAGAACATCGCTTTCCAGCGCATCGAGCACCACTTCGGCGGTATTGCCCATCAATGCGCCGGAAAGGCCGGTACGGGCGACGGTGCCGATGACGGTCACTACGGCTTGAAGCTGCTTGCAGACATGCGGAATCAGCGCATCAGCCGGACCTTCCTTGATATGCAGCTGGCTGTCGGGGATGTCGAACTCGGCCTGGAACTGCTTGCAGGCATCACGGTAGCGGGCCTCGATGGTTTCCTTCAACTGAAACGCCGGATCTGCCGCGGAGAGCATGGCCGAAGGGTGGGCGCTGATGACATGCAGATTGCCGCCAGCCAGAGAGGCGATTTCGTAACCGTGATTGATGATGCTGGCATGCAGGGTGCGATGTTCGATATCAGCGTTGCCGACATCCACCGCAGCCAGTACTTTGCCGCCGGTCCAGGGGGTTTCCGTCTTGACCATTAGCACGGGGCAGGGGCAGTAACGCAGCAGTTTCCAGTCATCAGGAGTCAGCAGCGCCCGCTTGAGAGAGTTGTCGGGGATATGCTGCTTGATCACCAGGCCACAGCCTTCGGCTTGCTGCACGCTGATGATGGTCTGGTAGATGTTCTCGAGCCACGCCTGTGCAGTACTGACCGTGTGGCCCTGAGTTTCCGTTTCTTCGCGCAGGCGGTCCAGGTATTCGCTGTGATCCTGCTTGCCATCACAGATCAGCAGGTGCAGTCGCGACTGGCTGACACTGGCAATCAGGCAGGCGCGTTTCAGTGCGAGGTTTTCTGGCTGTTTGGGATCGATTATCACGAGAATACAGCGAATGGCTTGCATGATCGGCTCCGTTTCCTGTTCGAGTCACTGGACTATAGACAAGGGGCCGGCGCTGGTCAGTGATGCAAATCAATCAGCGCTGGGCGTGTAGGGTCTGTTGACGTTCGCTCGCGACCGCGACGGAACCAGTTTTTGCGCGGGGCTAGGCGCGAGACGCGAAGTTTGGTCGTCCAAATGAGCTGTTGAGCAACAACGCTCCGCGCAAAAACTGGCCCGTCCCTTTGGGTTGCGCGGCAAATGTCGCCATGCGGCGTTGCGGGACTTGGCAAGGGAGCGACCATTACCTGCGTCCCGCGCCTTGCGGAACGCCGCCCGGCCTGGCGACATTTGACGCTGCAACGCGGCTTGCGCCGAAACGTCAACAGACCCTAGAGAATGCCTCGTATAATGCATCGCCGGCGATGGCTAATACGCCATTTTCATTACTTGCCACTATCAAGACACTCATCATGCTTGCTGAATTGAATGAATTTCTCGGCTGCGCGACTCCCGCGGCCTGGGTCGATGTTGCCTTGCAGAATCAGGACGTGATGCTCATCGATCACGGCAACTGCGAGAAGAAGGCCGCCGGCGCTGCTTTCCAGTTGATGTTTCGTTACATCGACAAACCGGATCTGCAGCACAAGATGTCGCGATTGGCGCGAGAGGAGTTACGGCATTTCGAGCAGGTGCTGTCGATCATCCGCAAGCGGGAAATCGCCCTGCGCAATGTTGGCTCCTCGCGATATGCGGCTGGCTTACGTGAGCTGGTGCGCAACCACGAGCCTTATCGACTGACCGATACGCTGGTGATCGGTGCCTTTATCGAGGCGCGTTCCTGCGAACGCTTCGCCATGCTGGTCCCGCATCTGGACGAGGAACTGGGCAAGTTCTATCACGGCCTGCTCAAATCCGAGGCCAGGCATTTCCAGGATTATCTGAAACTGGCCTATCTCTACGGCGACGCTGCCGATATCGATGCGACCATCGTCCGGGTGCGAGAGCGTGAGCGCGAGCTAATCGAAAGCCCCGATTCCGAGTTCCGCTTCCACAGCGGCATCCCCGAGGCGGCCTGATCAGTCGAGATCGAAAGGTGCCTGGTGCCGGCCCGACTCGTCGATCTGCAAGGCCCAGCCCTGCCGATCCCAGTCGCCCAGGACGATACGCTGCGCGACCTGGCCGTCGAGTTGCAGTGAATGTATTGCCGGGCGGTGCGTGTGGCCGTGGATCAGGGTGCGGACCTTGTGCTTGTGCATCATCCGGATCACCTCGTCAGGCGTCACGTCGACGATATCGCTGGCTTTCATTCGGGTTTCTTTTTTGCTGGTCGAGCGCAGCCTTTGCGCGAGCTTTTGCCGCTTGGCAAGGGAGAGGTGGTGCAGGATGAACAGGCTGAGCGGGTTGCGCAGCCAGCGGCGCAGGCGCATATAGCCTTCGTCTCGGGTACACAGGCTGTCGCCATGCATCAGCAAAACGCGCTCGCCGCCGAGCATGGCGACATGCGGGTCGGAGAGCAGCGTGCAGCCGGCCTCTTTGCAGAACGCCTGGCCGATCATGAAGTCGCGGTTGCCATGCATCAGATAGATGCGTGTGCCGCTTTCGCTCAGGGTGCGCAGCGCGCTGGCGATGCTGCGCTGGTAGGGTGTCATGCCATCGTCGCCGACCCAGACCTCGAAGAAGTCGCCGAGAATATAGAGTGCCTCGGCCTGGGGGGCACGGGTTTCAAGAAAACGAAGAAACGCCCGGCTGATATCCGGGCGTTGCTCTTCCAGATGCAGATCTGAAATCAGCAGGATCAACGAGGCTTACTCGACGATCTCGGCCTTTTCGATGATGACGTCATCCACCGGAACGTCCTGATGACCGGATTTCATGGTGGTGGAAACACCTTTGATCTTCTCGACCACATCCATGCCTTCGACGACTTCGCCGAAAACGGCATAGCCCCAACCCTGGACGGTGGGGGCGGTGTGGTCGAGGAAGTCGTTATCCTTGACGTTGATGAAGAACTGCGCGGACGCCGAGTGCGGCTCCATGGTGCGCGCCATGGCCAGGGTGCCGGTCTTGTTGGAAAGGCCGTTGTTGGCTTCGTTCTTGATCTGGGCGCGGGTGGCTTTCTGCTTCATGCCCGGCTCGAAGCCGCCGCCCTGGATCATGAAGTTGCCGATCACGCGGTGAAAGATGGTGCCGTCGTAATGGCCGCTCTTGATGTATTCCTTGAAATTGGTCGTGGTTTCAGGAGCCTTGTCTTCGAACAGCTTGACGGTGATGACGCCGTGATTGGTATGGAGCAGGATCATGGAAGGCTTCCTTGTATCAAGAAGAGGGATGTCGTTGCTGCAGAGGGCAAGCGCCTGGCTCTGTCAGGGGGTTGACGGGTCCGCTATCATAAGCGCTTTGGTGCGACACGTATGTATGTGTCGTGCTTGGTTTGGTTCACTGCACCATGGCTCCAAACCCTTTGTTTCAAGGGGTTAATGCTTAAAACAGCAGTCAATGTACCCGGCTCTGCCTGGTAATCCTACGCTACGGACGCTCTGCGTTTTACGAAGCTAGGCAACAAATCTGCATCAATTCGCACCCAAAATGGGTTCGCAATGGGTGTAGAAAACCAGAAAGTAGCTTTCCGGCCCGCCTGGATTGTTACAAATAATGTCTGACCCTGAGGGTGAATTCTGCCCTCAGGGTAGAACTTCGTCCCTCTTGTTCGGCATAGAGCCTTTATCACCGTCGTGAGACGT